>JAGAYY010000009.1 GCA_017940265.1 Bacilli bacterium | reverse complement strand
TCTTTAATAGTTCATAAGCACCGAATGATGTTCTAGCTTGAATTCTTCTAATACCTGCGGCGACAGATTCTTCATATTCAATAACAAAGACACCGATATCGCTTGTGTTAGTGACGTGTGTACCACCACAGAATTCTTTAGAGACATCACCAAAGGTGACAACTCTGACAGTATCACCATATTTATCATCGAATAACGCTTTAGCGCCCATCTTTTTCGCTTCTTCGATTGGTAAAACAAACGTTTCTTCTTTAATCGCTTGAGCGATATATTGATTGACTTTTCTTTCCACTTCCGCGATTTGTTCTGGAGTCATTTTTGCAAAATGGTTGAAGTCAAAGTGAGAATATTCATCGTTAACATAACTACCATGTTGAGCGATATGATCACCTAAAACTTCAGTTAAAGCTTGTTGTAATAAGTGAACTGAAGAATGGTTTCTAGCAATTAAGGCTCTTCTATTTTCATCAATCTTCGCGGTTATTTCATCCCCAACTTTAACTTCGCCAAACATCACTTTAACGGAATGTAAGTGTTGTTTATTAGGAGCTTTAATGACATTAGTGACTTTCATAGAAACATTTTCATTTTCCATGACACCAGTATCAGCGACTTGACCACCGCTTTCAGCGTAGAAATTAGTGACATCAAGCATTAATTCACCTTCGTCATCAAAAGAGTCAACTTTATTGCCGTCTTTGAAACAGGCCACAACTTTAGCTTTAATAGGTTCACTACCATAATTGAATTTAGAAGCCACTGTACATTTCATTAAGTCAATAGCTTGCTTATTCATAGATTGTTGGTCACCACGCGCAGATCTCGCTCTTTCTCTTTGCTCTTTCATGAGCTTTTCAAATTGTTCAACGTTAACTTTAATACCTTGTTCTTCACAAATTTCTAATGTGAGTTCTTTTGGGAAACCAAATGTATCATAGAGTTTGAAGACATCCGCACCTGAGACAGCTTTATTATCATTAATTAATTTCATTAAAAGAGCTTCGCCATTTGTTAAAGTCTTAATGAATTTTTCTTCTTCCGCTTTTACGATTTTAGCGACGAATTCTTTCTTACCTTGTAAATATGGATAATAGTCTTCCATGTTATTAGCAACGACATCGACAAGTTCATATAAGAATGGTTTTTCCATACCTAAGAGTTTGCCATATCGCACCGCTCTTCTAAGAAGTCTACGTAAAACGTAGCCTCTACCTTCATTAGAGAAAGATTCACCATCCGCTAAAGCGAAAGTAATTGTTCTAATGTGGTCAGCGATAACTCTAAAGGGTCTTGGATTATCGTTATATTTCTTGCCACAGATTTGTTCAGTTTTTTCAATCATTGGCCAGAATAAATCTGTTTCATAGCAGGTATCTTTACCTTGGATAACGGTCACAAATCTTTCTAAACCCGCACCAGTATCGATGTTTTTACTTGGTAATTCTTTATATTCGCTTCTCTTTTTACCAGCTTCACTATTGAATTGGGAGAAGACGATATTCCAAATTTCCACGAATCTAAAGTTTGGTAAATCTTCAATTAAAAGTTTTAAACCAACACCTTCAGGGTCAAACTTTTCACCTCTATCGAAATGGATTTCAGTATCAGGGCCACATGGACCTTCACCGATTTCCCAGAAGTTATCTTCTTTAGTAATTAGATGGTCTTCAGGAACACCAGCATCCATCCAGCATTTCTTTGTTTCTAAATCATCTGGGTGATAGGTGACATATAATCTTTCCTTTGGAAAATTGAACCATTTTTCACTTGTTAACATTTCCCATGCCCATGGGATGACTTCTTTTCTGAAGTAGTCACCGATGGAGAAGTTACCTAACATTTCAAAGAATGTTAAGTGAGTGGCATCACCAACGTTTTCAATATCGTTAGTTCTAATACATTTTTGCGCGTTTGTGATTCTTCTGCTTGGTGGGATTTCACTACCATCAAAGTATTTCTTTAAAGCGGCCACACCAGCGTTGATCCATAGTAATGTTGGGTCGTTCTTTGGGATTAAAGAAGAACCTGGTTCAACATGGTGACCTTTGCTTTCAAAGAAGTCTAACCACATTCTACGAATGTCTTTACTTTTCATGTACTTCATAGAATTACCTCCAAATAAATAAAAAGTACCTCTTTAAGGAACGGATTTCTCCGCGGTACCATCCTTATTCTTCCATGATTATGGGAGCACTTATTTAAGAATAAATCGTTATTCTGACGTCGGCATTACCCGAAACTTCGGAAGTGGCTTTATAGTATTTTCCTTATGCCCTTTTCACCAACCGGCACTCGCTAAAAGGTCAATAGCTATATGAGCTTCCTGCTTTGCGACAATAATATATCATTAAAAAATGATAAAAACTATTATTATTTGATAACTTTATCAATTAGACCACCACCAAGGCAGATATCCCCGTCATAAATAACAGCGGCTTGGCCTGGAGTGACCGCTTTGATTGGCTCGACAAATTCTAACGTAATTTGTTCATCATTTATTTCTTTAATGATGATTGGATTATCCGCTTGTCTATATCTAAACTTAGCGTTTAATCTTTGATTAACTTCTGGTTTTTTACTAATCCAGTTTAAGTTAGTGACTGTGCAGCCTTTAGAGTATAAGTAACTGCTTTCATCACCACTAGCGACATATAAGATATTCTTTTTAACATCTTTATCGACAACAAACCAGCCTTTGGCTTCTTCTCCGTGAATGCCACCGATACCTAAGCCTTTTCTTTGACCGATTGTGTAATACATCGCCCCTTCATGTTCACCGACTTTACGGTTTCCTTCGATATCGATAATATCTCCACGTTGAGCGGGGATGTAGTTCTTTAAGAAGTCTTTGAAATTTCTTTCACCAATAAAGCAGATACCAGTGCTATCTTTTTTATCCATCACTGATTCTAAATCAAGTTCATGAGCGATTCTTCTCACTTCTGGTTTATCAATATCCCCTAATGGAAATAAGCAGAATGATAATTGTTCTTGGCTAATTTGACTTAAGAAATATGTTTGATCTTTGTTTTTATCAAAACTCTTAAGAAGATAAGCCACGCCATCTTTATCAATACGCTTGGCGTAATGGCCCATCGCAATAGCGTCATAGCCATGTTCTTTAGCGTATTTTAGAAATGGTCCAAACTTAATATACTTATTACAGAAAATATCTGGGTTAGGAGTTCTACCACATTCATATTCTTTAATTAAGTAAGTGAAAACGTTATCCCAGTACTCTTTGATATAATCAATTCTTAATAATTTGATACCAAGTTTATCCGCGACTTTTTGCGCATCATCATAGTCTTTTTCTTGTGGGCATTGGTCGTTATTAATTGTGGGATTGCCTAAATAGTCCCCATTAGCGAGCGCGTCCCAGTTACGCATAAAGCAACCAGTTACTTCATGACCCGCTTTTAAAAGAAGATAAGCGGAGACCGCACTATCAACACCACCAGAAAGACCTAATAACACTTTCATATTATTTAAATAATTCCTCGCTGTCTAATAGAACTGTAAATGGCCCATCATTTATACTACTTACTTTCATATCAGCACCAAAAACACCTGTGGCAATTGGACCAAACTTATTTTCAAGTTGCTGATTGAAATAAGCATATAATTCTCTAGCTTGATCAGGTTTCATCGCATTCACAAAGGATGGTCTTCTTCCACCTGATGTATCCGCATATAAAGTGAATTGACTGACAGACATAATCTGTCCTTTAACGTCATAAATTGATAAGTTCGTTAAGCCTCTTTCATCGGCGAAAACACGTAAGGAAAGAATCTTATCAATCATCTTTTCAACGAGTTTTTGATCATCACTATGAGTAAAACCAACGAGTAAGCAAAAGCCACGGTCGATTTGGGAATAGACCTTATTATCAATTGTGACTGATGCATTTAATACGGTGGTTAAAACAACTCTCATATTATTGAATAACTTCTAAGACAACCTTTGGTTTTTCAACGAACTCTTTGCTGATTTTGAATGAATCTGCGACGTTCTTAGCGACACGATTAATTAAAGTAACATTCTTATTAGAATGTAAGTAGCATAAGACTTCGCCTTCTTTAACGTAATCGCCAACTTTCTTATTGAGCATAATACCAGCAGCCATATCAATGACATCATCTAATGTTTCTCTACCACCACCTAAGGTCATGGAAGATAAACCGATTTCTAAAGCATTGATGGACTTAACATAGCCTTCTTCTTTAGCGTAGATAGGAACGACGTTCTTAGCCACGGCAAACTTCTCTGGATGTAAGATGTAGCTGACATCGCCACCTTGAGCCTCAACCATTTCTAAGAACTTATTGAAAGCGGAACCATCTTTAATGCATTCTTCAAGCATTTTACGGCCGTGATTATAGTCTTTGCAGATATGCGCTTGTTCGAGCATGATAGCACCACCAATATAGCAAAGTTCCATTAAATCTTCTGGACCTTCACCGTGTAAAGCAGCAATAGCTTCTTTAACCTCTAAAGCATTACCAACCGCTAAACCTAAAGGTTCATCCATATTACTTAAAACAGCACGTGTATCACGTTTCAAACCATTACCAATCTTCACCATTAATTTCGCTAAGATTCTGGCTTGGTTAATATCTTTCATAAAGGCACCATTGCCTAAAGTGACATCTAATAGAATTGCGTCTGTACCAGCGGCTAATTTCTTAGACATAACAGAAGCGGCAATTAATGGAATGGATTCAACTGTACCAGTAACATCTCTAAGAGCGTACATCTTCTTATCTGCAGGAACTAAGGATTGTGTTTGACCCGCAATAGCGATACCAATTTTATTGACTTGGTTAATGAAACGATCACCATTAATTTGGATTGTTAATCCTGGGATAGATTCTAATTTATCTAAAGTACCACCAGTATGGCCTAAACCACGACCACTTAATTTAGCGAATGTCGCACCACAAGCGGCTACCATTGGTCCAAGGACCAAAGATGTCTTATCGCCAACACCACCAGTACTATGTTTATCAACTTTAACACCTCTGAGATTAGATAAATCTAATGTCTCACCGGAGTGTTCCATCAAATCAGTTAAGTTAATGACTTCTTCTTCAGTCATTCCTTTGAAAAGAATCGCCATATTCATCGCACTGACTTGGTAATCAGGAATGACACCATTGACATAACCGTCAATCCAGAAAGCAATCTCTTCACGAGTTAAAGCATGACCTTCACGCTTCTTAATGATTAAATCTACCATTCTCATAAGCAATACCTCACTATTTAGTTTACCATAAAAAAGGATTTTTTATAATAACGTTTCATGTTAGTTAATTCAAGACTTTGTTTGCATTACTAACGATAGTTTATATGGGGTAAGATAATCTCGTGGAATTTTTAAATCATTTAAAGACATATCTAAACGATGAAGAAATCGATAAGCTTGCTAAATCTTTAAAGGAAGAAAGTAAGCACGCTCTACTTTTAAACGAAGAAAAGATGAGTGTTAACACTCTTCTTAATATCTATCCTAACTTAGTGAGACATCCAATTATTCCTAATGCCTTTTTATACGATAAAAATGAACTTGAATTAGGCAAGAGTGTTTATCACGAACTTGGCTGTTTCTACTTACAAGAACCAAGTGCGATGCTACCAGCATATTTACTTAACCCAAATGAAAACGATGTCGTTTTAGACTTATGCGCCGCACCAGGCGGCAAGAGTATGCAAGCATCTCTTCTCATGCATAATAAAGGGCTTATTGTTTCTAACGATATCGCTAAAAATAGAGCGTTCGCGATTAGTGAAAATGCTGAAAGAATGGGAAGAGGCAATCTTCTAATAGTTAACAATGATTTTTCTAGCATTTATCAACACTATTTGAATACATTCGATAAGATTATTTTAGACGCTCCTTGCTCAGGAAGTGGCATGTTTAGAAAGATGGATGAGATGCAAGAAGATTGGTCAATTGCGAAGGTAGAAAAATACGCAGAAATTCAAAAGTCACTCATCTTAATAGCGTATGCGATGCTCAAAGAAGGTGGCGAAATGGTCTATTCCACTTGCTCATTCTCTTATGAAGAAGATGAAGAAGTCATTGACTATTTACTAAATAACACCGATGCAGAGATTAAACCTATCGAAGATAATCCTTTATATTGTGTTAGTAAGGCTAAACCATATGGCGTTCACTTATTACCAAGTCTATTTCCAGGTGAAGGCCACTACATCTGTTTAATTAAAAAACCAGGCATCTTAAGACCTAGTGTTTCTAAAGATAATAAAAACAAGTTATCTTATGATATACCAGCGAATGGTTATAGCCACTATCAGAAATATGGTGACTATCTCTATTTGATGAGCAAAGAATTTAACGTTAAATATCTTAATGTCATCCGTTACGGCGTTAAGGTTGGTCAAATCGATAAAGGTGATATCAGATTTGATTACCACTACTCACATTTTGTGGAGTCGTTTAAAAGCGCCTTCGAAATTGACGAAAATGAAACCGCAAGGTATTTCCTTGGTGAAGGCGTCAATAAAAACACTAGCAAGGGCTATTGTCTTTTAAAATACAAAGGTATCAATGTCGATATCGCTAAAAGCGATGGTCGCATTATTAAGAACCGTTTACCGAAAGGTTTAAGAAAGAAATTAATATTCTAGAGAATGGCGTTGAATTTATACGCTTTTTCTTTATTCTCGCTCATGATCTTGTGATCAAGAGGTCTTAAGTGATAAGTAATTTCTTTTTGCACCATATTGCGCGTGATTTCCGCTAAATCGGATGTATTAAGTCCAGCGTATTCTTCTGGAGTGATTGGTTTCAAGAATGATACTGAAACAGGATATCTTTTAAACTGTGGATGCATCTTTAAGACACGGAAGGTGCCATATGTGGCGGCTGGTAAAATTGTAACCTTAGCTTTTTGGGCTGGTCTAAATGTTCCAGGATGGAACGCGGCCACTGGTAACATTTGGTCACGAATTCTTGTGCCTTCTGGGAATATCATCCAGTTTCTTTCTTGTTTCTTTAAGTCAGCTTCAACTTCTAACATCACTTTTAGTGATTGTCTTAAATCATCTCTATTCATGCTCTTCACATCTAAAGATTTTAAGGCACCTTTTAAAAGTGGCACTTTTTCGAGTTCCATCTTGCCCACGAATGTGGTTGGTTTTTCAATCGCAATTAAAAATGGCACTGGATCAAAAGCGGACATGTGATTAGAAACTAGGAAGAAGTTTCCTTCAGTTGGAATATTCTCTAAGCCAAAAATATTCAAATCAACATGTAAAGCATCAGCGATTTGCTTAGAAAGCTTTCTAAATTTAGCGTTTCTAATGGCGAATGGCACTTTGTCTAAGTGTTTATTCCATCTACTGAAAGTAAAAAGACACGCGCCTAATAGGCGAGGACCAACTCTTAAAACGGCTCTTGAATAATGGAACATAGTTTTACTTTGTCTTTAAGTTAGAACTGAAATGGCGGATTTGTTCCGCAAGGACATAAAGTCCCAATGTTGGATGAGACTCTAATCTACCAAATATTACCACAAAATGTCCATTTGGGATACGTAGTAATGGATTAGAGCTTGATCTATCCCAGTACATAACCGGGATTTTGCTGAAGAATGAATTTTCTTCAAAAGGTTCACGTGACTCGATATCGATGTAACGGAACATAGGATGGTCTGCTATAGCGTCGCTAGCTTGACCCAACAACGTAATGGTGGAAATCATATTCCTCTCTCCTTGGCTAGTTATTTCTTAAGAAATAACATCTTTACTGAACACCCAGGAAGAAGACTATTTTTTACAGTTGTCGCCCTATTATCATCCACCCCGTTAAATTCAGTGTAGTAATTATCTAACTCCACTGGAATCTTTTCGGCTTTTGGATTAATAAGAATGACAAATTCCTTTTCATTATTAATGATGTTCTTATTCTTTGCACTCAATAGATAAACACCATTATCCCAGCGAGAGATTTCGAAAACATTCTTAATCTCTTCTGGTTTGAAAAGATGTGTGTAAGCAAGTTTCTTCCGCAGGATATTGAAAAGACGGAAACGATTGACCATGTCAAAACGTTCATCAATGAGACGATAGTTAAGGTTGTTGACGCCTATCGTCTTGTAGGTGTTGTCTAGTCCATCTTTGCTCTGACCAATCTCTTGACCAGCGTGTACTAAAGGAACACCGAACGAAAGAAGTAAAATGTGATTAGCGAGATTCACTCTATCTAAGAGCACTTTTTCTTCTTCAAACGCGTTAGAAACGAGCAATTTATCAAAAAGCGTACTATTATCGTGACATTCAAGATAATTGATGCTTTGATTAGCGGTATTAAACATTGGTTGGTAGGATAAAGGTAATACGGATGCATGGAAGGCATAATCTAGGCCAAATACATAGTCAGTGTTACCACAGATATAGCCTTTTTCATGAAGATTAAAGGAAGAGGAAGGACCTTTAACAATGTCACGGTACGAATCATTAAAGAAACCGAATTCTTTAAGTAATGCGGCATTGTTTTTACTAGCCTTTTCTTCACTAGGTAATTCTTCACCCATGTCCCAGCCTTCACCATATAAGATAGCGTCAGCCTTAATCTTTCTAGCTTCTTTATAACAAGCCCTAACTGTGGCTATATCAAGTAAGCCCATCAGATCAAATCTTAAGCCATCAATATCGAAGTATTTGAAAAGATATTTCACACTATCGACGATGATTTTACTAGCCATCTTTCTTTCGCTAGCAAAGTCATTGCCACATCCTGAGGCATTAGAAAGATAATGGTTTCTTCTACGTCTAAAATAATAATGTGGAACGGTCTTTTCAAAGTCACTGTTTTCATATTCATAAATGTGGTTATAAACCACATCCATAATAATTCTTAAGTCATTTTCGTGATATTTATTAACTAATTCTTTGAATTCTAAAATACGAGAAGCAGGCACTTCTGGATGAAGAGCGTAGCTACCTTCAAGAGCAAAAAATGATAATGTATCATAGCCCCAGTTATACCAGTCACTAATCTTAATATCATCTTTGGAATCAAAATCTAAAACTGGTTGGATTTGGACATGGGTAAAACCAAGATATTTAATGTAATCTAAACCAGCGGGATTACCCCCTACTGTTTGGCGGTTAGTTTCCATAAAACCGGCGAATTTACCTTTATTAACGGTGTTATTGTAATTGCCTTCATTTAGGTCACGAATATGAGTTTCATAGATAACGGCATCAACATAATTATTGATTGTAGTTTCTGGTTTCACATTCTTAATTTTGAGTAAGGACTCAGTATCAATAACCACAGAATATTCACTATTTAAACTGACTTCCTTACCATATAAGTCTTTAGCTTCGGTGACCACACCAGAGTTATTGATGATATAGCGGTATTTGTAGTTTAATAAATCTTCGTTTATTTTGAGGCGGTAGATACCTTTATCTTCTCTTACCATTTCACGGATGATAATTTCATCTTTAGGGGAGATCAATTTGACTTTAACTTCACTTGCTAAAGGGGCCCATATCACAAATTCAGTGGCTTCTTTAGTGTAGTTACTACCTAAGTCTTCTTTTTCATAAAAAAAGCGCTCATCGAAATCTTTAAAATAAATCGCATCATTAACATCAATGCTTGTGCACTGTAAATCACCAACAAGTAAACGATAGTTTTTGCCTAATTCGTAATCTTTATCGAGATTGATATCAAAGATATAGATGTTATTTATGGAAGTAAAATGAGCGGTTTCTTTTTTAATTAGTTGGTCTTCTTTGTATAAAGAGACTTTGAGCTTTTCAGGACGAGGAATGTCGGTGAATAAAACGACATTAATCCTTCTCCAGGAGAATAACTTAGCCTTTAAATAACTAACCATTAGTCATCACTCCTGAAATAAGTTTGTTCGTCACTAGTGGCGACACTTTCTTCATTAGAGGAGCCAAATTTATCTTGCACTAAGACTCTGCAGCCTTTGTTACCTTCGGTTTCGTTACCAACGACCCCTTCGCTTTGTAAACGAAGGAAGAATCTACCAGCACGGTTAAAACCAACACCACATTCACGTTGAATACGTGAAATAGACATGAATTCTTGGCTCATGACCCATTCTTTAATGGATTGGTAACGTTCTTCTTCAGTATTACCATGTTCCTTAAATTCTGGGGTTTGCATATAATCATTGGCCGCTTGAGTGGCCTCTTCTTCTAAGTTAAGGAATTTCTCATCATAATGCGTTTCATAGTGTTCTTTTAAATAACCAACGACACGAGAAATCTCTGTACGATGGATAAAGCAACCTTGTAAACGCACAACACCAACACGGCTGACAAGAGGAGATTGGACAAGCATATCGCCTTTACCGATAAGCTTTTCCGCACCACCTTCACCAATAATGGTGATGGAGTCAACACTACTTGCAGTCATTAAAGCAACGTGAGTTGGTAAATTAGCTTTAATAACACCAGTAACAACGTTAGTGGATGGACGTTGAGTGGAAATTAATAAGTGAATACCACAGGCTCTAGCTTTTTGCGCAAGAGAAACAACTGGCATTGAGATTTCTTTACATTGGTCAACAATATCAGCGTATTCATCTAATACGACAACAATATATGGAAGTCTTTCTAAACCGAGTCCTGGAGCATCTTCATTAAATTCTTTAATGTTGGTGGAGCCATTATCAGAGAATAAGGCATATCTTTCTTCCATTTCTTTACATAATCTATCGATTAATGTCTTCGCATCATTTGGATCAGTGATGATTGGGCAGAGTAAGTGAGGCATATCTTTATAACGAGACATTTCAACTTTCTTTGGATCCACTAAAACGAGTTTTAAATCATCTGGTGAATTACGCATGATTAAAGTGACAATGATGGAGTTAACAAAGATGGATTTACCACTACCTGTGGTACCAGCAATTAAGATGTGTGGGAATTCATCAAAGTCAGCAAATATTGTTTCACCTTTAATATTTTTACCAAAAGCCACGGCTAATGGATGTTTCTTAACATCAGGTAAGTCACTATAGACATCTTTAAATGAAACTGTCGTAACAGAAGCGTTAGGAATTTCTAAGCCAGATGAAGATTGACCTTCAACGATAGATTCAAATCTAGCGCTAACACCACCTAAACGGATTTGGATATCTTGCACTAAGTTATTCACACTACGGGCGGAGACGTTACGGTCATAGGCAATATTAAAGCGTGTAACGCTTGGACCGATAGTAAAGTCTTCAACGTGAGCGCCAACACCAAAGTTTTGAATGGTTTGGTCGATAACTTCTTTTCTTTCACTAGCGACACGTTCATTTAAAGCTTGTTGTTCACTAGTTTCATATGTATTAAGTACTTCAGTACTTGGTTGAATCCATTTCACTCTTTCTCTTGGTTTTGGTTGTTCAATTGGTTTAACTTCAGGCATTGATTGAACTGCTGGAGCAGAAGCGACTGCTGGTTGAGCCACTTGTGGAGCTTCAAAAACAGGTTTTGCTTGCACTAATTCTTCATTAACTTCAGGAACAGCGTTAAAGTCGAGTTGCATTTGTTCACTCTTAGTAGGCTCTTGTGGTTGCTCGACTGGTTGAGTTTCAGGAATGATTTCTTCTTGTTGGATATTGTGTTGGCCGTTATCAATTCTAAAGCGAGCTGGCGCAAAAGTGCCATTTTCGTTGATACCAAAGTTATTAGCGCCACTATCTTGTTGGATAAATGTTGGTGAGGAAATCGCTGCGCTTCTTCTTGGAGTGCCAGTAATTTCACTTTCGTATGTATCTGGATCAATTTGACTTGCTTCCTTGATAACATCAATATTTCTGACCTTTTGAGGAGCCTTTTTGTTCATAGAGATATCAGAAATGGTTTCTTCTTGTTCCTCTTTAACCACTGCAGCTTTTGGTTCTTTTTCTCTACCAATAGCACGAAGGATAAATGGTAAGAAGTAAAGTAAGATGGCCACAACCGCTAAGATAATAGCGACGATTAAAGCGCCGAAAGATCTATTAAATAAATTATTAAATAAAGCAACTAGGAAATAGCCAACAATGCCGGAGGCATAAGGGAAGGAGAATAATCCCAAGATTGGATATTGCATGAAGTCGAAATAGCGATTATCAAAATAAGAACTATACCATTCTCTAAAGTCATAAGTCTTTAGTTCAGCGTTTGTGGATAAAGCTAAATATTCGCCTTCATTAAGAGTGGCCATTGATTGGAAATGCGCATAGAACATAAATCCAGCAATGATAAGGATTAATGAGGCGAAGAAATAAATATTGAATTTGATCTTGATAAATTTCTTAGCAAAGATAAATCTTAAACCTAGCGCTGCAACAGCGATAAATAAGGCATAAGAAAGAGCGCCGAAAGCATAGACAAATGGAAATGCGGCATAGCGGGCAACTGGACCTGTATTAAGGCACAAGATGACAGTTATGAGACACATGGCTATGCCAACGAAGATATAAAAATGATTCTTATTCGCCACGAAAGGTTTTTTATTTGCCATATTAATATTATAAGTGCCTACGTGCGCATAAGACAATGACTTTTGTAAAATAAAAAGCACTTTTTTCAGTGCTTTTTCTTAGCGGGTAACAATGATTGGAATGATCATTGGCTCACGGCCGTTTTCACGTTTAATGAAGCGACGTATTCTTTCTTGCGCATTAGCCTTAATTTCTTCGAAATTGGTGTTATTAACCGATAAAGCGGTTGTCACTTCATCAACGAAGATATTGGCCACTGATTTAAGAAGAGGTTCAGCTTCTTTAACGTAGACAAATCCTCTCATCTGACAGTCTGGACCAGCGATAATACGTTTTTCTTCAATAGAAACGGTGACGGCAATCACGACCACGCCATCAACAGATAATTGACGACGGTCGTTAACGATATTTTCCGCGACATTAGTAGAAACGCCACTACCATCAACTAAGATTGGGTGAGTTGGCATGATAGCAGGATTATTAGGTAAGATTGATGGTCTACCTAATTCATTAAAGCAAAGTTGCATGCCATTATCTAAGATAAACACATTCGTGTGATTTAAGCCAATACCCATAGATAACGCTAACTTAGCGTTAGCCATTAAGTTAATGAAGTTACCACGGACTGGTAAATAGTATCTTGGTTTTAAAACAGATAAGAAGAATTTTAAGTCATCTTGTCTTGGGTGCATAGCGGTGATTTGGTTCTTTTTAATCCATACGACCTCTGCACCGGTACGATAGAGGTAATCAATACTACGTGTCGCAATAGTTTCTAATGTTGGTGTCGGTAAGCCGGCATTGATGAAGATATCGCGCTTTGTTAAACGTACACGTTTATCTTCGTTAGTGCCGTCCACTACTCTGATGAGTTCTTGGTAGAGTTCTTCGCCCTTACCAAGCATTAATATGACGAGCTCTTGTTCTCTTACTCTTAATAAGTCTTCTTTACCCACGATCATATCCACTGGGATACGAGATGGATTGAATTCCATAAGCATCTTCATGATGGTTCTGGTGAAATCGTTATAGAAGAAAATCTTCTTATTATTTTCAATACATAAGTCAATAATTTCACTAATACGGAAGAAGTTCTGCCAGAAGCAGTCAATAAAGATTCTTTTATTGGCGTTACTGAAGTACTTTTCAATTAAAGGTGTGACACGGTGATGTGGGGAGCAATAACCTTCGTGGTTAGCGCCTTTACTTTCACTCATTAATAAGAATGTTGGTCTTTCACTGAGGACACTTAAAGCCTTCATATCAAAGATATAGGCTGGGATTTTAACCGAATAGTCGACAATAAAGTCACTTGTATAAACTATATTGCCTTTACTAGTTTCGATTGCCACACCAAAGGAATAAGCAGCGTTATGAGAAGTTTGGAAAAAATGAAATTTTCTACCAGCGATCTCTAAAGCACTTGTTGGTGGGATGACTTTGAATTCTAATGGAATTCTTAATGTATTGAAATTGAATTGAGTCTCAATAACGTGTTTGGTAAAGCGTGTACAAATAATTGGCGCTGGAGCATCATCATAGAAATATTTTAAAGCACCCATGTTTTCATCATGAGCATGAGTCATAATATACGCTTTTACCCTATCCTTATTATTAATAAGATATTGAGCGTTTGCTAAAAGGTAGTCGACACCAGGAATGGTTTTATCAGGTAAGGCTAAACCAGCATCAATAACAAAGATATCATTATTGATTTCAATCACATAACAGTCACGGCCATTTTCATCTAGCCCGCCTAAAGCGGACACCTTAATAATGTCTTCCACAGCGTTCTCCTTTCATTAGTATGTTTCAACTTAAAGATATTATACCTTTAAGTTTTTAATATTAAAAGATATAAGCGGTTTACAAAATGATTACTTTGCTAACTTTTAGCAAATAACTAGGCTATTTAATTAGTCGATATTTTTAGTGATAACGATATCACTATCAAGACCAAGGATGTTCTTTTTAACGATGTCACCTATTCTTGTTGGTGCTTCAACACTTAATTTATCAATCTCTTCCATGACCGCAAAGATTTTATCTTTAGGGACTGGATTTGTGGTTTTAACGGACACTAAAGTGTAATCACGATTGGTGACTTTGATGGAAGATGTGATAGTACGCACAGGATGAGTGAGTTCGCTGATGGCGTATTGTGCACCACGTGGGCAGAAATTACCCGTGACGTTCATGTCATCATCGACGTGTAAACGACAGCCTCTAGGACAAACGATACATGTTAATTCTTTCATTTAGCGGTCCTCCACGGAGATGACGATTTCATCTTTCACTTCTTGTAATTTATCTTTGCTTAAACTAACCATTACCATTTCTGATGGGATTAAAGCCGGTTTAACAACTTTACCTAAAACTGTTTCACCACTTCTAATCATCACTACTTGATCTTTAAGTGGTTTTCTCACTCTGAATTTAAAAGTGATATCATCCACACTATTTTCTAAAACAAATTGTGGTAAAACGTAGGATATATTTTGTCCAGGTTTGATGGCAATTTTCTTTTCGTTATTATCGATTTCATTTCTTAAATATAAAGCGGCTGAACGACCCGCAAGTCGAGCTTCTTGACTAACGAAGTCGACAACGTCATGGACGTGTAAACAGTTACCTGCGGTAAATATACCAGGAATCATTGTTTCCATATATTGATTAACAACTGCTCCTTTCGTGGAACTTATTGGACAATCAATATAGTTAAGTAACGAAACATATGGGATTAAACCAACAGAAAGGATGAGTGTATCACATTCAAATTCCATTTCGGTATTTGGAATGATTTGTAGGTTTTCATCCACTGCGCTTAAAATGACCTTTTCTAGTCTATCTTTACCAATAACTTTACTTACTGTTCTAGATAGATATAAAGGAATATCATAGTCGATTAAACATTGTTGGATATTACGATTAAGACCCGCACTATATGGCATGATTTCACTAACGCACAAGACTTTCGCGCCTTCAAGTGTTAATCTTCTAGCCATAATTAAGCCAATATCACCACTACCAAGGATGACAACGCGTTTACCAACCATTAAGCCGTTGATATTTAAATAACGTTGGGCTGTACCAGCGGTAATAACGCCACTACATCTATCACCTGGAAGCATAATTGCACCAGCATTTCTTTCATAGCAACCTGTGGCCATAATAATGGCTTTAGCTTGAAGTTTAACTAAACCATCTTCTTTAGAAGAATAAGTAATGACTTTATCTTTTGTTAAATCGATGACTTGAGCGTTTAATTTATATGGAATTTCTAAACGTTTAACTTCATCAACGAATCTTTGTAAATATTCAGGACCAGTTAATTCTTCTTTAAATTCGGTTAAACCAAAACCATTGTGAATACATTGGTTAAGGATACCACCTAGCTTTTCATCTTTTTCTAAGATTAATAAATCATTAACACCATTCTTTTTGGCTTCAATGGCGGCGGCCATACCAGCGGCGCCACTGCCAATTACCACTAAATCAATTTGTCTCATATTTATTTAGCCTCCTTGATTAAGTGATCAATGATATAACTACCATCTTCATTTAATGGTATTTCTGTTGGAGAAACACCATAGTGTTTAGCGAGCAATAAAAGAATCTTAGGTTGGCAGAAACCACCTTGGCATTTGCCAAATCCTGCTCTTGTTCTTCTTTTGACACCTTTAATAGAAACTGGAGGACAGCTTCTAGACAAGGCTTCTTTAATTTCTCCTAAGGAGATATGTTCGCAGTTACAAATAATTTCACCAAAATCACTATTTTCTTTAATAGTTTGGATTTGTGCTTCTTCACTTAAATAATGCATACGGTGATATGGTTTAACTTTTGGATTAAATGAAGGATTATTTTCTAACTTCATCACTGGTTTAATTAATTCATTAACGACATATTCCGCAATGGCAGGAGCACTCACAAATCCTGGGGATTCAATACCAGCGACATTAATGAAATTTCTTTCGCTTTTCGCAGGTTCCACGATGAAATCGTGACGAGTACAAGTCGCTCTTAAACCAGAGAAGACTCTAATTGTTTCTTTAAATGGAATAGAAGGCACCATTAAGGAGGCTGAAGCTTTGATATTCGCTAATGTTATTGCGTCAGTAGATAAATCATCAGGATCTGCTAATTCACTACTTGGACCAACAATGTAGTTACCAGATGAGGTAATAGAAACTAAGATGCCTTTACCTTTCTTACTAGGTAATGGGAATATTGTTCTATTAACTAAGCCTGCCTTATAGTGGTCTAATAAATAATATTCGCCTTTTCTTGGTGTAATGGCCCAGTCGATTTCTTCAATCATAGAAGCAATCTTATCCGCTTTTACCCCAGCGGCATTAATCACTATACGCGCGTATAAATCTTCTTTATTAGTGTTGACTACAAAGTAGTCGTTTTCTTTTTTGATATCTTTAACTTCGTGATTTCTTAGGAATGTTACACCATTATCAATCGCGTTTTCCATGGCGTGGACCACTAAGTTAAATGGGTCAATAACTCCCGCAGTAGGCGCATATAAAGCACCTTTAACTTCTGGGTTGATATTTGGTTCTAGTTTTAAGACTTCTTCTTTATCAAGAAGTTCAACAGGAAGACCATTAATTTTAGAACGTTCTTGAAGCATTTTAAGTGTTTCTAATTGTTCTTCTTCTAAGGCCACAGTTAAAGAACCACATGGAATGTATTCGACATCTAAGTCTTTTACAATTTGTGGGTACATCTTATTGCCTAAGACGTTAAATTTGGCTTTATTTGTGCCTGGTTCTGGATCATAACCACTGTGGATGATTGCGCTATTTGCGGAACTTGTCATATTGCCAGCGTCATTACTTTTATCAATAATAACGGTATCTAGTTTATATTTGCTTAATTCTCTAGCAATCATTGTGCCGGTTACACCCGCACCAATAATTAAAACATCATGTATTTGTTTCATATTAATAAATTCACTTATCATATTCATTTTATGAATAAAGAAGTAAAATTTCAATGATTATATAGAAAAAAGACCATCTCGAGGATGGTCTATTTTGTTTTTGATTCAATTACTTTTTGAATTTCTTTGGGCCTTTGAAGGACTTGTCTGGACGATGAATGTGTTCAGGACGTGAGGCTCTTTCTTTTTCTTCGTCATAGCCTTCTGGCTTTTCAGCGAATTCTTTATGAGAGACTTTCACTTTGCCCTTTTCATCGATTTCGATGACTCTAACTTTGAGTTTGTCACCTAATTTGACAACATCTTGGGCTCTATCGATATAGCCATAACCTAATTGGCTGACATGGCATAAGCCATCAACATTGCCGAATAAGTGGACAAATGCACCATAGTCTTCGACACGGTTGACTTCACCTTCGAAGACTTCACCAACTTTAGCTTCACGGATGATGTCTTGAATCATACCTTTAGCCTTATTGATGGTTTCTCTATCCATATGGTAAATGGTGACTTGACCATTATCTTCGATATCAATCTTAACGTTATCACATTGAGCGATGATTTCGTTAATGACTTTACCACCAGTACCAATAACTTCTCTGATTCTATCTGGATCAATGAAGAATGTATCCATCTTAGGAGCGTATTTACCGACATCTGGTCTTGGTTCAGCGATGGCTTTAGCCATAACTTCACGGATTTGCGCTCTAGCGACATGAGCTTGGGCTAAAGCTTCTTTTAAGACTTCACGGGTCACACCCTTAATCTTAATATCCATTTGTAAGGCGGTAATACCTTTTTCTGTACCAGCGACTTTGAAGTCCATATCACCGAAGTGGTCTTCTAAACCTTGAATATCGGTGAGAATTGTATATGGGTGTTTGCCATCTAATGGGCCACTACTGATTAAGCCCATTGCAATACCACTAACCATAGCTTTGATTGGGACACCAGCGGCCATTAAGGACATACAGGAAGCGCAGATACTGGCTTGTGAGGAGGAACCGTTAGATTCCACGACTTCAGCGACTGTTCTAATTGTATATGGGAATTCTTCTTCACTTGGAATGACATAGGAGAGCGCTCTTTCACCTAAAGCACCGTGACCGATTTCTCTTCTACCTGGGGAACCCATTCTACCAACTTCACCAACAGAATATGGTGGGAAGTTATAGTGATGCATCCAGTGTCTGGTATCTTCTTCGGTTAAGTTATCGATGATTTGGGCATCGCTCTTAGCACCTAATGTTGTGATAGAGATGACTTGGGTTTGACCACGAGTGAACATGGCAGAGCCATGAGTTCTTGGTAATAAGTCGACTTGGGCGTCTAATGGACGAATTTCATCAACTTTACGACCATCTGGTCTAATCTTTTCATCAGTGATTAATCTACGCACTTCTTTAGCAACGAGACCTTCTAAGGTTTCATTAACCATGTGCATGACTTTTTGATGTGTCTTTTCATCTTCATATTTACGTGTATCGTAATCGTCTAAGATTTCGTTTTCGATAGCGTCGATAGCGTCTTGTCTTTCTAACTTATCGAAGATAGAAATGGCTTTCTTTAAACGTTGTTCAGCGCGATCTGTGACATCTTTTTCGATTTCTGGATCACATTGATATAATTCAATTTCTCTTTTTGGTTTACCAATTTCTTTAATAATTTCTTTTTGCCATTGGCAGAGTTTTTTGATAGCTTCGTGACCAAACATTAAGGCGTCGAGCATATCTTCTTCGCTCACTTGGTCCGCACCAGCTTCAACCATGTTGATTGCTTCTTCAGTACCAGCAACGGCTAAGTTGATATCGCTTTGTTCTTTTTCTGCCACGGTTGGGTTAATAATGAATTTACCATTCACTCTACCAACATAGACACCAGCGATTGGGCCATCAAATGGAATGTCGGAAATGCCTAATGCTAAGCTAGAACCTAACATAGCGGTCATTTCTGGTGTGCAGTCTTGGTCAACAGACATCACTGTGTTGACGATTTGGACTTCGTTACGGAAGCCTTCGGAGAACATTGGTCTAATTGGACGGTCAATGAGTCTCGCGGTTAAGGTGGCATGTTCCCCTGCACGGCCTTCTCTTCTTAAGAATGAGCCAGGAATTTTGCCAACTGCGTATTGCTTTTCTTCATAACCAACTGTTAATGGGAAGAAATCACCTTCTTTAGGTTCATCTGAGCAACACGCTGTGGAAAGAACAACTGTTTCGTTTAATCTAACTAAGACAGCGCCATCAGCTTGTTTAGCGATTTCGCCAGCTTCGACAACGAACTTCTTTCCTTCGAATTCTAATTCGAATACTCTTTTCATCTTTTTACCTCTTTTTTAAAATTTAACCTTAGTCATTATACTAGAGTCATTAACTTTGTTAAACATTTAATGTTAAAAAATGTCACAAAAATAAAAAAGCTGTGCTTTTAGCTTTTGAAAACAATATTTACACAGACTAATAGCGTGATATAATGTAGCCATAAGAACGGAGCCTCCTAAACAAACTATCTTGGCGGATTAGTCTAGGGCTCTTTTTATTTTAGTAGGTGTATTAACAAACCAAGCAAGAGACATATCAAGGCCATCTTAAGAAGCTTTAATACTTCAGTAAGATTTTCTTTCATGTGCTTTCCTCCTTTCTATAAGTTTCATTTGTGAGCCTTATAGTCTAGGAGGTATTCCGTTCCGAGTTTTAATGACTTTTCTTTGTCGAGTTATATATTAACGATTTATCTAGATATAATCAAAGATTATTTTGTGGCATTATCCACCATCCCTATATTTATATTTGCTTGTATACATATACTCATCTATTAATAGATAAATATAAATATGGGATGTTTGACTATAACTATTTTTCAGAAAAGCCATAGATTATGGCATGTTGCAACTATATTTACATAAGAAGATATTGTGATATAATAAACCAGAAGAACGGAGCCCTCGTAAGCACTTGTGGTTAGGTAGCTATTGAGGCTCTTTTATTTTACAAGCAATGCTAGTAAAGATAAGAAGAGACAAATCAAGGCAATTTTCAAAAGAAACAGGGTCTCTTTGAAAAAGTCTTTCATTGGACATCACCTCGTTTCTGTGCTCAGATTTACGAGGTCCGTTCCGAGTTTTAATGACTTTTCTTTGTCATATTTTTTATATCATAATTTATACAAATTATTAAGCACTAATCATATTTTTTAGTAAAGAAAAAAACCGCCTTTCAGCGGTCTTCTTTCCTAGTTGTGAATAACTATTTTCTTAAACCTAATTCAACGATTAATTTAAGATAAGCTTCACGATCGGTTCTGACTAAGTAGTCTAATAAGCTACGTCTTTGACCGACAAGAATCATTAAGCCACGTTTGCTAGCGGCATCTTTGTGATTCTTCTTTAGGTGAGCGGTTAAAGCTTGGATTTGTTCGGTTAATAAGGCAACTTGAACTTGGACAGAACCAGTGTCTTTTTCGTTTTTACCAAACTTTTTAACGAGCTCGGCTTTTCTTTCTTTGGTTAACGCCATTGAAATACCCTCCTAATTCTTTTCTTAACTTATCTCCGGGAATAACGTTAGGGACTCGTTTATCCTAGGGAAAAGTCGCAATGAATATTTTATATTCTTTTTACACTATTGCAAAGTGTTTTTTGCTTTTTCTTCGTCTTTTATTAATTGTTCTCTTAGCTCATCCATGGAGGCGAACTGTTCAATTGGTCTCATATAGGAAACAAAATCAACATAAAGCTCTCTACCATAAAGGACTTCGTCGAAGTCAATTATGTGCACTTCGATGATTGGTTTTAAGAGTTGATTAATTGTGGGATGAGTGCCCACAGCGATAATCGCTTTTCTTTTGCGATTTAGGAAATAGGCATAACCCATGTAGACACCTTGTTTAGGGAAAACATATGGGTAATATAAGTCTAAATTCGCAGTTGGGAAGTCAATTTTATGGCCATTACCTTGACCTTCTACAACTGTGCCACTGATACGATAATCTCTACCTAATAAATAGGAAGCTTTTTCCATTTGTCCCGCTTCAATGTATTCTCTTATCTTCTTTGAAGATACTTTAATATCATTTATACGCATTAATGGGACGATTTCCACATCAAAGAAACGCTTTAAATATTCAGCGTTACCTTCTCCACCAGTACCAAATCTATAGTCATCACCAACATAGATTTTCTTTGGATTAAGAACCTTTAAGACTCTAGTGATAAATTCATCTTTAGTGACCTTTAATGTTTCATTATCAAAGTGCATGAGATAAAGGAATTTAACGCCCATATCTTCAAGGAAGTCCGCTTTATCAAAGGTGGACGTGATACAGTAATTTTCTTTTTTACCAAGAAGCACTCTTGGGGCAATATCAAAAGTCATGACACCAACTGGTAGACCCGTCGCTAAAGCTTTTTTGATAAGATCTTGATGACCTAAATGTAAACCATCATAGAAACCTAAGCATAAAACTAGGTCTTTATCATTTGGTGGAGTATTACTGATATCAAACTCAATTATCTTCACGATTTATGCCTCGTACACATTCATAATACCCTAATTCGCTATATTTATAAATAGCGATAGCGGTTTTTTTATCATCAATGACACAGAATAAGTCCATTGTTTCTGGGAACAATTTAAGCGAGAGCTTTCCACCATGTCTAGCTTTCTTTAATTCAACTTCATTTGGTAAGTACATAAGTGGGATGAATTTTTGCATAATATCACTAGTTTGAATTAAGCATTCAGGAGTTAATTCTTTGATAGTTTTAGCTCTGCTAACTTCTAAATCTAATATCTTAGTTCTTCTTAAAGAAGTGAGGTGTCCCACTGTCCCTAGTTTTTCAGCGATTGTTTCCCCTAGAGTTCTAATATATGTACCCTTAGAAACTGTGGTTTTAAACCTAATAACTGGAAGGTTAAATTCTAATAATTCTAACTCTTTAATATCGATGGTTCTTTTTGGTAATTCCACTTCTTGATTAAGGTGAGCGTAATGATATAATTTACGGCCGTTTACATGGACAGCGGAAGTCTTAGGAACTGTTTGTTCTGACTCACCAATTAGTGAAGAAAAGATGTTTAAAACATCTTCTTTAGTAATATTTCCCACTTCTTGAGTCTCAATTATTTCACCAGTGAGGTCACCACTACTGGTTTTAGTGCCAAGTAATAAAGTGGCTTCGTAAGTCTTATATTGACCTTCGATATAAGAGAGTGTTTTAGTAGCGTTATTTAAGGCCACGATTAATAAACCAGTTGCAAATGGATCAAGCGTCCCAGCGTGGCCCACTTTTTTCGCATCGAAAATCTTAGCGATGATATTGCAAACATCCCTAGAAGTATAGTCGCTTTCTTTATCGATTAATAAGAATCCATCTTTCATCTTTTATAACTCACACGAAAATAATATAATTATTTCGTTATGAAAGCAATTAGGACTGTCTTGGCCTGTATCCGTAAAGCGGACCAAATGTATAATCTCATCAATCATGGGGATAAAATCATGATTGGTCTTTCTGGTGGTAAAGACAGTGTGGCTTTAACATATGCATTAAGTTTATATCAAAAGTTTTCTCATACTGACTTTGTCATTCAACCAGTGATGTTAGATTTAGGTTTCCCTGGCTTTAATCCATATGAAATGAATAAATTCTGTGAATCTTTAGGTCTTAAACTTATGGTTGTGGACAATACTGAAGTGTATCGCATATTACAAATCCAACAAAAAGATAAAGAACACCTTCCTTGTTCTATCTGTTCAAGGATGAAAAAAGCCTCGATGAATAAGGTCGCTAAAGAACTTGGATTTAATAAAGTGAGTTTTGCTCATCATGCGGATGATGCGATTGAAACATATATGATGAACACCTTATTTGGTGGACGTGTCGCTTCTTTTGCCCCAAAAATGCATTTAGAACGCGCGGATATCACTTTTATTAGACCACTTATTCATGTGAGAGAGAGTGACATTATTAAACTAGTAAAAGAGGAAAATCTTCCTGTTTTAGCGTCAGGTTGTCCAGCCAATATGCACACTAGAAGAGAGGATATGAAAAACCTCTTAAAAGATCTTTATAAGAAGTGGCCAGTGGCCAAAGATAACTTGCTAACTATGTTATCTAACTATGAAAAAGAAGATATCTGGGGTAAAGAAATTTACTATCAAGTGAATCAAGATGGTTTAACTTTAAAACCAGTCACCACTCCGATGGATATGATGAATGTCTTAAATATTAGAAATATCGTTTTTGTTGGGGAACAAAACTGTCCTTATGATATTGAAGTCGTGCCTAGTGAAGAAAACGAGGCTAAACACTTCTTAATTTATTATAAGGAAATACCAGTGGGCACTATTCGCTACCGCAGTATGGGTGATAGAACTTTTAAACTTGAAAGATTCGCAGTTCTTAAAGAATATCGCGGTCATGGCTATGGTAAAGATGCCTTCCTTTATTTAGTTAAAATAATTGAAGAAGAATATAACCCTTGTACTATTTACTTTAACGCTCAATATCAACTATTTGATTACTATAAAAGTATGGGCTTCATTCCTGAAGGTGAGACATTCTATGAGGCCAATATCAAACATATTAAAATGGTCAAGAAAGTATAAAAAAGAGAAGCTTTTACTTCTCTTTATCTTTATTTAGGAGCTCGGTAATTCGCGCTTCTTTTTTAAAACTTTCATCGAGGATGAAGACGAGTTCAGGACAACGTCTTGTATCAAGTCTTTTGGCAAGGCCACTTCTAATGAAGCCCTTGCTCTTTTCTAAGACTTTCATGCCTTCTTCGATTTCGTTTTCAAACATGAAGGAAACGTAGACTTTAGCATAAGAGAAATCTTTACTAACTTTCACTTCTGGAATAGTGACAAATCCAAGATGTGGATTTTTTAATTCGATGGTGATGATTTCAGAAATGCTTTTTCTAATAATACCGGCAATTCTTTCTTCTTTATTGGCCATAATTAATCTCTTTGTTCCACCATTTCGTAAGATTCAATGATGTCGCCCTCTTTAATGTCATTGAAATTTTCAATGAGCATACCACATTCATAGCCGTTTTTGACTTCTTTAACGAGATCTTTTTCTCTTTGTAATGAGGCAAGCTTACCTTCGTAGATGACAACACCATCTCTCATAATACGGACACCACCAGTGGCTTTAATAACACCATCAACAACCATACAACCCGCGATAGTACCAAGTTTAGATACTTTAAAGAGTTTTCTGATTTCGGCTTGTCCTAAGACTTTTTCCACCATGGTTGGGGCTAACATACCTTTCATCGCCGCTTGAATTTCTTCAATTAAGGCATAGATGATACGGTGTAATCTAATTTCAACTTTTTCTTCTTGAGCTTTGGCTCTTGTTTTAGCATCAGGTCTCACGTTAAAGCCATAAATAATGGCATGAGAGGCACCCGCTAGAAGGACATCACTTTCAGTGATAGCGCCACTACTGGCTCTTACAACATTAATCTTAACTTGATCGTTAGTGAGTTTTTCTAAAGATGCTTTAACAGCTTCCGCACTACCGGTTGAGTCAGCTTTAACGATGACGTTAAGGTTTTGGACTTCACCTTCTTTAGCAAGATTGAATAAATCGTCTAAAGAGGCAGCACTTGTTTTATTTCTTTCACTAGCTTCTTTTAAGAGTTTACGTTTTGTGGCAATACTTCTAGCTTCACTTTCTTCAGAGAACGCCATGAAACGGTCGCCGGCTAATGGGACTTCGCTTAAACCAATAATGGATACAGGTGTACTTGGGGTAGCGACTTGAAGAACTTTTCTAAATTCATTAGTCATTCTTCTGGCTTTACCGTACGTTGTACCAACGACAAGGTAGTCTCCTTCTCTAAGGGAACCATTTTGCACTAAAAGCGTAGCTTTAGGACCTTCGTTTTTATCGAGTTTAGCTTCTAAGACTGTGCCCATCGCGTAACGATCTGGATTAGCTTTTAATTCCTTCATTTCCGCGACTAATAAGATGCTTTCTAATAAGCCATCGATATTTTGTTTCTTTTTAGCGGAGATCTCAACTGCGATAACATCACCACCGAACTCTTCGCAGATGACATCATGAGCGATAAGTTCGTTTTTAACTCTTTCTGGATCAGCACCTGGCTTATCCATTTTGTTAATGGCGACGATAATTGGAACACCCGCTGCTTTAGCGTGGTCAATCGCTTCAATTGTTTGAGGCATAACACCATCATCAGCGGCAACCACTAAAACAACGATATCAGTGACACCAGCACCTCTGGCTCTCATCGCAGTGAAAGCTTCGTGTCCTGGAGTGTCGATGAATGTAATTTTTTGACCATTGATTTCTTTTTGGTAAGCACCAATTTCTTGAGAGATACCACCGAATTCACCTTCGACAAGATTAGAGTTTCTAATCGCGTCAATTAAGGTTGTTTTACCATGGTCAACGTGACCCATAATGGTCACAACTGGAGGTCTTGGTTTTAACTTACTTGGGTCGTCGTTAATTTCGACGTCTTCGAAGTGTTCAGCAGCGACAATAACTTTCTTTTGGAAGTCATAGCCAAACTCTAAACAGACTAGCCCAATTAGTTCATCATCAAGAATTGTGTTGATGGTGACCATCTTGCCTTGCATGAAGAGAAATTTAATTACATCACCAATTGGGACATTAATGGTTTTTGCGAGTTCACCCGCACTGATAGCACCTGTGTAAACGAAGACACCACCATTAACTTTTGATTTGCTACGATCGGTTTTAACTTTTGTTGAAACGTTAGTCTCACGAGCGGAGAAATTATTTTTGTTATTCTTTGCCATCAACAACACCTTCTTTCTTTAAAATTGCTTTAATAATTCGTCATAGATTGTCTTACAATCACTGACTTTTAAATGTTTTTCGATCAAGGCCTTTTTCTTAGCAAGAAGGATTACATCCTTATCTTTACTAATATAGCAGCCACGACCTTGTGCTTTATAAGTGGAATCGACCTTTATTTCGTGATTAGGAGTCTTAACTACTCTAAACATCTCTTCTCTAGGTAAAGCTTTTCTAGTAACGATGCAAGTTCTAGTAATTACTTTGTTCATTATCTACCATCGTCATCGTAGTATTCATCGAATTCATCGTAGTCGATATCATCATCTTCCACTTCGTCTTCGTATTTTTCTTCTTCTTCCATTTCACGAAGTTCTTCTTCGGTATAAATAGACATTCTTTCACCGGTAGAAATAACTGGTTTATTTTCTTCTTCAGTTTCTTCTTCGGCTTTCTTGTTATTCTTCTTGAAGGACTTCTTAGCACCTTTATTTGCTTTACGAGCGCTTTCGTCTGCAAGAGATTTTTCAAGGTCTTCAATAGAAGTTGTTGTTTTAACCTCTTTGTGTTCTTCCTTGACTTCTTCTTTGACTGGCGCTGGGGCTGGGGCTGGTTCTTCTTCTTTGACAGGTTCTTCCACTGGTGTTTCAATAACTGGAGCAGCTTCAATAACGGCTTCTTTCTTTTCAGCTTCGTTTTCTAAAGCTTCAGTTAATTCAGCGTTATCATCAGCGGTAGCTTCTTCTTCATAAACACGGTCTTGTGGAGCGACATAGCCTTCTGGTAAGCCACGTAAAACACTTGGTTGAGCAGCGTTTTCTTCATTGGCTTTCTTGAGTAAGATTTGTTCAGCTTTCTTAGCATTTTCTTCGGCTGTAGCTTCTTCAAGAGAGATGTATTCAAGACCTTCTTCAGCGGCCATGGTTTCTGTCTTAACATCGATGTTATAACCAGTTAATTTAACGGCTAAACGGACGTTAACGCCACGACGACCAATAGCTAATGAGAAGGAATCATCATTAACAATGGCGATTGCACTCTTTTCTTCTTCATTAACAATAGCACCCACAACACGAGCAGGCTTTAAAGCTTCCATAATGAATAAAGCAGTGTTATCGGAGTATCCGATAATATCAATCTTTTCTTTATTTATGCCACCATTACCTAATTGGCTGACGACCTTTTGGATTCTCGCACCATTGCTACCAATACAGGCACCAGCTGGGTCGATGGTTGGGTCTTTGCTATAAACGGCAACTTTGCTTCTTTCACCAGCTTCACGAGCGATGGCTTTGATTTGGACTGTACCATCGTAGATTTCACTGATTTCTTCCGCTAAGATGCATCTTAAGAAACCTTCTTTACTACGGGAAACAACAATATGTGCACCTTTTGTGCCACTAGCGACGTCATCGACGTAGATCTTAATTGTTTCACCAACGATGAATTTTTCATCACCGATTAATTCTTTCTTTGGTAAGAAAACGGATGTTTTGACAATGTTGACACTGATACCACGATCATCAACCTTTTCAACCTTACCGGTGATGATGGTACCGATTTTGTCTTTAAATGTTTCGTAAAGAATGCTCTTTTCTGCTTCGGCGAATTTTTGTTTAAGCATACTCTTAACACTCATCGCTGTCGCTTTCTTTAATTCATCAATAGTTGCAGGAATGACAAATTCATCACCGGCTTTATACTTTTTAGATTTGTCGGCGTCATTTGCGTCTTGCACACTGATTTGTAAGAAATCGTCTTCAACTTCGTCAACGACCGCTTTAACTTGACACATGTCGATAATGCCTTTTTCTGGGTCAATATTGACACGGACGTCTGCGTCGTCACCACCGAGTTGTTTGCGATAAGCTTTGATAAGTGATTCTTTGAGCATGTCAAGAATCGTGTCTTTGCTAATTCCCTTGCTAGCTTCAATTTCTTCTAAAGCCGCAATGAATTCTACTGCGTTCATAGCCATAATTTTTACTCCTTAAAATTTAATCGCTAAACGTATTTTATAGATATTGCTCTTCAATATCTCTAAATCAATACTTCTGGTCTTTTGACGGTAGGTAATGATGATTCTATCATCATCCACTTCCTTTAAATCACCTTCATAGATGTTTTCACCTTTAATAGGATTAGTTAAGTGCACGTTTACGTATTTACCAACATAAGCATTAAGTCTTTCCACTTTTAATGGTTTTTCTGCACCTAAGGAAGAAAGATCTAAAGTATATGGTTTTTCAAATGGATTAAGTTCATCAAGATAAGCGTTTAATTCATTAGTGACTTCGACAATCATATTCATATCGATTTCGCTTTCCTTATCAACGACAATGGTTAATGTGTCGTTACCAAAATTAAATTCCACTAGGTCATAACCAAGGGTGTTTAATTTTGCTTCGATGAGTTTCTTTAATTCGTTTAGTACCATATCCTTCAAAAACAAAGAGTGGCTGTTTGGCCACTCTTATTCAGAGTATTTACTACCTAGCTTTCGCTAAATAGCATTCTTATTATACGTGAAAATGCGCGTATGTAAATAGTTTTTTAATTACGGCTAATATAGTTAAATTTTTAAAGCTTTTTCGATTGTTAAATCTTTAACATCATCTTTGAGTAAATTTCTTTCAAATTCACACAAATATTTCAAGGAATCTTTCCAATTGATAAAATCATATCTCTTCACGAATAAATAACTGTCGAAAACGTCTTTGAATAATGGTGATTCGATGTGCTTTAAGAAATTTAAAAGACTTATAATAACAAACACCATTTTAGAACCAATCATCTTAATCATTTGGCTAACAATTTCCACCATTCTATTAAACAATTCTTTGTAGCCTTGCTCGTGTAAATAAACGATTAAGCCGGTAAATCTTGTTGTTGAGCCACAAATATATCCAGGAACATATGGCGTTTCGTTTTTGTAATACATTTTTACATTAGATAATTTTGTATCACAAATTATGTAGCGCTGAATAGAGTTCGCATATGGACCATCTACTGGTATATGAGTAAATACAAAATGAAGATAGTTATACTTAGTTAAAAGCTTTCCAAAAGCATCGATGATTTGTTCTAAATTGGCTTTACTTGGTTGATATACTAGTGACAAAACGTAATTAAACCTAAATGGCATCCAAGCATCAATAATGTCACCTTCAGCTTGCTGCAAATCTGAACTCATTTCATCGAGTTTCTTATTGATAATAATTAACTCCTCACAGATATGGTCGTTATATTTATCTATAAACTGAGGAATTGAGAAATTTGCTTTCTTCAAAAAGTTATCGTTTTTTTTGAAAAAGCTGTCATTTATTCCACAAGAACTACCCGCCTCATAAAATAGTTTATTTAAAATTCTCTTCATATTGATTTATAAGTCTCTACAATTGGAATATTGCTGTACCAATTGTATCTCACAAATGGGTTTTCGTGAATATACTTTAATTCTCGAGCATAATAAGATGGGCTTGAACCATATGAAACATTAACAAAATATCCGGGATTTCCTTGAATATAATAACTATTTGGAGCTGAGCATAATCTAAATTGTTTCCCAGATGCGATGCAAAGATTCAAGAAATACAAATTTAATACCCAATAATTTCCACGCAGTGTATTTAGGATTTCATTAGATACGGCTGAAGAAGTTTCATAATAAATACCATCATTAGCCTTTGCGATAAGAATGTGCTGACCTACGCCATTTATGTATTTTCCTAAATAAACATATTTATCCATCCTCAACAGTTCTTCTAGAGTAATGGAATAATAGCCGGCATGGATACTATTTTTGATTAATCTTTTTAATCTATCTTTCGTCCAATTGCCCATTTCAGCTTGTGTTTTTGTTCTATTGTAAGCGTCTTCTTCAGCTTGAGAAATCGCCTTGGCTTGCGCCTGACTAATTATTCTATTAATGCTGGAAGTGAATTTTCCTCCAGAAACGCCATCAAACCAAGCAGTTATGTATGAAAGGGCGGAACAAATTGTTGACCAGTTAATAACAATCGCAACAATTATTCCAGTCAAGACAAGAGCCGCTAGTGTCCATCCAACCCACGGTATAGTTAGAGCTGCAATAAAAGCTTTAATGGCCCCCGCAATAATTGAAAATAGGCTTCCTAGTTTAGTGGAGATAATCGCAGCGATGGCTGTTATGGTCATCCATGAGCCCTGGACAAGAACCATAGTATCACCAGATATACCCCTCTTGGGATTGCCATTTGTAAAAATGTCTTCCCCTATTTCAGCCAATTTCTCTTCTAAATTGTCTTTTGTGATATCTTCTCTTTTGAGTACTTCAAAAAACTTCTTTTCGCTGATATCATCAGATTCTTCCAAAGACAATCTGAAAAGAGTCCTTTTTTCGTCTTCTTTTAAAGATTTAAAAAGCCCCCTGATTACATCCGTATAATCTATTTCAGTGTTTATCCCAAACGAATCTGTAGGGAGATAATACTCAATGTCTTTTTCAGAAAGAGAAAAGCCATCTGCGGAAAAACCTGAAATATCAATTTCATGATTCGAACCTCCAGAACCATGAATTCTCTCTGTCAAATCATCAGGAATCCCTTCACAAATGTTTTTTGTAAAATCTCTAACATTGTTTAGAATAATTGAATTGATATCTTTGTTTAATCTATTTTGTGCAGAAACCATAGGCTGGAAATGTAAGCATGTCGCTATTGAAGAAACTACGGCAAGAATTCCAGTAATAATTTTTTTAATGTTCATAATAAAACCTCCATATCAAAACAATAACAAAAAAAGAAGTAAATAGAAATAATATCTTGACTATTTCTTACATTTTTTAATTATTGTCAAAGTTAAAAGATTTAATATGCGCCACTTTTCTTTTCTTTTTAGGGAATGGGTCAATCCACTTTTCTCCATCATATTTTTTCAAAGAATCTTCGCCAAAGAAGATGCGACAAGATCCTTCAACATCATTAAATGAATAAAAATTATGACCGGCGAAATCATATTCTTTGAATGGATAAAGCATTTCTCGAGGAAATAAGTTCTTCTTTTGAAGAGGAAATGGGAGCAATGCGGTCTGGCAGACATAAGGAGCATCTTTATAAAGGATAGCGTATTTCTTTTCGTCTTCTTTCATTTTGGCTTTTAAAACAAGTGGATCGTGATTAAAGATTGTATCTTGCATAAAATAAGAAATCATTCTTCTTCTACTTTTATTGAGTAGTTTACGGTGTGCTTTCGCAGATTCCATACCCGTTAGGGCCACCATATCCACGAAGAAACCATCAGAAGAATGGATTCTATCTTTTAATCGTTTATAGTTAACGTCCACCATGGTGGGACCATATTTATTCTTTACTTTAATTGTGGGTTGAAGGATGTTGTATCTTTTATCTACTTCGTAAGCATCAAAGACAAATTCTGGTTTTAAGTCTTTTTTAAAAGCCTCAATAAGACGGTCTAAATCTTCATAGTTAAAAACGATATCAGCGTCATCATCCCAAGGGATAAAACCTTGATAGTTATATAATCCTAGAGCGCTTCCAAAGGCTAAAGCATAAGGGATGTTATTCTTACGACAAATACGGTCGATTTCCAATATAATTGGAAGAACGACTTCTTGAATCTCGCTTATATAATGGATAGTTCCATTCTTATCGCGCCCTAAAAGATATTTATTTTCATCAATAACGTATTCGTTTTTCATGTAAAGGTTAATTAGTGATTAGGATTAACGTTAATCTTGCCGTTATTACACTGCACAGTACGTGTACCACTTTTGGCAAGCCAGTTACTGCCTCTTTTAATACATTTCCATCTTTCAACAGTGCCATTAAAGGAAATGGTTTGAAGTTTTGGGGTATTAAAGAAACAGTTAAAACCGATTTCTTGTAAAGAACTTGGCAAAGTAACAACGGATAAATTGACGCAGTTAGCAAAAGCGGAACTACCTAATTGCGAGATGCCTTCAGGAATGTCCGCTGTTGTGATTTCTGTATTTTTTGTATATGCTCTATCACCAATGGTGATTACCGAACCACCATTATTGTTGTTTTGCTGTGGTTGACTTTGATTTGGCATTGGCTCTGTATGAGCGAATGGGACGATTTCAGGTCTATCATCTTCTTCATAATCACTATCTCTTTTCTTACGGGCTAATGGGACACGGTTTTTAAAGCCTTTACGCCAGATGATACTTAAGATGATGTTTACAATAAACATCGCCCCTAATGGTAATAAGCATCTAAAGTCGAATGATAAAGCGACGTTGTCGCTTGTACCGGCATTAGCCTGGACTTCCGCGATGATTTGTTGATAGAAGAACAAATACATAAATGTTAAGCCAAGGAAAACGGCAAAGAACCAGAACATTAGCCAAGCGAATATTTTAATACCACCTGGATGGTTACTCTTACCGAATAATAACATCGCTAAGACGAGAAGAACTTCCACTAAAGCGAAGATACCAACTAGTCCGAATATTGCACCAAAGGCTAATTCAATATATTCATGGAAGCCAAAAATCATTTTTAATAAGTCATTGGTTGGCGCAGTACTACCAAAATATTGTGTAAATGTATCATATTTTGGCATGAATGAGGCTAAAGCTGTTGAGAAATATTTTCTAACAGTAAAACCAACATATTCATAGCCGACAAATGGAGTGGTATCACCATTTTTAGTAAAAGAAAGAGTTGGTAAAATCGCAAAAGCTGCTAAACAGGCGATTGTCACTAAACCAAATAAGGCATAAAAAATTGTTGCCGCACCATGTGGACGGTATGTTTTTACTCCTCTTTTTCTATTATTTCTCGCCATAAATTTTTCCTGACCGGTTAATACAATTATACGTGATTCTAATACTATTAAAAGTATTATTTAGGCAAGAAGCTCTTTTAGTGAGCGAATTCTTAAATATTCCGCATTTGGGTATTCATTGTCCCTATCTAAAAGGATGGGGGTAATACCCGCTTTTGTGGCGGCGATACAATCATTAATTGAGTCACCAACGTAGCAAACGTCTTTCTTATCACCTTGATAATTAAACATTTCTAAGGCTTTTAAGATTGGACCTGGATTTGGTTTTGGAATAGGTGCTTCTTTGTTACCCACTATTTCTTTAAAGAAGTCTTTTTGCATGTCAAACTTCTTAAGAACATCTCTTACATGAGTAGCGTGATTACTAGTCACAATGCCTAAGTCCGCTTCGCTCATTCTTAAATCAATGATGGTATCGTAAGTATCATCATAGATATCAGTGAGATTAACACTTTCTATTGAGTTAACGTATTTATTAATATCTTCGATAAAATCGTGATATCTTTCCTGAGGAAAACCTAAACGTTTATAACTATCAGGTATTGGTTCACGAGTAAAACCTAAAATATCATCTTCATTCACTTGATAGCCCATGTTTTCATAGGCCTTCTTGAAGACGTATTTTGAGGATGGAAGGGTATCAAATAACGTTCCATCAAAATCGAAAAGATAGAGTTGAAATTTTTGCATTAAGTTAGTCCGCGAGTGAGCCCATTGGATCCCATGGTTTTAAGACCACTGGTTCACCTTGTAAGGCTTTTAATTCTTCTTCGTTTAAGTATTTCTTATCCACGACTGCTTGATAGACAAATTGATCAAACCAGCTCTTGGACATGATGTAGTAACCATCTTTAGCGCGGTCTTTGCCCCAGGAGTTTTCAATCTTCCATTTGCTTGGAATTCCTTCTTTGAAGGAAACACCTGTGATACACATCGCGTGGTTCATTTGAGAAGCATGATAATCTAAGGATTCACCTTTGTTCATCTTAAGGTCTAAACCGAAAGGTGTGTTGAGGTCAAATCTTGTGTCATCCCAGACACCTTCTTCTCTATCTCCATAGAAGCCAACATCACTACCAAACCAGACGATTCTATCATCTCTTAATTGTTTTAAGATGAGTTCTTTCATTCTGTCCATGGTGACATTTAAGTGTGTAACTTGTTTACCACCGACGACATTGCCTAAATATTGCACGGTATATGTTTTACCGAAGGCTTTGTCTTTTGTTGGAGCATTAATTAATGAGACATAGTCATTTAATGAATCACCAAGATATTTTTCTTTGAATGATAAGGCATCAAAACCTTTTTCAAGATGGTAATTACCATCTTTATCGGTATATTCGAAATCGAATTTTTCTGGTGGTAAGCCATACGCATTAACGAGTAAGAAATAGATCTTATTTAAGACTTCTTCTTTTTCTTTTCTAACGGCTTCTAAACCTTTTGCTTGATATAACGCTTTAGCGTCACTAGCGAATTTTCTAATAGTGAAGTTAATTAATTGTGCGGTTTCACGAGTAGCGCTACTTGTATTTGTTTCAGGATAAACGTTCTTTGGGCATAAGCCATATTTATTGGCTAATGAGACAAACATATCCCATTGACCACCATCACCAACACCATTTTGGAGAAGGAACGCTAAGGTTCTATCATCATATTCTTTATCGATGAGTTCGATAACAGCTTCTAATAAGTAGTTGGATTTTTCTAAGCGGTCATAGAACGCTAAATAGCTTTGAGATAATTCGAAGTTAGCTAAGTTAAGTTTCTTAGCAATGACTTCTCTACAGACGTTAGTAGCGGCGAATAACCAGCATCTACCAGAAGCCTTTTGATTAGCAGCGGGTAATGTTTTGATATTTATATCAAAGTTGAAATCCATTTCTTTGATTTCGTCTTGGCTAGAAGCCACAGTTAATAAAGAATTCTTCACTAAAGCATGACGAATGATTGTGTTCTTTTCGTCACCTTTGTAGTTCTTTAATTCTTTTTCTAAATAAGTTTTTTTAATTGGTTCCATATGGAATAC
>JAGAYY010000008.1 GCA_017940265.1 Bacilli bacterium | reverse complement strand
TTAATTGTTGAACTCTAAATCCTAATTGTTTAAAGGTTGTTATTTGCCCTGTGCCTTGTTTCACATTGCTTTCGCCATCATCAAAGCCGAGAATAATTTTCGAACTATCTCTAACCTCGTCTTCTGTCTTAAAGTCTCTAGGCATATATATTCCTCCAGTTAAAAACAATGGTTATATACCAGTTTCAAATAAGAATATACCACATTTAGGCCTTCTTAACTATTAATAATTAAGAAAACCTTCAACGAGTGAAGGTCTTCAATTTTATCTACCACGATTACTTCTATGGCGATAATCAGGAACGCGTTTCTCGGTAATGCGCTTTTGCATATTTCCACGCTTATCGTAGTAAACTTCCTGTTTTATTACTTTTCTATAGTGTTGGGTTTTCTTTCGTCCCATAACTTTATTAATTTCTCCTTCAGGTTGTACACAGCTGTCCGAGAAATATGAAGGGAGTAGGCCACACTGACAATTGATGGATTATGAAACATTATGTTATCCATTATCATTTGGTACTTGTGGCTCAAAGAGTCATAGAACTTGTTATAACCAATGATAATTGGTGTCAGTTCATCAATCTTTCTATCTATTTCTAGCATATGGTCAAATGCGGCCATGCCCTTAACATAAAATGGATCATTAGTGTGTCCACCAGTTTTATCGAAACTAGGACCACCAATGGATAACCACTTACGGTTATAGAATTCTCTGCGTTCTTCTAAAGACTTAATTTTCCAGTGTGTACTTCTAACTGTTCTTATCCATTCATAAAATTTAGAATGGCAAGTCATCATTATCAAAATCTTCCTCTTCTTGAGCTTTTAGCTCATCAAGATACCTGCTAATACTTTCAAAATACGCTAATCTTTCATCTTCATGGCTGACCCAGTCAGTGTTATTGATAAGAGAATGCCTAATGAAAGCATAGAGATCATCAATGCGTTTAGAAGGGTGTTTTAGATAATCCAATATGTAATTCAGTGCTCTAACCATGTCACCTTGGTCATAGTTATTTAGCACTTCATCAAATAGTTTGTTGTAATTTGGGATCTTTAAGTCACTAGAAGAGATTAATCCTCTATCGATGAGGACTTTAGTCCAGCAAGAAGGAATGAAATAAGATTCTTCATTGCGCGTTAAATTATTTATCTTAAGTTCATCTCCTTCACTTTTATTTACTTTTCTTTCCTTTACTTTACTTTGGTGAGTTTCTGCATCAATAACCGAGGTTTCTGTAACAATAACCCCAGTTTCTGAAGCAATAACCTCACTAGCTAATACCCCAAATTCCACCATTTCGGCTTTAGATAATAATGAAAACTCCGTAATCTTTTTACGTCTTCTTGTGGCCATTTTCATAAATGCCATCTGAATACCGTGCGAGGTTACCACTCCAGAGTTCAGTAAGTTCTTATCTAAAAGAGTGACTTCCAAGAGTGTGTCTTAATGAGTGCGCCGTATAGGCTGGGTCATCTATTCCAATTTCATAGTCCTCCTTTCGCTGGGCATACCCTGTTGCTAAAAGTTTATTTGCTCGGTTTTCAGGGGTTAACGTAGAAATTAAATATATTTGATAATTCTACGCTTTGTAGACATTTTTAAG
>JAGAYY010000063.1 GCA_017940265.1 Bacilli bacterium | reverse complement strand
TCTATGACAAGGCAACTGAACATGTCTTATTATACCAAAGGAGTTTTTATTTGTTATTGAACGCTTCCGCTTATTCATTTCTCGCCCCTATAAGAGGCGGTTTTATTTACGTCCAACGCTTGAAACGTTGTCCGATAAAATAAAAGGATTGACGACTTATTTATCATCAATCCTTTTTCTTTTGTCTAAATCTCAAAGAAAGCCCAATCTTCTATTAGTAGAGGAGGAAGCCGCTCAGTTATAAGAATCAATTGTGATGTTGCCTATAGAAATGCGACCTTTATTTCTATCTACTGGAGGTGGCATATCATTGAAATGGGCATATATGCGAAGTTCTCTTGTCTTTTTAGGGAAAGAAAGATTAATGACTGTTTGATTGTTTCTGTCTTTGGATAGTACAACATCGTGTAGTAAATCAATATCCTCTACCCAAGCATTTTGACCTGTATCCGTCAATGGTTTGCTCATTATGTAAGCGCAAGCTGTACTATTATACATCTCCTTATTGCTCCAAAAAGAAATGTTTATAGTAAGAGAACGGATAGGATTTATAAATTTGAAGTCTAAATAGGCTGTGCCAAACCCTTGTTTTCTCGGAGATAAGTTTATGTACTGATTCTCGATGTAACCACACCTTAGTCTTTTTGTGGAAAAGTTTAAACTTCCTAAGGAAACATTTTGATCTAATTCAACCGGCGTATAACTTGAAGAAAATCCATAATCGGAGGGAGTAATTGTATAGGACTCTTTATAGTAATTTTCGTCTAAGGAGAAATACATGGTCTCTCCTATTATCGGGTCACTAAGTATGACTTCATTAAAAGATGGCCAGCAATAGTTAACCACATAATCTATACCATGTCCATAATTGTGGTATCCATAGCAAACAACAGCGTGCATTAGCATCCCTCCGTTTTGAACATGAGGTAGATAGCCAAAAATTGCAACAGGTCTGTTGTTTCTAAGAGAGTCTACAAGGCCAAGGCCAAACAAAGACCATGAAGCAGAACCTTGGATGCCATAGTCTTCGCAATAATTATTTATTGCTTCGCTTACTATTCTTCCAGTAGATTGTGTAGATGCACAATAACTTACCAGCTTATCCTTCAGATTTGTAGAAGGGCTATATTGATTTGTACTATTCAATTCACCTGTCACTGAATCTTTAAACGCTGCATCGACAACACCATCATGGACGGTTTTATCCCAGTAATGTAAAACGACAGACCCAGCAACAAAGCCACATGAATTATCATGATTTTCTGGGTAAGAACAATCCTTAACATACTGGTAATTATCAATATATGTATAAAAATCATTTGGAAGTGAAACATTGTTTCCCTTTGATAATTTTTGGCTAAATTGATGAGAGGGTTCTTTTCTTAAGTTCTCTAAAAAAAGTGTCAAAGCTTTTCTGCAAACGATAAGCTTCACCCAAATCAATATTATATTTATCATCTATATAATGAACAAAAGATTCACCGATACGATAATAATAATTCATAGGCCCAAAATAATAGTTTTCTCTAGAATCATCAAAAACAAAAGGACACGTAGTTGACATAACTCCTTCTATCGATTTCTTTGAAAGTGGGTCATAAACCATGAATCCTTCATCTATATTTTCTTGAATAACAAATACGTTTCCGCTTAAGTCCCTAACTACATATTGATCGTCCAAAGGGTTTTCTAGGCCAATTGATATGGCGGCCATTTTAGATTCATTAGAAATAGACGATTGCTCATTATAATAGTCAAAATTTTCTCTATTTGTAGCGCCAAACGTGTTGATTGCCAAGAGTGTTGAAACTAGATTTAAAATCATCTTTTATCCCCATCAACTATAGAGTTATATATTCCTCGAACAGTGCCAGGAAAAAAATGAATGTCACCATTATTAAAAACTACTTTTCCGTTCGAGATGCCATATTCGTAAAATTTTATGTTTTCTATCTCTTCTACGTTGTCGTTTAAATATGTAAATTGAATAGAAAGTAGCAAGGAATAATTCTTAGCATCAACAGTTTTTTCCTTTTTCTCTTTATATGGTAATGCAGTTATTGACTCGATAACACGCTTTGAAAAAAGTGCATCAGAGCTTTCACGAGAATCATCTATCTCTTTAACATAGTCGTTTGCTTTTTGATGAAAATACAATTTTGTTTCGATAACCATTTCATAGGTAAAAGTAAAAGAAGTTCGCGGCCAATCTTTTGTGTTTTGTCCACACGAAGAAAGTAATATCGTTATTACAATTAGAGGCAAATTAGATAAACACTTATTCATATATTTCTATATATAAACTAACACGAAAAACGAGATTATTTCAAGATAAAATTATAATTGAAAAAATATATAGACATTAAATATTCTTTATCGAACTCTCAAAATACCAACATCTTCTGTAAGTGAGAGAAGTCACTTAATGGGCTTATAGAAGGTTCTATTATCTAATGGGAATACTTTATTAGAGAAGTTACCTGGTTCGACGTCCTGAAGGGCTTTATCTACGATAACCATTTTACTATCTAAATTATCTATCAAGGATAATAATAAGGCTTCTTTAGTGTATGGCATGACAGGGGAGCCAAATTCTTGTTGTCCATGATGTGATAACACCATATGTTCAAGAAGTAATGGAATTTCACTTGTGAGCTTAAGTTCATCCGCGGCTTTTCTTATTTCCGCGCACATAATACTAATATGACCTAATAATTTACCTTCTAAGGAATATTTATAAACGATTGGTCCTTCAAGTTCGATAATCTTACCGAAATCGTGTAATAAGCAGCCTGTAATCATTAAATCATGGTCCGCGCCATAGATTGGGGCGAGATAAGCGGCGTGGTCCGCCATAGTAACACTATGCATGAGAAGACCACTGCTATATTCATGATGAATAGATACCGCCGCTGGATAGGAGAAGATTTTATCGCCAAACTTCTTAATCATATATTGTAAGATCTTTTGGCAATCTTCATTCTTTACAGAAGCGACATGTTTATTAAATCTTTCAATTAATACCTCTTTAGCGACTGGAGGAGCTTTGACAAACTTCTCGACATCTATTTCATCTAGAGGCACTAATTCGGCGGTGAGAATCTTTAATTGTAGTTGTTCCTTATATTTATTAGTTTCACCAGTAATCGCTAAAACATTACCGACAATAAATATTTGTTCATCCGCTAAAGTGGCATCCCACTTTTTAGCAATGATTTGACCACTAGCGTCTCTAAGTTCAACGGAGAGATATGCTCCACCATTAGTGTTCACACCTTTTGAGACATTTCCCAATAAGAATTGTCCTTCAATGTGTTCGTGATCGTTAAAATCCACTATCATCTTCATATGTAAAATCCTCCAATACTTTTTTAATTTCTTGATATTTATAACCTTTATTAACTAAAGCGGCATAAATCTTTTGTTTTAATTGATAGCCTTCATATTTCTTTTCGTAGCGGCTTTTGATCTTTTCATAGTCTCTACTTAATAGGCTTTGTTCAACTTTATCATTTTTTCTTTTTAAATCATTAGTGACTTCTCTAGCAATATCGTGATTATAGCCTTGACTCACTAACGCTTGATAAACATGTTTCTTCTTACTTTCATAAGCGTATTTAGCGTATTTCCTATCTAACTTATCAAGTAAGGCTTTAGCTTTCTTTCTCTCAGTGCTTTGAGGGAAAGTAACTTTATTAATTAAGGCATCAGGAATACCTTTATCTTTTAGATGCTTAACGATTTTATTTTGTCCAAAGTTTCTTTCATTATCCCAAGCGATTAAATCTTGCATAAAGGCTTTATCATCTAATAAATCGTTTTCTTTTAATTTAGCGATGACTTTTTTAATAGCGGCATAGTTATCTTCCTTTTTCATGAGTTTTTCTAACATCTCTTTTTCACTGAGATGTTTTTTACTCACAATTTGTAAAGCGTAGTTAAGAAGAGTGCTCATCGCAGTGATTTCTTCTAAAGAAGCAATCTCTTTACTAGATAAGTTCTTTCCCGCGTATAAATAAGAAGAAACAAAGGCTTCTTTAGAGATCTTTAATGGCTCACCTTTAAAAAAGGATAAGGTCACATGATCCTTATAGAGTTTAATGCCTTTAATTTTACGACTACCAGTATTTGCGGATGGCACGTTTATAAACCCTCACTATGTTGTTATAAAATTTATCGATAGAATAGACATCGACAATACGATAAGCTTCATCAATAATGGCTTGTCTTTGTTCTTTAGTTAAAGAAAGAATCTTTTCCACTTGCGCTACAAAAGATGCATCATCAGTAAAGAAGAAGCCAGTCTTACCGTTAATGATGGTACCAGTTAAGTTACTATCAAATCTTGCTAAAACGATTTTACCCGCCGCCATAGCTTCCATAAATGTTAAGCCTTGGGTCTCAGTAATCGAAGCGGATGTATAAATATCTGCAAGATGATAATAGAATGGCACTTCAGTAGCAGGGACGAAGCCGATGAAATCGACAAGATGGCTAATACCTAATTCTTCACATAATAGTTCTAATTCTTCACGATATGGACCATCGCCCACCACTAGAAGCTTCTTATCCACTTCTGGATGTTTTTGATGATAATGGGCAAAGCCTCTAACGGAGACATCCATACTCTTTTCTTTAGCGATACGTCCTAAAAGCAAAAACACTTTCGTGGTTTCTTTAATACCATGTTCTTCCTTAAAATTCTTCGCTCTTTCCATATCGATTTTATCGCTTTTGAAGATAGAAAAATCAATACCAGTAGGAATGACATTAATATAGGCATCACTACCCACTGAACGCATATATTCTTTAGTTTTATCACTTGGAGTGATAAATTCTGTCATACGATTAGCGAGTTCTTTGGAATAGACTCTGACAACACGTTTAGCAAAACGTTCCATTAAGCCACGGACAGCGTAATATGTATAGTCTTCATAAGATGTGTGATATGTATAAACAATTGGGATTCTAAGTCTTTTAGCGACACGTCTTGCTAAAACACCAATGGTAAAGTCGGTTTGATTATGAATAACATCTGGTTTGAAGTTCTTGATAATCTTCACTGGCTTATTAGCGAAGATGTTTGTAAATCTATAGCCATATAGTTTCTTTAAATAGATACCAGGAACATATAAGACGTTACCAATTTGTTCTAATTTGCCGTCTGTAGAACGAGGCGCTACAACAAGAACTTCATGACCGTGCGCCACTAAGGTATTAGCCAAGTTGAAAGTGGATGTCGAAACACCATTGACGAATGGAGGATATGTATCGGTAAAGATCGCAATACGCATTAGTCATCTCCTAAATCATCTAATTCCACTTCATCATATTCGTTTTGTGAAATATCCGCTGGAACATTGTTTTTAGTCTTTTTCTTAGGCTTTTTCTTACGTGCATTTGGTTTTAACTTTGCTAATATTGCTTCACGCGACAACTTAGAAGTTTCCACCAAGGAAGCAACCTCTTCATATCTTTCAACATAAGTTTCCTTTTGTAAGGAGTAGAATGTTTGTCTGTTTGGAATATCGCCCATATGTGCTTCGTTTTTTGGAGAAGAACGATAGAAAGCGGCGACAAAACCACCGATGAGGACCGGAATAACGAACGTGGAAGTACGCCACACTAATAAAGAAGAACGACATAAGGCAATGGTTTCATCTTTGTTTGGAACGCCATCAACAAGAGCGACAAAGAAACCAGTATTAAGAACATCTGGATTAGAGCTTGCGTTCATAAACAAACTGTTAAACACCGCTTCAGAAACACCAACACTACCTGGAACAGGAACTAAGCCAGTCACCATCTGGTGATAGTTACTTAAGAAAATACAATCCCAGAAACTAGCGGATGGGCTTTGATTACCTAAAGCCTTACCAACAAAGAAAGGCACAGAGAACTTAAGAATCATATAGCCAGTAAAGCAAACGATGATTAAAAGTAAGAATGGGACGTTCGTACTTAAACGTCTAAATTCAATTTTGAAGTTTTCCACTTGAATACGGAGGTTTTCTCTTGTTCTATCTGGATTCTTAACAATTTTAATCTTACTTAAGAAAGTGACGACTGGACCCATAACGAAATTATGGAAACCATGCCAGTAGCCCATCAAGAAGACAATTGCGATAACACCGAGGTTTAAAATAAAGCCGACAATTGTTAAAGGCCAAATAGGAAGATCTAAAGGCACTTCATTAATCTTAATACCGGTTGAAAATACACCAAGGGAATTGATGAAGTCATATTTAACGATAAATGAGACAATACCAAAGACAATTAATACTGCCTGATAAACGATGGAATACATCGCTAAGATGGAGACCGCACTAGAAACTTGCACGCCTTGTTTTTTAAATGTATAAGCTTGCATGATTTGACCACCACTAGCGCCTGGAGTAATCGCATTATAGAATTGACCGATTTGGTCAACGGCAACTGCCTGATGGAAATGATATTTTCTAGTAAATAAGTGAGCGAAGCAGAAAAGAATAAAACTTCTCACTAATACACAGCCCGCCATAACAGCAAGAATGATTAATAAATAATTAATATCCGCGGTAGATAAACGAGCCCAAATTTCACGAGCATTGTCTTTAATAGCAAAGAATATCGCTAAAGCAGTAACGATTAAGATAATGGAAATGTTTAAAACATACTTAAGAGTGGTCTTTTTATCTCTAGGTTGGCCAGAAGTCACTCTCTCTTCGTGTTCTTGAACTTTTTTCTCTAATTCTTTGTTAGCCATAACTAAGAAATTATACCACAAAAAAAGACTATTGAAAAATACAATCAATAGTCTTGAAAATATGCGCGTTTTTATGCGTTAGCAAAGCTTGTTACTTTACCCATGAAGACAGGAATACCTTCTTTAGTGGTCACCGCATATGCAAATGGATGGTCTAAAGTAAAGTAAATAGGTTCTTCTGGAGCAGCGCTCTTTGCAACAACAATGATTGTGTAAGCTGCGCCTTCCGCACCTTTGTTATTAGTCTCAAATCCTGCTTCATGTTGCGCTCTTGAGATATATCCACCATTGAGTTTTGGGAAATCAGCGTATCCAGGTTTAAATGGTGTTTCAATTCCCATTTCTCTAAACATATCAACTAAATCATATTTACTTCTCACTTTGTACTGTGGAATAGTATATTCAACTGTGCCTACATTAGTGATGCCGCTGGCGTTTTCTGGTATTCCAGCTTTATCCAATGGAAGCGCTAATAGATTGTCCAAAGCGGTTCTATCATTTAATACTTCAGCATAATTAGCGTCATCATTTGGTAAAAGCATCCTAAACTCTAAGCCATGTTCAAATGGAAGAGAGGAAATCATGTAGCCGTCTCCAGTGAAACAACATGAATTTTCCACCTTTGTTTCCATGTATGTGACTTTAGAAGAAGTTGTATCAATATTCTTGAAATCATCTTTATAGTTACGATCTTCCTTGAACTCGTTGACCCAGGAAGATTTTAAATAAACAGTATTCAAAAGGGCATAGATAGCACTGGCGAGCATTTCTCGGAAGTCTTCTCCTCTGACATTGAGATAATGTTTAGTTTTATCATTTATCCAATCAGCCACTTCGTTATACATATTAGGCAAATCACCTTGATAGGCTTCTGCGAAATAATAGTCTTGTAATATTTTTAAATATTCTTCATCGATTGGTGAATTATCATCAATCCAGAATGATTGAGAGACATTTAAATAAGTATTCTTTTTAGCGTCATTAATCGCGGATCTTAATAAAGCGTTTTTGATTTCATCAAGATGATTAAATGATTCTTCATCATAATGGAGCAATTCCCCTAGTTCTTTTTTAGTTTCTCCATCTGCGGCGTCATACGCCATAGAGAAACATGTCGCTATAGACATTGGAGAGAAGACTGGGTTTTCTGTAGGGTTCTTACTTTCTTGTTGAAGGAAATCAATGGAGAACTCTTTTAAAGAATCAATATAACTCTTATTTAGTTCTTTAGTTTGAACAGTATTAAAAGCTTTATTTGGTTTATTTAAAGCATATTTATTAAGTTTAGCTAAGCTAGCCTGATTAGCGCATGATGTCAAGATGAGTAAGGGGGCAATCGCCATCATTATTTTTTTCATACTATTTTCACCTCTCACCTATTAAGACGACTATAAAACGAAAACCTGCTAAAAGAAAAAGATTACCGATCGGGGGACCAGTAACCTTTAAAAAGGGAGACTCTATTGCTAAAGAGACAATAGACAATTTTAGTTTAGCGCGTTTTTATCTGTCGGCATAGATAACAAATGTTAATCTTTGTAATGCGCTGAGGGAAGAGGCTTTTTGTTCGCCTCTCATATATAAGACGTTTAAGCCGACAATTTTTGCCAAGAAAAATTTTTTTCCTATATTATTTAACATCTCTTTTCTTAAATAAGCAAGCACCTCCGAAAAAGAATGCTGCTGAATATGCTAAATTGCTAGCAATTCCACCATAGAAACCGAGGTTATCCATAGTTGCAAATGTCTTCGTATTCTCGCCTACGCCAACCATATATGTTTCGGTGTACGAAACACTATATAGAGGATCGACACACTTTAAGATATTTTCGACAGTCAACATAGAATCATATGTTGGTTTCATTTCCGCCATGTTTTCTTCAATAGCAGCAATTGCAAGCTCATTTCCTGGCTCTTTGGCAAGTTCTTCTATTGTATTGCTATAACTTTGCCACTCGGCTCTTGCGATACCAATAACCATGCTGCCATAAATCATTCCGATGAAGAATAGGCCGAAGATGGCTACGAATACTAATGGAATGGATGGACCCATCGATCTGAATGTTGTAGCGATGAATACAGCATATGACACAATTGTGGTATAAGCCAATAGAGCGTGAATTACAAATTTAATAATATATTCTGCAGTGGCATAAGCGCCCATTCCAGAAGTTCCTAACATTGTGGCAACATTAATATCAAATCCACCAAAGATTGTGCCAAATAATGTTAAGGTTCCAACATAGATGAATAAGAGTGAGGCAGCTAAGATAAGACCAGAGATATAAAGTGAGGCATAGATCTTAAACTTTGAATGGCCAGCAATAATCTTGTTCCTAATTGTGCCTTGTGTAAATTCTAATACGATGAAGGAAACAACGTTAATTGGAATGGCAATACCATAGTTTTGTGCTGGAGAGAATGCTGTTATAAGCATACCGTGTCCAGTTAATAGTCTCACTCCTTCTAAATCAATAAGTTGATCTAAAAGGAAGAATAACAACACAGATAAGATGGCAACACCACCACCGATGATGAGTGTGATTCTAAATGTAATATCTTTAGAAATCTTAAAGAAGAAAGCTTTTAATAGACGGCTCATATTATTTGCCCTCCCTTACAAGATTTAAGTAGTAGTCTTCCACTGATTCTTCAGATGAATTAATACCTAATAATTCCACACCAGCGGCATCTAAACACACGACTACATCTTTGATTTTAAGATTATCGTAGATTTTGATTTCACCATTAGGTGAGACTTTATAATCAAGCGCACCAAGTAGTTTTAAAGCTTTTTCCGCTTTATCTAACTTGTCGACTTTTACCATTAATGATTTACGGCATCTTTCTTTTAATTCTTGCGCGGTGATTTCTTCAAGAATCTTACCGTGAGAAATAAAGCCATAGCAGGAGGCAATCTTTTCAAGTTCTGAAAGAATATGAGAAGAGATTAAAACAGTAATCCCATCCTTTTGATTTAATTCGATTAATAAATCTCTTAATTCTGCGATACCTTCTGGGTCTAACCCATTCATTGGCTCGTCTAAGAACATTAGTTTAGGATTATTAACTAACGCTAAAGCGATAGCTAATCTTTGACGCATGCCAAGAGAGAAGTTTCTAACTTTCTTTCCTTCAATATCGTGAAGATGAACTTTAGTTAATAATTCATCTCTTTGTTCTTCCGTTAGTTCGATACCAGTATAGAGTTCATAATAACGGATGTTTTGTTTCGCGGTGAGTGTCGGAATTAGTGATGCGGTTTCCACAATCGCAGATATATATTTTCTTTTATCATAAATACGTGGGTCATTGTTTTTTAGACCGAATAATTCATATGTTCCAGATGTTGGTTCCGCTAAACCAGTTAATAGACGCATAATGGTTGTTTTGCCACTACCATTTTCACCGACAAAGCCATATATGCTACTTTCTGGAATATGCATATTAACATGATCTATAACGAGCTTTTTATTGTATGATTTGCAGAGCTCATTTGTTGTAATAAGGTCCATGTTACTTCCTCCTTCTACAATAATATACATTTTTATACATAGATATTCAATATTATTCGTAAAAATCGTTCATACATCGTTGTATAGAACGATATTTTAAGCATTTACCAAGATATATCTTATTATTTATATATAAGGAATAATAGAAAAACTACTGCAATGAGTAGTTACAAAAATGATAATTGGTGCGGCTAGCAGGAATCGAACCTGTACGGGTTGCCCCACTAGATCCTAAGTCTAGCGCGTCTGCCAGTTCCGCCATAGCCGCATATAAATTAAAGGAGGGATTGTGTCCCTCCGATAATACTTAGTTGGTGCCGTCTATCGGAATCGAACCAACAACCTACTGATTACAAATCAGTTGCTCTGCCAATTGAGCTAAGACGGCAAATTTGGTGGACACTGTAGGGATCGAACCTACGACCTCTTCCGTGTGAAGGAAGCGTTCTCCCGCTGAACTAAGTCTCCAGCGCTCAATTACTATAACAAACTACGTTTTATTTAGCAATAAAATTGTGAACGCAATATATAGAATAGCGGTTATATTATTCTCTGACAAGTATATAAATACTTTTTAAAGCGCTTTTATTCTTCTTTTAGGTAATTTCTAAAAAGAATATTGGTAATCATTATACATAAAGTTTTCATAAATGCATTTATGATGATAAAAAAGAAGGATTGTTGCATCCTTCTCAATAATCTATTTGGTGGGCCCAAGAAGACTTGAACTTCCGACCTCGCCCTTATCAGGGGCGCGCTCTAACCAACTGAGCTATGGGCCCATGCGTCTTAAAGACAGCGGTAATAATATACAACAATGATTTATTAAAATCAATGCTTTTTGTATAAGATTTATCGCGCACGAAAAAAGGAAGCCAAATGACTTCCTGTTTTTCTTGTTTTTGTAGTAAACGATTAACGTTTGCTGAATTGTGGAGCTTTACGAGCAGCTTTGAGACCGTATTTCTTACGTTCTTTCTTACGGGAGTCACGTTTGACCATACCGTTAGATTTTAAGACTGCACGATCGCAACCGGCTTCTAATAAGGCTCTAGCGATACCTAAACGGATAGCGCCAGCTTGACCTGTGAAGCCACCACCTTTAACTTCTGCACGCACATCGTATTTGCCATCTGTGCCTGTTAATGTTAATGGTTGTTTTAAGTCGAGAATTAATGTCGCATAAGGCATATATTCTTCCACTGGGTGGCCATTGACAACAACTTTGCCTGTACCAGCAGTGATGTAAACACGAGCGATAGAAGATTTTCTTTTGCCTGTGCCGTAATATTGAAGATCAGCTTTCTTTGCCATGTTAAGACCTCCTAGTATTTGAGCTCAAGAACTTCTGGTTTTTGAGCTTCTTGTTTGTGTTCTGGTCCAGCATAGACGAAGAGTTTCTTGATCATTTGGCGACCTAAGCGACCCTTTGGAAGCATACCATGAAGGCATCTTTCAAGCATTTCTACTGGATACTTTTCTTTCATAGTACCGGCTGTACGAGTACGGAGACCGCCAGCGTAACCAGACACATTGTAGTATTTTTTGTTATTAACTTTATCGCCAGAAAGAGCAACCTTTTCAGCGTTGATGATAATAACATAGTCACCACAGTCAACATTTGGAGTCCAAATTGGCTTATTCTTGCCAGTTAAAACTTGAGCGACTTGTGATGCTAATCTTCCTAATGGTTTGTCTGTGGCATCGACGACATACCATTTTCTTTGGATTTCGTTATTTTTTGCAATAGTAGTTTGACGTTGCATAACTGTAATCCTCCTTTACCAAACTAACTTTGACCTTACCGGGGACTTCGCTAATTTAGCTTTTGTGCCGATAAAAATCATACGTGTTTACGCGCAATAAGTCAATTGATTATTTGTAGAAATAATTCCTACACAAGTTGGAATACTAAATTCCGTTATGGAATTAGTTTACGTTTTTTACTTGTTTCTCAACACAATTGTTTGATTAAATTCACCTAGTTTAACCACAATTGGTGACAAAATGAAGTCTTTGGTAAATAAGAGGCTGTAGCTAATATACAACGGCAAATATTCTCCATAATCCTTCCCGACAAGATTTAATTCTTGCTCGTCATAAACGATAGAGAAAGAACTGGATGGAATTTTAGGAAGTGAGCTGCCCCCATCTATTTTGATGTCTACAACAAAATGGTAACTATTTGTTTTCTCGACATCGTATATATGTGATTCATCACAAAGCAAAGGCGAAAACTGATTATAGTTTCCATCAATATCCAGGTATAGCTTTGTGTCAAAACCAACAACTTCAGCCGTCTTTGTTCCTGTTATATCATTAGTAGTATTTGTACAAGAAAACAAAAGTGGGAATGCCATCAACAACATAGTTAATTTATTTAATCTTTTGAGCATAAAATACCTCTCTCAATAATAGACGGTCATATCAAACACTGATAATCTTCCTTTGTTCCTGTCGGAGTTGCCAGTGGATGATGCATAAAATCTAAATTTCCTGACTGAATTAGGAAAAGAGACCATAACGTTTAATGGACGGGTTCTATCTTTCGGTAAAGAAACATCAGTCCACAAATTAACGGCACAAATTGGATTAGTTGTACCATCGATATAATACTCTATTTTGTATTCTGAATTAAAAGAATAGACATTTTCGTTTGCACTCCAAAACGATAAGTCAACAGATATTTTGCTTATTTCTTTTGGGAAAATATATTCTAAAAAAGCTGTCCCTGCTCCAGTTTTTTTAGGAGAAAGATTGATACACTCTTCCTCAATAAAGCCTGTTCTCATGCGTTTAGTTTGAACAAAGGTGTGGTATCTTGAGCTTGGCAAGTAAACAAAAGAATTAATAGTACTAGTTAATCCACCATAACTTTCTGGAAAACCATATTCAGATGGAGAAAGAGTATTAAATGTAATATTTTGAAACGGAGAATAGGTGACACTCAAATCTGTAAAATAATAGTTATTTGTACATTGTGCTGTAAATTCTGAAACAAAATCAATGCTCCAATAATCAGATAGTTCATATTTCAAAATATCGTTTAAATTGGCGTGTGTGCTGCCTGGGCCCCAGCCCATATTTGCATATATGATATCTTTCAATTCATCATATTCATAAGCAACAACTATGTGCCCCCATTTTTCATCTTTATCTACCTTTCCGTTCATATTGTTGTCGCTGTATCCTTGGCCACCAACTATTACTGGCTTTCCATCCTTTAAAATACCAATTATCTCGTCCCGAACCCTTTTTTCTCCTTATTGTAGTCTACACCACTCCTTATTTTGGAAGTCCTTATTGTGACGGATTTATTTAGCAAGTCGTTTTGTTTTACATAGTCTCCCAAAACATCGCTCATAATTTTATTGGTAACGCCAATGCCGTTTAAATAACCTTGATTCGCAATTTTATATTCTTCCATGGCAAAATGGGGTTTGATGGAACCATTATCAATCGCGATTTGGAACAGTTTTCCGAGGAAAGTATCATCATTAATTTGTTTCTTGATTTCTCTCATAATCAGGCTGTCTAATGCTTTTTTAAATTCTTCTGATTCGACATCACCGTTAACTAACTTTGCTTCATTTTCTAAATCTTCAATTTCAGGATCTGTGTCGAGAATATTGTTGAAAACGCCTGGTGATTGATACTTTTCATAGGCAGTATAAGGATTATAGAAGAGAGCGCTATCAACGTCTTCTGGCTTATCATATTTTTCTTCAATTACGCAATCATTCCAGTAAGTATCATAAAATGACAAAAACATAGAAATTGCCGTATAACCACAGATGCCTAATTGATTAGTAGGAAAATTTTCACTGAGGTGAGAAAAATAGTTTGTTAAGAAAGTTTTGTTTGAAACAAAAGTATCTGAAAAATTACCTCCACTAGAATTATTCATTGCAAATTGTTGCATGCTCGCACAAATGTTTTGTTCCTCATTTTCTTCAAAACGAGATAACATTGGATTAAAACCATTGTTCTCATCCGAAAGAGTGGCATTAAACAAACAATCATCATGATTTCTATAAACCACATCAGTGATAAAAACTGGCTTGCACAAAAAAAGTGGCAACAACGGAATCATAAATAAATATTTTTTCATTGAATTTACTCCTAATTATTAAATAAAAGTACGTGGCAATCGAACTTTTATTTCGTTTTCGTTACAATGATATATCGCCATTAAAAACATTTCAAGAAAGAATTAAAAACAGCAAGAATTGGAAAGCTTAATAATTCCTGGTGACTAGAAAAAAGTTGTTTTTCAAACAAAAAACCAACCACATTTCGTGATTGGTATTTGCATAATTATAGGTTAATAATTACTTGACGTTGTGATAGACGTTTTGGACGTCTTGTAAGTCATCAAGCATGTCGCATAATTCGTCAAATTTGCGTCTTTCTTCTGGATCAGTGATCTCAATTGGATCATTGGCTAAGAAGGTTATTTCCGCGACATCGAATTCGGAGATGCCCATACCACCTAAAACTTCTCTAGCTTGAGCGAAGGCTGCTGGTTCAACAAGGACCTCGATCTTTCCATCTTCTGCTGTGACTTCACGGACATCAACGTCAGAGAGAATTAAGTTTTCTTCAACTTCGTCTCTATTGGTGCCGTTGAAAACGAATAAACCAGTTTGTGTGAAATTGAAGATTGTGGAACCTAAGTGGCCACCCTTTTTGGTGACTGCGGTTCTAACTTCGATAAACGCACGGTTTGAGTTATCAGTTAATGTATCAATGATAAAGAGGGAGTTACCTGGACCAAAGGCTTCATAACGGCCTTCGGAATAGCTTTCGGCTTCGCCGCCTTTAGCTTTTTGGATCGCTCTATCAATAACGTCTTTAGTAACGTTTTGACCTCTCCATTTTTCAATTGCAGAACGGAGTGCTAAGTTCATTTCAGGGTCAGGAACACCATTCTTTGCCGCCATATAGATTTCCTTACTGGCTCTCATAAAGAGTGCGCTTCTTTTTGCAGCGGTTGCGGCCATCGCTTTTGCTCTTACTTCATGTGCTCTACCCATGATTTAAAACTCCTTTTTCGCTTTTTTGCGGTTAAAATATTATCACATGTTCATATGAAATTGAACATAAATATTATCAATCGTAAATAACATCCACTAAATAAAGGCCAGAGGCTGGTGCTTTATAAGCGATGATTTCTCTATTTTTGTTATCTTGTAAATGTTTATCAATGAACTCTAATGGTTCCTTTTTATTAGCGACATTTATCGCTGAGCCAATCATATTTCTAATTTGATATCTCATAAAACCATTACCGGTAAATATGACTCTTAATAATTCACCTTCTTTAATGACTTCAATATTATATATTGTTCTAATGAATCCACCTTCATCTTCTTCTTTAGAGGTGAAATCTTGATAATTATGTGTGCCTTCAAATTTCTGAAGAGCGTTTTTAAATAGTTCAATATCTAATTCCATTGGATAGATATAGGCTAAGTCATAAGACATTGGATCTTTATTTGTAAGAAGAATACGGTATTCATAAATCTTCTTTGTGGCGTTATATCTAGCGTGGAAATCATCATCGACTTCAGTTAATGAAAGAATCTTAATATCATTCGGAAGCATTTTATTTAATGCATATGTTAACTGCTTTAAGTCTTTTTCTTTATCACTAACATAATGAAAATATTGTTTTAAGGCATGGACACCTGCATCTGTACGTCCACTACCTTGGATATTGATTTGAGTGTCATAGACCTTGCTTAAGCATTCTTCAATCTTGCTTTGCACACTCACAAAACCGACTTGCTTTTGCCAGCCATAATAATTAGTGCCCTTATATGAACAAATACCTAATACTTTCATAATTAGAATCCTGGTTTATTAAAAATAAGCTGAATGAGGTCGATTGGATTTTTTCTATCAAATACGAACATCACAATAATACCGGCAAAAATACCACCGATAAATAAGAAGGCGATAATATCTCTCCAAGAGAATCTTAATAAACGATATCTAGTGCGCTTTGCTCTTGGATCATATCCTCTAACAATCATCGCATTAGCGAGTTCCTCACTTCTTTCTAAAGCGGAAACAAATAATGGAATGATTAAAGCGATAATTGCGCCGAAGCGTTTAAAGATACCACCATGGTTAAAATCAACACCACGACTGGCTTGGGCTTTCATAATTCTTTCAGTTTCATCTAACAATGTTGGAATGAATCTTAAAGCGATCGATAAGGTCATGGCGATTTCATGAACTGGGAAACGAATTGGTTTTAATGGCGTCATATACCATTCAAAAGCATATGTCATATCCATTGGTTTTGTGGTACTAGTTAAAATCATTGTTAATGAAATCATTAAAATCAATCTCATGACGATATAACCGGCTTGACAGAATGCGTCCCAGTGGACTTCTAATGAACCAATAGTAAACGCTACTGGTAATTTTGGATTATTAGTCGGTACGAAAATATAAATAATCATCAGGAAGATGACCAACATCCATAAGCCGCCTAGTGATTTAATAAGTGACCATAAGCTCACTCTAGAGATAAGCATTAACGCTAAAAGGATGATGATATAAACACCACTCATGATTAAAGCGGTTGACCACATATTGAATTGGAAGAAGATTCCCACCATAAATAAAAGCATGAGGAAAATCTTATTTCTCGCATCCAGATTATGAATGAAAGTATTACGGAAGGAATAACGGCCAAAAGTCATGCTACTCATGCTTTATTCCTCCATTTTTTAATCGCTTCAACTAAGTCTTCATTAGTGTGAATTTGGTTGATATCGATATCCATGCCCTTCTCTTTTAGTTTTTCTGCCACTTTAATAACGGAAGGAGTGTCTAAACGGTCGTAGCCTTTGATATAGCTAAATAATTCATTAGGGGTGCCATCAAAAGTGACTTGTCCTCTTTCAAGCATCACAACACGTTTTGTATAAATATTAACTAAGTCCATATCATGGGTAATGATAATAATGGTTTTACCATTTTTATGGAACTCAGTAATGAGATTCATTAGGTCTTTACTACTTTGTGGATCAAAACCTGCTGTTGGTTCATCAAAGATTAAGATATCTGGATTAATTGCTAAAATGCCCGCAATAGCGACTTTTCTTTTTTCACCACCGGATAAATCAAAAGGCGCTCTTTTGAAGTAGGATTCATCTAAGCCAACTTGTTTTAGTGCTTCATGGGCTCTATTGAGTGCTTCTTCACCTTTGATACCGAAGTTTTTAACGCCAAAGGCCACATCCTTTTCCACTGTTTCTTCAAATAGTTGATATTCAGGGAATTGGAAGACTAAACCAACTTGTCTTCTTAAACCACGTAATTTACGGCTTTTTCTATTCTTGTAGTTAATGACATAGTCATTGACTAAAACATCTCCTTTATCAGGGATTAAAAGAGCATTAAACATTTGGGCTAATGTTGATTTACCAGAACCAGTTTCGCCAACAATCGCTAAGAAATCATTGTCTTTGATTTCAAGAGAAACATCCATTAAAGCTTGGGTCGCATTAGTGGCTTTTTTTTGGTAAGTGTAGAAGATATTTTTTACTTGGATGTCCATATATCCTCCACTAATTGGTCGATAGTTTCCGCATTGGAATTAATGCCAATCTCTTTAAGTTCTTTTTCAATTTTATAAACAAAAGGCATATCAAGTTTCACTTCTAATAAAGCGGATTCATCTCTTAATATGTCTTGTGGTTTACCTTCTTTAACGAGTTTACCTTTGTTCAAAATCAATACCTTGTCGCTTAAAAGAGCTTCATCGATATCATGAGTAATAGAAATAATTGTGAGTTCTTTGTTTTCCTTATGGATACGGTCAATGACCTTTCTCACTGTGGATTTACCTTTAGGGTCTAGCATTGATGTGGCTTCATCAAGGATTAAGATTTCTGGTCTTAAAATTAAAGCGCCCGCTAAAGCGATTCTTTGTTTTTGACCACCAGAAAGATTAATTGGCTCTTTCTTTAAGTGGTCCAACATATTCACACTATCAGCGAAGCGTTCGATTTCCGCTTGCATTTGATCGTGTGGAAAACATCTATTTTCTAAGCCAAAGGCAATATCATCTTCCACTGTGGAACCAATGAATTGGTTATCAGGGTTTTGGAAGATTAAAGAAGTCTTGGTTTGTAAGTCTTTTAAATTTTTATCAGTGATTTCGATGTCATTAAAAAAGATTTGTCCCCCAGCTTTATCAAGTAAACCCACGATTAATTTTGCTAAGGTGGATTTGCCAGAACCATTATGGCCTAAGACAGAGACAAATGTGCCCTTTTCAACACTGAAAGATATATCGTCAATAACTTTGTTACTGCCGTCATATGAGAAGCTCAAATTTTTGATTTCTAGTTTGCTCATGGTTGTGATTATATCACGCGAGAGCAAAAATGAATAACGATATTGCCATTTTCACTATGTGATGAAAGGTATATAACCGCTATTTTTTCGCTGCTTGGATGTATTTTCTGATTTTGTCACAAGCGTTATTGAAGGTTAAATATAATGAGGACCTGCTCATCATTCCTGTATGCTCTAAATCATTAAGATCGTAGCCTTCTAACATCAGCGCTAGCATCGCAAATTCTTGATTCTTAAATTCTTTTCTATGAGCGTAGATTATTCTTTTTAATTCTTCAATGCGCTTTTCGTTATAGTGATTCTCATTAAACTCTGCGATTCTTTCACCCGCGAATCTTCTTTCATCAGCTTCTTCATCAAAAGAAACAAATCCACGAAACATTGCTGCATTCGCTAGATAAGAATTCTCTAATAAATAATCCACAATTGCTTTCTCACTACTTTCTCTCCAAAAGATAAAGAAAGAAGACAATCGCTGGGGATCATATTTCCTTATGACGTGAGGAAATAATTGTGAGCAAATTGCCATGAGTTCTTTAAAAGAAACACCACTACTTGGGTATTTCTCTAACATTTCGCAAGACAAGCCTTTGAAATATTTGCGATAGCGTTTTACTAAATACAGATAGGCTTCGTGATTGCCTTGTGTAATTAAGATATGTAGGTGCTCATCCAGAATGCGGTTATAGGTTTTGGGTGCCATAACAAATCTCCTTTCGATTAGATATTTGTTTTATGTACCTCCGCTAATAATATGCCGGCTGCAACGGAAGCATTTAAAGAATTGACATGTCCGAATTGAGGAATCTTCACAACATAATCAGAATTCTTTAGAACAAGAGATGAAACACCTTTACCTTCACTGCCTATGACCACGACAACTGGAAAATCATATTTAATAGAAGAATAGGAAATCGTTGCACTACCATCTGTAGAAACAACCCAGTAGCCTTCTTCTTTTAACTGTTTGATTGCTTGATTGAGGTTATTTACAACTGCGACTGGCACATAGTTAATAGCGCCTGCACTTGTCTTTGCCACAGTGGCGTTTAAAGAAACGGAATTATGCTTAGGTAAGATAACTCCAGATGCTTCAAAGACATCCGCACTTCTTAAAATAGCGCCTAAGTTATGTGGATCCTCAATATTATCAAGCATGACGATAATCTTCTTTTCTTTCTTTTTTGCTCTAAGAATGATTTCGTCTAAAGAAACCGTCTGATATGGTTTGAGTTCAGCGGCGACACCTTGATGGACACCGTTATTAGACATCTTATCCATTTCATTAGGGGAAATAATGACCACAGGAATCTTATATTCTCTTACGAGATTAGTGATTCTTGGATCAGAAAAACTAGGAACAACAAAAACTTTCAACGCCTTTTTAGCATTGAGAGCTTCGTATACTGGATTCTTTCCGTAGATTAGATTGATGTCCTTATTCATAATTAGTCGATTTCTTCAATACAATTAATGTATTCCAAAGTCGATAAGGCTTCAATAATTTCTGTATGAGTTTTGTATTTTTTCAACTCTTTAGAGTTAATTGTGATGGAAATGGTATAAACACCAAGGCCTGTATTGTTATAGGCTGGGTTAGCTTCGATATCAACAATCTTTAAACCAAGTTTACGAATAACACCGGTGAAGTTCACTAAATCGTTTCTATTTTTGAGTTCTAAATGAATTTCAAAGTGATTGCTCTTATTCTTCATATAAACTTCAATTCTTGGCATTGCGCTTAATGTAATGAAGGCAAGAACCACACCGATTAAACCGATGGTATATAAGCCCGCACCGAAACAAGCACCGATGATAGCGGTAAGCCATAAAGCGACAGCGGTTGTTAAACCTTTAATTTGGTTTTTAGAGGAATAAAGAAGGGTGTTACCAGAAATAATAGCACCACCTAATACAACAGCGGCTGTCACGGCTGGGAAAACCACTTTGAAGTTGGCCATGAAATAAACATCAAGTAAGGCTGCGATTGTGGAGAATAACGCCACAAAGGTAAATGTCCTAAAGCCAGCGGTATGTCTCTTTCTACTTCTTTCAAAACCGAATGAAGCACCAATAATAAACGCTAACGCTAATCTAATAATAATTGTCCAAATGTTGAATTCCGCTAGCCATCCATTTGTTAATTGGCTAATTGGATCTAATGCGATAAAGTCTTCCATAAGATAACCCTCCTACTTACGGTTAAGGAAACCTCTATGATTACGATTAAAGGTTTCATTTTCATATTCTTCAGCAGCCTCAGTAAAGGCTTGCTCATTTGCTTCTTCAACACCAATTGGTGGAATTTCCTCTGAGAGGTGTTTGATTTGCGCGGCTAATAAGTCGATTTCTCTAGATGAACCTTCATCATTAACCACTCTGTGTTGCACCACGCTTTCTGGTGCTAGTTCATCAATATTATCTTTGCCATATGAACCAGATAGATATAAGCCAAGTTTAGCGCATCCTGGGCCAATTAATTCATAAAGGATGGATGATGCTAAGATGATTGTAGTTAAAGCGGTTGCTTCGGCTTCTAAGCTAAAAGAAGAGAAAGTTCTCGCGCCCATTGCCGCTAAACCGATAGCAACACCGGCTTGAGGAATAAGAGCAAGGCCTAAGAAATTTCTAGTTTTCGCAGGGGTTCTAGTAATCAAACAGCCAAGATATGCCCCACCATATTTACCAACAATACGAGCAAAGAAATAAACTATTGCTACGACGATAAGTGGCACAACCGCAATTGAACTTGTGCTCGTAAAAGCACTAAATGAGAAATTCATGCCACTTCTTACAAAGAAGACAAGCATAATAGGTGGAATGAAATAATTAACTTGTGCAAATAATTTTTCTTCTTGCTTGGCGGTATTAGTGTAAACCATTCCAATAGCCATACAACCTAGTAATGGACTTTGGCCAAATAATGAACATATACCACAGAATAATAATAAAACAGCTAAAACGATAATTAGTCGATTATCTGTTGTTCTCTTCGAAGAAATTAGGAATCTTAAAATAAAACCAAAAACAAAGCCAATTGCTAGGCAAATGATATTTTCAATAATTGGCCAGCCAACTTCCATAAAGCCCACCGAACCTTTAGAAATACCAATACAAATAGCAATAGCGACACTATAGAGCAATAATGTCACAACATCATCTAAAGCGACAACTTCTAATAATGTGTTAACATAATGGCCTTTAGCTTTAGTTTGTTTAATTGTCATCAATGTTGACGCTGGCGCGGTCGCACTACTGAGGGCGCCTAAAACTAATGAGAAGGCAACGCTTAAGCGGAAAACAAAGAAGCATAAACAGAAAACAATAACAAAAGCGGCAAGGGCTTCAAGAACGGTGATAATCAGCACCTTCCAGCCTGCTTTTTTAAGTTCGCTTATTTTAAAGAACTGTCCAGCGGTAAAAGCGATAAAGGCTAAAGCGATATCACTAACAAAGTCAGTTCTTGTTATAAACTCTTGAGGAATAAGATTAATCACAGATGGACCAATTAAAACACCAGTAATGATATAAGCAGTAACGTTTGGCAATTTAAGTAATTTAGTGAGTCTTGTCATCAAAAAACCACATATTAAAATCGCGCCTAAGGCAATGATGACACTACTAGCGGTTTTAACTCCACCAGTAATATTAAGTGCATCAAGTAATTTTTCGATTAATGATGTGTTAACGCTTTCTGTATTTGTCAACTTACATAACTCCTTTTGTAATTAAAAGATTTCTGATCTCATCAGATTTAGCAAAGTCTTTATTTTCTTTGCTTTTTAAGTATTCCTCGTATAACTGCGAGATTTCATTATCAAACTTTACGTACTTAATGTCTAGTCCTAAAACATAGAACATATCAGTAAGTGTTTTAAATAAGTTATTTAGTTGATTTAAATCAGCGTCTCTACTTCTAATCAATTGGTTGACATCCTTAAGGACGTTATAAAGCTCCGCTAAAGCGTTCGCGGTGTTTAAGTCATTGGCTAAGGCTTCTAGGAACTTTCCAATATATTCTGGCTTACCTTCATCTAAATTAACTTTGTTAGCCTGTAATTTAAGCGCAGCTTGTTTATAAGCCATTTGCATTCTAGAAACCTCTTGTTGGGCTTCTTTTACTGTTTCATCAGTGAAGTTAACAGCTTGTCTATAATGCGCATTTAAAATGACTAAACGAGTGACTAAACCACCATAAGTGGCAATCATATCTTTAGCTAATACGACATTACCTAAAGATTTGGACATCTTTTCATTACCAAAGTTGATGAAAGCATTATGCATCCAGAAATTAGCAATCTTGCTATGATGTGTCGCTTCACTTTGGGCGATTTCGTTTTCATGGTGTGGGAATTTTAAGTCATAACCACCACCATGGATATCAATATGGTCACCTGGGAAGATGGAATCAATCATCACGCAGCATTCAGTGTGCCAACCAGGTCTACCTTTGCCCCATGGTGAATCCCATTTAATGCCTTCATCAGTCTTTTTCCATAAGGCGAAGTCTAATGGGCTTTCTTTTTGTGAATTCTCCTCTACACGTGCGCCTACGCGTAAATCTTCTACATTTATGCCGCTTAAAGCGCCATAATCTTTGATGTTTTCAACGCGGAAATAAACGTCCCCATCTCTTTCATAAGCGGCACCGGTTTTAACAAGGTTATCAATATAAGCAATAATCTTTGGCATATATTCGGTAACTCTTGGGGTAATTGTAGGAATTTGAGAACCAATACCTTTCACGGTCTTTTCAAATTCACCGATGTAGAAATCGGTTAATTCCTTTTCTGATTTACCTTCTTGCTTTGCAGCCTTGATGATCTTGTCATCGACATCAGTGTAGTTACTAACATAAGTGACGTCATAGCCGACATAAGTCAAAAAGCGTCTCAAAGTATCAAAGACAACGACTGGCCTCATATTACCAATATGTGGGTAGTTATAGACTGTTGGACCACAGACATACATGCTAACCTTTTTGTCTTGGATAGTTTTGAAATCTTCTAGTGAATTAGAAAGGGAATTGTAAAATTTGATGTGCATAAGTTGTTTCCTCTTTTAGAGACAATAAGGGGCGAGTATTTAAGTACCCGCCCCAAATATTAATTTACTTTACTGGAAATTTTTCTCTCTTCGCATTATAGGAAGTGTGGAGTAATTCTTCAGCGAGTTCGCTACCAGGTTCACCCAAGAAATCAGCATAGAGTTTTTGGATGTCTTTGTTATTGTGAGATTGACGAATGACTAAGCGTTCATCTTCACTATATAACACACTGGCACGTTTAGCGCGGTATGTATCTAAGATATCGTCATCTTCGTTTGGTAAGAAGATTGGTTTAACGAATGGTTGACCACCACCGTTGATACATCCACCTGGACAACACATGACTTCGATGAAAGCATATGGAGAAGTACCATCTTTAATTTGGTCTAAAAGCTTCTTAGCGTTAGCCATACCAGAGGTAACGGCAACTTTGATTTCAGTACCATTGATATTTAAAGCGGCTTCTTTAACACCTTCTAAGCCACGGACAGCGGTGAAGTTGATTTCTTGATATTCTTTACCAGTTAGCCAGAAATAAGCTGTTCTTAAAGCGGCTTCCATAACACCGCCGGTGACACCAAAGATGACACCAGCACCACTATATTCGCCGAGCAAGTCGTTATCAAATTCTTCATCTGGTAATTTGTTCCAAACGATACCAGCACGTTTGATCATCTTTGCTAATTCACGTGTTGTTAAAACAGCATCGACATCATCTGGCATTTCTTTTCTTTGTCTTTCGTACTTCTTAGCGGTACATGGCATGACGGAGACCACAAAGATATCTTTTGGATCTAATTCATGCTTTTTGGCAAAGTAGGATTTCACGATCGCACCCATCATCATGTGTGGGGACTTACATGAAGAGACGTTTGGAATGACTTCTGGATAGAAGTATTCTAAGTAGTTAATCCAACCTGGGGAACAGGATGTGATTTGTGGAAGTGGCGCAGTCTTTTTGGTAATTCTATCAATTAATTCATGTGCTTCTTCCATGATTGTTAAGTCAGCAGCAAAGTTGGTGTCGAAGACACGGTAGAAGCCTAATCTTCTTAAAGCAGCGACCATTTTGCCTGTACCGGTTGTACCAATTGGTTCACCGAATTCTTCAGCGATGGCGGCTCTAACAGCTGGAGCGGTTTGAACGATAACTTTCTTACCCGCTTTGAAGGCTGCGTCAACTTTGGCGATTTCTTCGTTTTCGTATAAGGCACCTGTTGGACAGACGTTCACGCATTGACCGCATTGTAAGCATGGGCTTTCAGCGAAACTTCTATTTTGAGCAGGAGCAACGATGGCTTTGAAACCACGGTTTTCAAAACCGAGGATGGAAATACCATGAGCTTCTTTACATCTTTCGATACAACGACCACATAAGATACATTTAGCGGTATTTCTCATTAAGCCTGGGGCTAATTCGTCAACAGTAGCTGGTGATTGTTCGCCCATGAATTTTTGATCACGAGCACCAACGATGTTAGCGACTTCTAATAATTCACACTTGCCTTGTTTTGGGCATTGTAAACAGTTCTTTTGGTGGTTGGAAAGGATTAATTCCACGGAGGCACGTCTGGCTTCGACGGCTTTTTGGGAATTGGTAATGATTTCCATACCTTCGTTAACTGGGTAGACACAAGAGGCGACTAAGCCACGAGCACCCACGACTTCAACTAAGCAAACACGGCAGGAGGCCAAAGAGCATTTGCCATGGTTGAAGGCACAGAGAGAAGGAACGACGTAACCACATTTTCTTGCAGCTTCTAAAACTGTAAGACCTGATTCAACTTGGTAAGGTTGACCATTAATTTTGATATTAACTAATGACATGGCTATTTCCTCCTATCTCTTGGTGATTGCACCGATACGGCAACCACTTAAACATGAACCACACTTGACACACTTTTTAGGATCAATGACGTGGGCGAATTTACCTGGGTTAACATTACCATTTGGTAAGTGAGCAGGTTCTGTACCAGGAGCGATAGCGCCGACTGGGCAGTTTCTCATACAGAGACCACAACCGATACATTTATTTGGAAGAATGTAGTATTCCATCATGTTCTTACAAACGTGAGCTGGACATTTGTGATCTTTGACGTGAGCTTCGTATTCTTCTGGGAAAGCTTTCATTGTGGAGAGAATTGGGTTTGTGGCGGTTTGACCTAAAGCACATAAGGAGTTATTTCTAATAACATTACTTAATTCCTTAAGGTCTTCTAAGTCTTGAGGTTCACCTTTACCATCACAAATCTTTGTTAAGATGTCTAAACATCTCTTTGTACCGATACGGCATGGAGAACATTTACCACATGATTCATCGCAAATAAATGTCATATAGAATTTAGCGACGTCGACCATACAGTTGTCTTCGTCCATGACGATGGCACCACCGGAACCCATCATACTACCAGCAGCGACTAAACTACCGAAGTCGATTGGTGTATCTAAGTCTTTTTCGGTTAAGCAACCACCGGAAGGACCACCAGTTTGAATGGCTTTGAATTTCTTTCCGCCTGGGATACCACCACCGATATCATAGATTAATTGTCTTAATGTTGTGCCCATTGGAACTTCGACAAGACCAACGTTATTGACTTTACCACCGAGAGCAAAGACCTTTGTACCTTTGGTGTCAGCTGTACCAATAGCAGCGAATTTTTCCCAACCTTCTCTTAAGATATAAGGAACACAGGCTAAGGTTTCGACGTTGTTAACGACTGATGGGTGACCCCATAAACCTTTAACCGCTGGGAATGGAGGACGAGGACGTGGCATACCACGTTTACCTTCGATTGAGTTAATCAAAGCTGTTTCTTCACCACAGACGAAGGCGCCAGCGCCTAAACGGATGTGGCAGCGGAAACTGAAGTCTGTGCCTAAGATGTGATCACCTAAGATACCAATTTCTTCTAATTCTTTAATAGCTTTGGCTAAACGTTTAACAGCGATTGGGTATTCCGCACGAACATAGAAGTAACCGTTTTGGGCACCGATAGCGTAACCAGCAATCATCATACCTTCGATAACTGCACATGGGTTACCTTCGATGATGGAACGGTCCATGAATGCGCCTGGGTCACCTTCATCACCATTACAAATCATGTATTTTGGTTCATCAGTTTTAGGAACGAAGGACCATTTTCTTCCGGTTGGGAAGCCTGCGCCACCTCTACCTCTTAAACCTGATTTTAAAACTTCATCAATAACTTCTTCACGGGTCATGTGTAAGGCTCTATTTAAACCTTGGAATGCACCATTACCAATCGCTTCATTAATGTCTTCTGGGTTGATTTCACCATTGCCATGTAAAGCGATGTCTCTTCTTTGTAATTTGTAGAAGTTGATTTCGTGTTGTTTTTGAACGTGTTGTTTTGTTTGTGGATCAACGAAGAGTAAACGTTCAACTACTTCATTGTTCTTAATGTCTTTTTCGAATAATTCTTCAACGTCACTAACTTTGACTTTAACGTATAAGGTTTCTTCTGGGAAAACTTTAACGAAAGGACCTTGGGAACAGAAGCCGAAGCAACCAACGATGTTAGCGGTCACTTTATCTTCTAAGCCGTTAGCTTTGATTAATTCGTTGAACTTATCGATGATGACTTGCGAGTCTGCGGATAAGCAGCCAGTACCACCACAGACAACGATGGCTTTTTGGCCTGGTTCACAGTGGAACTTCTTTTGTAAACAAGCACCACATTTTTCAAATCTCGCTTGGAGTTCTTGTTCAGTTTTGATTTGTTCCATACTTAGTTAGCCTCCCTTGCGCGATATTCTTCGATAATGTTTTTAACGTTATCAACTTTAACTTGTGG
>JAGAYY010000007.1 GCA_017940265.1 Bacilli bacterium | reverse complement strand
TTCTTGGAGCGTCAGGCAGCGGCAAGTCCACTTTCTTAAATGTCATTTCTGGACTAGAAACTCTTGATGATGGAGAAGTTATTTATAATGAACAACATCTTGAAAAGATGAACGAAAAAGAGTTAACCAAGTTCCGTAGAGATAATGTTTCTTTTATCTTTCAACAATACTATCTCTTACCACATTTAAACGTGGAAAAGAACGTGAAGATGGGCGCTGATTTGGGTGATAAAGATTACCTTAAATATATTGAAGCTGTTGGCTTACTTGATAAACGTAAGAAGCATCCTAGTGAATTAAGCGGAGGCGAACAACAAAGAGTCGCTATTGCTAGAGCACTTTCTAAAAAACCTAAGGTACTTTTCTTAGACGAACCAACAGGCGCATTAGATGAAAAGACAGGTAGAAGTGTCTTAGATTACATTATTAAGTTACAAGAAAAAGAAAAGTTCACGATGATTATGGTGACACATAACGCTAATATTGCAGAAACCGCAGACCGCACGATCAAAATGAATAGCGGTAAGATTGTTGATATCTACGATAATCTTAATAAGAAGTCTGCATATGAGATTGGATGGTAATTTATGATTGTCAGTTTAAAAGATGGTTTTAAATTAATTGGTATCTCGATTATGGCGTGCTGCGCTGTTTGTGTTTGCAATATGTTTTTAAACTTCCAAATAGATTTAAGAAGTATTGCTAATCAAGTAGAGGCAGGACCCGCACAAGCCTTATATGATGCTTTTGTTAGTACATCTATTGTGTGCTGTGCTTGTTGTGGGGGTTGCATGCTTATCACTTCTGTGGTGATGCTATTCTTCTATATTAAGCACTATATCGATAGCCATTCTCGTGAAATTGGCATCTTAAAAGCTCATGGTTATTCTAATTTTAAAATATCTAGAGGTTTTGCAATCTTCGCTATTAGCATTTTAGTGGGTTGCCTTGCTGGCTATTTATTATCATTTGCGATTATGCCTATGTTCTATGAAAAGCAAAACGATAATAATCTATTACCAACTATTCCTATGAATATTCATTGGTACATGATTCTTTTATTAATTGTATTACCAACGATTGTGTTTGCATTTATTGCTATCGGATATAGTGTTATCAAACTTAATCAGCCAACGATTAATTTACTTAAAGGTATCACTAAGCAAAAAGGTAAATACACTGATGGTAAAGACAAAAAGAACTTTGTTAGTGAGATGAAGAGCTCCATTTTAAAGAGCCGTAAAACACTTGTGTTTTTCATGATTCTTTCTTCATTCTGTTTCTCATCAATGATTCAAATGTCTGCGAGTATGGATGAACTAGCGAGCGATATGATGGGCATTATGATTCTTATTATTGGTATTGTTTTAGCCTTTACCACTTTCTATATTGCCTTAACCACAGTGATACACGCCAATCAAAAGAATATCGCCATGATGCGTGTCTTCGGATATAGTGCGATGGAATGCAAAAGATCTGTTTTAGATTGTTATAGAATTCCAGCGTATATTGGCTTTGCCATTGGTACCGCTTATCAATTTGGCTTATTAAAAGTTATGGTCACTGTTGTGTTCGCTAATGTGGAAGGTGTACCTGATTATAAATTTGATTGGCCAATGCTCTTCATTACTTTAGGGGCATTTATTGTCATATATGAAGGTGCAATGTTCATATATGGCTATCTCATGAAAAAGATTCCATTAAAACAAATTATGGATGAATAGAAAAAACACCTGGCTTAAATGTCAGGTGTTTTAATAACTAGATAATAGAATCAAACACTGCGTCTATTTTTTCTAATAATTCAGTGTTTACCGCACTACTTTTATCTAAATCAATTGAAGCGAGATATTGTTCTTTTATTTCATCAGGTAATTGACCTTTATACTCTTTTCTTAAATCACTTAATCCTTTTTCATATTCCCCTGTTAAGGTTTCTGCTTCTAGTGTTTTCCAAGGTGTTCCATGATGGATACCTTCTAATTTAATCGCTGTCACATTTTCATAATGATCGTTAACGATATTGTCATATAAAGAATATGTCTTATAAGGAATCGTTTTATCTTCTGTTCCATGAATTACTATGTAAGGAATATCTGGATTATTCTTAATAGCGCTTTCAGCGGATTGATGTATTTTAGCGCCCCAATGTAGGAATAAGCCTACTTCAAATGCTGGCTTTGTTAATATCATAGCTTTAGAAGTATTAGTTTCCACTGAACCATACATTAGTTCACTTGGAGTGTTATAAGCGGAGAATGAGGCCACCGCTTTTACTCCATCGACCTTATTAGAGGCTGTAACCGCTCCATAGGCGCCCCAACTATGACCAATAAGGAAGATTGGTAAGTCTTTAGTTTTATCAAGCTCTTTGACCTTATTTACTGCATTTACGACACAGTTAGTGGATTCATAAAGTGTTCTAATGCCTTTACCAGTACTACGACCACAGCCTGTCATATCAAAAGAGAAAACTGTATAACCATGAGTGAAATAATAATTATGCACTTGTGACATATTAGCGTCTGCGAGGTTTTTAACACCATGAGAAAACACGATGACTCCTTTAGGAGAAGGGTTTTCATACAAATATCCTGTTAGCGTTTCTTTACCACATGGGAAAGTCACTACTTCTCTATCTTTTAATGATTCATAATCAGCGCGACATTTTTGTACACGATAAAAATCTTGCTCTAATAAATCAGGATCACAGTTTCTGACATTAATAAAGCCTTCAGTGGCTACGAGCGTGCCTATGATGCCTAGACCGAAATAAAGAACAACCGCTCCGATAAGAGAGCCGATAATAATCTTCTTAGCTTTTTTGTTCATTGATAATGACCTTTTGTGGGCGTTTAGAAATGCTCTTTAGCACTAGTTCACTGATGAATAGTAATAAGATGGACGAAATGATTGTGAAGACATAGATGAGAATAGTTACTAGCCACATTGGTTCAACCCATCTAGTGATATTCATTGCCCCACACATAAATGCTTGATTCATCAAATAGATGATTAACGCTAATTTATCAGTGTATTTGAATAATGGTAAGCCTTTGAACTTATTAAGAGGTTTAAGCACCATTAACATAAAGAATAAAGTTGCCACACCAAAGGTGGTGACAATAATATTGTTTACAATATCGTGAAGATGTTTTAAGAAATAAGCATCGCCAAAGCTATATGTTTGGATAAGGATATACGCTCCGATTGAGGCTAATAGTATTAGTACCCATAGACCTAATGCTTTGAAACTAAATCTTTCTTCTGGATTAGTGAATGTCTTGAACCATTTCTTACCAACGTAGTAGCCAATAACATAAGTGACCGCAATCATGGCTGGGCCAAAGAAGAAGCCAACCGCTACTTCAATAGCGATTACACTGACTACCGCAACAATACTCCATTTATCATTACGTTGTAATACTGGAGTGATTAAATAGCAGATGATGATATAGGCAAGATAATAATAATTATCTACTTGCGTGATGATACGACCACCATAGGCGCGATGAGTGGCAAACATCATCCAATCCCAACTGTTATTGATAGCCATGTAAATAACATCCCAACTAGCAATAAACGCCACCACTATTAAAGCGGGAATCATTAATTTAATTAGATTACCAAGATAGAACTTCTTTTTATCAGTGATAAGCTTTTGTGAATATAAAAATCCTGATAAAGCAGTTAGACCTTGAACCCCTTTACTTAAAAGCATTTCGTATGGAATCGCTCTAGCATAAAGAATATAGAAAATATGGAATTGCAAGACACAAATCGTGGCAATAATTCTATATATAGAAATGTTATTAAACCTTTTCACAATATATATGATAATGTCTTTTTAAGATTAACGCTATAAGTAATAAAAAGATGCGTTATAACCGCATCATTTTTAAACTATTTTGTCTCCATTTAACCATTTTGATACAATTGCACCCAATCACTATGTGAAGTTGCACCCAATCGAGGCATTTGCACCCAATTTTGCACCCAATTTTGAAGGGCGAGTATGGAGTTTTGAACCTAAACTGATAGAAATATTGATATCAGCTTTCGGATTTTATTTATTGTATCATAGCCAATACCGAGGTCAAGAAAAAAGGCCCACCACCAAGTGAGCCTTGTTTGGTTTTGCCTTAATACTTTGTATTAGTCCTTTTCCAAGACACATAACTTACATTTGCTAACATAGAAAAGCTAGCAAAGAAGGCACTGAGCTTGTTTTACCAAACACAATAACCATTACGATAAGTTATGGTAATTGATTTAATGTATCTATAATCGCTATCATTATAAGTGGTTACGTCATTTCGTTTTTGTAAAATTAATTTAACGACTCTTCCTCTTCCACCAACATCATGAGAATTAGTCCAGTAGTCAGAAAATTCTTGACCACTTACGAAATCGTCTGATCTGTCGCTTAAAATATTTACTTCTTCAGATACCCTTATCGTAAAACCGTCATAGTCGTTTGAATTGTTAATAGTCGTGATTCTAATGCTCTTAATATCGCTAAATTGAGCACGAATCATAATTCTATATTCGTTACCTTTCCATAACTTGAATAAGGTTTCGCCATCATATCCATAAAGCGAATCTTGATATTGTGGTTCAATTTCTGTTCCGTTTTGAGTAATGATGACTCCCGCGCTTCTCCCATAATTAGAACCAGTACGATTAGAAACGTTCATTGTAAAATCATGATAATGATCCATTCTTTCAGGAAC
>JAGAYY010000062.1 GCA_017940265.1 Bacilli bacterium | reverse complement strand
TTGTCATATGCTTTTGTTTCATATGTTAATTACCTCCTTTCGACGGAAGCATAGACATATAAAACATACCATTTGTAAGAGAAAATTCCGAAAAACAAAGTTTAATTCTAAAAACGGAATTTAGTTTTTCAATTCACAAAACTCAGTATTAGTCAAATAAATCTTTTATATAAAATATAAAGGTGCTATAATATATAGGAAATGGATAAGGGATGAGAATGTTTCTGTCCCTTTTTGTTTCCTATTTTTTGTCAAAGACAAGACATTAAAACTCGGAACGGAGACCTCATTAATCTAACACTAGAAAGTGAGGTGATCTGCAATGAAGCAATTCAAAGAATTCAAAGCAATTTTGTTCTTGATTGCCCTTTGCCTCCTATTGTGCTTGTTTCTAAAACTCGCATAAAAAAGAGTCCCAAACAACTATTCCGCAATAAGTGTTGTGAGGCTCCTTATCAATATTTTATGCCAAACTCTCTAAATTATTCAATACATAGCAAGTTTCAATAATCAAATTATTGTTAGTCATAACTAACTTTTATTAAAAAATATTAACGTATTATTTGTGTAAATAATAGTGTGGTGTATAATATTCCCGGAAAGAAGGAAATTATATGCCATTAGTTAACTCCAAAGAAATGTTTGAAAAAGCCTATAACGGCGGTTACGCAATTGGTGCTTTCAACTGCAACAACATGGAAATCGTTCAAGCGATTACAGAAGCTGCTAAAGAATGCAATTCACCAGTTATTCTCCAAGTCTCCGCTGGGGCAAGAAAATATGCTAAACCTGTCTATTTAAAGAAAATGGTTGAAGCTGCTGTCGAAGACACCAACTTACCAATCGTTCTCCACTTAGACCACGGCGCAGATTTTGAAATTTGTAAAGATTGTATCGACGGTGGTTTCACATCAGTCATGATTGACTGCTCCAGCAAACCATTCGAAGAAAACATCGCCATCACAAAGAAAGTTTGTGAATACGCTCACGCTCATGTGCCATATGTCACAGTTGAAGCTGAATTAGGTACATTAGCCGGTATCGAAGATGAAGTTAAAGTCGAACATGGTGCAGAATCCTACACCAGACCAGAAGACGTCGAAGAATTCGTTCGTAGAACTGGTTGTGATTCCTTAGCCATTGCTATCGGTACATCTCACGGTGCTTATAAGTTCAAACCAGAACAATGCACAAGAGATCCAGAAACAGGTGTCTTATTACCACCTCCATTAAGATTCGATATCTTAGAAGAAGTGAGCAAGCGTTTACCAGGTTTCCCAATCGTCTTACACGGTTCCTCCTCCGTTAACCAAGAATTCGTTAAAATCATTAACGACAATGGTGGTGCCTTAAAAGACGCAGTTGGCGTTCCAGAAGCTCAATTAAGACAAGCTGCTAGATTAGCCGTTTGTAAGATCAATATCGACAGCGACCTCCGCTTAGCGATGACCGCTGGTATTAGAGAACACATGAGAGCTCATCCAGATCACTTTGACCCACGTCAATATGTCGGTGATGGCCGTGCTTATGTCAAACAATTAGTCAAACACAAAATCGTTGATGTGTTAGGCTCAAACGACAAGATCTAATCTAGATTAAAAACCAAATGAAAAGGAGCGATTAATTCGCTCCTTTTAAATTCCATTTAAATCGAACTACTTTTTAGCTTCTTTTGCTTCTAAAGCATCAGCAATACGTTTGAGATAATCGATTTCTGTTGGTTCTGGTTTGCCTGGTTCTGGTGGAACTGGTCTTTCTTCTGGATGCTTTTCGTAGTAAGCTTCTTGAGCTTTTGCCTTGAGTTCTTCTCTCTTTCTAGCCATTGCATTGCTGACTTTAACAATGATGAATAAGACAGCAGCGATGATAATGAAGGAGATGATAGCGGTTAATAATGCACCCCAGTCAATAACAGCAGCACCATTGAAAGTGAATGTTGTGCCATGTTGAGTGTACTTACCTAATAAAGCGGTTTGCCATTGAACAAATGTATCACTATCTTTTGTAATGGTAACACCTTGTGATTGAGCAAAAGCGACTGTTTGATCGACTAAATCTTTCATTTGGAAAGATTGCCCAACTGGACCTCTTTGAGCATCGTTTAGAGCTGGTAAGACTGTGACTAAGCCTTTTAAGCCACCAGGAACTGCCCAAGTAGCAACGCTTAATAACATGTTAACAAATGCATTGACGATAGCACCAAATGCGCCACCAATAACAACACCAACTGCTAACATGAAGGCGTTGCCACGATTGATGAATTCTTTAAATTCGGCCCATAAACCTGGACCTTTTTTCCCTTTTTTTGCCATATTATGTTTAAATTCCTTTCAGGTTATTTTTATGGTAAATCATTTTTATTTAAAATGCAATGTATCTACGTATGCCTTTTTTCGAGAAATTACGTTAAAATAATGGTGATAAAAATTAAGGGGTTAGTTATGAGTAAAATTGTATATTTAGGACATTCTTCCTTTTTACTTAATGGAAATGATTATTCTTTAGTAATTGATCCATACCAAAATGGTAGTGTTCCAAACTTAAGATTTCCAAATGTTGAACCAGTTGATGTCGTAGTTTGTTCACACGAACACGCTGATCATAACGCTCGCGAATTAGTTAATATTAAGGATAATCCAACTCCTGTTGAAGCGGTTTCCGCTACTGTTCCACATGATGATTGTGGTGGTTCTAAACGTGGTTTAAACAAGATTCATATGTTTGATATTGAAGGTTATAAAATTGTTCACCTTGGAGATACTGGTTGTTTGTTAGATGAAAAGACTTTAGAACCATTCAAAAACTGTGATATTTTATTAGCCCCAATTAATGGTTTCTATACTATTGGACCAAAAGAGTTAAAAGAAATCGCTAACATTATCAAACCAAGAATCTTAATCCCAATGCATTATTATATGAAGGAACATAATAGTGGTTATCCTGATGGTAATATGATTGATGAATTTAAAAAGCTCTTCCCTAATTATCAATATTTAGATAAGGAAGAACTTGATCTAGATGAATATAAGAATTATCAAGGAGTCTTACTTTTCAGGTAAGCAATTCCAACCAAGATTAAAAGCATTTAAGAAGGCTACAAAATTCTCCTTATGGTATTTATTAGCGGCCTCTTGTGACCAATAATATTTGCCGTTATTCTCAATAACTCCTTCTGTTAAAGTCATACCTTTTAAGACATTAGGGAAGGTGTATGGTTCTGTTGGAATTTCTTTTCTTTCTTCTGAATAGTATGAATCAGAGATGTAATAACTGCCATCTTCTCTTTTATCAACAACATCATTGAAATAAACCGCAGCGGCTCTAACCTTGCCGTAATCACGACATTGAATTGTGGGTACTACGCCTTGTTGGTAGCCAAATGGATTATCCTCCGCTTCGCTTAGTCCATATTTATCTTTTAGATTTTGATAATAGGCTTTTTCTTCTTCTGAAGCATCTGGATATTTAGATAAATCATAATATTTTTGCATGTCAAATAAGAAGATTGGCCTCCAAATATAAACATAATTAATGTAGGGTATTATTACCTCTTCTAAAGCGTATTTGCAATCGCTGCAACCGTTACGCATAAACATAACGACTTGTGGTTCACTGTTAGAAATGTTTTCTTCGTCCACATAATAAAGAGATGGATTATCTACATACTTACATATTTGAGTTCTCATCTCTTCTGCGCTTGTATCTTCAAATATCTTTCTTTGCTTGTTGTTTGCGTGCGAAAACTTTTTAACTAACTTTTCACCATTAAAGATATATAGATAAGGTGTACTTGTGTTTAATTTTTCTATTTTAAGATGTGACAAAGTCTCATCTTGATTATGAGCGTTATACGTATAAACTAAGCCCCAATACTTATAACAATAAGTTTTAAGAACCTCTTTGTAAGTCTTCCAACACAAACATTCTTCACTATATTGATCCTGATAGACCGCTAAAAGGAAGACTTCTTGTTGGTCTCTTGTTTTAACCAATAGCTCAGAATTGCTTAATTCTTTAATTGCATCTTTATTACCTTCTTGCATTTTACTGCCAAAGGTAAGACGACATTTTTCTACTTCTTTATTACCATCACAGCCGGTAAGTAATGGTAAGACGAGTAGGGGTAGTAATAATAATTTTTTCATAACTAAAACAAATTATAGAAAAAGAAGATAATGCGTGCAAGCGTATGTGTGAGAGAATACTCAAAAAATAGGTTCAAAAATACCCCAAAAATTAACCCTCAAAAAACACTCAAAAAATCGACCCAAAAAATGAGCAAAAAAATCGTTCAAAAAACTCGTCAAAAAAATTGCTCAAAAAATTGACTGAAAAATCGCTAGAAAAACTTAACAAAATTTTGAAAAAGTCAAAATACAAAAAATATAGATAATATCTAATAAAAGTTAAAAAATGGCGTTTTCAAAAACCCCCCTCAAAAAAATTTTTAAAAAAATTGTTTGTTTTTTTGTTCAATTTTATATATATTTTTTGCGTGATTTTTTTGAATAAAAATTCACGTAGGAAAAGGTGGGGAGAATATGGATAAAGAAAATATCATTATTTCACTACAAGGTGTCACCAAGGTTTTTGATGGCACAACAGTCGTTGATAACTTCAATCTCGATATCACAAAAGGTGAGTTCGTGACCTTCTTAGGACCTTCTGGTTGTGGTAAGACTACAACATTAAGAATGATCGCTGGTTTTGAACTTCCAACAAGTGGTGTCATTTTATTAAACGGACAAGACATTTCTTTATTACCTCCATATAAAAGACCTATCAACACCGTTTTCCAAAGATATGCCTTATTCGCACATTTAAACATCTATAACAATATTGCTTTTGGTTTAAAACTCAAAAGAATTCCATACGAAGTTCCTGGTGTGATGGTTGTGGACAAAGAACAAATTGCCTATAACAAGGCCAAAATCAAGGAACTTCAAAGAGCTAATAAAACCGCTAGTGAAGAAGAAAAAGCACAAAACGAAGCAACAATCACCCAATTATTGGAAGAAAATCAAAACCTTAAAAACAATCCTTCTAAACAATTAGTGAAATTCCGTCGTTTAAGCAAAGCGGAAATCAAGGAAAAAGTCGAAAGAGCGTTAAAGGTTGTTGACCTTGAAGGCTTTGAAAAAAGAGATATCTCTACATTAAGTGGTGGTCAACAGCAACGTATTGCTATTGCGAGAGCGATTGTTAATGAACCAGAAATCTTATTATTGGATGAACCATTAGGCGCCCTTGACCTCAAGATGCGTAAAGAAATGCAACTTGAATTAAAGGCTATGCATAAAAAATTAGGCATTACCTTCATCTACGTCACCCATGACCAAGAAGAAGCTTTAACGATGTCTGATACCATTGTTGTTATGAATGACGCTGTTATTCAACAAGTTGGTAAACCAAAAGAAATCTATGATGAACCAAATAACGCTTTTGTTGCCGACTTCATTGGTGAATCTAACATCTATACCGGCACAATGGCCAAAGATAACAAAGTTAGATTCTTAAATAAATATTGGGATGCTGACCCAGTTGACTTTGGTAAATTCCCAGTTAATGAAAAAGTTGACGTTGTCGTAAGACCAGAAGACTTCATTTTAGGCAAAGCCGGTAGTGGTGTTGTCGATGGTGTTGTTACTAGCAAGATCTTCAAAGGTATGCACTATGAATACATCATTAACGTCGGTAAATCTGAAGTTATTGTTCAATCAACTGCTGAATTAGACGAAGGCATCAAAGTCGGTTTAAATGTTGAACCAGTTAATATTCAAATTATGAAAAAGCCATTCGTTAGTAACTTCTATGATGGCTATATTACAAAAGATTACAAAGTTGAATTCGCTAACGCTGAATTCGATGTTGATGTCTTACCATTATTCCCAGGCGCTAAAATCGATGAAAACGAAGTTCTTATCGACGATAAGGGCAATGAAATTGATGTCGTTGATATGGAAATCAATGTCGAAGTGCCATTTGAAGCTATTACTATTAGTGATGATCCAGAAGCCAGTGACATTCATGGTCATATCATTTCCTTAATCTATTTAGGCGACCACTATGAAATTATGGTCAGAACTGATGAAGAAGAAGACTTCATCTTAAATTCCCCAGACTTATGGAACGAAAATGACGAAGTTAGTGTCATTATCGATAAATCCCAAATTCACTTATCACGTAAAGGAGTTAAGAAGTAAAAATGGAAGCAGTTGCTCGTCGTAGACACCGCTTTAATTTCAGAGGAAGCTTATGCATGCCATATGCTGTTTTCATGTTTCTCTTCGTGGTGTTTCCACTTTTCCTGGTAGTGGCTTATGCCTTTACTGATGCAAATTGGCATTTTTCTCTTTCTAACTGGGCAACAGTTTTTACTGAAGGCGCAAACTGGAAAGTCATTGGAGTGACATTCATTATTGCAATGATTACAACCGCTATTTGCATTTTAATTGCTTATCCAATTGCTCTTATTCTTTCTAATAAAAAATATAATAAGAACAAAGTTCTAGTGTATATCTTCCTTATTCCAATGTGGATTAACTTTGTTATTCGTACTATTGGTTTAAAAGCTTTAATTAATGGCTTATCCCAAGCCATTGGTGGCTTTGATTTAACTGCTTCAGCCCCTTATGTAGCAATTGTTATTGGTATGGTCTATGACTATCTACCATTTGCAATCCTACCCTTATATAATCAAATGATTAAAATGGACACAAAGCAGATTGAAGCGGCAGCGGATTTAGGCGCTAATCCATTTGTGACATTCTGGAAAGTTATTATTCCTATGACCGTTCCTGGCATTATTTCCGCAATTATGATGACATTTATGCCAACGATGTCCTCATACGTTATTGCTAACAAAATGTCTGAAAATAATGTTCAAATCATCGGTAATATGATTGAGCACGAATTTTTAAGCAGCACTAGTGAGATTTCCAACCACGTCGGTTCGACTCTCTCATTGGTTATGCTTGCAATTATTGGCATTTCCTTGCTTATTGAAAAATTATTCACTAACAAAGATGATGCTAGAAAGGCGGGTATTTGGTAATGGAAAGTATTAATACTATTAGAGATACAAATCGTGCCTTAAGAAATAAAAGAATTAGGAGTAACATTGGTAAAATCATTGCTAAAGCCTTTGTCTACATCGCCCTTCTTCTTATGTATGCTCCAATCATCTATATCACAGTTTTCTCTTTCACAAATCATAAGACTACTGGTATTTGGAATGGTTTTTCTTTAGATACATATTCGCAATTGTTTGATACCTCTTATCTTGCAACAGAAAAGATTTGGGGCGCCGCGTTAAACACAGCATTAGTGGCCTTAACTGCCGCAGCTATTGCGACAATCTTAGGCACATTAGGCGCTATTGGTATTTACTACACCAGAAGAAAATGGATTAAGAACACTATGGATTTCGTGACACAAATCCCAGTTGTCAATGCCGAAATCGTTACCGCTGTTTCTCTTTGCGTCTTATTTGTTATCTGTAGTAAATTCCTTGATAGAAGCTTCCTTACACTAGTGATTGGTCATGTTGTTTTAGGCATTCCTTATGTTGTCTTATCGGTTTCACCTAAACTTGAACAAATGGACCCATCATTATATGAAGCGGCTATGGACTTAGGCGCTACACAAACACAAGCTTTATGGAAAGTGATTGTTCCAGATATTGTCCCTGGTATTCTATCTGGCTTCCTTCTCTCTGTGACATTATCGCTCGATGATTATATCATCACCGCGTTTACAAAGCCAACTGTTGGAGGCTTTGATACTATTTCTACATATGTGGATGCTGCCACTAAAAGAGGGCCGCTCCCAATGCAATTAAGGGCATTTACAGCAATTCTATTTGCTGTTGTATTACTTGCAGTTGTTGTTATCAACGTTAAGAGCAAGAAGAATGCAAAAAGTCGAAAGGAGATTCAAAAAAATGCGTAAAAAGAACATTACATTATTGGCCGGCGTTAGCATCGCTCTTGGAAGTTTATTTAGTCTTGCTTCCTGTGGCACAAAGTATGACCTAGTTATCTACAACTGGGAAGACTATATTTATGAAGGCACTGATGAAAACGATAAGAAGGTCGATGATAGCTTAGTCGATAGATTCGTTAAATACCATGAAGAAAAAACTGGTCAAAAAATCAAAGTGGCTTACGAAACATTCTCTACAAACGAAGAAATGTACACAGAATTATCACTTGGTTCAATTTCTCCAGATGTTATTTGTCCATCTGACTATATGATTCAAAGAATGGCTAATGAAGGTTTATTGGAACCATTCTCATATAACGAATCCACAAAAAAATATGGTGAATCTTTATCAAACTGGGAGACATATGCTTCCCCATTCATTATGGATAGATTTGCAAATGAGAAATTAGAAGATGGTAAATCATTCTTATCCTATGCTGTTCCTTATTTCTGGGGCACAATGGGCTTCACATACGATCCAGAAAAGATTGACTCTGAAGTAGTGAATTCCTGGGAATGCTTATGGGATTGCTTAAAAGACAGTAAATTCAGCAAGAAATTCTCTTTAAAGGATTCTATGCGTGATACATACGTTGTTGCTATCTTCCACGTCTATAAAGATGAAATTGACGCTTTAGACCCAACAGCCGCTGACTATAACAGCAAATTAAGTGCTATCTTCAATAGATGTGACGATGCGACAATTGCTAAAGTTGAAGCAGCTTTAACAGAAGTCAAAGGCAAAACTGTCTACGGCTTCGAAGTTGATGAAGGTAAAGACGAAATCATTAAAGGCACATATTGGGCCAACTTAGCTTGGTCTGGTGATGCCGTTTATGCTATGGATGGTGCCGAAGAAGCTGGCAAAATCTTAAACTACGCCCTTCCAAAAGAAGGTAGCAATGTTTGGTTTGATGGCTGGTGCATGCCAAAAGGTGCCAATAAAGAATTAGCGGAAGAATTCATTGATTTTATTTCTACACCAAGTAATGCGGCTCTTTGCATGGATGCAGTTGGCTACACATCACCAGTTGTCGGTGAAGACATTTGGGAATTAGTCAATGATTGGTATGCTGCTGAAGAAAGCGAGGAAGACACATACGAGGTAGATTTAAGCTTCTATTTTGGCGAAACAATTGAGGGCGAAGCCAAGATTGAAATTCCAACAAGTGAAAAAGGTCGCCAATTTGACGCTCAATATCCAACAGAAGAAGCTCTTAAAAGATGCTGTATCATGAAAGATTTCGGCACTCAACAAGAGAAAGTTGAAAAAATGTGGAAGAGCGTGAAGCAAGCATAATTTTAAATAAAATTTCAAAAACTGTAACTTGAAAAACTAAATTCCGTTTATAGAATTAAAAGTTTTTTTGAAAGACTAAATTCTATTTAATGGAGTTTTTCTTTGTATAAAACGGAATTAAATATTTCAAACTCTTGCAATTAGAAGAAAATAACGATAAAAATAAGGT
>JAGAYY010000061.1 GCA_017940265.1 Bacilli bacterium | reverse complement strand
TTGACCTAATTCACATAATTGACGGTTGTGTCTTTGTTCACAAAGTGTGATAAATTCAACATCGCCATCTTGTTCAATTCTTTCGTTAATACCAACGATAGTGTTACAACCTGTCGCTAAAGCCCATTGATGCGCTCTTTTCAAGGTCTTACCAAATGTTGGAGCGTCTTCAAATGGTGGAATCTCACCATTAAAGTCAGGACGTGGATATTGAATGATAATACCTGGGTGATAATATTTGATAACCCATCTATTGATATAACCAGTGGAAGGCACCATACGGTTATACATATAGTTACGATAATTACCGCATGTATAAATATGGGCGGTCTTCTCTGGACGATATTTTAAAATATCGACTTTGTCTTGATAACCATCTTCGCTAAAGATTCTAGCCGCTTCTTCTTTAGAAACAATCTTTCTTTCTAATGGTAAATCTAAGGAAACGAGTCTATTCATTTCCGCGACTAATTCTTTGATCATAATACCAGAAGCACTTGTGCCTGGATTTAAGATTTGTAAGAAGATAGAACGGGAAACGTTATAAGCAAATCTAATTTCATAATGAGGATGGATATTGTGCATAGCCATCGCCACTAAGAAACGAAGAGATGATTCATAAATTGGTTTAGCATCTCTATCTTTGCAGGTTAAAGGAACGATTTCAGAATCCTTATCAATTGTGTATGTGAGTTCACGGACACGGCCGTTAACATAAGCACATATAATGTTTTTGTCTTTACCCACGACATCTAATACTGTAACCGGGGCATCATAAATTTTTTCTGTGTTATTAAAAACCACTTTAATTGGCATAGTATAGTTCCTCCTAAGAGTCAAGTCTTACATTCTAAACAAATGTCTAGACAATTTCAAGCAAATTAATTATAACGTTATTTCACTCGTAAAAGAATGAGTTTTTTCGATTTTTATATTTTTTAAATATATTATGTGATATAGTGATTATCGCTAGAAAGGATTGTATATGCAAAGATTACTCGTAGTCGTGGATTATCAAAACGATTTCGTTGATGGTGCTTTAGGCTTTGAAGGGGCTGATAAGATTGCTCCTCGTATCGTGGAACTCATTAAAGAATTCCGCGCTAATAAAGACACCGTCGTTTTTACGTATGATACCCACCAAGAAGATTATTTAAAAACAACCGAAGGCCAATACTTACCTGTTCCTCACTGTTTAAAGGGCACTAAGGGTTGGGAATTACATCCATCAATTAAAGACCTCATAGAGGATTCCGTAGTGTTTGAAAAACCAGGTTTTGGTAGCAAAGCCTTAGGCGATTATATTGCTAATAATAACTTTGACGAGATTTATCTCTGTGGTCTTGTTAGTGACATCTGTGTCTTTAGTAACGCGATTATTGCTAAAGCGGCAGCCTCAACGTATTGCAAAATCAAAATCGTAAGAGATGCTACTTCATCTTTTGATTTAGAGATGCAAGAAAAGGCTTTTGATGTTTTAAAACATCTCCACATGGAAATTATCTAGCTAGTTATAAATCTTATATAAATATATAAAGGAGAAACAACTTATGAAAAACATGGTTTACATCCAATCCGGTGGACCAACCTCAGTCATTAACACATCATTATATGGTGCGATTAAAGAAGCAAAAAAACATCCAGATCTTATCGGTCACATCTATGGTTCTCAACATGGTGTTGAAGGCTTAATCGATGATGACTTAATCGATTTAGGTTTAGAAGACGATGAACAAATCGAACTTCTTCTCCAAACTCCAGGTAGTATCTTAGGTACCACAAGAAGAAAACTTCCTAAGGACATCCATACTCCTGAATACGCCGCTATCATTGAAAACATCAAAAAACACAATATTGGTTATGTTTTCATCAATGGTGGTAACGACTCCATGGATACCTGCAACAAACTTGCTAAATTAGTCAAAGAATTAGGTATCGAAGACGTCAAAGTTATTGGTGTGCCAAAAACAATCGATAACGACTTAGCCTGCACAGACCACTCTTTAGGTTTCCCAAGTGCTGCTAAATTCGTTATTAACTCTGTTAATGCTTTCGCTATGGACGCTAACTGCTTCAAGAAAGGTAAAGTCCATATCGTTGAAATCATGGGCCGTGATGCTGGTTGGTTAACAGCGTCTGTTGACTTATTACCAGAACAAACAAGACCACACCTCATTTACTTACCAGAAATGAAGTTCGACTTAGAACAATTCTTAAAAGATGTTGAAAGAGTTTATAAAGAAAAAGGCTTTGCCTTAGTCGCTATCTCTGAAGGTTTACAATTCGAAAGAGATATGACCAATGTCCGTGTTGATGGTTTCGGTCACGCCCAATTAGGTGGCGCTGCCGCTGAACTCTGCAGAATCGTTGAAAATAGATTAGACATCGGTACAAGAGCGGTGGAATTCTCCATCATTCAAAGAGCTTTCCCACAATATGTCTCTTTAGTCGATCGTAAAGAAGCTATTAAAACTGGTGAAAAAGCTGTTCAAGCCGCTTTAAAAGGTAAAACAGGCAAAATGATCATCTTCGAAAGAGTGAGCCAAAACCCATACAAGATCAAATATAAACTCGCTCCATTAAGCAAAGTCGCTAATGCTGTCAGCCACGTCAAACCAGAAATGATCGTTGACGCTACACGTATGAGCGATAGCTTCAGAGATTATTTACGTCCATTAGTCCAAGGTGAAGTCAAACTCATCTATAAAGATGGCATCGCCCCAGTGACTAACTTCAAACGTATCAAAGTTAAATAATGAAAAAATTCTTTAGCCAAACAATAGAAATAAAAGCTCTTATTATTTCAATAATCGCGACAGTCTTAGGCTTTCTAGGAACAATATTTCTATTTTGGCAACAAAGAGGAGATATCCCCTTCGGAGTATTAACCGGAGGGGGTATCATCATCCTTGGATGGTTAATACTTTACTTAAGTAAGAAAAATGGCAAAGAGACCGCTAAACTCGATGTCTTTGTGATATTTCTTAGATTATCTTTATTGGTGATAAGCGCTATTACGTTCGCCGTTTTGCGTTTACAACTTGACTTATATATTATTTCGCCAATATCCTTAATTATCGCTTACTTAGTAGTGTCGTTATTAACCCTTATCGCGCACATAGGAAGGGACAAAAATGCCTGAGGAAAGTAACAACATTTTCAGTAATTTCTTCAAGATTAATATCGCTGGAGAATTAGTGTCTTCACTAATAGTTATTCTCATTATAGTGATACTTTCTTTAATCGTGGGCATTATGGCCGCAAAACATGATCCACTTAAAAAGCCAAAAGGTCTTTTATTAATCGCTGAGATGGGCGTCAATTTCTTTGATAACTTCTCTCGTGATTTAGTGGGTACAGCCTTACCTAATTTTGGTGGTTTCATCATGGGTGTGGCGATGTATTTATTCATTTCATTTATTTTTGGATTAACAGGTTTACCTTCTCCAGTGACTTATATGGCGGTGCCATTATCTCTTGGTTTAACGACATTCCTATTAATCCATTACACATCCGCGAGATATACGAAGTGGCGTTATTTTAAACGCTACATCGATCCAATCCCAATCTTTTTACCAATTAACTTAATCTCGATGTGGGCGCCTTTACTCTCACTCACTTTACGTTTATTTGGTAACGCTATCGCAGGTTGGGCTTTATTATCCATCGTGGAGTATGCTTTAAGAGATTTATCAAGCACACTTTTCTCCTTCATTCAAAGTGAATGGAATCAAGTGTTCTTAGCTCCTCTTCCTTTAGCAATACTTCACGCTTATTTTGATGTCTTTTCTGGTTTAATCCAGACATTTGTCTTCATTCTTTTGACTTCAATATTCATTGGTCAAGAAATCCCTGAAGACATTACTTTAAACACTATGGAAAGGAGGAAGAATTAATGACCGGTTCATTAAACGTTTTAGCCGCTGCTATTGCCATCTTAGGTGTTATGCCTAGTGCTCTTGGTGAAGGTTTGGTCTGTGCGCATGCACTTGATGGCATGTCACGTAACCCTGAAATGTATGGCAAATTAAGAACATCAATGATTCTCGCTTGTGCCCTTGTTGAAACCACAGCGATTTACTCATTGCTCATCAGCATTTTGATTTTATTTACAAAGTAAAAGGAGGTAAAAGAATATGTCACTGCCAGTATTTAACGCCATTGACGATATTATTGAACAGATGCAAACGATTCCTGGTAAATTAGTGCCAGATTGGTTTTCTCTTGTCATTCAATTATCTTCTTTTATCATCCTTTTACTTGTTGTCTTCTTCGTGGCCTATAAGCCAGTAAAAAAGATGCTCCAAAAAAGAGCAGACTTTATCCAAGAAGAAATAGAGCAAGCACAAAAGAGTCATGCTGAAGCCATGGAACAAACTAACGAAGCCAAGAAAATCCTTAGTGATTCCAAAGCGGAAGCAAGCTTAATCATTGCTAACGCCACTAAAAAAGGTGAAGAAAAATATGAAGCAATGGTTTTAGAAGCTAAAGAAGAAGTTAAAGAGATGAAACTCGCTGCTCAAGATGATATTGAGCAAGCAAAAGTGGACGCTCTTAACGACATTAGAAATGAGATGGTTAACGTTGCGTTAAGCGCCTCAAAAGAAATCTTAAAACGCGAAGTCGATAACGAAGATAACGCTCGTCTCGCGGAAGATTTTATCAATCGTTTAAATTAATTTAATCTATGAATCAAATAGCCCAAACATACGCTGAAGCATTATTCTCTTTAGGCTTAGAAGAAAAGAAACTTACTAAGCTACAAGAAGAAGGAAAAGCATTATCAGAAATCATTCATGATAATGAAGACTTTTTATTGCTTATTGATTCACGTTTTATGAGCCGTGAAGAAAGACAAGACATTGCTTCTAAAATCTTAAAAGATTTTGATGAAGATATAGTTAACTTTGTGAAGGTATTAATCGCTAATAACCGCACTAACTATATTAAAGAAGTCTTAGAAGCGTTTAATTCCTTATGCAACGAATATAAAGGAGTGAAAGAAGGGCTTATCTATTCAGCGTTTCCTCTTACTAAAGAAACTATTAACAAAATCAAAAACAAAATCAGTCAAATCGAAGGAATGGATGTTGAACTTATCTCCCGCATTGATCCAAGTTTAATCGGTGGGGTGAAAGTCGTCATCAATTCTCATGTCTATGATGGCTCAATTAAAAACCAACTTGAAAGAATGCAAATTGACCTTCTAGGAAAGGAGCTTTAACTCATGAAAATCCACGCTAATGAAATCAGCGCTCTTATTAAAGAGCAAATTAAAAATTACCGCCACAAAATCGATAGTAACGATGTTGGTACTGTTGTTTCTGTTGGTGACGGTATCGCTAATGTCTATGGCTTAGACAAAGCAATGCTAGGTGAACTTTTACTTTTCCCTAACGAAGTATATGGTATGGTTATGAACCTTGACAGCGATAGTGTGGGCGTTGTTCTTTTAGGTAACGATAACTTAGTTAAAGAAGGCGATTTAGTCAATCGCACAAAGATGGTCATGGAAGTGCCAGTTGGTGAAGAATTATTAGGTCGTGTAGTTAATTCCTTAGGCCAAGCCATTGATGGCTTAGGTGAAATCAAAACTAATAAACGCCGTCCAATCGAAGTGATTGCCCCAGGTGTTATCAAAAGAAAGAGTGTTGATACCCCTCTTGAAACAGGCATCACAATGATTGATGCGATGACTCCTATTGGTCGTGGTCAAAGAGAACTTATTATCGGTGATAGACAAACCGGTAAAACTGCGATCGCCATTGACGCAATTATCAATCAAAAAGATAAAGGTGTCATTTGTATTTATGTGGCAATCGGTCAAAAGAATTCTACAGTTGCCCAAATCGTTGATAAATTAAAACGTCATAAAGCAATGGATTATACCATCGTGATGAGTGCTTCCGCGAGTGAACCAGCGCCATTATTATATGTCGCTCCATATGCTGGATGTGCAATGGCGGAAGAATTCATGTATCAAGGTAAAGATGTCTTAATTGTCTACGATGATTTAAGTAAGCACGCTGTTGCTTATCGTACTTTATCTCTTTTATTAAAAAGAGCCCCAGGTAGAGAAGCCTATCCTGGTGATGTCTTCTATTTACATAGTAGATTACTTGAAAGAGCTTGTAAGTTAGCCCCTGAATTTGGTGGTGGTTCTATTACCGCTTTACCAATTGTTGAAACACAAAGTGGTGATATCAGTGCTTATATTCCAACAAATGTTATTTCCATCACTGATGGACAAATCTTCTTACAAGCAGATTTATTTAACGCTGGTCAAAGACCTGCCATCGATAGTGGTCTTTCTGTCTCCCGTGTTGGTGGAGATGCACAGTTTAAAGCCACTAAACAAGTAGCCCGCGCCTTAAAGATTGAATTAGCGAGCTATCTTGAAATGAAATCATTTAGCCAATTTGGTAGTGATTTAGACGCTTCAACTTTAGCGGTCTTAAATCATGGTGAAGCCTTAATGGCGATGTTAAAACAAAAACAATACGACGTCTATCAATTAGACAAACAAGTCTTTGACTTATACGTCGCTAAAAACAATTACTTAGATAACTTAGATAAAAATAATGTTAGGAAAGTCTTAGACGAGGCTTATGAACAGTTCAAAGCCACGAACGCTAATGTCTTAGCTAACATTAATAAAAATAAAGAAATCAAGACAGAAGACGAACAAGTCTTAGCCAAGGAAATGAAAGCATTTTTTGAAAATTTGAACTAGTAGTGTATGGCCCAAGAAGTAACAAGAATTAAGAAAAGAATCAAATCCGTTACTGGCTCTTATAAAATCACTTCGGCGATGAAACTAGTTTCCACAGTGAAACTTAAGAAGTGGAAAAATAAGATGCTAGCGACAAAAGAATATTCTAAGCGTGTTGATGAAATCGCTAAGATGGTCTTTTCTAGTATCGAAGAAAGTAATAATCCATTCTTTATTACTAACGATAAAGCGGATAAAAATCTCTATATCATTCTTTCTTCTTCGCTTGGCTTATGTGGAGCATATAACAACAATATCTTTAGACTCGCTGATGCGAAAATTAAAGAAAATGATGAGGCCATCATCTTAGGTAATAAAGCTATTAGTCATTATAAAAATGGCGCCTTCAAACAGATTGAAGATTTCAAAGAATATAGCTCAGTTAGAGATGAAGCAATTATTAAAAACATTGTGAACTTTATCTCAAAAGAATATACGAAAGGTACATATAAAGAAGTGCACCTTATCTATACCGCTTATAAGAATTCACTGGTGTTCCATCCTTGTGATTATGTGGTCTTGCCTCTTAAAGGTAGCGAACCAATCAAAGGTTATCCACCTTTAATGGAACCAAGTAAAGAAGCATTAATTAATTCTCTTGTCCCATTCTATTTAAAAAATAGTGTGTACGCTAAATTCTTAGAAAGTGAAGTATGTGAACAAGCAGCGCGTTCTAACGCGATGGAAAACGCCACAAAGAATGCTGAAGAATTACTCGATAGTTTACAAATCGAGTTCAATAAAGCGCGCCAAGGCGCAATTACGCAAGAAATCACCGAAATCGTCGGTGGCTCTAATATGTAGGAGGGAAAATTATGGAAAAGAAAGTCTTAGGAACAATTAAACAAGTTGTCGGACCAATCGTCGATGTGCAGTTTAAAGATCAACATCTTCCAGAATTATTAACCGCTTTAAAGATTCCTTTAAACGGTAATGAATTAACTGTGGAAGTCATGCAGCACATTGGTGATGATGCCGTACGCTGTGTCTCTATGGGCCCAACAGAAGGACTTGTAAGAGGTATGGAAGTCATATCCACTGAAGCTCCAATCAGTGTCCCAGTTGGTAAAGAAACATTAGGTAGAATGTTTAATGTTTTAGGTGAGCCAATTGATGGTAAAGAACAAGTTAAAACAGAAAAAAGAATGTCCATCCATAGACAACCTCCTAAATTTAAAGATCAATCAGTGAAAACTGAAATCTTTGAAACTGGTATTAAAGTTATCGACTTATTATGCCCTTATGTAAAGGGTGGCAAAATTGGTTTATTCGGTGGCGCTGGTGTTGGTAAAACCGTCTTAATCCAAGAATTAATGAATAACATTGCTAACGAAAAAGGTGGTATTTCCGTTTTCGCTGGTGTTGGTGAAAGAAGTAGAGAAGGTAATGACCTCTACTATGAAATGATTAAAACAGGTGTTATTGATAAGACCGCTTTAGTGTTCGGTCAAATGAATGAACCACCAGGTGCCCGTATGAGAGTGGCCTTAACTGGTTTAACTATGGCGGAATATTTCCGTGATGAAGAGCATAGCGATGTCTTACTCTTTATCGATAACATCTTTAGATTTACCCAAGCTGGTAGTGAAGTATCCGCTCTTTTAGGTAGAATGCCTTCCGCTGTTGGTTATCAACCAACATTAGCGACAGAAATGGGCCAATTACAAGAAAGAATTACTTCTACAAGTAATGGTTCTATTACATCCGTGCAAGCGATTTACGTCCCTGCGGATGACTTAACTGACCCAGCTCCTGCAACCACATTCTCTCACCTTGACGCTAAAACAGTTCTCGATAGAGGAACTGCTGCTTTAGGTATCTATCCAGCGGTTGATCCTTTAAATAGTTCTTCTACCGCCCTTGAACCTTCTATTGTTGGTCAAGAGCATTATGATGTGGCAAGAGGTGTCATTGAAACACTAGAAAGATATAAAGAATTAAGTGATATCATCGCTATCCTTGGTATGGATGAATTAAGTGATGAAGATAAAAAGATTGTCGCTAGAGCGAGAAAGATTAGAAACTTCTTATCTCAACCTTTCCATGTCGCAGCAAGATTCAATGGTACAGAAGGTATCTTCGTTAAACGTGAAGATACAGTCCGTTCCTTTAAGGCTATCTTAGATGGGGAAGCTGATGATTTACCAGAAATCGCTTTCTTATATGTCGGTACAATTGAAGAAGCCAGAAAAAAAGCGGAGTCATATAAACAATGAGTACCTTCCTTTTAGAAATATTTACACCTTTTGGTAAATACTTTGACCGTTATGTCGAAGAATTAGTCATCCAAACAGATGATTATGTTTTAGGTATATTACCTAACCATACTCCATTAGTGTCTAAAGTAAAGATTTCTAAAATGTATATCATCCAAAATGGTGATAAAAAGTGTTATGCTATCGGCGAAGGCTTACTCAATATTTCTAAAGATGGTGTCACCCTTCTTTTAGAGTCCATTGAAAGTAAAAACGATATTGATATCGATAGGGCAAAGGAAGCAAAAAAGAGAGCAGAACAACGTTTAGCAACTTTAGTGAATATTGACGTAGAAAGAGCCCAAAGAGCGCTTAATAGGGCTAATAACCGTATTAGCGTTTATGAAAACGACGATTAGGAGGAACTATTATGCATTCTTGGCATGACGTAAAAATCTCTAGAGTAACCCCAAGTGACTTTTTAGCGGTCATTGAAATATCTAAAGGTAGTAAAAATAAATATGAACTCGATAAAGAAACAGGTCACCTCATCTTAGACCGTGTTCTTTTTACAAGCACTCACTATCCACAAAACTATGGTTTTATTCCACGTACTTTTGCGGATGACTACGACCCACTTGATGTCTTAGTCCTTTGTAGTGAACCAATCGTTCCTATGTCTATGGTGGAATGTACCCCAATTGGTGTTCTTATCATGACGGATAACGGGCTTAACGATGAAAAGATTATCGCTGTCGCTAAAAACGATCCATTCTATAACGGCTATAACGATATTAGTGAAATCCCTTCTCACATCATGGATGAAATTAAACACTTCTTCATGGTCTATAAATCCTTAGAAGGTAAAGATACTTCGGTTGAAGTATTTAAAGATAGAAAAGAAGCGGAAGAAATTATCCAACGTAGCTTAGATAAATATCATCACGATATCGAACCACGTATTACCGCGGAAAGAAAAGCTAGAGGCTATTAATGCTTCATATCGTCTTATATCGTCCAGAAAAACCACAGAATACTGGTAACATTATGCGTACATGTGTTGCTATTCACGCCACATTACACATCATTGGACCAATTACTTTTTCTATTGATTCCAAAGACCTCAAAAGAGTGGGCATGGACTATATTGATGATTTAAAAATGCACTTTTATAAAGACTACGAAACTTTTATTAAAGAAAATCCTAACGCTGATACATATTATGTGACTAGATACGCTAGAACTGTTTATTCAACATATGATTTATCTAATCCTTCTAGAAATATCTATTTAATGTTTGGAAGAGAATCAACAGGTATTCCTCATGATATCTTAAAGATGCATGAAGATAGATTAATGCGTATACCGATGGTCCCTGAAGCCAGAAGCTTAAATCTCTCTAACTGTGTCGCTTTAGTGGCTTATGAAGTTCTTAGACAACAAAAATTCCCTGACCTAGCGACAGAAGAAGCGATTAAAGGACCAGATTTCTTATTTAAAGATTAATAGTCTTGTTTATTAGAAAGTAACAATACTGTTTCTTCTCTTACTTTATTTAAAGTAATCGTGGAATAGTTAAGTAAATTAGCCTCGCCTAAAGCGTGGCCTTTTTTAACGTTTTTCATGTTGGTGATCATAATATCACCCGCTGTTTTGTTAGAGAGGATTAAACAGAGTTCTGCCGCCACTAATTTAACTGCGTTACTTGGATTTGGATTATGAATAATAACATGAGCGCCATGATAGTCTTTGATATGTAAATAATAGTCATCTTTATTAGCGATTTTAAATGTTAATTCATTATTACTAGAAGCATTCTTACCAAAAGAAATCTTTACATTATCATAAATGATATATGAGCATCTAATTGGTAATAGTTTCTTTTTTAAATGTTGCTTTGGAAGTAGTTCTTGGCTTAAAGAGAATAATTCTTCATCATCCATATATTGAGAGCTCACTAATAAGTAGGAAAGATATTCTTCCTCTTCTTTAGCTTTATTTATTTCTAATTCCGCCATCTCGATAGTGCGTTTGCTCTTTTTATATTTTTTAAACATCGCATTCGCATTTTCAACAATGCTCTTAGATTCATCTAGTTTAATATTGTTATCTTTAAGATATTCATTTAATAACTCTTTATCAGATTGGAACGCTAATAAGTAATTACCATGATCGGCATCATTAAGATGTTCTTTTGCAGATTCTATTTCTTGTCTTAAAACCACACTCTTTTTATCAAGTGATTTAATACGACTTTTAATATATCTATATAGTGGTGTGAATTTTTCTTTCTTATGCACTTGTAAAGCATTTTCATAATAGTTCACAGCTTGTTTTTTAATATCTTCTAGAGAAGGAACTTCGTTTTCTTCTTTTAATACACCCTTATTAGGATACTCATAAGATAAGCCATTTAATATCGGTCTAGCGCTTGTCACACTAGCGTAATGTAAAGCATGAATAATCTTACCTTCTTCATTCACAAATAAAAGATTTGCTCTTTGAGGAATACATTCTAAATATAAATGAGTAACGACTTTCTCATAGTAGTCATTAGCCTTTTGAATAACGAACTCCACAATACGGTCATCATTATTCAAATTAACATCTACGATATAAGCATCCTTTAAGAATTTTCTTAAAGATTCGTTTAAATTACCCATAATCGTAGGTTCTACTTTTTTAACATTAATTAACGCTAAAAATGGATGCTGATGATTAAGAGAAATAAGTAATTTTTCATCTTTAATCATTGATAAAGTGCATAAGAAATCATGAGAGTTAATCACTGTAATATTATTGATTCTACAACCAATGATTTTCTTTCTTAATTCATCAATGACCTTCTTAAAAGAAGAGTAAGAATAGTAGTTCATATTGTTAGTTTATCAAATAAGTGCCTTACAAACATTGAATTTTTGTTTTTCTTTAAAAAGAGCAATTATTCATATATTCTATAGCCAAGGAGACCTAATATGTCATTTAGCTTTGCGAGCTATTGTTTTGACAAATACAAAAAGTTTTTGACTCATAATTACAAAGACTACTCCTTTAATATCGATTTAAAATTTGGAAAATTATATCTAACTAGAAAGCTATTTGCTCTTCCTGGCAAGTATCTTCCAATTGATCTATCTTTTAAATATATTGAAGCGCATACTACTTCTACACAGACTCTTCATGAAAAGACTGACTTACCAATAGGTGTTAAAACCAATTATCATCTTTTCTTGGAATATAACACCACGTACGGACAATATTGGTTAGAAGATGCTGATGGCTTTCTTCATGTCTTCAAATTAGCGGATAACTCGACTACTCTTTATTTTGATAAAAAAGGCTCTGGCCTCATGATGGAAATCTTGACTGGTGGTGGTTATAAAGTTTTTGATGATTATAAAAACTATCAAATATTTGATTCTAATGGTCGTTTAATTCTTATCCATCAGCATATAACGAATAACCATAATGCGGAATTAAACATTTCTTATATGGCTAACTATCCAGCGGACTCTCTTCGTATCTATTCCATCACTGATAGCTACAATAACACAATCTATTTTTCATACACCGATAGTGGTGTCCAAATCTCATACAACAACAATGTAGTTATTACTATTTCCTATGATAGTGATAAATATCTAACAGCATTAACTAAAAACCTTGGTGATAATCATATCATTACTGAAACATTTGACTGCGACCCTTTACTCCACACAATAACACTAGATGATGGTGAGACTTTTTCTTTAAATTACTCTGATGATAAAGTTTCCTATCTTATCTCTTCGATTAATCATTGTCGTTATGCATTTGATTATTCCTTTGGAGAAAATAAGGTAAGGGTTAACGATTCAGGCGGCGTCAACACTTTTTATGATTTAAACCAAGAACAATCGTATAATCAATTTTCATATGATAGTACAAACCTTAGCTATCAAACGCTTAGTTCAGAACATCTATCTTGTTTAGTTAAAGAAGCAAACGATGATGAAGTATTAGAGTTTGTTTTAGATAATAGTGGACAAACCCCGTCTTACATTTATGATATGGCTTATTACGAAAACTATTATCAAACCCCGTCTAGTTCAAATGCTAACTTAGAATCAAAGAAAGCCTATTTGTTCTGCGCTAAGATAAGTGGCACAATGGCGGTGGATGATACTTTCACCATTGAGTTAAAAGATGATGATGGTAATTTATTATCCCGTCTTATCTATGAAAGAGGAACCACCTTTTTAGCGGCCCCAATTGGTATTAAAGAATCAACTCAAAGAAATTTTTACCTAAACTTTTTAAAACCGTTTTCTAATCGCGTGGTTATCTCGGAAGCAAAAATAGTCCCGCTTATTGATAGTTTTGAAATGTTTTGTTCAAATATCTCCACAGATGAGCCAGTTTTCTTCTATGGCAATACTCCATATTATCTATTAACTAGTGGAAAAGGTGTCTATTTAAATAACGGCAATACACTTTATGATTATCGTTTATCTATGAATGATTATCTTATTAATGAACGATTACTTTATATCAGTGATACTTCCACCCATTATTGGTTTAATGATCAAAAAGGACTCGCGGATAATGTTTCATCTTTAAGTATCAAAGAAACACAATATATGAATATGCTTTTTTCTTCTAATCCAAAGTCTATTAAGCATAGTTATATGTATCCTGCTCCTGATGCATTGTTCTATAGAATTAGCGGTAAAGATGATTGCTCCTTAAAAATCACTAAAATCTCCCATAACAGTGCTTCTTTCCCAACTGGCCATACCTCTTATCATTATGAAGAAGAAATCACCAACTTTTTAGCTGCCTCTTCTGGTCACGTCTCTATATATGATTATGATAGTAATTATCTTCTTCAAAAAGTCACAAATAGTGATGGCACACATGAAGATTATAGTTATGACTCAAACGGCAATCTTTTAGAACATCAAATAAGTAATAATACTGATAACGACACAATTAGTGAGCAGTTTACCTACGATACAAAAGATAATGTCGTAAGTGAATCAAAACTAGTGGGAGACACTGTTTTCACTTCAACACATTCTTATGATTCAACCAATAAACATAGTGAGACAAATTATCCAAATTTATTAACTGAAACTCATTTCTTTGACTCTATAACAAAAGAAAGAGAAACAGGCATTAGATTTAGTAGTAGTGACTCCCTTTATATCGAACAAAATAATAATTACATTGCTGAAGATACTTATTCTTTATCAACTGATGGAAATACTCATCTTATTGGTTCATATCATGGTGAAGTCTGTGCAATAGAATATAACAATAACCAAACATTAGAAATTGTATATGCACCAAACATCCATCAAGATGTCGTCATGAATTATAGTTACTGTTATCGCTTTGCTAATGGATATGAATATTATGATGAATACGATAATTTTAGAAGACTCATCTCTAGTGATGGTGTTATCTACGATTACGATGATTATAATAATGTCACATCAATAACTGACCCCTTCGTGCAAGAAATTGATCCAAATAACAACCCAGACATAACTTATGAATATGATTACTATGACCAATTAGTGACCACCTCTATTGCTTATAGTAACTTATCAATGACCTATCAATACGATAAATATCATCGTTTAATAAGTACTTCTTCGTTGTACGATGCTTCTTTTGAATATCATGATACCAAAGACATGGAAAAAGATATCAAAAAGACTTTGATAGAAGATGGTTCAGAATCTTTAATTATTGAAGATGAAGTCGATGCTTTTAAGCGTCTAACAAAAATGTCTATTGGCATCAACAATAAATATTCCTATGTTCAATATGAGTATTATCATGGTGAAATAGATAGTAGCAGAACTAATAAACTCATTAAAAAAGCTTCCTACTATAATATCATCAATCATCTGCCTTTCTTGGAACGAGTTGATGAATATGAATATGACAATATGGGTAATATTAGCAAAATTACCACAACCATCGGTCAAAACACCAAAATCATTAATTATTATTACGATAAATATTCAAGGCTTATCAAAGAAGAAAACGAATGGTTCAATAAAGCTTATCAATATAGTTATGATGATAAAGGTAATATTCTTAAGATTAGTAGTTCAGATTATCCTCAAGTGGGCCCGGCTTTCCCATTTAACCCATTCGTCATTAATACGCATTTTTATGACAGCACCTATCCTGATAGATTAATTAGATTCGAGCTTGATAGTTTAACATATGATGATTATGGTAATCCTCTTACTTATGGATATAAAACCCTAACTTGGACTAGAGGAACTTTACTTTCATCCGTTAGTGAAGGAAACAACATCATTTCATTTAACTATGATGGCTTTAAGCAGAGAATAAGGAAAACTGTTAACAACACCGTTACTACCTATAAATACATTGATAATCGCTTATTAGTGGAAAATCGCAATGGATATGCAATCAAATACTACTATTCACATGCTGGTGTCATTGGTTTTGAATATGACGATGATATCTATATTTATGAAAAGAACATCCAACAAGATGTCATAGCAATCAGAAACTCAAGCAATCAAATCGTTGCTAGATACATCTATGATGCATGGGGTAATCATAAGGTACTAAACCCTAATAATACTCAAAATACTAGTAGTAGTTTTATTGGTAACATTAATCCAATTAGATATCGTTCCTATTATTATGATGCTGATTTAAAAATGTATTGGCTTACTTCTAGATACTATGATTCAAAAATCGGTAGATTCATTTCTCCTGATTCTTGGGAATACCTGGATTATAAAAAACTTCATAGTCTGAATCTTTACGCTTATAGTAAGAATAATCCAGTGATGTATTATGATCCGAGCGGGCATTTTATATTTGAATTACTAACTATTATATTTCTTATCTCGTCCGTGGCAAGGACCACAGCAATAAAGGCTGGTGCAATTGAACCAGATGATTCTGCAAGCGATAACACGCATATTACCAACTCGTTTTTAATAATAAATCCTTTGACGGAACTTTATTATTTGTGGTATTTGAAGTATGTTGAAGGTAAAAAAATTAAAGGTACATTGTTTGGAGCTATGTTTGAATGGGAGTGTCATAATTTTGCATTTATTTACTTTTCAATGAAGCAAATGATAACGGGCGAAGATGAGTCAAAAAAAATATCAAGATCAATGAGCGTTGATATAGGTCCAACTATTTTTGATGACGAAACAGATGAATGGTACGGACCAGCAATGAAAATAACATATTCGTTAGTGTGTGTACTCATCTTATGCCGCCCTGACTATCTGCTTAATGATTTGCTGACTTACCTACTCGGGAAAAAATAATATGAAAAAAAAGCATCGTATCACTAGAATTTTTATCACGATAGGCATAATGGTATCATTAATATTTTTATCAGTCCCTGTCATTTGCTATGTTATTGATGCTGACTATAGAAAAACATCTGAGCAAATCAAAAATGATTTTTTGTGGTGTCAAAGTAAAAAATATATGTCATTCAAAAAAGATACTAAATTAATAGAAATAGAAGATAAAGAGATTGATTTCAATTATGATTTAGCAAAGGCTGTATATCAAAATGATAAAAATGTATATAGTGTGTCATTTCACAATAGTCTCCTTTATGTTGGAAATTATTTTTATTTTTGTGTCGAAGAAAAAATGAATAATCAAAAGAAGACTAGACTTACTATATATAAAACAGATTTCGATATATCGTTTATCGAAAGAATTAAAATAATCGGAGAATCTGAAAGAAATATGCATTCTTTTGATTCTGCTTTTGGCTTTGATAAAAAAGGATATTTTAGAATAGATGACAGATATTTCGATTATAATTTTGTAAATAATGAACTAGTTGAGATTAATAATTCGGATGATAGAATTAACTTATCAGTTTTTGACAATTACTTAAAAAATCTTCATATTTCTAAGGAAAAGTGCAAGTATAAAAAAGATGTAGTTACATATGAATATGGTCAAGTGACGCATTCTTTTGATTTAAATATCTTAGAGAGCGAGAAACTGAAATTAATCAAAAAATATGGTTTTGCTCCCGAATGGTGTCTATCATTCGATGAAGGATTAACAAGCATTGTTCATTATGGAAGTTCTAGATTCTTGGGATACGGTGACTGCTTTATTTTGACGTATGATAGAAATACTAATCAAATAGTAGATTACCAATTGCTGTTTAAAACATATTTTCACGAAAAAGATACAATTCTTTTTCCTCAGATTGTTATATTATAATTAGCATATTGGCAAGGTTTCGATAATTGTTCATGCCTAAATTGATCGTTGTGATATTTAAGTGATTCTTAAAGTAGTATTTTATTATTGGTGATATTGCACGGTGTCTTATACGCATTTTGATTAAACTTTGTTTAAAAAACAATGAATTATTGCCATACAAAAGAAAGTAAGATAAAATACCTAGGATTATGAAAAAAGGGTTATTAATTATTCTTAGTGGTCCATCAGGTGTCGGTAAAGGCACTGTTAGAAAATACATTATGAATCGTGAGTTATTCCCGATGGTATTTTCCGTTTCAATGACCACCAGAGAACCAAGGGCCACAGAGACCAATGGTGTGGAATATTACTTTGTTAGTAAAGAAGAATTTCAAAGGAATATTGATAACGATAATTTCCTTGAATGGGCGGAGTTCGTTGGTAACCGTTATGGCACTCCAAGAAGCATTGTTGAAGATCTCCGTAATCAAGGTAAAAATGTTTTGCTTGAGATTGAAATCAATGGTGCGGAACAAGTGCTTTCGAAGGTTAAAGATGATAGAGTCGTTTCCTTCTATTTGAAACCGCCATCAATGAAACAACTTGAAGCACGTATTAGAAAGAGAAAATCTGAGACTGAAGAAGTCATCCAAAAGCGCCTTGCTAAAGCTGAAGCGGAAATGGCAAAAGCTAAGAATTATGATTTCGTTGTGATGAACGATCGTATTAATCGCGCTGGTGATGAAATCATAAAAATCCTTAAGGAATTTAATAAAGACTAAAGAGACGGTAGAACATGCAAATAGTGGAAGTTCTTATTGAATATGCCAAGAGTTCGTTAAACCGTCCTTTTTCTTACTGCTATAAAGGCAACAAGAAGCTAGTTAAAGGTATTAGAGTTCTATTAGAATTCAATCACCGTGATTTGATTGGTTATGTAATAAATGTCACAGAAACCAATCTATCTTTAGAACAATATGAAGAAGAAAAAGGCTTCTCCATTAGTGAGATTAAAGATGTCATTGATGATGTCCCATTACTTAATGAAGAATTACTTTCTTTATTAGATGAAGTATCTTCTTATTATCTCGTTCCTAAAATAAGTGTTCTTCAATCAATGCTACCTCCTTCTTTATCTCCAAGGAAGTCATCTTTAAAAGCGCCTAAGATTGCTTATGACCAATATTTAGAAGTCATTGATGATAGTGAAATAGACCTAACAAATAAACAAATTGAATTATTAAGATTTATCAAACTTGAAGGTCGTGTTTTAAAACGCGATATTAAGCAGGTTAGCATCATTGATAAGCTTTTAGAAAAGAATAGAATTCAAATTATTAAAGAGGAAAAACGCAGGTTAAAAGTTCCTGACTATCAATATCAAACTCCTCCTAAACTTAGCGAAGACCAAAATAAAGTCATTGATGAGTTCAATAATTCAAATGATAGTGTCTATCTATTAGAGGGTGTGACTGGTTCTGGTAAAACCGAAGTGTATCTCAATTTATCTGAACAAGTTCTTAAAGCGGGGAAGTCTGTTTTAATGCTTGTTCCTGAAATATCTTTAACCCCAATGATGGTGGAATATTTCCTCCATAGATTTTCTAATAATGTCGCTATTCTTCATAGTGAACTTACCCCTGCGGAAAAATATGATGAATATCGTAAGATCGCTAAAGGGGACTGTAAGATTGTTGTTGGTGTTAGAAGCGCAATATTCGCTCCTTTAAAAAATATTGGTCTAATCATATTAGATGAAGAACATACCGAATCTTATAAACAAGATAATTTGCCTTTCTATCACGCTAGAGAAGTGGCTATTATGCGTGGAAAATATAACCACGCTAAAGTACTCCTTGCTAGTGCGACTCCTTCTTTAGAAAGTAGAGCAAGAGGGCAAAAAGGCGTTTATCATATGCTTTATTTAACAAAGCGTATTAATAATCAAAAATTACCAACCACTAAAATCGTTAATATGCTCGATTATCACAATATTGATCGAGATTCCTATATATTCTCTCATGCTTTAAGAGATGAACTTCATAAGACCTTAGCAAAAGGTGAACAAGCTATCTTACTTATCAATAGAAGAGGCTTTTCCACGCATGTTACATGTCGTAATTGTGGGCATATCTTTAAATGTCCAACATGTGGAATTGCACTAACCTACCATAAGAAAGATAATATGCTTAAATGTCATCACTGTGACTATGTTGAACCATTACCAGAAACATGTCCAGAATGTGGCTCTAAATATTTAATGAAAACAGGTTTTGGTACAGAGAAGATCCAAGAAGAAGTGGAACGTCTTTTCCCAAGCGCTAGGACATTAAGATTAGATAGTGATTCCGCAAAGAATAAGAGTAAAATCCCAGAAGTAATAGAAGCTTTTAGAAAGAAAGAAGCGGATGTCTTAATCGGCACACAAATGATTGCTAAAGGCCATGATTTCCCAGATGTAACCCTAGTTGGCATCGTTTTAGCGGATATTGGTTTATCTATGCCATCATACCGTAGTAATGAAAGAGCCTTCCAACTTATCACCCAAGCAATAGGGCGTTCTGGTAGGAAAGAAAAGCCAGGCATGGCAATTATTCAAACATATTTACCAAGCCATTACGCAATTACATTTGCCGCTAGACAAGATTATGAACTTTTCTATCGTAAAGAGATGGAAATGCGTAAACTACAATTTTATCCTCCATACGCTTATCTTGCGAGTGTCACAATACGTGGCAAAAACGAAGAAACAGTTATCGAAAATACGATTAGAATTGTTGATTTCTTAAACGATGAATTTTTAGATGATGGACAAATCTTAGGACCATCCACTCCATATATTCCATTTGATATGGGTTTACATGTTAGAGCCATTTTAATCAAATTTAAAAACCCTCAAAAAGCTCATGATATTCTTGTTAAAATGCAGGAATTATTTGCCTATAACAGTGCCTACGAATTATTAATCAATATAGATCCTTACAATTTTTAGTATAAAAAATGTAGCGGTTATATTATACTAATTCATGAGGTATTTTATATGATTACTATTACCATTTACGGTTTAGATCAATTTGTAGTCGGTCGTTTATCTCGTGAAATGACTCCAAATTTAGCCAAACTTTATGAGTTAAGCGAAGACGAAATTTTATTCGTGGCTCCAGAAAACATGGTCTTCCATAACGGAGTGGAACAAACTTCCTGGAATATCATCATTCATGTCCACGCTCCAAAGAAAGTCGCTGTCTTACAAGAGGAAGCAGCGCATTTAATTTTAGAAAGTATCGGCGATGTCGCGATTAATAAGATTCTTGAATTTTATTATTATTCGCAAGATGATCGCTACAGCAAATTTAATGACAGTTATCCACGCTTTATCGCTAGCGATAATTTAGTCGACGTTGCTAATGAGGATTATGAAGATATGGAAGAAGGAGATGGTGAGGATGAAATCTTCACTGGCGATATCTTCCGTGATTTCAACAAGGACTAAACGTCAATAGGAGAAGTCAGTATGACTCCACAAGTTTTAGCTAGGGACATCCTAAACAGAATCATTAATGAAAACACACCGTTTTCTCTTGCATTAAAGCAAGCTTTCAAAAAGAACGAAGTTTCTAAGGAGGATAAAGCGAATATATCCGCGATGGTCGGATGTGTACTTCGCCATTATCTGGTCTTATCCAATGTGATAAGTAAACAATATCCTGCCTTAGATAGTGTGGGTGTGATTGCCTTAATGATTGCTTTTAGCAATGCCTTATTCATTAAGAAACTTGATCAAGAGGACTGCAATAAAGAAGCGCAACAATATCTCAAAGATGAAGATGTCAAAGTTCAAGACTTCATTGAACCATATCTCGTGGAGAAGAAACTTGTTCCAGAAAACATTGAAGTTGGTTCTTTTGAATTCCTTAGCTACCGCTATAACACACCTGTGGACATCATTAAGATGTGGAGCAAACAGTTCGGTCATATTGCGGTTTCTAAAGCCTTAAAGGCTAATAGCAAACCTGCTCCAGTTGTTTTAAGAATTGATAACAAGAAGATTGAAGATGAAGAATTCTTCAATAAATATCCTGAATTCGAAAGAATTGAAGGCGTTAACGGCATGGCTTTATTTAAAGGTGAAGGTAAATTTAAAAACCATGAAGCTAGTGAAAAAGCCCTTGCCACTCCATACGCATTAGCGTTCAAAGAAATGTTAGATGAAGGTGATGTGGATCTATTAAGAGGCTTAGCCATCTATACCGAATATCCAAATGACTTACTCATCGACCTTCTTTCTAGAAAAGAAAACGTCAGTGGTGTGGAATTCATCGCTGGTAATTTAGCGACCGCTTCTAACGCTAGAAATTTCTTAAATAAGAACCAAGTAAGAGGCGTTAATGTCTATGAAGCGCAAGCATCTGCGATTATCACATGCTTATCTAAACCTGTGCACACATTCGTAGTCATGCCTGATAGTTCTAGATTCAATCTCTTACAGCTCTTACCAGATTATTTCTTAAGATTTGATTTCAACAAACTCGATGAATTAATCGCTAATCAAAAACTTGCTTTAAAAGAAGCCGCTGAACAAGTGGAAGAAGATGGTTATCTCCTCTACTTAGTGGACACTCTTTCAAAGAAAGAAAGTATCAACATTATCAATGAATTCCTCGCTAATAATGAAAACTTCACATTAGTGAGAGATAAACTATATTTCCCATATAAGAAATATGGTGGTTCCTATTATTTTGCAGCATTAAAAAAGGCCAAAAAGAATGATTAATCTTTACGGATTAGAAATGAATAAACTCATCAAGCTGATGGAGGAGGAAGGACAAAAACCTTACCGCGCCACGCAACTTTACTCATGGATTTATGAAAAGAAAGCGGAATCCTTTGATGAGATGAGCGACATTTCTAAATCATTCCGTGAAGTTTTAAAAGAAAAATACTGCTTAGACTTACCAACTGTTTACACTAAACAGGTGAGTAAAGACGGCACAATCAAATTGCTCGTGGAACTTAAAGACGGCTATAAAGTCGAATGTGTTTTAATGCGCTACTCATATGGCTGTGCCGTGTGCGTATCTAGCCAGGTGGGTTGTAATATGGGTTGTTCTTTCTGCTCTAGTGGTATCTTAGGTAAACAAAGAAACTTAGCCCCAGAAGAAATGATGGGACAAGTCTTACTTATCAATAAACTTCTCAAAGAAGAAAACAAAGGTCAACATGTGACCCATGTCGTAGTCATGGGAACTGGTGAACCATTTGATAATTACGATAACGTTTTAGATTTCATCAGAATCTTAAATCATCCAAAAGGTTTAGCTATAGGCGCTAGACATATCACCATCTCAACATGTGGTATTGTGGAAAATATCTACAAGTACGCTGATGAACACCTACAAACTAACTTAGCCATCTCATTACACGCACCTAATGATGAGCTAAGAAGTAGGCTTATGAAAATTAACCGTGCTTATCCTTTGGATAAAGTTATGGAAGCGGTGCGGTATTATGAAAAAGAAACAAAGCGTAGAGTGACTTATGAATATCTTCTTTTAGAAGGTATTAATGACACTAAAGAGCACGCTCAACAGTTAATTAAATTAATTAAAGGAACAATGGGCTATGTTAATCTCATCCTATATAATGAGACAAATAAATTCCCAGAATTCCATCGTTCCAGTGGTAACCGTGTCCACGCTTTCTTAGATTATTTAATGAAAGGTGGAGTTACCGCCACAATTAGAAAAGAATTTGGTAGTGATATTGACGCTGCATGCGGTCAATTAAAAGCCAAAGTAGAGGAGGAGAACAGAGATGAATAGTCGTTATCTATCTGGTCGCTTCTCATATAAAACTGACATTGGAAAAATCCGCTTAAGTAATGAGGATCAAGCTGCTGCTATGATCAATGCTTCGGGTAATGTTTTACTCGTTGTTTGTGATGGTATGGGTGGTCAAAATAAAGGTGATTTAGCCTCATCTCTAGCGATTAATACAATTACGACATCATTTAAAAGCCGTAAAGGCTTCCTAAACCGTTACTTTGCAAAACTCTGGGTTGGTCAAGTTATCCGTGAGGCTAATAAATCCATCTATGAACAATCACAAAGTAACAAGTCTTATCATGGTATGGGTACCACAATTACCTTATTACTCATCATCAAAGATACTGCTATCTTAGGCCATGTTGGTGATTCTCGTTGCTACTTCTTAAGAAACAGACGTGAATTCACACAAATGTCGGAAGACCAAACATATGTTGGCTACTTATTGAGAACCGGACAAATCAATCAAGAAGAAGCTTTAACCCATCCAAAAAGACACGTACTCATGAATGCTCTTGGTGTCTATCCAAGCGCAAGTGTGGATGTTAAATCATTCCCATACATGGGTGAAACAGTGCTTTTATGTAGTGATGGTTTATATAACAATGTGCCTACTAATGACATCGCCTCAGTTTTAAAAGGCGAAGACACAGTCGAACAGAAAGTCGACGAACTTATTGCTATCGGCAATAAAAATGGTGGTAGTGACAATATCGCCGTGGTCATTTGGGAGGCACAAGAATAATGAGTACAATTAAAATTGGCGCCCTCGTTGACGGGCGCTATCGTATCGAAGCAAGAATTGGTCATGGTGGTATGGCGGAAGTCTATGAAGCCACTGACATTATTAATAAACGTAAAGTTGCCATTAAGATGATTAGGGAAGACGTGATGAAAAATCCCATCAATCTTCGTCGTTTCCAAAACGAGGCCACAATTGCCTCAAGTTTAAATCACCCTAATATTATTAAGGTTTTTAACCATGGCACAATTGAAGGTCGTCCATATATCGCTAACGAGTATGTACGCGGTCAAAGCATGAAAGATATGCTCGATTTTAGAACATCTATTCCAATCGCTGAAGCGGTTAGTTATATGTTGCAACTAACATCTGCTCTTTTTTATGCCCATCAACATAACATCATTCACCGTGATATCAAACCACAAAACATCTATGTTATGCCTGATGGCACGATTAAATTAGGTGACTTTGGTATTGCTCAAGCGGGTGGAGTGGATGATAGTTTTACAAAAACTAGTGAAATCGTGGGCTCTGTCCATTACTTAGCCCCTGAAATATCTCAGGGCAAGCCAGCCTCTATTCAATCAGATATCTATGCCGCTGGGGTCACCTTCTATGAATTATTAACTGGTCATGTTCCATTTGATAAAGACACCCCAGTTAATGTCGCAGTCGCGCACGTTAAGGAGAAATTCCCTCCTGTGAAAAAATATGTACCAAACTGCCCTAAAGAAATTGAAAAGATTATCGCTAATGCGACAAGAAAACGCTTAGGCGACCGTTATAAAGGAGCGGATGAATTCTATGATGACTTATTAGAAATAAGTAAACATCCAGAACTCCTAAAAGAAAAGAAACCGCTCATCTCGAGGATTTTTGGGTTTAAATAATGAAGGGATTAATTATCGCTATTACATGTGGTCTCTACGCTATTGAAGCGGAAGGGGTCATCTATAAATGTAAACCGCGTGGTATTTTCCGTAACCAAGGAATTAAACCAGTCGTGGGAGATAATATCGAATTTGATCCAAATGAATTAGTGATAGAAAATGTCTATCCTCGTTCATCATCTTTAAAAAGACCATTAATCGCTAATATTTCTCAAATCATCTTAGTGTTCTCTCTTAAAGAACCTGATTTTTCCTACCTTTTAGCGTTTAAATATCTAACCTACGCTAATATGCATAATATCAAGGCAAAATTAGTCATTACTAAGATTGATAAAGAGCATGATGAAAAGCTCATAAATGAGATTAAAGAAACATTTAAAAGTATCAATATTGAAACCTATTTTATCTCCAACAAAACCAAAGAAGGACTCGAAGAAGTAAAGGCTTTATTCAAAGATGAAGTGAGCTGCATTATGGGTCAAACTGGTGTTGGTAAATCATCTTTAATAAACGCTATTGATAGTAATTATGAAAGAGCCATTGGTGAATATTCTATGGCCTTAGGAAGAGGTAAGCACCAAACAAAAGAAGTCATCCTTTTACCATATCAAGGTGGCTATATTGCCGATACTCCAGGATTCTCTTCATTAGAGTTAAATCTCTATAAAGAGGACCTAGCAGCCTTCTATCCTGGCTTTACCAATTTATATAATAAATGTTATTTTGCGGATTGCTTGCATTTAAGCGAAAATAGGTGTTTAGTAAAAGAGAAGGTTCATAACGGTGAGATTTCTAATCTCGCCTATGAATGTTATAAAAAGTTATCAGAAGAAGCAATTTTTAAAAAAGAGAGGTATTCAAAATGAAAAATATGATCGTTTCCCCATCCATTCTAGTGTGTGATTACTTACACTTAGAAAATGAATTAAAAAAGATTAAGGATGCTGGATGCACATGGATCCATTTAGATGTCATGGACGGTCACTTTGTTCCGAATATTTCTTTCGGTAATATCTTCTTTGAAAAATTGTTTAAAGAAATCGACTTTGTTAAGGATGTTCACCTCATGGTGGAAGACCCAATGAGTTTCATTAAAAAATTCGCTAAAACAGGCGCTGACTATTTAACCTTCCATTATGAAGCATGTAAAGATGATGATGAAGTCGATGCAGTCATCGATGAAATCCATAAATATAAAATGAAAGCTGGTCTTTCTGTTAAACCAGGAACCCCAATTGAAAAGGTCTATCCATTCTTAGAAAAACTTGATCTTGTACTCGTCATGAGTGTTGAACCTGGTGCGGGTGGTCAAAAGTTCATCCCAGAAACATTAGATAGAATCAGCGCTCTTATTGATGAAATTGTTGAAACAAGAAGTCACGCTTTAATTTCTGTCGATGGTGGTATTAACGATATCACTGGTAAAGACTGCTTAAATATCGGCGCAGATGTCTTAGTCGCTGGTAACTATTTATTCGGCGCTGATAACTTTAAAGAAAGGTACGATAGCTTATTCCATTAATATGGGCTTTATTTCCCTTGCAATATTCTTAGCTAGCTTATCCCTCTTTGTGGGAGGATATTTTCTTTCCTCCGCTTTTTACTATAAAAAACACGATGTGAAATATTCATTTAAAAGAATGTTTCCATATGAATTTAATTATCCAAATTCTTTTAAAAGAAACATATATGGCAATATCGCTTTAGTCTTATCAATGCTAGGCGTTATTGTCTTTTATATTTATAAGATGAGTAATATTAATTCTAATAGCATTACCATCTACGTTTTAGTGGCCCTTTCTATAATTACCGCTGCACTAATTGGCTGCTTATTATTTATGCCACTTCAATTCTTAAGAACACATATTATTGTTTCTACTTTAGCGATGACTCTTTCATTTGCGATGCCCGCTCTTAATGCCTTATTAGGCTATGAAGCATTTAGAGTTAATGAAGTAGATTCCGCTAAAGCATTAAGTGTCATTGCCATGGTGGTGGGCGCTTTATTAGCGGTCACTATGGTCATTTTCCTATTTAATCCACGCGCTACATATAAGATTTATTTAGATAAAAGTGTTGATAAAGATGGTAATGAAGTGATGGCTAGACCTAAGTTCATCCCAATTGCTTTTAATGAGTGGTGGGCTATCTTCACTTATATACTATCTCCATTACCTTTAGTTATATTAAGTTTCATCGCTTAAGAATAATAAAAAACGACTCGTTTCTGAGTCGATTTTTATATCTTGTCTTTTAAGTAAAAGATTAGCGATCCTTATATTGTTTATTGAGGCTACGATATGCTCTTGTAGACATACGAATACGCATTTCTTTGCCATCAACAACGACGGTACGAACTTGAAGATTGGTGTTCCATCTACGACGTGTAGCTCTTAAAGAGTGGGAACGGTTGTTACCGCTTAATGGACCTTTTCCTAATACTGGACAAACTCTTGACATATCATCGTCCTCCTGATTTGTTGCCGATTAATATTATCATAAGATAAAAATCATAGCAACAATAAATTTGTTTTTTAACGTATCATTGAAAATCAAAATTTTCAGTTAATAAATCAGCAATAAAAAAGAGGCTAATAATAATTAACCTCTATTTCATCTACATTTTGACGTTAGGATAACGTTTCTTAAATTCTTCTTTACTTAACAAATTATTGCACTTTTTAAGCATTGCCTGATAGATTTCTCCGTTCCTATCGAACGCTAGATATCTAACATGCCCCTTATTGGTGTAGAATACTAAGGTTCTTTTCTTTTCTGATTGCTCTTTGTCGATATACACTACATCGTTGTAGTGGTAATACGCTTCTTTAAACGCTCTTACTTGGACTAGATACTTGTTTTCAATAACGTAGAAATTACGCACTAAGGAGAGGATTAACATCCCAATACTAGTTAGAACATAAAGGATAATAATGAGTATTTGAATGACTCCCCATTTCTGGAAAAGGAAAAGAGTCATACAGGATAGGAATAGACCTATCGCGAATAATAGGTCCATTATTATAAAGATTAATATAGTTCTACGACGGTCTACTGGGACTTTCATACTGGGCTTATTATAACAAGTTATATAAAAGTAGCAAAAATGTTTTTAAACTACGCGTACGCAGTGCTATAATTTTATTGAACAAAAAGGAGCATATTATGTCACATAATGTCGTAGCAATGATTCTTGCAGGCGGCAAAGGGACAAGATTAGGTCTTTTGACTAAAAAAATGGCAAAACCTGCTGTCTCTTTTGCGGCTAAATACAGAATTATTGATTTCCCTCTTAGTAACTGTGCTAACAGTGGAATCAATAAAATTGGTGTTTTAACCCAATACGAACCAACCGTTCTCGATAGTTATATCGGTAATGGTGAAAAATGGGGTTTCAATGGTGTCCATGCTCTCCTCACATCCATTGCCCCGCGTCAAACTGATGAAGGCGCTAACTGGTACAAAGGTACCGCTGACGCTATCACGCAAAACATTGAATTCCTTGATGGTCTATCCCCAGATTATGTCCTGATCCTTTCAGGCGACCACATTTATAAAACGACTTATAACGAAATGATTGACCTCCACGTAGATAGTGGTGCTGATGCCACAATCTCCGTTATCGAAGTTGATCCAAAAGAAGCAAGTCGATTTGGTATTATGGCGGTTGATAAAACTGACCGTATTACCGAATTCCAAGAAAAGCCAAAGAAACCAAAGAGCAATTTAGCCTCTATGGGTGTTTATGTCTTTACTTGGAAAGTATTAAGAAAATATTTAATCGCCGATAAAGCATTAGATACAAACCATGACTTCGGTGGTGATATTATCCCAGCGATGTTAAACGATGGTTTAAAACTCCAAGCCTATAGATTTAAAGGCTATTGGAGAGATGTTGGTACATTAGATTCCTTACACGAAGCTAATATGGACGTCGCTCTTGATAGAAGTGATTTACATTTCCATGGTGATAGAAGCACCAGAATCTATACTGAAGATACATATTCTTTACCGCATTATTTAGGTAGAGAAGCCTCAATTAAATCTTCGATTTGTAACCAAGGCGCGATTGTCTTAGGTAATGTTACTTCCTCAGTTATTTCTAATGAAGTCTTAATTGAAGAAGATGCAGTTGTTGATCGCTGCGTAGTCATGGAAGGCTCTGTGATTAAACGTGGCGCTAAAGTCTATAACGCAATCGTCGCCCCAAATACCACAATTGAAAGTGGTGTAGTGGTTAACGCTAATAGTAAAGAAATTGCCTTAGTCGGCGGAAAGGTGTCTCACTAATATGGCAAAAGTCTATGGTTTTTGTAATTTACATGATGCTCCTTCATTAGGCAAGCTCACTGAAAAACGTCCAATTGGTACAGTCTCCTTTTTAGGAAGATATGGCTTAATGGACTTCACATTATCAAACTTCTCTAACTCTGGTATTGATAATGTTGGTATCTTAGTGGACCGTCATCTCCACTCCGTGGTTTCTCACGTTAGAGATGGTTCTATTTGGATTAACAATACCAAACTTGGTAACCAAAGAATTTTCTATAACGAAAACGTTCCAAGTAGAAAATTTAATACCGATGTTAATAACTTATTATCTAATAGATTACACTTTGAAGATATCGATGCTGACTACGTCGTGGTCGCCCCAGCCTTCTTCTTAATGTCAATCGACTTTAGAGATTATATTGAAAAACATATCGAATCAGGTCGTGAAATTTCTCTTATTTATAAGAGAGTGAAGAACGCTAAAGAGGAATTCTTAAACTGCGATGTTATTAAAACAGAAAACAAATTAGTAAAGAACTTCTCCATTAATATGGGTACCGCAAAAGAGGCAATGATCTCTTTAGAAATCTTTATCTTCAATTACAGAACATTCTGTCAACTTGTTAACAAAACAAGAGAAATTTCAACCTTATTTAATATTCGTGATTTAGTCAATTACTGTGCGACAAATGGCTTATATGAAGTTAATGCCTTCTCTTTTGATGGCTATGTCGCTCCAATCTTAGACTTTGACTGCTTTGTTAAATACTCCATGGAACTCTTATCTTATGAAGTCAGAAAACAACTCTTCAAAGAAGATTGGCCAATTTATACAACCACACACAATACCCCTCCAGCCTTATATGGTGAAAAGGCTAACGTTAGTAATTCATTTATTTCTAACGGTTCAACAATTAAAGGTACTGTCATTAATTCCATCCTTTCCCGTGATGTCGTTGTCGAAGAAGGAGCGGTTGTTAAAGACTGCATTCTCTTCAGTGGCACTAAAGTGGGTAAGGGTAGTCATCTCCAATATGTTGTCGCGGACAAGAAAGTCCAGATTAAAGAAGTTAGAGATGTCGCTGGTGATGATGATCACTACATGTATATAAGTTTTGGAGCTAATATCTAACATGAAAATAGTAATGGTTGCCAGTGAGGCCCGTCCTTTCTGTAAGACGGGTGGTCTTGCTGATGTCGTTTATTCTCTTTCTAAAGAATTAGTAAAGATGGGGGAAGAAGTTTCCGTATTTTTACCTTTCTATGATTCAATTCGTCGTCAAATATCAGATAAAGCTTTAAAGAAAGCCGCTTCTTATAAGACCCATATGTCTTGGCGTAAGCAAAACGTTGATGTCTATTCATTAGTGAATGAAGGCATCACTTATTACTTTATTGAAAACCAACAATATTTTGAAAGAGGCCATATTTATGGCGACTTTGATGATGGTGAACGCTTTGCGTTCTTTACCATCGCTGTTAAGCAGTTCTTATTAAGTAAACGCTTTCGTCCAGACATCATTCATGTCCATGACTGGCAAGCCGGTATGCTTCCATGTCTCTTACGTGTGGATGAAGAATGTAGAGAAAAGTTCGCTAAAACCAAATTTGTTTTCACCATCCATAATCCCGCCTTCCAAGGCTTAATGCCTAAATTCACTTTAGGTGATTTCTATAACTTAACTGATGAATATTTTGATAACGGTTCAGTCCGTTTCAAAGATCAAGTAAGTACCTTAAAAGCGGGTATTGTTTATTCAAATAAAATCACAACCGTTTCCCCAACCCATCATCTTGAATTATTAACTCCTGAAGGTGGTATGGGTCTAGATAGTGTTCTTCGTTATAGAGAATGGGACTTCTCTGGTATCTTAAACGGCATCGACTATTTAGAATTTAATCCTGAAACAGATAAACAAATCGCACAAGAATATACAGCGAAGAACTTAGTAAGCGGTAAGAAAGCTAATAAGGAAGCTTTATGCTATCAATATGGTATTAAGAATTCTAAAGCTCCTTTATATGCATTAGTGACACGTATTACTTGGCAAAAAGGTTTTGATATCATCTTCCCAGCGGTAGAAGAATTAATCGCTAGAGGAGCGAATATCTTTATGCTCGGTAGTGGTGAACATCAATACGAACAAAAATGGGAAGAATTAAAAAATAGATATCCAGACCGTATTGGTCTATTTATCGGCTATAGCGATAACCTCGCTCATAAAGTCTACGCTGCTAGTGACTTCTTTATCATGCCGTCTTTATTTGAACCATGTGGCTTAGGTCAAATGATTGCCCAAAGATATGGTTCTTTACCAATTGTTCGTAGAACAGGTGGTCTAAAAGACAGTGTTATTTGTTATGACGGCAATAACGCTCTTACTAGTAACGGCTTTGGCTTTGATGCCTATAGTGCTTATGAGATGACTAGAACATCTCATTATGCTTATGACGTCTATAACAACAAGAAATTGCTTCATCAATTGATGAAAAACGCAATGAATACTGATAATTCATGGTTGAAGAGTACCTTAGAATACATTAAACTTTATAAGATGCTAGTTAAATAAATAACTAGCCCTCTTAAAGGAGTATGTATTATGGGATTCAATCATCGTGAAATCGAAGCTAAGTGGCAAAAGTATTGGGAAGATAATAAAACATTTAAGACTGACGTCTATGATTTTAGTAAACCTAAATTCTATGCGTTAGATATGTTCCCTTATCCAAGTGGTGTGGGTTTACATGCTGGTCACCCAGAAGGCTATACCGCCACCGATATCGTTTGTCGTATGAAAAGGATGCAAGGCTATAATGTCCTTCACCCAATGGGCTACGACTCTTTTGGTTTACCCGCGGAACAATACGCCATCCAAACAGGTAATCACCCAGAAGGCTTTACCCAAAAGAATATTGCATACTTCACAAAACAACTTAAAGAACTCGGTTTTGATTATGACTGGGATAGAGTAATCGCCACAAGTGATCCATCTTTCTATAAATGGACACAGTGGATCTTTAAAGGTCTATTCTTAGATGGCTACGCTAAATACATTGATATGCCAGTTAACTGGTGTGAAGAACTCGGTACTGTTTTAAGTAACGATGAAGTTATTGATGGTAAGAGTGAAAGAGGTGGCTATCCTGTTATTAGAAAGAACCTTAAACAATGGGTTATTGATCAACCTAAATTTGCGGAACGCTTATTAGAAGGTTTAAATAGAATTGATTGGCCAGAAAGTACTAAAGAAATCCAAAGAAACTGGATTGGTAAATCTATTGGTGCGGAAATTAAATTCCAAGTCGCTGATAGTAACGAATCATTTATTGTCTTTACTACACGCGCGGATACATTATTTGGTTGTACATATTGTGTTCTTTCTCCAGAACACGCTTTAATCAAAAAGATTATGAGCAAAGAACAAGAAGGTGATGTTCTTGCTTATATTGACGCCGCTAGTAAGAAGAGTGAAATCGAAAGAACATCAACTTCTAAAGATAAGACCGGTTGCTTTACTGGTGCTTATGCGATTAACCCTGCAAACAATAAGAAAGTTCCAATTTATATTTCTGATTATGTTTTAGCAAGCTATGGTACAGGCGCCATTATGGCGGTCCCTGCTCATGATAGTAGAGACTATGCTTTCGCTAAAAAGTATGGCCTTGATATCATCCAAGTCTTAGAAGGTGGAGATATCTCTAAAGAAGCTTATGAAGAAGATGGTACTCACATCAATAGTGGTTTCCTCAACGGTTTAAATAAGGAAGACGCTATTAATAAGATGATTAATTTCTTAAAAGAAAAAGGCATCGGTGAACAAAAAGTTAACTATAAATTTAGAGAATGGGTCTTTGCTAGACAAAGATACTGGGGTGAACCAGTTCCTGTCGTCCATCTTGATGATGGCACAGTCCACGCCTTAGATGATGATGAATTACCACTTGTTTTACCAGAACTAGATGACTATAAAGGTCATAACGGTCAAGCACCATTAGAGAACGCTAAAGAATGGAAAGAATATAACCATAACGGTCTTCACGGTAAACGTGAAACATCCACTATGCCAGGTAGTGCGGGTTCTTCTTGGTATTTCTTAAGATATGTTGATCCGCATAATGATAAAACATTCTGTGATAAGAAATTAGCAGATCACTGGTTACCTGTTGACTTATATATCGGTGGTCCAGAACACGCAGTAGGACATTTAATCTATTCACGTATTTGGACTAAATATTTATATGATAAAGGCTATATCAGCTTTGATGAACCTTTCCAAAAACTCGTTCACCAAGGCATGATCTTAGGTAGTAATAACATTAAGATGGGTAAACGTTATCCAGAATTTGTTGTTAACCCAAGTGATATAGTGGCCCAGTACGGCGCGGATACATTACGCTTATATGAAATGTTCATGGGTCCACTTGAAGCAAGTAAACCTTGGTCTAATCAAGGGGTAGAAGGCGCTCATAAATTCTTAGAAAGAGTGTATCGTATTATTATTGAAAATAATATCGTCACTGAAGAAGACACTCCAGAACTTGATTTAGTCTATAACCAAACAGTCAAGAAAGTAAGCGAAGACTTCGCTAATCTATCATTCAATACGGCGATTAGCCAAATGATGATTTTCATTAATGAAGTCTATCGCGTTAATAAATTAAGCAAGAAATATGCTGAAGGATTTGTCAAACTCATCTCTTGTATTTGTCCTCACCTCGGTGAAGAAATGTGGGAACTTCTTGGTCACAATGAAACAATCGCTTTCGCGGAATGGCCAAAATACGACGAATCCAAATTAGCGCTTAACACCATTAAGATGGGTGTTTCTGTTAACGGTAAAGTGAGAGGCGAACTAGAAATCGCTAAAGATGAAGATGATGAAGTGGTGAAAGCCGCTGCTTTAGCCCTTGAAGGCGTGAAACGTAACATCGAAGGTAAAGAAATCAAAAAGATCATCGTTGTTAAAAACCGTATCGTTAATATCGTGGCTATCTAGGAGAAGATATGAACATTTGTTTTGATGTTGGTAATTCCACAATTGGGATTGGTGTTTATGAAAATGACACTCTCAAAGAGAGAATGACTTTTAACACTGATGTTAAATTAACAGAAGATGAATTCTATCATCTTTTCAAAAACAAGATTAATGAATTAAATATCAACTTAAAAGATGTTAAAAACATCATCTATTCTTCTGTTGTCCCACAAATCAATTTATCAATCTTAAATGCTTTAAAAAGCTTAATTAATATCGAACCAATTTTAATTGGTCCAGGCACTAAAACAGGTTTATCCATTAAAGTTGATAACCCAAGTGAAATTGGTAATGACTTAATTGCCGATTTAGTCAGTGCTAAAGAAACATATGGTTATCCATGCATTATCGCTGACCTTGGTACTGCGAGTAAGATTCTCTTACTTGATAAAACAGGTACATTCGTATCTTGTCTTATCATGCCAGGATTAACATTAAGTGCGGAATCACTTTCCAATAAAGCGGCGTTACTTCCAGAAGTTAGTTTAATCGCTCCTAAGTCAATCTTAGCCAAGAACACCCTTAGTTCTATGAACGCTGGTATTACTTATGGTCACGCTGATATGATCTTAGGCTTAATTAATCGTATCGAAAAAGAAATCGGCTACCCATGTAAGCATATTCTTACTGGTGGTGGCGCTGTTTATGTAAAAGAAATACTTGGTGATAGTTTTATCTATGATAAGAATCTCAATCTAGATGGACTCAATATCATCGTTAATAAAAATATCAAGAAGGAGTAGTTATGAAAAAGGATTTTTACAAAAAGCTTACTGCTTCCTATGAAGCGGAAATGATGGAAAACTTGAAAGAGTTCGTCGCTATTGATTCCACTTATGATGAATCAACCGTTGATGAAAATAATCCATTCGGTAAAGGTGTTTCTAAAGCCTTACAATTTATCGCTGATTTAGCTAGAAAGGATGGCTTTATTGTAAATAACTATGGTAACTACGTTGTTGAAATCTTAACAAACGAATTAGATAAAAATATTACCATCATGGCCCACGCTGATATTGTTCCAGTCGGAACAGGTTGGCCTCAAGATCCACTTACTATGGTGGAAAAAGATGGTTTCTTATACGCTCGTGGTGTCGCGGATGATAAAGGCCCATTACTTTCTTGCTACTACGGCTTAAAAGCCTTAAGAGATAATAACTTACTTGGTAACTATCAAGTCCGTTTCTTAGTGGGTGGTAATGAAGAACGTGGTAGTGCTTGTATGGAACATTATTTCCATACCTTAAAAAAGAAACAACCAACATATGGTTTTTCTCCAGATAGTGCGTACCCATTAACATACGCTGAAAAAGGCATCATTGGCTTTAACGTTAAAAAGAATATTAAATTCCCTGAAGTTAAATCCATTAAAGGTGGTGTCGCTAGTAACGCTGTTATTGAAAAGTGTGAAGTTCTTCTAAAAGAAGATCTTAACTTCATCTCCTATTTAAATAACCAAGAAGCAGATTATTCCTACCTCGCTAAAGGGGAAGAAATGTTATTAACATTCAATGGTGTGGCCGCACACGGTTCTATCCCATGGATGGGTAAAAACGCTGCCTTGGCCGCTATTAAATATTTAGGCGAATATTATAAGAACGCTGACTTTATTAAGTTATATGAATTATTAAATGACCCAAGAGGTGCAGGTGTTAATGCCACTGCTAATAGTGAGAATATGGGTACTAACTCCCTTAATGTTGGTTTGTTCTCTTATGAAAATGAAGAATTAGAAGTCACTGTTAACTGCCGTCACGTTGAAACCGTGAAAGCGGAAGATATGATTAACAATATCAAAGAAGCCTCTAAGCCATTTGAAATTGAAGTAGAAGGTATTTCTCCAATCCTCTTCTATCCAAAGGATAGTCCACTTATTACAACCTTATTAAATGTCTATCAAGAAGAAACTGGAGACTATGAAACACAAATCATCGCTTCTGGTGGTGGTACATACGCTAAAGAAGCGGATAATGTCGTGGCCTTTGGTATGGAATATCCAGGTCATGATCCAAAGATGCATGGTGTGAATGAAAATACCAAGAGAGAATATCTCGTTGAATCTATGGGAATCTACGCTCATGCCATCGTTGATTTAGGAAAGTTAATTAAGTAATGAGAACAAAATATAAACCTTGGGCTAAACCATATATTGAAGAACACACAGAAGTAATGTGTCCTTTTGATAACATTAATAATTATGAAAATTATTATTTAGAAATTGGTTCTGGTAAAGGTCAATTCTTAGTCAATATGGCTAAAAACCATCCTGATAATTTCTTTATTGGTATGGAACGTAATGTCACATGCGCTGGCTTTACCGCTAAAAAACTCGTGGAAGGTGAAATCACTAATGCGAAGCTCGTTTATGCTGATGCTGGTCAAGTTTTGTCGTCAATCGAAGCGGAATCAGTGGAAGGTATTTTCCTTAATTTCTCTGATCCATGGCCAAAGAAAAGACACGCGAAAAGAAGGTTAACTTCTGACTCCTTCTTAGGACAGTATTATCGTATCCTTAAAAAAGGGGCAAAACTCATCTTTAAAACTGATAATTATGATCTATTTACATATTCTTTAGAGATACTTGAAAACTCTACATTTAAACTAGTGGAGGCTAATTATTCATATGACGGCAAAGATCCTTTTGATGAGATTACTGAATATGAAGCTAGTTTCCGTGAACTAGGTCAACCTATATATCGTCTTATTTTGGAGAAGTTATGATTGCAAAATATGGATTAATTAATCATTTTGATAAAATTAACGCTTATCTAAGTGTCATTTTTGATGAACTTCCAAAGAACTTGTTACCTAAACAAGATGGTGACCTACTTATCTATGAGAAAAACGATAAAATCTATCGTATCGATATCTTTAATTTAAAGAAGTATGTAAAGATTAAAATCAAAGGTTTAATCACTTTACCTAACTATGAATTAATTGCCATATTAAATGGTTATTTAGGTAAATATAATATCATGCTCCTTAGTAAAGATGAATCAGGCTTCTATATCGCTAAAGAAGATAATATTTACAAAGTAAAAGTAAGAAAAGATACCTTAGTGGCTAATGGCTCATTTGTTAAAGAAGATAGAGTGGCCACATTCAAAGATTTAGATATTAACGAAGAAGAAAAAGAAATCGTCTTAGATGATGAAATAAATGATGACGATTTAAATAAAGATTTTTTCCAAATGGAGGAAAGAGAAATATGATGGAAGTAGAACTTAAAAAAGCCGGTAAGATCTCCCGCTTAACAAACAAAACATTTAATTTTCCTAAAGAATTAGGAGAAGGTTTCTACAGTGCGAATTACTTTTTAAAGAGCCGTAAAATCGTTAGTGAAAATCTTCAAGGACATATTGTTACAATGCAATGGTTCCAAAGAAGAGATAACTCAATGTTATGTGGTGTTGATGAAGCCATCGCTATCCTTCATACATTCGCTGTTCATCCAGAAGAACTGTTAATCGAAGCCTTAAATGATGGCGATATCATTCAGGCTAATGAACCAGTTTTAAAAGTTACTGGTACATATGAAAATTTCGGCTTCTTAGAGTCCGTTATTGATGGTGTGTTAGCACGCAGAAGTAGTGTAGCCACAAACGTCAAAGAAGTCCTCGATGCCGCTGGTGATACACCAGTCTTCTCTATGGCCGATAGACAAGATGATTACCTCACCCAAGTCGGTGATGGTTATGCCACCTATGTCGCAGGTATTAATAGAGTTAGTACCGACGCTCAAGGTTTATGGTGGGGTGGTAAAGGTATGGGTACAATGCCACATGCTTTAATCCAAATCTGTGGTGGTGATATCTGTAAAGCCGCTGATTGCTATTTAAATAGTTTCCCAGATGAACAAGTCACAGCCTTAATTGACTATCATAATAACGTTGTTAGAGATACATTAATCATCGCTAAACATTTAGGTCATAAACTTAGAGGTGTTAGAGTGGATACATCTAAATCTTTAATTGACCATTACTTCGATGATAAAGATACCAGTGGTTTTGATCCTCATGGTGTTTGTAAAGAACTCATCATCGCTTTAAGAAAAGCCTTAGATGAAAACGGCTTCAACTATGTTGGTATTACCGTTTCTTCCTCATTTAACGCTGAAAAGATTAGAGAATGGAAGAAATTAGGCGTACCTGTCACTATGTATGGCGTTGGTACATCTTTTGTTAATAATATGACATGTGGCTTTACTGGTGACTTAGTCATGCTTGACGGAGAGCCTCAAGCTAAAGAAGGCCGCGCTAATTATAAAAACGATAAATTAAAGAAAGTTCCTTATCCAATTTACTAATTATGATTTACGAAGCGAAAGAATTTACATTAAAGAATGGTCTAAAGGTAGTGATTAAAACTCCTGAGATTTCTGATGCTCGTAATTTATTAGATTCGATTATTAATGTCTCTGCAACTAGTGATTTTATCACTAGCTTACCAGAAGACTATCAACCATATTTAGATGATATAACTAAAGAAGAAGCTTTTATTGAGGGCAATAGAAAAAGCCCAAATAGTTATTTATTTGCCGTCTATCATAATGAGCAAATCATTGGTAACTGTTTCTTAAACTTCTTTGGCAATATTAAAACTAGACATAGAGGCACAATAGGCATTGCCATTACTAATGAATATAGAGGTATGGGTATTGGTTCAATCTTGTTTGATGAAATGATTAATATCGCTAAAAATAGAAGTGGAGTAACCCAATTAGAATTAGGAGTCATCAAAAGTAACGAAGCCGCTAAAAGACTCTATACATCCAAAGGATTTGTTAAGACAGGAGAAACACCAAGAGCGTTACGCTTACCTAATGGCGTTTATCTAGACGAAGAATTCATGGTTTTGTACCTAGATAAATAATAAGTTTATTGTGATTAATCTTTCAAAGAAGTGATAGGGACCACATATACGCCATCTGGCCTCATATATGCAGCGTTAGATAAACCACATATTACGCAGAGAGATTTGGCACAATTACCACCTTTATTTTTTATCGAATTATTGATACGAATTAAGTTTTTAGCGGCTTCTTCTATTTGATACGCTCCCAGCTTAATCTCTACTCCACACCAGGAGCCATCTTCCATTTCGATAATGGCATCAATTTCATTGCCATCATAATCTTGATAGTGGTATAACGTTCCATCAAAAGAAGAAACGTATGTAAGTAAATCTCTCTCAACTAGAGATTCAAAAAGAAAACCTAAGCATTCTAAATCATTTAACAATTTTTCTTTTGTTAAGTTTAAAAGTGCACACGCTAAAGACTGATCGACAAAATGTCTTTTTTCGCTCTGCTTAACTCTTAACGTAGAACGTATTTTGTTTGAATATGGTTTAATATTCTCAACTAAATATAGCTTGTTAACCAAATTTGAATAATCAGTAATTGTATCAACACTAATGTCATCAAAATCTTTTTCTTTGATGTCGTTCTTCAAAGTTTTGTTAGTGACGGTTGTAGATTCGTTTCTGGCGAGTGATTTAAGAAAAAGTTCAACCTTATGACTATCTCTTTTGACATCATCTACTTTATAAATATCATTGCTTAAAACTGATTTTATATATTCTTTGGAAATTAGTGTTCCTTTCTTCGCATCCATTCCTATAGCTGCTGGCCATCCACCTACTAAGATATAATCAATAATCTTGTTTAAATCGACATCACCGGTAAAGCAATCTTTTGAAGTTCCTTCACATATCTCTTTTAGTGATATTTTGCCATCAGAATAGCCACTTTCAAAAAGCGACATAGGTCTCATTCTTAACTTGGCGATTCTTCCTGTACCTGAATGGACATAATTATTTATATTTACCGTAGCAGAACCTGTCAAAATATATTGACCCTTTTCTACTGTTTCATCAACTTTGCTTCTTACTGCATCCCAAATACTAGGAACCTCTTGCCATTCATCGATAAGTCTTGGCCTATTTCCAACCAATACCATATCAGGATTTATCATCGCTAGCTTCTTGTTGCTAAAGTTACCTTTTGAATCAGCAAGAAGAAATTCGCTATTAGAATGATATTTGCTTGTCCATGTCTTGCCACACCATTTTGGACCTTCAATTAGAATAGCGCCAAATGTATCTAGGTACATCTCTAAAATGTTATCAATAATTCTCTTTTTATAATATTCTAATTTCATGCTTTTTTCCTCGTTATTATATTACTGTAATCCGATTGTTTTGACAATATCATTCCGAGAGTTTCAGCATTTTCATTCCGAGAGTTTTGCTATTTGGAAGATAGTTCTTAGGACACCGAATGGGAATCCTCGGTTGTTCAACTGCCGAGATGAAAATGAGCCTTGGTTGTTAGAATTGTAATTGTCACTATATGTGAAAAAAATATTGTGTAATAATATAAATATTAAGTGGTAAAAATACCACTTTTTTGATATACTATACGTAGGGGAAATGGATATGGATGAACTAAGGCATGGACGAACATGTGTTTTTAACATCAACTATCATATTGTTTGGTCTACTAAATATCGAAGGAAAATATTAAACACTGATATTGAAAGAAGATTAAAAGAAATATTAATTGATGTTGGTAAACAAAAAGGATTTGAAATCGCAGAGATTGAAGTCGGGATGAAAGATCATGTTCATGTATTTGTCTCCGCTATACCGAAAATATCAATCTCATATATTGCAAAGATGATGAAAGGAATATCTGGAAGATTATTATTAAAGGAATTTCCTGAAATATCTAAAGAGTTATGGAATGGAGAGTTATGGAATCCTTCTTATTATGTAGAAACAATTGGTTCTATATCAGAAGAAGCGATAAGACAATATATTCAAAACCAAGAAAAGGAATAATATGCTACTAACTTATCAATTTGAATTAAGAGTAAATGAAACGATGTCTGTCATCCTTGGACATCTCTCTTACGCTGCTAGTAAGTTATATAACGTTGGCAATTATGAAAGAAAAGAATATAAGTCTCTAGGGTTTGACATAATGCCAGATTGGTATGATCAAAAGAAAAGATTGAAAGATAATATCTGGTATAAGTCTTTACCTAGTCAAACTAGTCAAGATGTTCTCGCTAGACTTAATGAAGCTTGGAAGAGCTATTTTGCTCTTAAAAGTAGATATGAATATAGGAAAGAGAAAGGACACTTAAAAGAATATGAAGGAGAACCAAAGTCACCTTATTATAAGAAAGATGGCTCTCACACAAACTTTAAATACCTTCAGAATTCTATTAAGGTCATTGATAGTCAAATCCGCTTTTCTATTCCTAAAAGGCTTAAAGAACACCTAGAAGAAAAATATAACATAAAGAAAGACTTCTTCTATGTTCCTCTAAAAAGAACTTTCTCTATTATTAAACAAGTCGAATTCGCATATATGGATAAGAATAGATATAAAGTCTATATCGTCTATGAAGAAGATAGCAAACCATTAAAAGAAGATAATAAGCATTATATAAGCATCGATATTGGCACAAAGAACCTGTTAACAGTCTATGACAATAACGGATCTTCATTTATTGTCTCAGGTCAATCTTTGTTAAACATCAATTACTATTTTTCTAAAAGAATTGCTTATTATCAATCTAACTACGATAAATGTTATCCCCATCATAAGAAAGGAGTCTCCACTAATAGGATTAAACATTTATATGAGCTTAAGAATAAAAGGATTAATCTCATCCTCCATCGTGCATCTAGATATATTGTTAACTACTGCAATAACCACGATATCTCTAAGGTGATTGTTGGAGATGTCATGGGTATTCTTCATCAAAAGAAAGAGTTTAATTCTAACAAAGATAAGCATCGATATAACCAGAATATGAGAGCTATATGTTTTGCTAGAATCTATGAATATCTTTCTTATAAGTTGAAACAAGTTGGAATTGAACTAGTTATCATCGATGAAGCATATTCTTCAGGATGTTCTCCTAAATCATTAACTGTATCAAAAAAATATTATGATAAAGCAAAAAGAAAACATCGTGGTTTATTTGTAGACGGTAACGATATCTATAACGCCGATGCAGTTGGAGCTTATAACATCATGAGATTATTTCGACAAGAAGCTCGTTATTATTTCCCAATACCTCTAAAAGGATTATCTAATCCAAGAAGAGAATATATTCCTGTAACGGATCAGTTTTTAAATGAAGATTATATTAATTGGAATGGTAAAGCTGGTAACGTAGGGATATCGGGTAGGAACTACCCAGATGGATATATATTGGAAGAT
>JAGAYY010000060.1 GCA_017940265.1 Bacilli bacterium | reverse complement strand
CCGTAATATTTAGTAATATTTTTAATCTCAATCATCTTACTTACCCATTAATCTTTCTTTTAACAATGATTTAAAGACATCGGTTAACATGATACCGATTTCTTCGCCTGTGAATTTGCACATTGAGGTAGCGCATAATGTGGCAATGCCGTGTGAATAAATCCACAAATGGCGGTATAAGATAATGGCACCATCTTTACTAACTGGATAGTTGTTAGTGATGGAATCTAATATCGCTTGATAGTTATCATCAATTTCAGGAAGGATTTTATTAACACCAATATCGTTTTCTAGTTTTCTCATAAAGAGAAGTTGGAATAACTTTGGTTCTTTAATAGCAAAAAGGATATAAGCTTGACCAACGCCCTTAAAGGCTAACTCTTGTTTCAATCCATCTTGAACATAACTGTCATAAATCTCACGAGCTTTGACTCTAATTCCTTCAATAACTTCACTCATATTAGCGAAAGTAGTGAAAATTGGGCGAGCGGAACTCTTTAAATATTTTCCGATTTCACGCGCTGTGACATGAGATAAATCAGATGTCCTTAATATTTCTAGTCCAGCGTTAATTATTTCCTCTTTAGTGAACTTTGCTCTTGGTGGCATAATCGTATCCTTTCTAAAACGCTTGTTTTAATACGTCTGTTTTATTAAACGACAAAAAGCTGATTATGTCAATACAAATTGAACGTTTTATCATGTACGCGTATAACACGCATATGTTACTATTGTAACAAAGTGTTAACAGGTAAACCTTTGACTAAAAAGTCTGACTATACTATAGTTTTTGGCAGTTCTACTTTTTGAGATTCATTAAGTAGAGACTGTTACAAACAAATAGAATCAATTCTATATGGTCATTTGTTATTATTGTTACTGCCTAAAGGAGGCTTTTATTTATGGCTAGACGAAAAGTTGTACGTCTCTTCTTCACAGTGGATGATAACTATATTCCATATCTCTCAGTTACTATTGCTAGTATTGTTAGACACGCTAGTAAGAAATATACATATCACATAACCGTGCTCCATGACGGCTTATCATGTAAGAGTAAGAAGATCTTACGTAAATATCAAAACAACAAAAATATTTTTATTTGGTTTACGGATGTCACCGCGAAAGTGCATTCCTTATCTATTAAATTAGACGTCCGTGACTACTATACAATTACCACCTATTACCGTTTATTCTTACCTAACTTATTCCCAGTATTTAATAAAGGTTTATATCTTGATAGCGACATTGTTGTTAGAGATGATATCGCTAAACTTTATTTCACTGACTTAGGTAATAACCTAGTGGGTGCGATTCCTGATGCTTCAGTTCAACTCTATAGTGAATTCTCTAACTACGTTGAGAAAGTCATTGAAATGGATCACACCAAATACTTTAACGCTGGTGTCTTATTAATGAACTTTAAGAAACTTAGAGAATTTGGTTTAGAAAAGAGATTTATTAACTTATTACAAAAAGTCACTTTCAAAGTGGCCCAAGACCAAGACGTCTTTAACTATTTATGTAAAGGTCAATCTCTTCTCATTGAACCAAAGTGGAACGTGATGCCACTAGGGGAAAGAATGGAAAACCCATCTTTAATTCACTATAACTTAATGTTCAAACCATGGAACTTAAAAAACATCATGTATGAAGAAGAATTCTTTAAATACGCGGAAATCGCTGGTGTTAAAGACATGATTATTAAGAATAGAGACGCTATTCCTCAAGAAGTGACAGATAAGATTCTTCAAGGTGTTGATGGTGTGAAAGCATTCTGTAATATAGAAGCTTCTAAAGCCCAAGAATATCACGATAAGATAAATGGGGAACCTGAAAAAGTTCGCGAACCTTCTATTGACCAAAGAATTAGAAACGATGAACCAATCGCTCCTAAACTTAGTGAAGAAAGGCAAGCCATCGTTGATAAAATCAACGCTCTTGAAAGAAGTAGACGCTTTGATGTGGATGTGGAAAACGATCCTCCATTCAATCACTTGATGCCAGGAGATGTTGACTACTTAAGAAAGAAATGGACTAGTAAGGTCAAGACCATGTGGGCTAATTACTATTCCCAACGCTATTTCAAGCACATGATTAAAAAAGGTCATATTGTAATCGACGGCTATGAAGGTATTGAAAACCTTAAGAGTGTTAAAGGTGGGGCAATCATCACCGCGAATCACTTCTCACCATTTGATAGCATTCCTCTCCATTTAGCGATGAAGAAATACGCGAGATGTAAGAAGCTCTTCAAAATTATTAGAGAAGGTAATTACACAATGCCTGGTTTATATGGTTTCTTCTTAAGAAACTGCTATACCTTACCATTAGCCACTAACCCAACAGTGTTAAGAGACTTATATGCCTCCATTAGCACAATTCTTAAAAAGGGTAACTATATTCTTATTTACCCAGAACAATCAATGTGGTGGAATTATCGTAAGCCAAAGCCATTAAAACAAGGTGCTTTCATTTTTGCTAGCAAAAATAATGTGCCTGTTATTCCAACATTTATCACCATGCGTGATACCGATAAGCTTGATAAAGATGGCGCTCCTATCCAAGCCTACACACTTCACTTCTTAAAACCAATCTATCCAGATGAAGATTTAAGTCAGCAAGAAAACGTTAATTATATGAAAGAACTTAACGAAAAACGCTGTAAAGAAATCTATGAACAAGTGTATGGTGTCTCACTTGAATACTTACCAGAGGAAAAATAATGTTACTTTATTCAATTATTATTCTCGTCTGTATGAGCATAGTCATCACTCTAAACTGCTTCTTTAATCCTTTATATCAGGATAAGTTTTGGCTATATATCATTTTCACTGTAGCGTTAGTGATTATCAGTGTCCTGATTGATGGTCTCGTGGCCTTTATCATCCGTAGGATGCCAGAAAAATGGTTTTCAAAAGATAAAGGCATCTTCAAAACAGGCCCAAGAGAATTTAAATTCTATAAATTCTTAAGAGTGAATAAGTGGAAAGAACATGTTCCGGAATTAGGTAGCTTTACTGGATTTCATAAGAACCAATTCGCTAATCCATTTGATAATGAATATGTGTCACGTTTCATTTTAGAAGCAAGATATGGTGTCGCTATTCACTTATTCAGTGTTCCTGCGGCGTTCCTTATCATCTTATTAGACTGGAAGATGTATACTGGTCAATCAAATATCTGGTTAACAATTTGTTTACCTGTCGCTATTGTTAATGCCATATTAATTGTGCTTCCTGCCTTCATCTTAAAATATAATCTTCCAACACTAGTGAGGATCTATAATAACAATCTTGAAAAAGAGAAACGCAAATTAAATAAAGAACAACGCTAATGCGATAACAAATTGCGCAGCGTAGTAAGTGACCGAGTTGGTAATAATATCAACCGGTCTTTCTTTTCCTTTGCCAAAATATGTGCCACTTAAAATCAAATCAGAAATAGTGAATAATAAGCCACCCGCAAAGATCATTACCAAAGTAGCGTTATTAAAGCCCATCATAATTGATAAGCTCAAAGCGGATAGTGTCATACTAAATAGGAAGAAGCCATAGATAATACTAATGACTTTATAACCACTATAATCTAGTTTCATTGGCTTAGCGATAAATAGATTACAAATGCTTATTAATAATCCTCCGACAAGTGGAAGAACGATATATAAAGGGCTTTGTTCGTTAAAGAACTCTAGATACATCCCACTGATATAACAAGCATGTCCTAGGGCAAACATGATAAAACCAGCGTATGTGAAGATTTTATCGTGTTCCTTGAAAACATATTTGAAATCAAGCCAAATGTCGCCTAAAACGCCGAAAAATAGGCCTAAAGCCACACATATTGATAAAGCATGATACCCTTTAGCGAATAATGAAACTGCCGCAACACCCACAAAGCAAATAGAAGCTGCCGCTTTGAACATTACTGCTTTAACGGAATAAGCTTTAACTTTTTCTTTCAAAAAGAAGAAAAGTAGAACCGCACCAGCGCAAATAAGAATAATAATTGGAATTAATGGCATCATAACGTTCACCTATTTAAGAAACTTAGAAAATAGTTTCTTTTTCTTTGGAGTATATGGATGTTCTCTTAAAGAGAGATTCATCTTTGTTTTACCAAATAAGACGGTAGAAGGATGGGTGAATTCTCTAAATCCCCATACCCCGTGATATGCACCCATACCTGAATGGCCTGTACCATTAAATGGCACACCTTTAACCATGAGGTGTAAGCAGACTTCATTAATACAACCGCCACCATATTGTTGTGTTTGCATGACTTTCTTAGCCCATTTCTTATTCTTAGTGAAAATATAGAAGGCTAAACCATGCTCTCTTCTAGCAATAATGTCTAATAATTTATCGACTTCATTATCGTTAAATGGAACGATAGGAAGTAGTGGTCCGAATATTTCATGGTTTACAATTGGCTCATCGATATCCGCAGGATAGATAATAGTTGGAGAATACTTCAGAGTATTGATATCACCTTCTCCACCAAAGACGATTCTATCGCGATATTGTTCAGCCTCATTAGCGATGTTCTCATACGCTCTTTGAGCAATTAATTTTGGATAATCTGGATTGAGATAAGCTTGTTCACCGATTTGACGGATAATCTCGTTTTTCAATTCGTTAACGAATTGTTCCGCTACTTCAGTGGCGACTGCTACTTGGTTAATATTGATACAAATCTGTCCAGAATTACAAATCTTAAAGAAGGCGATTTTTCTCGCTGCATCTTTTAGATTAGCGTCCTTTCTAACGATACACCAGTTACCAGTTTCTCCCCCTAATTCCAAAGTGACAGGAGTGAGGTTCTTACTAGCCATTTCCATGACGTGTTTACCAACATTAGGGGAACCGGTGTAGAAAATCTTATCAACACGTTCTTCTAAGCAGAAATCCGCGACATCATGACCACCGTCAATAACAGTGATATAGTTCTCACTAAAAGTGTTAGCGATAATTTCTTTTAAAGCCTGAGTAGTGGCTTTTGATTTACTACTTGCCTTAATCAAAGCGGTGTTACCACCCGCGATAGAGGCGGCTAATACACCAATTGATAACAAAACAGGGAAGTTAAATGGAGAGATGATTAAAGATACACCATATGGCATCTTATACACTTTAGTGAAGATACTAGGAAAACACGCTAGTCCTGAGAAATGAGTTTCAGGTTTACTCCATTTCTTAAGGCCATGTATGCATTCATTAATTTCCATGATGACGTCACCGATATCACAGAAATATGCTTCAGCGTCACTCCTACCTAAGTCCTCAAATAAAGCTTTTTCCAAGGCTTCTTGATTAGAGGAAATCGCATTTCTTAATTTTATTAATTGCTCTTTTCTAAACGAAATATCGAGAGTTTGATTAGATAAGAAAAACTCTCTTTGCTTCTCCACGATTTGGTGGATATCTTTCTTAGTGTATCCCATATGTAGTCTCCATAATAGAACGTTACACAATTCTATATCTGTTACTTTCACTATACACTATTTTAGTGATGTTACTAATAAAAATCGTGTCTATATCACAATAAACTTAAAAAATCATGGTTATAAATAGTGGTAAAATATGATTTTTATTAACAAAAATCAAAGATATATACAATTTTTGTGACAAGTGATAAAATACACACAAGTATTGGGAAAACTTATGGATATCAGTTCATATTTTATTATCAACATTCCATTATTTGCTATTTCAATCGTCATGGGGTTTCTCGCTTTTAGAAACTTACGTGTCAGAAAAAAAGAAAGCATCTTCTTTCTGGTTTTCGCTTTGATTGTTCTAATTCTTTCAGTTGTGGTCTTTATGGAAAAATACTCCCAAGCTAAAGGCTTACCTGAAATAGGAACAGTCTTTACCTCACTTGGTTATATCTTAAGACCAATTTTGTTATATATTTTCGTTTTACTTACTAATATGGAATTTAAACGTGGTCGTGGATTCTATCTTTTAGTTACCATTCCATTATTAGTGAATCTATTTGTCTATCTCATTCCAGTTATCTTCATGAAAGTGGAACCTTTAGCAAAGCTAATATTCTATTATCAAATGAATGATGATGGTGTCACTGCTTCATTTATGAGAGGGACGTTCCTTAACTTTATTTCGCACGCTATTTGTTTATTCTATCTAGGTGTTTCTGTTTATGTTTCCACTGTAAGATTCCATGGTAAGCACCGTCGTGATGGTATGGTTATCATCATGTGTGTGGTCTTAGTATTAGCCACTGTTGCCGCGGAAATGATTACTAGAAGAAATGACTTATTAAACATCGTTTGTGAAATATGTGCGATGGTTAACTATATCTTTATTATGACCATTAATTCTTCTAGAGATCCTTTAACTAATCTATACGATAGAAGAACATATTTAGAAGACTTATCCCGTTATCAAGATGTCGTTAATGGTGTGATTATGATTGATATGAACGAATTAAAATTCGTTAATGATAACTATGGTCACCAAACAGGGGACGAAGCCCTTATCTCCTTAGCGAAGATTTTTGAAAGTAGCATTGATCAATCTATTATGTGTGCATATCGTGTCAGTGGTGATGAATTCACTATTCTTATGTTCCAAGGTAAGATTGAACAACTTGATGAAGTGGTCACTATAATTAGAGAAAAGATGCGCGAAGGAAAATATACCGCGGCGATTGGTACTTGCTTCATTGATAAAAGAGCCAATGAAATTAGTTTCCAAGAAGCGCTTAGAAAAGCCGAAGAGTTAATGTATATCGATAAAAGTAAATATTACGATACCACAGGGCACGCTCGCCGCTAATATCAAGATAGTATCGTGATAATTTGTCATTGAAAGCATTCATTAATTCTTGTTAAATATTAGCAAGAGGTTTTTTATGAAAAAGAAAAGTATTTTGATAAGCGCATTTATGCTTATGGCAGTGTGCGTCAGCGCTTGTGACTTTTCTAAAAATAGTGGAAATAACTCGTCTAGCAGTGTTTCCTCATCTAATACAGTCACATCAAGTAGTGAAATAGATACTTCTAAATCAAAAAGTAGTTCTATAAGCTCTTCCTCTAGTTTATCTAGTTCAAGTAGCATCTCATCATCTAATAGTTCTTCTAGTAGCAGTCAATCTTCTTCTAGCAGTTCTATAAGTAGTAGTTCTAGTAGTTCATCTAGCTCAAGCTTATCAAACTCCAGCAGTTCATCTACTAGTCTTTCATCATCTTCATCAAGCTCATCATCAAGTCAAAGACCGACTAATGTATCTTTAGATATTTTTGCCTTTAACGATACACATGGTAATGTCATTGATACTCAAGGCAAAGGTTTAGGCTTAAGCAAAACCACAACATTATTAAAAGAGATTTCTACACCTGCAACATCAATCTTTATTTCTCAAGGTGATATGTGGCAAGGTTCTGTAGAAAGTGGTCTTACACGTGGTAACATCGTTACAGAATGGATGAATTCTATGGATTTTGTTTCCATGACTGTTGGTAACCACGAATTTGACTGGGGACAAGAATACGTTGTTAGTAACCAAGAACTCGCTAACTTCCCAACATTAGGAATTAACGTTTTATATCGAAGTAATAACCAAAGAGTTAATTATTTATCTCCATCCACAACGTTTACGCGTAATGGCGCTAAAATTGGTGTTATCGGTGCCATTGGTAATTGCTATTCTTCTATTTCTAGAAGCAAAGTAGCGGATATTACTTTTGCTACTGGTTATACCTTAACTAATTTAGTTAAAGCGGAAGCCACTAGATTAAGAAACGAAGAAAAATGTGACTTCATTATCTATTCCATTCATGGTTGCAATACTGATGGCGATTATGATACAGAACTCAGCACTGGTAAATACGTTGACTTAGTCTTAGAAGGTCACACCCATAATAAATATGCTGAAGTAGACGCTGGTGGTGTTTATCACGTTCAATCTAATGCCTATAACGAAAACTTCTATCGCATTACCGTTGATCTTAACTTAGCCAATAGCACATACACAGTTAACACTCCTGTGAGCTATGACTTATATAACAGCACTTCACCATATCGTAATTACGCTGAAGATGCTGAAACAAAAGCGATCTTTGATAAATATAAAAATCAATATCAATTTGCTTATGATGTCAGTGGCTATAACGACACTAATAGATATGCTTCTGAATTAAAACAAACAGTTGCAGATTTATATTATGAATACGGCAATACTACCTGGGGAAGTCAATATAATCTCATCCTCGGTGGTGGTTATATTTCCTGTCGTGGTTCTAACCTACCACAAGGCGATGTCACCTATGCTGATTTGTACACTTTATTCCCATTTGATAATGATGTATCTTTATGCTCTATTTCGGGTAAAAATTTAAGAAATACGCAGTTCATTACCGGTAACTCCAATTACTACACCAAATGGTCAAGTTATGGTGAATCTATCCGTTACAATATCGATGACTATACAACTTATTACTTAGTAACTGATACATATACAGTCGATTATTACGCATCACTTAATGTGATTGCTAAATTCGAAAATGGTGGTGTCTACGCTAGAGACTTATTAAATCGTTTTATCGCTGATGGTGGTTATGGTTCAATTCCAATTGAAACTGGCCATCAAGGTACACTTGAAGATCCAAAAACAGTGCAAGAAGCTCTTGAATATGCCTATACACATCCAGGCTCAAGCGCTTCCGCTGCAGGATCAATCGCAATGTACTATAAAGGCGTAGTTAGTAGACAAGCAGCCTTCGTCTCTTCTCAAGGTGATATGAGCAAGGTTTATATTAAAGATGCCGGCACTGATTATGAAATCATGATTTATTATTTGAAAAGAACCGAAGGTGGTTCAACTCACTGGAACAGCGTTGATGATTTGCAAATCGGTGATGAATTAATTATCTTTGGTAGAGCTTTCTACTATAACTCAACTACTCCAGAATTTGATAATCAAACTTATGTCTATTCCATCAATGGAGTAAGAACAGCATAAATAACGGAGAGCTTTAGCTCTCCTTTTTGCTCATTTTGAAAAACTATCATATTGATAGAGAAAATATTTTCATTTTATTTAAGTTTCAAAATGTTATAATAAACCCCCAGTGTTAAATACACTGTCGAAAAGAGACTCTATTATATGAACAAGAAGAAATTATTAGGTTTTGCAATCGCTCTAACTGCGATAACCGCTATCAGTGGTTGTCAGTGGACTTTTACTTTTGGTGGTGATCCAAACTATGTTCCAACAAGTACAAGCACATCAACTGAATCTACCGATCCATCAACTACAAGTGATACATCCGTAGATCCATCCACAAGTGATACATCTAGCGATAATCCATCTTCTACAAGCGATTCTTCTTCTAATAGCACTGCTTCTAATAGTGAATCGTCTTCTTCAAATTCATCTTCAAGTGAATCAAGTTCATCAAGTAGTTCTTCTAGCAGTAGTTCTAGTAGCAGTTCTTCCAGCTCCTCGAGCAGCTCAAGTAGTTCATCTTCTAGCTCTAGTTCATCCAGTTCTAGTAGTTCAAGTAGTTCTTCAAGTTCCTCTAGTAGCAAGCCATCTTCTAGCAGTAGCTCCAGCAGTAAGCCATCATCAAGCTCTAGTTCTAGCTCTAAACCATCTTCTTCTAGCTCATCTTCAAGTTCACAACAAAATACTTTAGTGGCCAAGAAGGCTTCATATAATTACAAGCATTATACAAAGTATAACGCCTCCGCTATTTCGTCAGCTCCTTGCGTGGGTTCTGCTAATATTTTAGTCATCCCTGTTTGGTTCACAGATTCTGGCAACTATATTGCTTCAAGCAACAAAGAAAATGTTAAATCTGATATCCAAGCCGCTTATTTTGGCACTAACGAAGAAACAGGTTGGAGAAGTGTTAAGACTTTCTATGAAGAAGAAAGCCATGGTGCTTTAACGTTCACTGGTACAGTCTCTGAATGGTATTCATGTGGTAAAGCATCTTCTTATTACGATAGTGAAAGTGAATCTGGTAATACCAGTGATTTAGTGGTCACTGCTTCTAACTGGTACTTCAATAATCATAGTGATGCAAGAACCAATTATGATAAAGACGGTGATGGTTATCTCGATAGTGTTATGCTCATTTATGGTGCTCCTGACTATGGATCACTTAACGATGATTCTAAGGGTAACTTATGGGCGTACTGTTTCTGGATTCAAGATCAAAGTGTTAAGAATGTTTCAAGTCCAGGTGCGAATGTCTTCTTCTGGGCGAGTTATGACTTTATGTACAATAGTTCCAAAGCCTACGAACGCACTGGCAAAAGTAATTATGGTGGTGGTGATACCAAATATTGCTCACTTGATACTCATACATTTATCCATGAAATGGGTCACGTCTTTGGCTTAGAAGATTACTATGACTATTCTGGTCAACATAATCCTGCCGCTGGTTTCTCCATGCAAGATAATAACGTTGGCTCTCATGATCCATTCAGTTCCTATGCATTGGGTTGGGGCAAAGCTTATATTCCTACGGAAACAACCACAATCAATTTAAAACCATTCCAAGATACAGGCGAAATGATTCTTCTTTCACCAAATCCAGATAGCAATAATTCACCATTTGCTGAATATCTTCTTTTAGAATATTACACCGCAACTGGTCTTAATAAATTTGATAGTGATCATCAATATCGTGAAGGCTATCAATATCCACAAGGTCCAAAAACACAAGGTATTAGGTTGTGGCATGTTGATGCACGTTTAGCAAAGTATAACCAATATACTGGCTCTGTCTCACTCACTTCAAATCCACCAAGTCAATCTAACAAAGTCACAATGGTGAATAGCAATACATACCTTGGAAATGGTATTACCGCTGATTCTGGTTATTTATCTCCACTTGGTAGTGAATACTATAATTTAAACATCTTACAGATGATTAGAAATACTACTTCTTTAAGCGAAGATAACTACTTAAATAACAACCTCACAAGTAGCAACTTATTTAAAGCGGGCTCCACATTCTCAATGTCAACCTACAAATATCAATTCACAAAGACTGGTAAACTTAACACCAACGTTGATCTTGGTTTCACATTTACTGTTAATACATTAACATCAGATAATGCTTCAATTACTGTCACTAAATTATAATTTACTTGATAAGTCGCAATAAAATTGCTAATGTATTTAATGCTGTTTGACAGCAATGGGTCCGTAGCTCACCTGGGAGAGCGCCTGATTTGCATTCAGGAGGTAGCGAGTTCGATTCTCGTCGGATCCACCAATTAGTTTCTAATCACTTTGTGATTAATATATAGAAAGCTGTAGGTAAAGTTATGTTACAATACCGTTATGACACTCAATTATTAATTGAAGGTAAAGACCTTGATGAAGATGAAATCACTGATTGGATTTTAGAAAACATGAAAGGCGATTCCCTCATCTGTGTTGGTGATGATGAAATGATTAAAATCCATTTCCACACAAATGAACCATGGGATTTACTCTCACATTGTGCTACTTTAGGCGAAATCTTCGATATCGTTGTCGAAGACATGGATCGTCAATCAAGAGGTTTAAAGGGCTAATCCAATAAACTTCGACGCACATGGACCATTAACTCAATCGGTTAGAGTGGACGGCCCATAACCGTTATGTTCCGGGTTCAAGTCCTGGATGGTCCACCAATTTGTTGCAATTATGAACTCCTTACACTTAGATGACTTCGAGTTCGAGCTGTGTAGGATTCAAAGAAAAGATAAATGAATGAAGAGGGAGCGAAAGCTTCCTTTTTCTTTGTTTATAATAAACGCCATTAAAGTAAACCAAAACTATAAAAATGTAAAAAACGGTTTAATATAATTGCATTTATCTCGATAAAATGCTATATAACCAATTGGTTTGCTACTCACATCACAACTTCTTTTTATATCACCAATTTGCATAGAAAAGAAAGATTTATAACCTATGCAAACGAACTGAGTAATGCAAGCCTAACACAGTATAATAATCTTAAGTTTGAATAAGGGGGAGGACTTCTATGAATAAAAACACAGTAGATCTTTTGAGAAAACAAAGATTACTATCAAAAAAAAGAGTTACGTCATTAAATAAAGAGAAAGATGAAGAAAAATTGTCTTCATATTTTAACATTTCAAAAGATTATCTCGACAAAGATTTTAATTACCACATTTTTTTACGATTTGGGAATCCTTTTATTTTTTCTCTCACCGCTGTTTGTTTAATTGCAATGGTATCAACATTTTTTATTAGCAAGCAAGGCGATACGTTTGTTAATTTGTTGGTTTCTGTTTTTTGCTTTTTTGCCATTTTTCCGACATTTCTCTATTACAGGCGTTTTTACCTTCACTACCTTCTTCTTTTGCCTTTATTTTTATCTATTTTTTTAATCGGATATTGGTCATTTTTATTATCGGTCGCATTGTAAAACAATAGCCTGGTATTTTTCTCCTACCTTCTTTTTTAAAAAAACACGACACTTCCATTGTTGGCAAAACAACTTTCAAAAGAAAACAAAGAAACTACCAAAGGGAATAAGAAACTTATTGCAATACTTGTCAATAAAGTGATAATTTATAGGAGCGGAAAAAAACAAGTTTTGTTCAATTAATTGAACGACAATGAATTTGCGATTAGAGAAACTTGGATATCTAGCGTTAAATTACGCGTTCCACAATAAGGAGAATTACCCAAGCGGTTGAAGGGGTCGGTCTTGAAAACCGATAGAGGATGCAAGTCCTGCTAGGGTTCGAATCCCTAATTCTCCGCCACTTTATAAAAATCCTCGTTTATTAACGAGGTTTTTATTTTTAATCCAGATCATTTTCTAAATACTTTATTATATATGGCGACCACCATTGGAGATATGCGGCCTTTTTTGGGTGAATTGGATCTTTCATTGCCCAAGAGTAGTATTTTTCACTGGCTAATTGATTAAATTCATCATCATTAAACATATCAATAACTCCAACATGGACATCTTTGTGTTCGTTCCATTTGTTACTAATCTGTTTAACTTGTGAAATTAATACTGCATAGTCACTTCCTTTTGGATCGTTATTTTGTCTTAAACCCTTATTTAAACCATCAGCAAAGTATGAGCCACTATAGAAGTAGATTGGACAATGCCATGTGTTAAAAACATAAGCAATAATTGTTTCAACACCGCCGAGAGTGGTCTCGCTATTGAAATCATCAACGTCGATATCATCTTTCTCAGTTATTTCGCCTCTTTTTGACAAGTATGAAGATATACAATCGTTGGTGGAGATTTGACAGATAAAAGCATCTATATTTTCATCTTTATCAAAGATAGTGCTATTCATTAGTCTCGTTAAATATGATTTTGCGCCCGTATTTTCTGATTCGTTATCGCAAAGAATGGTAGTGCCGCTGACAGCGTCTTTTTTGCACTCACAACCAGTTAAAGCGGATATGTATTCGCTCATTGCTACTCCGTTAGATGCCTGACCATAAGTTACCGAACTACCTAACCAATAAACCTTTTTCCCTTCTAACGAACTTGAAGCTTTTTGAACATTTGATAGGTCAAATTTTGAACCATTTGGATCGCTACTTGTAGAGAAGGCGTTATCGTCTGGAATAGTAAATTCCACTCTACCAGTTTGAGAAGTTTTTGAACTATTTGAAGAAACAGACCCATTAGACGTCTTTCCTTTATCAGCGCAAGAGGAAAGGCACATGGAAGATAGTGTTATAAGTAGCAAAATAAAACTTGAAGAGATTCTTTTCATAATGATCACCTCACGTCATTATTTTATCATTTTTTATCAATGTTAGATTGGTTTTGTGATAATTTTAATGACCGTTTTCAAAACGGAAGTGGTACGAAGAGTACAAAAATTGTATCAAAATAGTGCTTTCAATCCAGCCTATAATATCAACTGACCGATGTATAAGCAAACTGACCGATGCTATTGAGAAACGACCGGTTGGTATCAAATCGCTTATACTCCGCCATTAGATTAATACACGCAGTGAAATGCGTGTTTTTTCTTTTCTTTATCTAATAAAGTGCTATGATAGTGGCTATTATGAAACTCAAACTAATCAAACTCACAAAAGAATATGAAAAGCAACTCGGTGAAATGATTGATGAATGGAAACTCGACCAACAAGTCAATCACACTGATGGTTCACCTTGGGCAATCTTTAAAAACGATTATCGTGATTTTGATTATTATCTAGAACATTTAGAAACTAAAGATACTTCACAAGGCTTTGTTCCTGATTCTGTTTTCTTCTTACTTGATGAAGAAAGAAATAGATTATTAGGGGCAGTTAACATCCGTCATTATTTAAATGAACACTTACTTAAATACGGTGGTCATATTGGGGATGGGGTTAGACCTAGTGAAAGAAGAAAAGGCTACGCTACTGAGATGATTAGATTAGCCTTAATTGAATGTAAGAAACTCGGTATTGATAGAGTCTTAATATGTTGCAATTCAGATAACATTGGTTCAAAGAAATCCATCCTTAAAAATGGTGGTGTTTTAGAAAACATCGTCATGGAAGATAATAAACCAATGGAAAGATATTGGATTGATATAAAGTAATATGACTTGGCAAATATTACTAGCAATCTTCTTTTTAGGCTTAGGTTTAGCAATGGATGCTTTTTCTGTGGCCCTAACTGATGGATTAACATATACCGATATTAATAAAAAGAAATCATTCTTTATCGCGGGAATCTTTGGCTTCATGCAAGCTTTAATGCCTTTAATCGGCTTCTGGCTTGTTGAAATTATTGAAAGAATAGCAGGAGACCTCGCTGGTGAACAAGCGGGTCAAATCGCCTCAATCGTGGTGAAATGGGTAGCCTTTGGTTTATTGCTCCTTATCGGTGTTAAAATGCTCGTTGAATCCATTATTGAATTAAGAAAACAACCAGAAGAAAAGACTTCAAAGAAGTTCTCTTTTAAAGAAGTCGTCTTCTATGGCTTAGTGACCGCGATTGACGCTTTAGCCGCTGGTGTGACATTACACGCAGGCTTATCAAATACCACGACTGTTTGGTTGCATGTCTCTATTATCTTAATGGTGACTTTCATTATGTCTTTAATCGGTTTGTTCTTAGGTAAACAAATCTTAAAATTACTAAAAGGCCGATACGAAATATCGGGCATTATTGGTGGTTGTATTCTAATTATTCTTGCGGTTGTAGTGGTTCTCTTTTAATAGAATCATCAAGTTTTCTTAAATCTTTAGGAAGAGTAATTAATATCGCAATAACATTACATATAGTGGCTATTACCCAAGTAATTGGGAATAGAGCGTAGAGCCAGAAGACTGTATGGAACATTTCAACGTTGTTGAAAACAGTTAATATCAACAATATTCTTAAACCAGTGCAGCACACAAGTGTGGTAATCATTGGATAAGTAGAACGCTTCATACCACGTAATACCGCAGCGGTAAAGGCCATCGTAAAGTCAAAGAAATATAGATAGGCCATTAAGGATAATCTAGTATAACCTGCGTCAATTGATTCTTGATTATCCACGAACAACGATAGAAGTGGTCTATGTAATAACAAAGTTATAATAGCGATAATTAAGCAGAATATCGCACCCCAAGTTAAACCAAAAAGAATACTTTTCTTAATGTTCTCTTTTTTCTTAGCCCCGATATTCGCTGCGATATAAGTCATCGTGGAGACCGCAATCGCGTCACAAACTGCATAGAAATAGCCTTCAATATTACCAGATGCCGTCGCTCCGTTTTCTAAATTAACGTTACCTGGGTCAATCGTATATAAGGATGATTGAATAAAGACATTTGGTAAAGAGAAGAAGAAACCTTGTAGACCGGCTGGTAAACCAATCTTGAGCACTTCCAAAAGTACTGGTCCATCGATTTTAAAAAACTTTGCTTTCAAACTAACATAGTTACGCTTGCCTTTAATTAAAACAAAGACACAAATTATTGCAGAAACAGCTTCCGCGATAATCGTGGCCAAAGCCACACCTGCAACACCCATATGCATTGGGAAAACAAATAAGCAGTCAAAACCAACATTAATAATTCCCGCAATAAATAGGGCTAAAAATGGTGAAACTGAATCACCTTGTGCTCTTAATAACTGCGCTGAATAGTTATAAATCATTAAGAATGGCAAACCGCAGAAATATATCTTTAAATATAAAGCCGCTTTAGCAAAATAGTGGGCTTCAGTACCCATTAACTCTAATAAATTATCGCTAACAAAGAAGCCTAAAACACCGACAAAGAAACCGGATATTAAAGCAAAAACAAGCGAGGAGTGTAGTACTTTGCTCGCTTTTTTATGATCACCAGCACCTTTAGCTTCAGATAAAACAACGTTCGCACCAAGCGAGACACCAGTGAACACCACAATAATCAAATTAATAAGTGCGGTGTTAGAGGCAATAGCACCCATTGATTCCGCTGAATCACCATAATGAACAGTTGTTAAATCAATCGTAGTGTACAACAACTGCATCATCGTTGTAAGCATCGCTGGAATAGCAAAAAGAATTATCTTAATGAAGATATTTCCTGTTGTCATATCGCGTGGTTTAAAGATGTGAGCAATTTTTTTCAGCATGGCAAAAATTATATGCTTAATTAATATTTAAGCAAGTGATTTGCACCAAGAAAAAAGAGAACTTAACAATTCTCTTTCCTATTGGAATATTTGATCTAGTGATTTCTTGCGATCAGTTAACCATTTAGTTAAATAATCAACTGCGTCTTGATGACTCTTAAATGTTCTAGCGATATCAGGAGTGTATTTAGGAGTAATCTTACCTAAGTTATCCCATTTTTGATAGTTTTTAACGTAGTCACCTTTAAAAGCGCTAGCGAAGTAATTAGCCTGCGCAATAGCGCCTTCTAAGATTTGTGAGTTCTTAAAGACACTATAATATTTCTTAAACATACTCTTAAAGAAGTCAGTTCTTGAGAGCATAAAGAACCATGGGTTGAAATTACCTTGATTCTTGGAGCAATATTCACCAGAACTACCATAGCATTCACTTGTGTTAACGTTACCGCTGCTCCAGTCAAAATCCCAAGGAGCACCAAAGGTGAGACGTTTATATTTACTAGTGGTGGAGAAATCTACGAACATATAAAAACTACCAAAACCAACATCAACATCTTTCATATATTCATGTAAGAGATACATCTTAAAGACTGACTCTAAATCGATAATAGAATTAAGTGTTTCAAATTGCGTGGTGTATGGACTAGCCACTAATTCATTATTTTCATCTAAGACAAATAATCCATCACCATGTACCGCTTTATAGAAAGCATAATAGACATTAGTGAGATATTTTTTAACAAAGTTAACTTGCTCTTGGGCAAAGACATCTGTTTTAACTGCATAGTCTTTACGATAGAGAGAAGCGCCATCTAGTTTATCAGGCTGTTCTCCGCCACCTCCCCAGCCACCGCCAGGCATACCAGGGAAGCCACCCCAATCAGTACCTTTACCAACGGAGAAGTAATAATCTTCTTCAGAAGCACGACTATCTAATTCGATTAAATAACCAACATCAGTGCCAGTATAACCATCTTCCGCTTCATTAATTTGAATACGGTTAGAATTAGCTTGTTGTTGTTCCGCTAAAACATAGACACCATTATAACTACCATTAAGGTAGACATTAACGGGCATATAGTCAGAACTATAGTTATTTGAATAATTGAATAATGAATTGCCTAAATAGAAAGCAGTGGAATTTCTGACCATTGATTGATCAGCATATTCCGCTAATAAGACCCAACTCTTCGCTCTAGCGCCTTGGTTTAAACCAAGCATATTAGTTTTACTAGTAAACTTAATACGATATGGCTTCTTATCATAAGTCATCGTGCCATTGCCGCGGCATCTAATTTCACCAGGCACATTATTTTTAATATATGCCTCATCACAGTTATCCGTGGATAAAGTCATAGAAACATACGTTTCTTTTGATTCAACTGGCACATTATTAGTGTCAATTCTGATATTAGGCATACCAGTTTTTTCAATAATATGAATCTTAGCTTTCTTTACATCAATTAATTGATGCTTTTCATCATAGACTTTTGCTGTGGCTTCTTTTTCACCAATTTCTTGTAAAGAATTGTTTTCATATTCCACAGTGCAACCAAAAGGAATCATCCCTCTTATAGTTAATTGATGTTCATTACCATCATACATATATGTTTGATCAACAAACTCATATTCGTTTAAATCATAACTAGCGTTTTCATATTTTTCTTGTCCGCATTTACTACACACATATTTAGCGCCTTTGCTTTGAATAATCGTTGGAGCGTCACTAACATCCCCATCAAAAACAAAGTCATGTTCACAAATGCTAGAAGTAGAAGAGTTAGGAGAAGAGTTAGGAGAAACACTATTAAAAGATGAATTAGAAGTGGAGGAAGATACCTCGCATCCACTAATCATTCCTATTAATGCCAAAAGCATAAAGCTCTTCTTAATTAATGGTTTCATAAAATCTTTGGATATTTACTATTATAAATATAAAACAAATTACCTTAAATGAAACAAAAAAGAGGTTCATACCCGAACCCCTATATAAACAATTTGGTAGCTGGAGGCGGATTCGAACCGTCGACCGACCGGGTATGAACCGATTGCTCTAGCCAGCTGAGCTATCCAGCCAAATCGCTTACCATGTAAGCAAGAAGTAATTATATAGAAAAGAGTTTCACATAGCAAGTTAAGTTTTTAAATTTTTTATATTCTTATTGAGTTATCGTTTGTCTAACCAGTAAAATATAATTCCAAGCACATAATTATCTAGTTATTAGTGCTTTTTATTTAAATAAAGATTAGAATGTAGAAAGAGTCAAAAATTATGCCAAATTGTCGTAACTGTGGGGCGCGTTTATCCAAATTTGACACAGATCTCTGCCCCGTCTGTGGAATCAAAAATCCTTTACAAGGCACAAGTAGTGAAACCGTCGAAATCACTTCTCAAATAGATTTAAGTGAAATGAAAGAAGGACAGAAAGTCCTTAGACGTCGTAAAAAATTCATTGCCTATTTCTTTTCTCTTGGTTTCACAGGTTTACCATTTTTCTACATTAAGAAATATGTTTTAGGTTTAATTTGGCTTATTTGTAACCTGGCCGTTATCGGTGGTTTATTCGCTGTATTTTATTTTGCCGCTCACGCGCATATTGCTGTAGCGATTATTGTTCCTATTTTAATTGCTTACGCTATTAATGCTGTTGTAGCGACTATCTATAATTTCTTACCTGATATCAAAGATGGTGAAGGAGAGTTCATTGTTTAATGCAACGTTACTTTGCTTCTTTACTAGATGCTGACCACGTTTCACTAACTAAAGATGATGAACATCACCTTTTGCATGTCATGCGCATGAAGAAGGATGATGAAATCGAAGCCGTCGCCGATGACAAACTCTATCTATGCAAAATCAAGAGTGTCAATCCTCTTGATATTTATATTGTTAACGAGATTAAAAGTGATGTTGAATTACCAGTGGATGTCACTTTATTATTCGCTCTCACCAAAGGTGATAAAATCGACTTAGTGGTGCAAAAAGCCACTGAATTAGGGGTTAAAAATATCGCTTTAATCCAAAGTGAAAGAACAGTGGTGAAATACGATAATAAAGATATCGATAAGAAGATTCAACGCTTCCAAAAGATTATGAAAGAAGCGAGTGAACAATCTCATCGTTTAGTGGTCCCAACATTACTAGGAATCTACAACTTAAAACAATTACCTAAAGAACTCTTTAGTGATCTTAACTATATCGCTTATGAAAAAGAAGCGGGTGACACTAAAGAGGCTTTCGCGGATGTCACAAAGAACAAATCCATCTCCATCCTTGTGGGTCCAGAAGGTGGCTTTTCAGAAGAAGAAGTTAATAACCTTGTAAAACAAGGTTTCATCAGAACATCATTGGGTAAGCGCATCTTACGCGCGGAAACCGCGGCCATCTATGCCTTAAGTGTGTTAGGATATCTATTAGAGAAATGAAAAGATTATTAAGATACATCGCTAGCAAAGCTAAGAAAAGAACGGACTTTGAACAAAGTGAAGAATATCACTTCTTTTTAGATAACCGTCATCTCTTAACAAGAATCCCACGCTTTGTGTCATTCTATGAACCTGGCGATGAACCTTTTAACGTTATTAGGGCTAACGTCATCCTTTATGGCTACTTAAATAAAGTAGTGATGGAAAATGAAACTGAAAACCTTAAAGGTTATATCAACACTAATAACAAGAATAACCACGCTAACTTCGTGAAATCATTCCATGAAATCATTTCAGAACAACCATATTATCAAGAAGGACAAAAGAAGATTTATATCCCATTCTTCTCTCGTTCATTAAATCAAATCTATTTTGAAGAACCCGAGAAGTTATTAACCTCTCCTTACGCTGGACTTAAAGATAAATTCCAAGATACAGTCGTCGATCCTTTTGATACGTATGGTAGTGAATTATATAACTCTCACTTCTCTAGACTAGTTAAAGTCAAACAAGAAGATAAAGAAACCGCATTTTTCCATTACGACACTAATACAATTTACTTTGTGAATGAACAAGGTAGATTAGATGGTACAGTAGTGTTATTTGATCGTTATTTACGTCGCCCTTCCTATTCGCATATGCTAGAAAGAATTAGACCAGTCGTGGACGCTTATTTCAATTATGATAGAGAAGGCTTTATTAACGCTTTATACGATAATGGCTTTATTTCCAGCCACTTATTGCACTTAATTAGATTCCACGATTGGGCCAAATTATGAAAACATTTTCCGTATACAACTTAGGCTGTAAAGTTAACGCTTATGAATTAAGCGCTATTTCATCTTTGCTCATTAAAGAAGGCTTTAAAGAAGATAATGAAAACCCAGATGTTGTTATTATCAATACTTGTTCAGTAACCGCGACCGCGGATCAAAAAAGCCGTCAACATATCCGTAAGATGCAAAAGCTTTATCCAAATGCTATTATCGCGGTGATGGGTTGCTACGCTCAAGGAAACTATAAGTTTATTGAAGAAGAGATTAAACCTACAATTCTTTTAGGTACTTCTCATCGTAAAGATGTCGTGGAACTCATAAAGCAAGCTTTAAATGACCACGAATATAAAACATTAATTGAAGAAAACACCAGACAGTTTGAATATGAAGAACTTGGTATCACTTCCTATAGTGAAAACGTTAGAGCGTTCCTCAAGATTCAAGATGGCTGTAACAATTTCTGCACGTATTGCATCGTCCCTTATAGACGCGGCAAGATGCGCTCAAGAAATAAAGAAAATGTCATTAAAGAAGCCAAGTATCTTGTGAAACAAGGTTATCAAGAAATTGTTCTTTCTGGTATCCATGTCGGTGGTTATGGCCAAGACTTAAAAGATTGTTCCTTCTCTGACCTTGTAGAAGAACTTAGTGATATCCCAAATCTTAAGAGTTTGAGAATCTCCTCTATAGAGGAAAGTGAAATTGATGATAAGTTAATAAGATTAATCCAAACAAGAGATAATTTAGCTAAACACTTACACGTCCCTCTCCAAGCGGGTTCCAACCATGTCTTAAAAATGATGAACCGTAAATATACACGCGAACAATTCATCGCGCGTATTAAGGGAATCAAAAAACTCGTTCCAAATGTCATGATCTCTGGTGATGTTATCGTCGGCTTCCCACAAGAGAGTGAAGAAGACTTCATGGAAACATATAATCTTTGCAAAGAATGCTTTGATATGCTTCATGTCTTCCCATATAGCCAACGCCCAGGTACATACGCAGCCAGGATGGAAGGACAAATCTCTCCTGAAGTGAAGAAGGATAGAAGTGGACGTTTATTAGAATTATCTAATGAGTTATATCATGCTTACGCTAATAAGTTCATTGGTCAAGATATTACTGTTTTAATCGAAAAATATGATGAAAAACAACAAGCATATGTTGGCCATACAAGTAATTATTTAGAGGTCAAGATTCCTACGGAATCTAAAGTAGGGGAATATAAGACAATTAAACTACAAAAAGATATGATATAATCTAAATAAATTACAATAGTTTAGAAGATGTCTAAAAATCTATTGACTAAATAGTACTATTTATATATACTAATTCCCGTTGCTAAGGAGGAAGACACTATGGCCGTCCCACAAAGAAGAATTAGTAAAACAAGAAAAAGATTAAGAAGAACACATTTCAAGTTAAACGTTACAGGTTTAGTCACATGCCCACAATGTGGTGCGATGATCAAAGCTCACCATGTTTGCCCAAAATGTGGTTACTATGCTGGTAAAGCCGTTCTCGTTAATGGCAAACTCGTTAAAGAAGAAAAACCAGCTCCAGCTAAAAAGCCAGCCAAAAAAGCCGCTAAGAAAGCTGAAAAGTAATTATTCTTAACACTTTGTAAGATAAGTCCTTAACTGGACTTTTTCTTTTTGTGTTATAATAAAATGCTTGCAAAGGAGCAAATTATAATGCAATACAATAAACTTATTGATCATACTTTATTAAAGCAAGACGCTTCCCCAGAACAAATTGTTAAACTCTGTGAAGAAGCAAAACAATTCGATTTTATGTCAGTTTGTGTTAATCCTGCTTATGTCCCATTAGCCGCAAAATGCTTAGAAACAAGTGACGTTAAAGTCTGCACAGTTATCGGCTTCCCTCTTGGTATGAATTTAACCAAAACAAAAGTGGAAGAAGCAGTAACTTGTGTTAAACAAGGCGCTGATGAAGTTGATATGGTTATCAATGTCGGTATGCTAAAAGCCGGTCATGATGATTATGTCAGAGAAGAAATCAGAGAAATAAAACAAGCAGTTGGTCACAATATCATCTTAAAAGTGATTATTGAAACATGCTTATTAAATAACGATGAAATCGTTCGTGCTTGTAAAGCCGCTAAAGAAGCAGGCGCTGACTTTGTTAAAACAAGTACAGGCTTCTCAACTGGTGGTGCTACTGTTGAAGCAGTTAAACTCATGAGAGAAACTGTTGGTCCAGAAATGGGCGTTAAAGCCAGTGGTGGTGTGCGTACACACGAAGACTTAATTGCCATGGTTGAAGCGGGCGCTAACCGCATCGGCACATCCAGTGGTGCGAAAATTATTTAATAATAATACTTGCAATAGTTAGACTACTTTGCAATAATAGACACGTTGCGAAAAGCTTCAAGGAGGTGAATAGACATGCCAAAGACTTCAGTTCGTGAAAACGAAACATTAGATGATGCTCTTCGTAGATTCAAAAGACAAGTTAATAAAGCTGGCACTATCCAAGAAGCCCGTAAGAGAGAATTTTTCTTAAAGAAATCTCTTAAGAGAAAAGTGAAAAGCGAAAACGCTCGTCGCAAAAATCGCAAGTAAAAAATTGCTCGAAGGTCGAAAGGACTGACGAGCACTGATCGCGGAGTAGAGCAGTGGTAGCTCGTCAGGCCCATAACCTGGAGGTCGCAGTGTTCAAATCCTGCCTCCGCAACCAAACGAAAACAATAGACCCTATAAGGGTCTTTTTTCGTGGTTGGAGGTTGATAACTGCGAGCATCCAGGTTATTGTCCTAATAAATCAGGACTATTTTTATTGCGTTTTTAAGAGAAAGGACTATAATCTAGTAAGAAAGGTAAGAAAAGTAAGAATATGAACAATAATAATCAAGACCGTTTCATTGTCAGTGTGAAAGTGGGACCTAAAGGTCAAATCACAATACCAAAAGAAGCCAGGGAAATGTTTGATATCAAAGAAGGTGAAACATTAATGGTTTTAGGCGATAAACAAAAAGGTATCGCTATATTAAAAGCAGATACCTTCTATCATATCGCGGAGGAGCAAATTAAATGAGCGACATATTAAGATTAGAAAATGTTAGAAAAACATATCCTTCTTTTACATTAAAAGACGTTTCTTTTAGCGTAAAACCAGGACAAATAATGGGTTTTATCGGTCGTAATGGTGCAGGTAAAACCACAACTTTAAAATGCATTATGAATCTCATCCATTATGAAAGTGGAAAGATTTCCGCTTTTGAAACGGACATGAGCAAAAACGAATTAGAGAATAAGCAACGCATCGGTTTTGCT
>JAGAYY010000059.1 GCA_017940265.1 Bacilli bacterium | reverse complement strand
ATCTCCTCCACTAGAGATGAGATTCTTAAATTAAGTGAGGAATTACCGGATATTTTAGATGAAGATGCTAAAAATAAACTTGGTTATATATCAATGCTACTAGGCTATATGAAGCAGAAATGCATGCTTTTATTACGCGCTAAAGAGGAGACAAGCTTAAATTTTGAGCAAGCTTCTTTGCTATTAAATGTCATTGCTAGAGACATTCCTAGCGCTGGATACGAGGATGTAGCTATTAAATTAAACAAAGCCGATTCTTTTGAAATCGAATTCCTTTCTAAGATTAATGACTTTATTCACGTGGTCGCTAAATCATATGCATTTAATAACGCTGAGCTACTTGTCTTCATTAATTCAGAAAATAGTTCCTGCAAAATTAGGATAATCGGTGACGACATACTCCCTAAAGATATTCCTGAATCCATAAGCGAAAACGATGACGAAGGCATTTGTCATATTTTGGAGGTAAACCATGAATAGTATTTGGTCACTTCCTGCTTCTACTAGAATCACCATATTCGCCTTCACTATGGTTTCTTTAGCGTTCCTACTATTTTCAATTGCCTATGTTTTCATTTCAAAAAGAAATAAATATATAGTTGCTTATCTTATCAGCTTATTTGTTGTTACTTTAGTAAACGCGATTATTAAAACACCTTTGATCTATGGCCTTAATGACGTTGCTTGCGATTATTTAACTCTAATAAACATTGTTCCTATCGTTTTATCGGTATTTGTCTATTTGAAGAACAAAAGCTGGCTTGTCTTTATTGATGATGTTTATCTCTTAATCAATATCAGCTTATTTGGATTTATTCCTTATTACGGATATATTGTGGGTGCCACCACCGCATACTTGATTATAAGGTCTATCCTTATCTTCTTTAAGGCATATAAGGAAAGCAAGGAATATCCTGGTAGCATGGCCATCAAATACGCTTTAGATGAATTAAACGAAGGTGTGATGTTTTCTAATGCCTTCCACCAAATCATCTACATCAACAAAGCGATGATTAATTTATTGTCTGAATTGGACATTAACAGCTACGAAAAAATAAACGTAATTTATAAGCAATTATTAGATAAAGCATCAAGAAAGATTTCTAAGAATGACTTTGTCATTGAAATAAATAATATTCCTTATCGATTCATGATTAGCAACGACCTAGGTCAAGTCACCGCATTTGACGTTAGCAAAGAAGAATCACTATTAAAGCAAGAGGAATCAAATAGAGAGACTTTGTCTAATCTCAATGAAAACCTTAAAGAGCAATTATCAAACGTTGATAAGATTCAAAAGGAAAAAGAACTATTGAACGTCAAGGGATATATCCATGACTCATTAGCTCAGAAGTTATCCATTCTCCATATGACTTTGTTGATGGATAAATCCACTGATTTGAGAGAAATCAAAAAGTTGTTATTGGATTTGAATATCTCAAAAGATTTGAAGCAAGATGATTTATCTTATTTAAAGGATCTTCTTGAAGATATCGGTGTGAGTTTAACTATTGAGGGCGATTTACCTAAAGATGCATCCACCGCTTCTTTATTTATCAAAGCCATTAAGGAATGCTCCACTAATGCGATTAGACATGGTAACGCTAAAAATATTAAAGCAGTCATTAAAGATGATTGTTTAGTCATAACCAATGATGGAAAGGTTCCTGATAGCGTATCTTATGGAAACGGATTAAAAGGAATCCAAATCGAAGTTGAGCAACTTGGATATTCTATGAATATCGATTTAGAAAAAGAGTTCAAAGTAGAAATAAATAATAAATAATTAAGCTTCAGGAAACTTATAAGGATTCTCTTTCATATCCTTTAACATCATTTTAGCTATCTTGAATTGTCTCCAGGCACTTCTTCTTAAGCACTTCATTGACCATTCGTAATATTCATCGCCTAAATAAGCAAATATACCTGAGGCTTTCCATAGGCCGTAGCCATTTGAGCGATAGAAGAATTTATTCCACCATTCTTCCGCTGTTTTTTCATCGTTCTCAAATAAAAGGTAGTATAAACCATAATTGAATTGGCCGAGCGGAGAGCCTTCCTCCGCTCTAGCTTGTAAGAATTCAATCTCTTTAGCTGAAAGTGGCTTAGTAGTCATGAGCATTTTTGTTTCGATTCTCCATGATTCTTTTAACTCTTCAAACATAGAATCTGAATCTAGATTTTTGATAGTTTTCATAAAATGTCCTCCTACTATATATAAGGGAATACTTAGTATTCCCATAGTCTACTTTTTCAAAATTTTTCCAAACTTTTTTTATTAATATTTTTTAACTCTATGAGTTACTTTCTATTAAAATTTTTTCACTTTTTCTATTTTTCCACTTTCCAACAAAAAAATCCCTGCTACTCACCACTACTGGTTTTCACAGGGATTAATTTAATTTTTAAGTTTATTGATTGAAGCTTCTATTTCAGTCTTAAGCCATTCTTGTAGATCTCCGTAATTCTCAGAGATATAAGCTTTTGCATCATCGCCTAGCTGTTTCAAAGCTGTATCTTTAGCTAGGTTAAACGCATAGATCTGAGCTTTTTGGTCGAAGCCGCCACTTTTCTTAAGTCCTTCAACGTAAGATTGGAATACGCATCTTACGGAATCTAGAACTATTTGAGTGGCTTTTTCAATTAAGGCTTTACCTTTATCATTTTTGATTTTGGTATTGAGCCACTGGGTTAGCTTCAAACCCAGGAAAGAAATAAGCGGCAGGATTATCGCGGTAACCACTGTTGCTAATATATTTAATAAAATCTGATTCATGTTTATTTTCCTCCTACATGATTGTTCTTACATCGTCAGATACACTGACTGGATTTTGAGTTAAAACAAAATAACTGCCTTCATGGCAAATAAGCTTTTTCGCGGAATATGAAGTTCCTGAAATCGAATAGGCTAATGTCTCACTATAAGTAGTCGAGCCATTGGAATAATAAATCTTCCCTGAAACAAAGAAATCCGTCTCAAGCAAATCGAACAAATCCCAGTTGTCATCGATAGAGACCACTTTATTCGTATAAAGAACGATTTGGGTCATGTATATCGATGTGTTATTGGCTTTGAACCATCTGCTACTAGGGAAGGTGATGACATGCTTATAAATTATCGAGTTCAGCGTTTTCCCCGCTACTGATACGGTATCGCTATTCAAATTGATTGTGATGGAAGTTAATCCATTTATAGCGTGATGGCTTAAAAGGGTGAGTGTTTCGTTTGAAGAATCATAGGCAGTTGGTATAAATAATTTGCTTTGATAATAAAGGCACGCTTGCATGTTAATAAGAGCGGTCTTCTCTTCAGCTGTGAATGTTAATGTGGTCTTAGTGATTTTGGTTAATGGGGTGCCTGGAATAGTTGCATCCCCACTTCCTAAAATAGAAACGCCATTGACGGTCTTAATATTAGTGCCACTCACTAATGTATTTTGCTTACCAGCTACATCAGTTTGAAGCTGAGCGATTGCATCTGCATTGGCTTTGCCTTTATTTCCAGCATATGCAGTTGTAGAAGTTTCGCCGAGCACCATAGCTTTTGAAACTTCTAACAAGTTAGAACCACTCCATCTAAAAATGTTAGAGTCGGTTTTGCCAACATATAATTTGCCTTCGACTGGATCAAATGTTGTAATGCCCTCGGCTGTTCCGTTTGTATTTACTAAGAACTTACGGTAATAAGCATCACCAGCATAAGTTTTAGTTGCGGCACACCAAACGACGGTTCCTACTGGAGTCGTATAGGCTTGGCTTAAAAAAGTGGCGCCACTTACTTGTTTTTCAAATTCGATAACTTCATCAAATTCATCAGGGATTAATTCCGCTTTTAATTTGCCATCTCTTTTTAAAGCAGCAATCGCATTATTCACCAAATTATCAACATAGTCTTTTCTTGTAGCATGCTGAGCTTCGGTTGGTTGCACATCAATATTGGCTCCTCTTTTAAGAGTCACAATTCTTTCTGCGTTAATGTAATCTCTAAAGATATGGAGAATCACATTGTGGGCATCTGTATTATCAGTGATATTTAGATGATCCTTGAATCTAAGTTCATTTCCACCTGCATAGATTAATCCATCAACATTGACCGCTCCTTTAGCGGTGAAAGTCTTCTGGGCAATGATGTCATTAGCGTAAATCTCAAGCACCCTTTTATGCTCATTAGAATTATCGGTGAAATAGACATGGTCAGCGAATCTAAATTCACCGTTACTAGTAAAAATAAGAGCATCGAAATTAATAGGACCAACAAATGTTTTAGTGCCACTTACCCTTTCATCACCAGTCTTATGAACAGCGGAGTTATTTACTTCGTTTAATTGCTCCGAACTGGCAAAGCCAGTATGACCAGAATGTTCGTAGTCCAAATGCTCTAAAACCGCGTGGTCTTTAATTGCCACAATTTTAGGCTTAAAAGAAATAACGATTGAACTATTAAGAATGATATCTATTGATTTAACCATTATTCCACCACCACCTTGCTGTTCTTTAATAACGTCGTTACGTATTCGCCGTTATATTTGACTAATATCGAATAAACGCCTTCTTTGAATTTGT
>JAGAYY010000058.1 GCA_017940265.1 Bacilli bacterium | reverse complement strand
TAATGTTTCTTTGACGCACAATTGGTCCAAGTCATCCAAAAACAAGTAATAATCATTGGCTTGGTCTGGATAGCCGACGCGATGATTCAATTGGAAAATGATTTTGCCGTTATGGTAATCATAAATATCGATCCGCTCATCTATTATCCCGGAACCAACAGAAAAGCCAATACACAGCTCTCTATATCCATCTTTATTAAAATCTGCAGCATATAAAGAAAACATTCCATAGTGGATTACTTCCTCGTTTGCCTTTAATTCACTAGTGCTTCTATCATATTTGAAAACAACATCAGGGTATTCAGATAAAGAAACGCCTGTTTCGGCTTTATCGAAGCAATCTTCTCCATCAATCCAATAATCAAATAACTTTGTCCCTTTAATAGAACTTCGATACCATTCGGAATTAATATTATCAAGATTACAACCGCCAAGAGAAAAAGACGAAATAAGCAATGAAACTATAATAGATTTCTTAAATCTCATATCTTTCCCTCCTATAAATAAGACTATTTGAAACGGCAAAACTGCTAAAGCTCTTAATTTATTATATCAAAAAGTTGCTATATTTTAGCAACTCTTCTTATTGCATTGCACTTTCTTAAGTTGGTATGTTGAAAAAGAAGAAATGGTAAGCTTCGAGACAAGAAAAATGAGGCGGAATATTAAAATTGTTTCTTTATTCTATAAAACTCAGTACGGAATCCAGCGTGGTATTAAATGTTTTTAAAAATTTATATATGTATATCAATGATGGTAATTTATCGCCATTTTCAACAAGAAGCACTGTTTTGCGATTTACCCCAATCATTCTAGCTAAATCGGTTTTGCTTACTCCATTGCATTCTCTTATGGCTCTTAATACTATTCCCAAACCATGAGGATTCAATTCTTCAAATAAATAATCGTATTCTTTTCTAAAGAAAACTTCTTGCCATTTCTCATAGGCTCTTTCTACTAATAATGGTAATTCATAGCTTTCTTGTTTTTCGTTGATCCAATCATGAAGAGCATACATTTCATCTATTGTTAACAAATCATTAAAAAATCCATCTAGCTTAGCAATCTTCAAGTACGAGATGTAAGTATCGATGGAATAAATGCGTTTTTCTTCGCGATTGATGTAATCGTAAACAAGTTTTGAGTAATAAGTTAAATATTTCCTAAAACAACTCTGATTATTTTTTAGAATAAAGTCTACTTTGAATCTCATAAATTTCTTTAACCCTATGTGATATTTGCATAGAATTAAGGTACTTTTCAAGTTCAAAATAAACGCCAGGAGAATATAATTCTTTTACCTGAGCCGAGAATTGCATATCGCTATAGTTGCTTAAGCAAATTCTTATTTTCTCAACATATTCTTTTACTTTTGATATATCGTCTGGATCTCCTGCAGCAAGTAGTTCCATAGCAGTAGCAAAAGTAAAATTATCAGTTAAGTTTCTAAAACGAGAATGAGATTCAATAATTTGAACGTTTCCAATTCTTTTATTTCCCTTTGTATGGCAGGTCTTAATTTCTTTTAATTCTGGCTCTTTATCACTGAAACCTTCAGTAAACATCAAATATTTGCCAACAGGAGAACCTTCCAACATACCAAGTTCATTTCTTAAATAATGATTAATCACTATTACTTCATCTGATAAGTTAGATTCACCAATGACATATACGCCTTTTGAAATGGTTCTAAGGAGTCCGCTGTCAATTAAACGTGAAACAATCTTTCTCAGATTCACATGTGGAATGTCCTTGAAAATATGCTCAGAAGCATAGTTGATATCAAAGATATCCCCTTTGTGGTTCTCGCAATAATTTCTTACTACTTCAGTGTCCGAAATTCTTCTCATAGCTATAGTTTATACTAAAAGTGTGACAATGTCACTTTTTTTTGAACTATGATTTACTATGTTTATATACTTTGTATATATTATAAAGAAAAAGACATCCTGTGTTACCAGAATGTCACACTTTTCTCAATGGCACGCTTGAAGCGACTCGAACGCTTGACCCACAGCTTAGAAGGCTGTTGCTCTATCCAACTGAGCTACAAGCGCATGTCAGCGATAATTATCTTAAATAATTCTCAGATTGTTTGCAAGTAATTAATATCTTAATTTCATATAGAGGGCTTCCGCGACTTCTCTTGGTAAGAGTTGGCTTAGCTCTTCCACCGTTGCTTCTTTTAACAAAGTTATATCTGGATAAGCTTTATTGATTAGCTCTTTACGTTTATCCCCTAACCCTTTAATATCATCCAATATTGATGATTTCATATTTTTATTTCTTAACGATTGATGGAAGGTAATCGCAAAGCGATGAACTTCATCTTGCATTCTAGTGAGCATGAAGAAAATGTTTTTATTCTCGATATCATAGATATTACCGTTTATATCCATTAATCCGGCGGTTTGGTGCTTGTTATTTTTCACTAAGCCAAATAGATTGATGGATACTTCCGCTTTTTTAAGCGCGGTGTCCGCGGCTTTGATTTGATTAAGACCACCATCGACGAGGATTAAATCAGGTAAATCTTTACCTTCGTCTTTAAGACGTTTGTATCTTCTATAGACAATTTCTTCCATAGATTTAAGGTCATCTCTAGCCTCATCATGTTCAATATGATATTTGCGGTATAACTTCTTCGCTGGTTCACCGTTAATGAAGACTACCGCAGCGCCTACTGGGTTAGAGCCTTGTAAGTGTGAGTTATCGAATAATTCAATTCTATATGGTGTATCAATATTAATGATTTGACCAAGTTCCTCTAATAGGGCGAGTTTATCACTATCTAATTTGCTGGATAAGAAGTATTCATCTAGTGCGTTATTCGCGTTTTGTTTCGCAGTTAGGATTAAATCATGGATCTTACCTTTAGTGACACTATAGACTGTTGGATCAATTAAATCACTTAATAAGTCCACGACTGTTTCATTATTAATAACCACTTCTTGAGGAAGAGGAACATTTTGATAGAACTGCAAGATTAAATCAGCGACTTGTTCTTCGTTATTATCAAACTCTTCGACGATATAGACTTTTTTATCCAAAAGAGTGCCTCTACGGAACAAAAGGACCGCTAACGATAAATAACCCTCTCTCACGGAGAACGCGAAAATATCGCGGTCTTTTTTATCATTATTCTCCATATTCTGTGGAATATTGATGTGGTTAATCGCTTCTAAAGTGTTTTTATAGTCAGCAGCACTTTCATAATCCATCTTCTCACTCGCCACCATCATCTTATTAGTGAGTTCTCTTTTAACATCAGTGTTATTGCCACGCATAAAGGATTTGACCTTTTCGCGTAAGTCATTTTCTACTTCTTCACTTATATCGTTGATACAAGGGGCTAAGCATTGGCCAAGATGATAATATAGACAAGCGGTATTAGGAATCTTATTGCATTTCCTTAAGGGAAAGATTTTATTTAATAAGTCGATTGTCTCATACGCACTTGTGCTTCTAGGGAATGGACCAAAATAATCGTATTTCTTATCTTTGGTGTTTCTTTTGATTTGTAAATAAGGATAGCCATCTTTTCTTAAGGCAATATATGGGTAATGACTACCATCCTTTAATAAAATATTAAATTTAGGATAATGCGTTTGGATGAGGTTCATCTCAAGGATGAGAGCTTCTTTTTCATTATTGGTGATGATTGTTTCAAAATATTCCGCTTCAAAGGCCATCTTAGCGACTTTACCCACCTGTGGTCTTAAGAAATATTGAGATACTCTTTTATATAAATCTTTAGCCTTACCGATATAGATGATTTTATCATCTTTATCGTGCATTAAATACACGCCTGGTAGGTGTTTTAAATTATTAATACATGATCTAATTCTTTCTTTCATTATTTGAAGAGCACAACTGTGCAGCCTCCACCACCTTCATGTTCCCCACCTGGACGATGAGTTAAATCTTTTTGTGTGTCTAAATAACTTCTAGTCATATTGCGGAGCGCGCCACTACCAAAGCCGTGGATAATCCTGACTTGCGATAAGTGTTTTAAACGACAGTTATCTAAATATTTAATTAAAGCGTTCTTAGCTTCTTCCACTCTCATACCAATGAGGTTTAATTCGATACCCACTTTAGTGTTGATCGCTAAATCATAATTAGTTTTCTTCACTTTAGAGGTACCAACTTTTGGTTGTTGTACCTTATGTAATTTATTTTTATCCACATCAAAGGCTAAGCCACCATCACTGACGATATGAGCTTTATTACCTTTCATGCGCATTACTCGACCATATATGTTCATACTTGGGATAGAAACAAAGTCATTAACGTTAATCTCTTCGTTATAAACGACCTCTTCTTCCTTTTCCTCTAATTCTTCGAGTTCTTTTTTGAGTTCAATCACTTCATGAACTCGCATATCAGAGTTATGCATCTTCGAGATGATATCAGAGATTTCTTTTTTCGCATTTTCAATGAGTTCCGCTTTTTCTTCTTTAACATCTTTAAGCATGTTTTCTTTACGATTCTCAAAGAGTTCTTCTTCATTAGCGAGTTTCTTTTCGCGTTTTTCTAACTCAATTTGTTTTTTATCTAATTCATCTTGTAATCTATTGGCTTCTTCCACTTTCTTTTGAAGAATATCAAGTAGTTCACTGGCATCATTAGTCTCATGACTCTTTAAGAATTCATGAGCTTTAGTGATGATATCTTTATCAATGCCATATCTAGAAGCGACCTCTAAAGCATAGCTTTTACCAGGAACACCTTGTTTAAAGCGATATGTTGGGGAGAGATTCTCTTCATCAAAGATCATTGATGCATTAGCGATGTTCTTGCTTAAGAAGGCATATTCTTTCATCGCTGCGAAGTGAGATGAAATCATCGCTAAAGCGTGTTTATTTTCTAAATATTTAGTGACTTCTACGGCAAGGGCTTCACCTTCTTTAGGGTCAGTACCGGTACCAAGTTCATCAAGTAAGACTAAGTCTTTACCACCCACTGCGTGAATTATTTCTCCAATTTGAGAGATATGCGCGGAGAAGGTTGATAAGTTATCAGACAAAGATTGATTATCACCAATATCAATAAAGATATGTTTAAAATAACCGACTTTACCTTTTCTCACTGGTAAAGCTAAACCTGATTGATGCATTAAAGTTAAAAGGCCCACTGTTTTTAGAGAAACAGTTTTACCACCAGCGTTAGGACCAGAGATAATAATGATTGGTTCATTTTCATTTAATTCAAAAGAATTAGCGACGACTTTTTTAGGATCAATTAATGGGTGTCTCGCTGATTCTAATAAGATTTCTTGTTTATCACTACATTCAGCGATATCAGCGTTTATTTCATTACCATATAATGCTTTCGCGCTTAAGAAGTCTAATTTAGCGATAATTTTATTATTAGTGATGATTTCTCCTTCTTGAAGGAGCACTAAAGCGGTTAAAGCTTTTAAGATTCTTCTTATTTCTTCGTTTTCTTGAACTTTAAGCGCGGTGATTTCGTTATTAATTTGGACGATTTCTAATGGTTCAATGAAGGTGGTATTACCACTGTCAGAGACATCATAGACGATACCATTTACTTTACTCTTATCAACAGTTTTAACTGGTAAAACAAAGTGACCATCACGGATGGTGATATTATCATCGTTTAGATATTTACCATAAGAGAACGCTAATGAGGCAATCTTACTTTGTAAGTTTGCTTCGGCTTTCTTTAGTGATTTTCTAATTTGATTTAAATCAGGAGAAGCATTATCCGCGACTGTTAAAGAATTAGTAATCACTCGATGGATTTCTTTTTCTAAATTAGATAAATCAATAAAACCTTCAGTCATTTGACTAACACGAGGATATAGAGAATCTATTTTCTTAAGAAAAGCAGAGATTTTACCAATAGTTAAAACATCTTCAGCAATCAGTGATAAACCACGAGGTGTTAATAAGCCTGTTTTCTTCGCTAAATCTATTAACACTAATGCGTTAGCGGAATTATGGATTGGTAAAGGGCCAAATCTCACGATGATGGAACTAATTTCTCTAAGATCCTCTAAAGCGTTTTTAACTTCATTAGGAGATTCAAACATCTTTAGTTCATCAATATAGACTTTGGCTAATTCCGTTTTAGCGTATTCTAATAAATGCTCTTTAATTTTATTAAACTCAAATGTTTCGTAAATGTTTTGCATAATATGTTGCCTTAATAATTATTTGATTGATAAATCCGCAAAAGAGATATCGTTAGTAATACGGTAACGCCCTATTTCACTCATTACTCCGATACCCGCAAAGATACGAAATTGCTTGCTGCTCTCAAAAACAATATAACTACCATCGTGATCACAGCAAATCATAAAATGATTAAAATCGTTATACTCACTAGATACTTCAAATGTATCATCAATGAATACCGCTTCTTTTAACTTATAGGCTTTCGCATCAACAACTCTTTGAGTTTTCTCTTTGTCGTGAACAAAAGAGTTATCAAAAGAATGACTCGTAAATGTATAACCTAGTTTATTTGACATCACCGGTAATGGGGTGGAAAAGAATAAAAATGGGAGCAGACCAAAAGAACTATAGTCATGAATATGAATTAAATCTTTATCAAAATAAATATATTCAAAATAATGTGAATCAGTGCCATAAATAACAAGGTCTTTGCCGTTTTTCAATGTGACAGTAAAAGTTACCGATGCTTTTGAGGGTTCTTCACGATATAAACTTTCTCTACTGATTTCGATTTGGCTAGTTCTTAAAAAAGAGATTGTGTTTGTTAAATCTTCTCTAGAAGATGATACATATGTCGCTGTATAATCCCAAAAAGAAAAATCAGTCTGAGCTTTATAAGTGATAGCCTCGTAAGTAACACTTTCAATATCCGCTTCTTCTAGTGTATAAATCCAAGGAAGGAACTTGGCAATAGAGTTATCACCAGGAGGAATACTATAAGTTAATTCTCTAGAAGTGGAACTCTCTATTGATTGAGAAGAGCTACTTTGAATAGACGCCGTCTTGTCATTCTCTTTTGCACATGAAACAATCATCAATAATGATGAGATTAGCACGATAGGAACAAACAAAACTTTTTTCATAATTAACTTTTATTAATTATACCACTTTTCCAAATGTGCTAATATAGTATTGTGAATAAAGAAATAGTCTCATTTAATATCACATTAGAACAAAGTAATGATATTATTGCCCACTATCTTAGTTATCAAAAACTAAATAACGGTGAATATATCGTTTTCCAAGCGGAATATTCTGGTGTCATTATTACGATTTATCGTGATAAAAAGAATAAGCATAAAGTTGTCTTCTCTGGTGATGGCGCTTTAACTGAGGCTAAGAAATGGAATATTGAAGCGGAAGCAAAAGAGGCCAAAGCCACGCTTAATAGAGGCTGGCTTTGTAAAGACAATCAAATTGGTAGCGACGAAGTCGGTGTTGGTGATTTCTTACTTCCCGTTATTGTCGTAGCAGCCTTTGTCCGTGGCAAAGACTTAAAAGAATTAGAGTCCTTTGGGGTTAAAGATAGCAAGAAATTAACTGATGAAAAGATTAGAGAAATAGCCCCACTTTTACTTAAGAAATTCTTTGTTAGTAAACTAACTTTACCGAATGAGCACTATAACGAACTCATTGAACAAGGTGAAAATCTTAACTCTATTAAGGCTAAAATGCACAATCGAGCGTTACTTAATATGTTTAAGAAATTCCCTGACACTAAAAACATCTTTGTTGATCAATTTGTCGCGGAATCTAAATACTTTGGCTATTTAAATGACCCTAAAGAACAAAAGGTCTTAAATATTACTTTTAAAACTAAAGGTGAATCTTATTATCCATGTGTTGCTTTAGCAAGTTGTATTGCTAGATATGCATTCTTATTAGAAAAAGATGCTTTAGATAAGAAATATAAAATGAATTTTCCATTTGGCGCGTCTTCCAAGGTCAATGAATTCTCTAAGAAGTTTATTAAGAAATATGGCTTAGAAGAATTCAATAAAATTGCTAAAAAGCACTTCGCTAATTACAAAGAAGTAATCAACTAGAACCCAGTAATGAACTACTGGGTCCTTTTTTAACTATGCTAGTAAATTCATTATCAGTTTAACAATGATTTCCATTTCGCTTGGATTACTTTCTGCCGTTAAGATCGTAATAGCCACTAATGCCTCGTTCGAAATGATTTGTTTGTTATTCCTGTAAAGGTGATTATTCCTATAAAGGAAATTGATAAATAAAGTCGCCGCTATACGCTTGCAGCCATCTGCAAACGGATGATCTTTTACTAAGAAATAAAGTAGATGAGCGGCTTTTTCTTCTACCGATGGATATAATTCTTGACCAAAGACGTTTTGATATACCTGCTCGATAATGCCATTGAGTTTGCCTTGTTCCTTTTCCACACCGAATACATTGGACATCTCATTGAACTTCATTGAATCAATGATTTCTCTAGCTTCATCGTAAGTCATGACATAGTCATTCTTACTACCTTTTGGCTTTTCTAAACATTGATGGTCATAGTTATCAAGAAGATCTAACGCTCTAGTATATTCATTGATAACTTTTGATAGTTCTTCTTTATCGATGTTAAGGGAGTACGCTAACATCCTGTTTTGGATGTCAATTGTCTTGTTTAGTGCATCAAGACGTTTTTGGTTAACCACATAGCCTTGAATTAAATAGTCTTTAAGAACACTGTTTGCCCATCTTCTGAAGATGATACCACGCTTTGATTTGACGCGATATCCAACAGAAATTACCATTTCTAAGTTATATAACTTAACTAGTTTATCAGAATGAGGAAAGTGCGTTTTCCGCACATTGCTTTTTTCATCCAGCTCACCATCGGCAACGATATTGTTGATGTGTCTAGTGATTCTTGTTCTGTTGGTATCAAATAATGCCGCCATCTCATCTTGTGTTAACCACATAGTGTCATGTTGTAAATCTGCTCTAACATCGAGCTCAAAGCCATTGTCAGTGAACCTGACTAATTCAAATTTGTCCATTTTATTACCTCCTATCTTGGACAACAAGGTGTCCTCAAAAGGAGATAAATAAAAACCATCCATTAAGAAAACACCTAATGTAACTAACAATTGATATCCCTACCAATCATAGCTACTGGTGTTACATCCTCTTTTGGATGGCCACATACTCAATATTACTATTGTGTGGAGCGTGAGCTAACTTTCTTCCTAAGATCGTCTTCTATCTACGACCTCCTATCTTAGAATTACTAATAGCCAACTGGGCAATACTTTCCACATTGATATGTCCTAACACATAACATACCAGCTCAAATAAACATTTACCTCAGTGTACCTGCGTATGGTCGACTTTGCTAATAGCTAGTTCATAGCGCCCGTGGTCTACTTATTTGAACATATTTATTATAACAAAAAATTTGATATATTCAAAGAATATAACAAGAAAAAAACAACGTTTTTCACGTTGCTTTATCTCAAACTTTCCAACACCTTTTCAAAGTATTCTGGAAGCGGTATTTCAAACACCATTTCTTTTTTAGTCTTAGGGTGAATTAGCTTTAATTTATAGGCCACTAAGAGTTGGCCATCTTTATATAACTTATCGTAATTCTTACCAGCGTATAATGGATCACCTTCGACAGGATAGCCAATCGCAGACATGTGAACACGTATTTGATGTGTACGACCACTGACGAGTTGACACTTTATTAAAGTGTGATTAGCAAATCTTTCAATCACTACAAAGTGTGTGGTGGCAGGTTTACCGTCCTTAACGACCGCCATTTTTTGACGGTTATTTTTATCTCTGCCTATAGGCATATCAACTGTGCCACTATTTTCTTTAATGACACCACGGACTAAAGCCATATATTCTCTCGCCATTGTGTGGTCTTTGGGTTGCTCCGCCAGGAAATGATGAGCGTTATCGTTTTTAGCGACACATAATAAACCAGAAGTATCTTTATCAATACGATGCACAATACCTGGACGAATCACACCATTGATGGAGGAGAGTGAATCTTCCATGAACATAAGAGCGTTCACAAGTGTGCCAGAATAATGACCGTTCGCGGGATGGACAACCATGCCTTGAGGCTTATTAATAATGAGGATATCATCGTCTTCATAAACGACATCTAAAGGGATATCTTCTTCCTTAATATCGCTCTTTGTATCAACGATTTCTTCGATGATAATTTCATCATTTTCTTTAACCTTAAAAGAAGGCTTTTCTACCTTGCCATTGATGGTGATTTTGCCTTCATCAATGAGTTTAGTAATAAAGCTACGAGAAAGCTCACTGTTAAGCAAGGCTACAGCTTTATCTAATCTTTCTCCATTTTCTTTAAAGGTGACAGTGTATTTCATAACTTTACTAAATAACTACTAATTATTTACTTTCTTCTTGTTCAGCTTTTTCAGCTTCTAGCTTTTCCTTTTCACTCTTGGAAAGGACTTTTTGATGGTCGTTAACGGTCTTGACTTTATTCTTATTCTTTTCTCTATAGTCTTTAACCTCTATAACGATGATATAGATGATGAGCATAAAGGCCGCGACAACGATACAACTATCAGCGATATTGAAGTTCCAAACCCAACCAGGGATCCAGTAGAAATCAATCCAGTCCACGACCGCGCCACCAAAGAGGGCTCTACCACCTTGAAGGCCGCCATAGAAGATACGGTCAATCATATTTCCAATCGCACCAGTAACCACCATGATTAAAGCGGCTCTAATGAATAATTTCATGTCTTTTCTTTTAAGAATAAGGTATGTAATTAAACCCGCACTAATTAAGGTAGCGACGATTAAATAGATTGTTCTAGAAACATCTGGATTATCCGCGCCTATTCCAAAAGCGGCTTTAGTGTTTAAGACATATGTAATATTAACAAAGCCCCATTTAGCAACGATACCTGGAGGAGTTACTCCTGAATGCATAATGATTTGCTTAGTAATGATGTCTATTGCTAAAAGCAATACACCAAGCCAAATATATGATTTAAATAACCATTTAAGGCCGTTTAATAATTTCTCTTTCATTATTTAATGACCTCATTACAACGTTTGCATAAGAAGGTACCATCTTCTTGCATAACCGCATCACTTTCATAGTTCCAGCATCTTTCACAGAAATGACCTGGGTGATGAATAACTTTCACTTGGGTATTTTGATATGTTGGTCCATCGTTATCTTCTTCTTTGATTTCAGAAACAACGAATAATTGGTTTCTTAAGTGAGCATCAAAGCTATTAAAGAGCGCTTTTAAGCCTTCGTTAACGAATTTAACACTAGCATAAGCTTCTTGAGCGGAACCAATAACTTTGTTATTTCTCGCGTCTTCTAGGGCCTTTAAAACATCATCTCTAAGAAGTTTGAATTGTTCGTATTCTTCTAAGACAGCCTTATTAACTTCTCTATACTTTGGATAATCATAATATTGAGGATTGGATTTTCTTTCTCCTGGCATATTTAAATTAAATTCATCCATGGTAAATGGAAGGATTGGATTAAGTAACCTTAATAATGTTTCACCAACTGTATATAAGACAGTTTGAACTTGTTTTCTTCTTAAAGAATCTTTACCTTCGCAGTATAAGACATCCTTATTAATATCTAAATAGAAGCTACTTAAATCAGTGGACATGAAGGTCATGATGTCACTTGTGGCTTCGCTAAAGTTGAATTTATCAAAAGCTTCAGTGACATTTTTCACTAATAAATTGAGTGTTTCTAAGATATATTCATCTGGTTTTTCAAATGATGTAGCTTTGTTAGATGGGTCATAGTCCACTAAGTTCCAAGAGATGAACTTAAGAGTGTTTCTAATCTTTCGATATTGGTCAGCGACTTGTTTAATTAAGTTTTCACCAATACGGACATCTTGTTGATAATCAACACTAGCGACCCAAAGTCTTAAGATATCCGCCCCGTATACATTAGCGATCTTAGTAGGATCTACGCCATTACCTTTAGATTTATGCATTTGTTCCCCATGTTCATCTAAGACCCAACCATGACTAACAACACTCTTAAATGGTGCGACATCATGAGTGGCAACACTTAAGATAAGTGAAGAGTTAAACCAACCACGATATTGGTCACTACCTTCAAGATATAAATCACTTGGATATTGAATACCTCTATCATTTAAAACACCATTCCAAGAGGAGCCACTATCGAACCAGACGTCCATGATGTCTTTTTCTTTAGTGAACTTACCATTTGGTGAGTGTGGATTCGTGTAGCCTTCTGGTAATAAGTCTTTCGCGTCTTTTTCATACCAGATGTTACTACCAAACTCTTTAAAGAGTTTTGCGATATGTTCGAATACCGCTTTATCGATAACTGGAGTTTCATCTTCAGCGTAGAAGATTGGAATTGGGACACCCCACGCTCTTTGACGGGAGATACACCAGTCCGCTCTATCTTTAATCATATTAACCATTCTGGTTTCACCCCAGGCTGGATACCATTTAACGTTATGAATTTCTTTTAAGAGTTTTTCTCTAATTGGCTCAATAGAGCAGAACCACTGCTTTGTGGCTCTAAAGATGACTGGTTTATGAGTACGCCAATCATGAGGATAACTATGGGTGAATGTTGTGTGTTTAAGTAATGCCCCGTTTTCGGTTAAGATTTCTAAAACAACATCATTAGCCTTTTCATAGAAAAGACCTTCTAATCTTTCACCAGTGCCCTTCATCATTTTGCCGTGTTCATCAACTGGGCAATATGGATCAAGACCTCTACCTGGATATTTGTTGCAGACTTGATAGTCTTCCACACCATGACCAGGAGCGGTATGGACTAAACCAGTACCAGCGTCATCAGTAACGTGAGTGCCTACAATGACTAAGGAATCTCTATCATAGAAAGGATGCTTACAGACAACGAACTCTAATTCGCTGCCTTTGAAGCGTTTGATGAGTTCGCACTTTTCTAATCCTAGCTCTTCCTTAAGTTTTTCGGCGAATTCAGCGAGGAAAACGAGTTTTCCTTTGTCCGTATCATATTCTCCATAAACGAAGTCAGGATGAGCGCTTATCGCTAAGTTAGCAGGTAATGTCCAAGGAGTTGTAGTCCAGATAACTAGTCTAGCATCACTATCAACAACGCCTTTACCATCTTTAACAGGGAAAGCGACATAGATACTATGTGATAAAACATCAGCGTATTCAATTTCCGCTTCCGCTAAAGCGGATTCACTACTTGGAGACCAGTAAACTGGTTTTAAGCCTTTATAAATTAAGCCTTGAAGGGCCATAGAAGCAAAGACTTCGATTTGTCTAGCTTCATATTCTTTTTTAAGAGTTAAGTATGGATTATCAAAATCGCCTAATAAGCCTAAGCGTCTAACTTGTTCTTTTTGTTTAGCGACTTGTGTTAAGGCATATTCTTCACATTTCTTACGGAATTCGGTTAATGGAATAGCTTTTCTATCAACACCACTTTTAGTGACTTGGTTTTCAATAGGAAGACCATGCGTATCCCAGCCAAAGACAAATGGGGTCTTATAGCCTTGCATATTCTTATATCTAATGACTAAGTCTTTAAGAATACGGTTAAGCATATGGCCACAGTGCATATCGCCGTTGGCGTATGGTGGGCCATCATGAAGCACGAATTCTTTCGCCTCTTTACGGTTGAGGTTCATGTTCTCATAGATTTTTTCTTCTTCCCATTTCTTTACGAGGACTGGTTCTTTTTGATTAAGATTACCTCTCATCTCAAAATTGGATTTGTTCATTAGAAGTGTTTGTTTGTAATCCATATTTTTTCTCCTTAACAATATAAAAGCGTCCATCTAAGGACGCTATTTAGCGCGGTACCACCTTAGTTCTAAAGATTTATCTTTAGCACTTGATTACCTCTTTTCGTAGAAGTTAACGGAGGCTTACTATTAGTTCAGCACTCATACAAAGAAGTGATATCTTCTTATTCTTACTGTTTGGCTTCCACCATCCCAAACTCGCTAATAGCAGTTAATAAGAAGACTTGTCTTCTAGGACGAAATAATAATATTAGATTATTGTCTTAAAGGCAATAAATTAGTTTTGCAAGAAGTCTGGAAGAATGGAATTGGTGTCCAAATCTTCTTCCTTATTCTCTTGTGGTTGTTCTTCTTCTTTTTCAAGATTGGTAAGAACTGGAGATTCGATTGGTCTAGTTGGAGCGACATAGCTAGAAGTCTTTGTGAAGTCGAAGTCTTCTTCAAAGTCACTAGCGATAATGCTCACTAAGATTTCATCATTTAATTGGTCGTTAATGGCGACACCGAATTTAACGTCAACATCGTGTCCAGATGCATTAATTAATAGGTTAACAGTGTCTTGAGCGTCAAATAATGAGACATTAGGACCACATGTAACGGCCACAATCGCTTTTCTAGCGCCTGATACTGAGGCTTCAAGTAAAGGAGAATTGAGCGCTGCATTAGCGGCGTCTTTGGCTCTATTTGGACCAGATCCCACACCAAAGCCAATCATCGCCACACCAGAATCTTTTAAGGTGTTACGAACATCAGCGAAGTCTAAATTAATAACGGCTGGTAAAAGAATTAAGTTAACAACAGTTTTAACTGATTGGGCCAAAACTTTATCAGATTCGTTAAACGCAGAACTAATAGAAGCATTGCCCGCGGTCATTAAGAGTTTATCGTTACTAACGACGATAATAGCATCGACGTTTTCTTTTAATTTATTTAAGCCTGCAATGGAATTAACCACTCTCTTTTTACCTTCAAAAGTAAATGGACGAGTGACAATGGCGATGACTAAAGCACCAGCGTCACGGGCAATACGGGCCACAACTGGGGCCGCACCTGTACCTGTACCGCCACCCATACCAGCAGCGACGAACACCATATTAGCGTCTTTAACGATTTCTCTAATATCATCAGTGCTTGCTTCAGCGGCTTTTTCACCAACTTCAGGTTCGCCACCAGCGCCTAAACCACCAGTGATTTCTTGTCCTAAAATCAAACGATGGAGAGATTTACTTGTACTTAATGCTTGTTTATCAGTATTAGCGACCCAGAAATCAACATTTTGGATTTCTTCATCGATCATACGATTAACTGCGTTATTACCAGCACCACCGACACCAATGACGACGATCTTAGCAGCGGGTTCAAAATTATCTAAATCATAATTTTCCATAAGTTTCTCTCCTCTTTATTTAGGTTGGTTTGGATTATTACGCGTTAAGACACCAACGCGTGGGTGAGATTCATCATTTAAGTTTGGATAACGACTTTGGGTAAGAATGGCGCCTAAACAGTTGAAGAAGGTCGCATTTCTTGCCCCTAATGTCTTAGGTCTAATGACTTCGACCGTTTCTGACATCACTTTTGGAGTGATATATTGCACTAAACCATTAAGTTCAGCGCCACCACCAATGAGCAACATTGGGAAACTGCGATAAGATTTATCATGCGTGGCGACGATTTGATTAATCGCTTCGTTTAATTGTTCAACGAAGGTTTCAAGTTCGCCTTTAATGATTTCATTTAATTCATCATTATAATGATGCACTTCTTGACCTTCTGCATCTTCGGTTGTGCAGATTGGGGCTTTGAAATTCATTTCACTATAATCAATGCCATACATAATCTTATATTTTTCGGCATCAGCTTCATTAATATTGAATCTTTCAATAATCTTTTCAGTGATATTATCACCACCCCAATTAAAGTAAGTAGAGCCATAAAGAGCGCCATTACCGATGAAGGATACTGTGGTAACAGAAGAGCCAATATCAACAAGGATATAGGACTGTGGCATATTCGGATAAGAATTAATAAGTTCAGTGGCCGCTAAGGAAGCAACAACGTTTCTTCTAGAAACCATGCCACCACTCCTTAAGACTGATTGATAATTATCCACTAAGACACTTGGTAAGGTTTGAACTTTCGCGCTCACGGTTAATGTGCTACTTGATTCACCCATTGGTGGGCGAGCGAAGATACGTCCGTGATCTAAAGTGAAACTTTCAGGAACAACATCCACTAAAGCTTTGTCATTTAATGGATAAGCACTATTTCTAATTAAGGCATAGATATTTTTAATATCGAGGTTACTAATCTTGCTATCTTCGGTAACAACAGTTGTCACTTGTCTAGTTTGATAAATTCCTAAACCATATGGAGGTAAGCATAATAAGACATCAGAGATGTTAAGTCTTAATTTAGCAGAAGGATCAGTGAATTCACGAATAGAGCCGATTGTTTCAGCGACTTTATTAGCGTCAATAAAGTTACCACCTTCAATGCAATTACCATAAGGTTTAGTGAGTGTATATAAAACATATACTTGGCCGTCAATTTCATAACCGACGACTAATTTTAATTTTTTACTTCCGAGTTCTATAGCAGCAATAGGTTTATCCATAATAAAATACCAATTTCACCTTATTTTAAATGACTTTTTACTAATATACAACTATTTAACTATTTATTAGTTAAGAAAGTGCTATTCTGTGTTTTATTGCACTTAATAACTACTAACTAAATACTAAAAAACCACTAAAAGAAAAAAAGAAGCCGCAATGTCACTTACGACTTCAGTCCATGAGGAAATGGACAAATAAGGAGAAATTTTTATTAATAAGATGATAGATCAATGCTATCTTCTTCTAATAACTCAGGTTCTTCCGCTTCCGCTTTTTGGGCTTGAGCAGTGATTTCACGCAAGGTGATGTAGGTTGGAACAGCAACGATGGTTCCAAGAGATACTGCTGCTAAAAAACAGATTCCTAATTTACGGAAACGATAATACATTCCCTTATGATGAAATTTGACTAATTTGTCTTTCATTACCATGATTGTTGCCCCCTTTCTTTTCTTGCAATAATCCTTAGTTTTGCACTAGCACTACGGTGATTAAATTCTAATTCACTTTCGCTAGCGGTAATCGGTTTGTGATTAATAAGGATATAATCCTTTTCTTGTTCAAGCATTGGTCCGTCAAATCTGTTACCAACGCTGATGGCCGCATCTTTGAAGATGTTTTTAACGATTCTATCTTCACCACTGTGGAAGGTAATAACGGCCAATCTTCCACCTGGTTTTAAATGTTTTAAGGTTGCCTTTAAGGCTTTTTCTAAGACATTGAGTTCGTCATTGACGGCGATTCTTAATGCTTGGAAGACTTGTTTTGCGGGATGACCCACTTTCTTAAGCTCTTTCATTGGTTTGCTTCTTTTGATGATGTCCACTAATTGGAATGTGGTTTCAATTGGAGCACTCTCACGAGCTTTAATGATGTTTTTAGCGATTGAGAAGGAATATTTCTCTTCTCCATATATCTGGAAGATTTTTGTTAAATCTTCTAATGAATAAGTGTTAATGATGTTATAAGCGGTAAGATCTTGTCTTTGATCCATACGCATGTCCAGACGGGCGTCTTCTTTATAAGAGAATCCTCTTTCTCCTTTATCGAACTGTGGAGAAGAAACACCGAGGTCCATTAAAATGCCATCAACTTCATCAATATTTTTATCTTTTAGAATTTCTTCTAAGTGAGAAAAGTTACTTCTCACTATCTCAAAGTTATTTGAGATTTTAGATAATCTGGCTTGGGAAGCGACGATAGCTTCCTCATCTTGATCGACACAGATGAGATGACCTTCTTTTAAGCGAGCCAATATTTCACTACTATGGCCACCTCTTCCGACAGTGAGATCAACGTATGTGCCAGATGATTTGATGTTTAGACCGGTTATAACTTCGTTAAGAAGGACGGGAATATGTTCATCCATATTAGTCCCTCTTAGCATCAATATCTTCAGCGAGAGATTCGAATGAATCTTTGACGCTTTCTTCGTATTCGATATATTTGGCTTTATCCCAAACTTCAATATGGTCACCAATACCGAGGACGATAACTTCTTTGGAGATATTGTACTTGTTGAGTAAGGCAGTTGGTAATTGCACTCTACCTAATTTGTCGACTTCCATTTCGTAAGTGCTGGCAAATTGGATACGGAGATAGTCACGGACTTTTTGTTGATTAAAGGAAAGTCTTGAAAATTCTTTAACGAGTTCGAGGTATCTTTCTTCGTTATACAAAGAGAGTGAACCGTCAAAGCCTTTCATAATGTAGACCTTATAGCCTAATTCTTCTCTCATTTTACGAGGAATCATTAAACGGCCTTTTTCATCTAAGTTATGGACAAAACTTCCGAAATACATTATTTCCCACTTTCTCCCACTGTGCTACCACTGGTGTCTATATTATCACACCTAATTTTGTGATTTGCAATATATATTTAAAGAAATATTTAGATAAAGAAAAATCCCACTTTTGGGGTGGGATTGTTACTTTAACTTCATAGAAGTTATATATTTACTTATCGTCAAAATCGATCGTGTCTAAGATATCAAAAGCGCTATTTCCTTTGTGAGATTTTTCTTTGATGAAGTCATCTTCACTTAGGACACGATAGCCATTACCACTTTTTGGGAGAGTGGCCCCACTTTTAACGATGTTATGCGGAACTTCGGATAAGATAAGAGCGATGATATGTGGATCTAAATCGATTTCCACATTTGGTTCATAGTAGCAGTCTTCTGCTTCATCATCTTTTGAATCGGTGAAATAGAAGCTATCTTTGAAGTTCACATCAAGTGGCACATCATCAAGTGTATATGAGCAAGAGGCCACAACATGGGCCTTACCAGAGATGACACACTGTAAGACATCGCCAAATTCAGTGGCGACAACTGTGACAGAGCACGACTCAATTCTTTTAACGTGATTTTCATCAAAAGTGAGTTTGCTAAAATCTAACTCTTCGCTGAAAGTTTGCGCTTTTTGTTCTGGTAATGTCGCACGATTTAATTTCATTAACTACGGATCTCCGCTTTAAAGTTACGTGATAATTCGAACTTAATCTTTTCTTCAGCATCACTAACTTCTTTTTCAGTTAATGTGCCATCTTCTTTACGGTAAGTAACAGAGATTGCCATGGACTTTTTACCTTCAGCGATATTAGCGCCTTGATAAATATCGAAGACCTCACAGCCAACGACATAAGAGCCACCAACTTTCTTGACCGCTCTAACTAGGTCACCAGCGGCAATCTTAGCGTCTAAGACGAATGCTAAGTCTCTAGAAACACTTGGGAATTTAGAGATTGGGGCCATTTTAGTTTCACTAACTTTAGCGTCTAATAAAGCTTCAAGGTCCATTTCTAAGACGACAGCGTTGGTCTTACCTAAATCATATTTTTCAATTTGATTTGGATGGAGTTCACCTAAAACACCAATCTTCTTATTTTGGAAGACGATGTTTGCAGCTTTGCCTGGATGGAGTTCGTGATTAGCGTCAACGAATCTATCAAATCTATAACGAGTTGGTTCAATGCCAAGGATTGTAAATATTCCTTCAACAAGACCTTTCATATGGAAGAAATTATAGTTTTCTTTTACTAGTAGACCTTGTCTAGCATCTTGACCCACTAAAACGATGGCGAGATGTTCACTTCTACTTTGTTTTGAAATCATATTGCTTGTTTCAAATAAAGCGAGGTTTTTATTTTGTCTAGCAACGTTATATGAGGCTGCGCCTAATAATGATGCTAAGATATGAGTTCTAAACACTTCTCTTTCATCGGTTAATGGATTAAGGATGACATAATGTTCTTCGTTATTTAATAAATTGAAGTCATTTTGTTTCTTTTTAGAAACAAGAGAATATGTTAAACATTCATCTAATCCTTGAGAAAGTAGATAACTACGAATGTTCTTTAAGCGTTTTTGTTTTAAGGAGAGCATACCGACTTTAGTGTCTAAACATGGTAAGATAGATTTCACATGTTCTAAGCCTAAAAGTCTAATGACTTCTTCACTTAAATCAGCGTCACAAGTGACATCTAATCTATATAATGGCACTTCAGCATAAAATTCATTATCGTTAACAAATTCAAGTTTGAAGTTAAGTCTTGTTAAGACATTAGCGATTTCATCTTTACTGAATTCTGTACCTAAACGATCATTAATCTTCTTAATAGAAGTTTTGATTCTGTCTTCTCTTGGCTTTTCACTTTGATAATGGACGTTATTACTATTTTCTTTAGCGTCGCATAATTCATTAATTAAGCTAGCAGCGTAGTTAAGAACAAATTCACTTTGGAAGTGATTTGTGCCTTTCACGAATCTTTGAGAAGATTCACTACTTAAACCAAGTCTATTAGATGTATGACGTATAGAAGCTCCATCAAAAGAAGCGGCTTCAATGTAGATGTTTTTAGTGTTTTCATCCACTGCGCATTCTAAAGAACCCATCACACCACCTAAACACATTGGTTTATTATTGCAGCAAATAACGATATCTCCTGGGATGACTTTATAAGTCTTTTCATCAAGAGCGACGAAATCACCATCATAATCATCTTGAGCATATAATTCCGCTTTCGCTAATTTATCAGCGTCATACATATGTAATGGTTGACCAGTCATGAGCATAACATAGTTACCAATATCAACGATATTGTTAATGCTACGAACACCCATCGCCATGAGATAGTCACTCATCCATTTTGGAGACGCCTTTGTGACGATGCCTTTAATTTCTTTACCAGAGAATTGGGTACATCTTTTTGTTTTAGAGCCCACTACTAATTTGGTTTTGAAATCTTCTTTAGCGTTAACTTCTGGTAAGTTCACTTTACGTTCATATAAAGCACCGATTTCACGGGCGACATTAAAGACACTTAATAAGTCTGGACGATTGGCTAAAACTGATAAGTTTAAGACGACATCATCTAAGCCTAAATAACCTAAGACATCTTCTTCTCCAACTGGAGCGTCCGCTGGTAATTCTTCAATACCGGCTTTTTGATAATCAGATAGATATTTACCATCCACACCAAGTTCAAGTAAAGAACAGCACATACCATGACTTGCTTCACCGCGGATAACGCCATCTTTAATTTCGATTTGTGGGAGTTTAGCGCCTACACGCGCAACAATAACTTTTAATCCTGCGCGTGCGTTAGGGGCACCACAGACAATTTGTGTGGTTCCATATTTTTCACCTAAGTTAACTTGTAAGACATGAAGATGGTCACTATTTGGATGGGCCACACATTCTTTAACTTCACCAATAACTAAGTTTGTACCACTGGCTAAACGGGAGATTTCTTCCACTTCCACACCAGCGAAAGTTAACTTATTAGCGATATCTTCTGGTGTTAAGCCTTCTAATGAGACATATTGACTAATGTTTTTTAAACTAACTAACATACTTAATTCCTCCCATTATTAGCTCATTTTCTTGAATTGATTCAAGAATCTGACATCGTTTGTGTAAAGTTTTCTAATATCGTCAATGCCATAGCGGAGCACGGCCATACGGTCAATACCCACACCAAAGGCAAAACCACTATATTCTTCAGGGTCATAGCCATTCATCTTTAAAACATTTGGATGAACCATACCAGCACCTAAGATTTCAATATAACCAGTACCTTTACACATATTGCAGCCCTTGCCACCACAGTTCGCACAAGTGATATCAACTTCCACACTTGGTTCAGTGAATGGGAAGTAAGAACTTCTCAATCTAATTTCACGTTTTTCGCCAAACATCTTTTTAGCGAATAATTCTAAGGTCGCTTTTAAGTGACCGATATTAATACCCTTATCGATAACTAAACCTTCGATTTGGGCGAATTGATGTGAGTGAGTCGCATCATCATCGTCTCTACGATAGGTTTTGCCTGGGCAGATAATTCTAATAGGCGCACCTTTTTTAGCTTCCATGGTTCTCGCTTGAACTGGGGAAGTATGAGTTCTTAATAACTCATTATCATTAATATAGAAGGTGTCTTGCATGTCTCTTGCAGGGTGATCTTTAGGAATGTTTAAAAGTTCAAAGTTATATAAATCTTTTTCCACTTCTGGACCATCCGCTACTTCAAAGCCCATGCCTAAGAAGATTTCAATCATTTCATCTTGAATGACATAGAATGGATCTCTACCACCTGGTTCAAAAGAAATACCTGGTAAAGAGATATCGATTTGTTCTTTTTCTAACTTTTCTTCTAATTCCTTATTTTTTAAATAAGTCATCTTTTCTTCAATGGCAGAAGTAATCGCCACTCTCACTTCGGTTAAAGCGGCACCAAAGGCTTTTCTATCTTCTGGTGGTAATTGACCGATTTGAGAAGTTAAAGATGATAGTTCGCTTTTCTTAGATAAATAGGTGTTTCTAACAGCATTTAAAGAATCAACACTATTAGCTTCTTCAATATCTTTAAGAGCGGCGTTCTTTAGTTTTAATAAATTTTCATTTTCCATAAAGACCCTCACTTACAAAATCGCTTAATGATTATATCATAAAAAACCATATTACATATGATTATTTGTAATATTGTTTTGTTTTCGATAAGAATCTTACATAATTATAGTATGAAGAAATTAGTTTTATCCCTTGCCACAATTGTGGCAGCCACCTCTTTTTCTCTTTGTGGTTGTAACCCAGGAAAAAGTAAAACCCCTATTTTAGAAAATAACGCTATCCATCATGATGACGAATTTGGTGGGGCTTATATTGATATCTCCATTGATAGCTTTAACAAACTTGGTTTTAAGTTTGGGGACAGTGTGAATCTAGAGTTCACCACTAGCACAAAGAAAGTATCATTTAATGATATTGGTTATTTCAGTGGCTATTATGTTCCCGCTGGTCAAGACTTAGTGGTTGGCTATAAAGGCTATGACTATATCAAATACTGCATTAATTATGGTTCGGATATCTATGCTGATAATAACTTTAATGAAGACACTAAGGTCACAATTAAGTTAAATGAAAAGGCTAAATATCTAGATATAGAAGAAACACTATCGATCACTTATAGCGATGATAGAAATGACCCATCTTATAAGAGTGATGAACAGTTTGCTAACTTTAGAGAAATCAAAGTGGGAAGAGTTAAAGAAAAGATGCTTTATAGAGGTGCTTCCCCGATTGATAACTCGAGAAAAAGAAGTGAAATCGTTGATGGTTTATTAAAGAAAAATAACATCCAATATAATGTCGATTTAGCGGATAAAGAATCAGCGATTGGTGGTAATAAGTACACTATTCACGATTACTTTAAAGGCTTACAAGATAATAACAAAGTCATCTTCTTAGGTATGGCAGCAGCTTATAAAGCTGATGACTTCTCAAATAAGATGAAAACCATGTTTGAAGCGATGATTAATAATGATGGTCCATATTACATCCACTGCTTGGAAGGTAAAGATAGAACAGGTTATGTCTGTATGGTTCTTGAAGCCTTATGTGGCGCCACTTATGAAGAACTCGTTAGTGATTACTTTATAACTTATAGTAATTACTACGGCATTGAAAAAGGCTCAGAAAAATATAACGTTATTAAACAACTCCATATCGATGAGATGATTAGATATGTATTTGGCTTTGAAAAAGGTATGTTATTAGCCACAGTGGCCTATCACACAATGGCGACGAATTACTTATTAAATATTGGCTTAACGCAAGATCAAATTGATACATTACAACTGAAGCTTTCTAACTAAACAATTAAGAGCAAATGGAACATTTTTTCGTTCCATTCTTTTCATAGTGAATTCTTTTAGGTATGATTTCTATAAAAAGTACCATGGATACAACACTTTTAGAAAAATTACCAAAAACACAAAAACAGTGGCTTCTCTTCTTTAAGAAAGTTGAAAGCATTGTTTTAGAAATGGATAAAAAGTACGCAAAAGCATCTATTAAAAAGTTGCTCAAAAAGGTAGAAGGTGGAGAAGTTTCCTATTTTAGAGGAAAAGAGTGTCTCTCTTCTAAGCCAAATGATGACTTATCTTATAAAGCTATTTATCAAAACAACGACATCAAAATTGAAGATGTTTTTAGAGGTCAAGATGAAGGTGACTTTAGAGATAGAGGCCACTACTATAATGCTTCTTTTGATAAAGTTATGCTTAAATATCACAACAGTTTTCTTGATTCTATTGTTATTAAAGAAAACATCGATGACATCGATTCAGTAATAATGATTGAAAAGTATATGTCACCATTCTTTGAATTTAGAATTGAAGTAGACAATATGCTCTATAGAGGCGCTTATAATGGGCAAACTTATGATGTCTATAAAATAAATAAAAATGCCCAACCATATGCAAACCCACTTCCTGGCAATTGTCTTTTAAGATGTTATAAAAAGGAAATTGTCATGAATCAAATATCCTTATGGGCGCTTGAGGCCGTTGGAAAGACTGCTGAAAGTCTGGCGGCTGAAAACATTGTTCGACTGCTCAAAATGGGATATCGCCCAATTGAATCAGTTGAAAAAGACGAAGAATAAAAAGAACCACTATTTTAGGTGGTTCATCAATATACCGGCCGCAACAGCGACATTGAGTGAGTCGATATTATCGCTCATTTCTATCTTTACAAAGTCATCAGCGATATCACATACTTCTTTGCTCACTCCGTGACTTTCATTACCAAGTACCAAGATGAAATCTTCATATTTAGGTAGCTTATTAAGTGGCACTGATTTTTCATTTAAAGTACTGACGATTTTACGTTTGTTGAAATTAGCTAAATCATCATAGAAGACATCAATAGCAAATATTCCACCTTTGGTGGCGGCAAGTACTTTTTCGTTATATAGGTCCACTGTACCATTAGAGAGCACTACTGCATCATAGTTAAACGCGACAGCGGTTCTAATAATTGTGCCTAAGTTACCTGGATCACTAATATGGTCAAGGTACACTATTTTCTTATATTCATTCTTGTCTTTTCTTGGTTTTAGATTTTCACAAACAAAGACCACACCTTCTGGGTTTTCAGAAGCCGCTAACTTACGGATGATTTCATCATTTACTTTGTAAGTTTCAATATCTTGACCAAGTTTTGGTAAACCAATACTAGTAAATATTGTTTTAACGTTGCCATACTTTAAGGCCATTTCTAAATTCTTAAGTCCTTCCATTAAGAAAAGACCTTTTTCTTGTCTAGCCTTTTTAAGTCTTAGACTAGCGGCATCTTTTATCTTTTGATTATTCTTAGAAGTGATTTCGAGCATATTAGAAACTAGCCTTTATTAATTTCTTTCTTAAGATATCATAGTCAGGACAATATTTATATAACAAGCGATAAAATTTATCGCTATGGTCATAGACAAAACAGTGTGTTAATTCATGCATCACTACTGAATCAATAATTTCTGGCGAATAGTAAATGAGCATCATCGCATAGGTGATGGTCTTTTTACTTCTATTATTAGAGCCATATCTAGAGCGCATTTCTCTAAGCTTAACTTGATAAATAGGCGCATTCATTAAAGACGCAAAGTAACTATTTCTTCCAGTGAGATACTTTAAGAATACTTTTTTGAGTTTCTTATGGAGTTGTTCTCTATTATCAAAAGAGATTAGTTCATTATTGAACACTACTGAGCCAGAGAAAGCTAAAGGTGTCTTTTGACCAAGGAGATAGATATAATCATCTCCTTCACCTTGTTCTTTAGCGTTTCTTTTGATTAATTTATCCGCGTATTTATCTAACCCACTTTTGATTAAGTGCATTGGTGTTAATCTATGACAGCTAATAAAGAAGGCTCCATCCTTATAACGATAATGGATATTTCTAATTCTTTTATAGGTGATATTGACTACATATTCCTGATTGTTATGTAAGTAGACAAATGATTTATTCATAGTGATATTGTAAACCAAATCATAGATATTATTAAGCATTTGTGCTTAAATATGAGCGTATGGAAAAGATTTTGATATCAGCTTGTCTTGTTGGCGATAACGTTAAGTATAACGGTGGTAATAATCTCACCCCTAAACTTGACGCTTTATTAGAGAAATATGAACTCATTCCTTTCTGCCCTGAAGTAGAAGGTGGTTTATCTATACCTCGTTCACCAGCGGAACGTGTTGGTGATAAAGTTATCAATCAAGATAATGAAGATGTCACAGATCAATATAGAAGAGGCGCTGAATTAGCGTTTAATATCTGTTTATTTTTAAAGATTAAGAAAGTCATTCTCAAAGAGAAATCCCCATCATGTGGATCTAAGGTTATCTATGATGGAACCTTCTCTCATAAAGAGATATCTGGTATGGGAGTAACTGCGGAATACCTAAAAGAAAAAGGAATCGAAGTTTACTCTGAAGAAGATATCGATTCCCTCTTATAGGGCCTGTTAAGAATCCTGGGTTCATCCATTTCTTTTGAGAAACAAATCTTCTGAAGAACAATTCAATAATCCATCCGATTAAAGAACCGATAACAAATAATGTAGAAATAATGACTAGATACTTCATGATTGACTACCTTCTATTTCTATTCTAACACCAATAAAACAAAAAGGACTGACACTATTGCGTCAATCCTATTTAACTAGCGATAATCTCTCAACAAAAGTTGAAAACAAAGAAATAACTCCAAAAGAAGGCGCAAAACAATTAGGCATTAGCATAGACAAATATTATCCTCTAATGCAATCATAATAACTAATTCCAAATGGTTAAAATTGTGTTTGAAAAGCTTTTATCAAATTCATCCCAAATCAAATAGTTATCATCTATTTAAACTAAAAAGGTTACGAAACAGACACACGTATGGTTTGTTTAATATCTTTAATACTAATTGTAATATTTGTTGTGATTGTGCTTCCAAATTTCAAAAACAAGTTAAAATCTGGGCTTCCTTCAACTAGTTCCTCATATTTGTCAACACTATACGTAAAGTCTGCAATTCCTTCTACTATGATTTCGTTTGCATTTAATGCATACCTATCATTAATTCCAACATGGACAAGTAATATACTCACTTTATATTGGTTTCTATCGCCAGAACCTAAACCGCACAAAAAACCTTTAAGTTTGCTTTCAAAAGAAAACTCTTCGAATAATAATTCGTTCTTCTGATTCTTAATAAAACGTAAAGCTTTATTCAATAAGTGAGATCTATGATCGTTAAATTCTAATTCTTCTATCAACAAGCAACCATTATCATCTAAATCGAATAAATAATCGAATTCTCCTCTGTCTTCTTTTTCGAGCAAAACTGTATTATTTTGGATGTCATAAATGGCAATTCCATAATTCACAATTCCGGATCCTTTTACATATGAATAGCAAATATCTGAATAACCATCTTGATTGACGTCTGCAATATAGAAAGAATAGCAATAATTAAATGTAGTACCAAGACCTTCCAAATAGTAGCTTGAATCAAGTTGATTATATGAAAACTCTAGATTAGGAAATTCGTCTATTTTAAGAGTTGCTTTAGGATTTGGATAATTGTTGTAATCATTATCAAATACTCTTCTTCCTATAATATACTTATCATTATTTGATGTAATATTTTCACTAGCTGAAGTGGATGATTGTGATTGTTGTTGAGAAGATGATTTGCTTTCACTTCTTCCACCACAAGCTGCTAAAGCCATAGAGCCAAGAATTAAAGCCATAAGCCATGCTTTTTTCTTAATCATCATAAATTACCTCCGCCCAATGTTAATAATTAGTGTCTTGGCGGTGATAATTCTCACCAAGTTTTTTATAATAAGCTTTCTCAATTGTGGTCCATCTGACTTTAAGAATTGGCACAATATTGATAAAGGCTTGGAAAGCTTTAACATAGCTCTTTTCATCTTGTTTCTTTAAGAAGATGGAGGCTAGTCTATAGACTTCTAAGATTTGCGCTGTGAGATCATCACTATGCTTAGTGTAGTTATAAACTTTCTTACTAGCTTTAATATCAATGCCTAAAGAAAGAAAGAAATGTAAACCATCAACATATTCGTCTAAGACGATATCTTGTGCTTCACTTGGTTTATTAGACCAGTATTTGAAGCATCTAGTGGCATTAGCGAATTCACCAAATTCCACGAGTAAGGCGAGGATACGTCTTTCTCTAGTTGTGGCGTAGGTAATGTGATGGTTATCAGCGATTCTAGCGTCTAATTCCGCTTGTTTTTGATATAAGTTTGTTAAATCTATTGCCATAATTATTTAACCTTCTCTAAGTGCCAAATCTCTTCAGCGTAACTCTTGATTGTTCTATCGCTTGTGAAGAAAGATGAATTAGCGATATTCATTAAACACATCTTGTTCCAATGCTTTCTATCTTGATAGAGTTCTTGAATCTTTTCTTGTGCTTTGACATAGGATTCAAAGTCCGCGAGGATGAAGTATTCATCGTGTTTATTCATGATTTCATCAAAGATGATGGTGAATTTATCATGACGGAAACCAGACCATGGACCATTGAATAATGAATCTAAGACCGCTTTGACGCGGTGATCGTTATTATAGATATCCCATGGATTATAGTCACCCTTAGTGTAATGGGCTTCTACTTCTTCGCTTCTTAAACCGAAGATGACGTTATTTTCTTCTCCACCACGTTGGACGATTTCAATATTGGCACCATCCATTGTGCCAAGTGTAATAGCCCCATTCATCATGAGTTTCATATTAGATGTACCACTTGCTTCTTTACCAGCAGTACTAATTTGTTCACTGACATCAGCGGCAGGAATAATGAGTTCGGCGAGAGTGACACCATAGTTTTCAATGAAAACTACTTTGAGGTATTTATTTGTTTCTTCATCATTATTAACGACTTCCGCAACAGCGAGGATTAATTCGATAATCTTCTTCGCATAGACATAGCTAGGCGCGGCTTTCGCCCCAAAGATATATGTATGTGGGTAGATTCTAAATGATGGGTCTTCCTTCATTCTTTGGTATAAGTAGATGACATGGAAGATGTTTAAGAGTTGACGTTTATAAGCGTGAAGTCTTTTAATTTGGACATCAAAGATGGAGTTAGGATCAACTTCGATGCCGTTATTCTCTTTAATATAATTGGCTAAAGCCACCTTATTAGCGTATTTAATATTGCCAATGGACTGTAAGACTTTTTCATCATCTTTGAATTTTTCAAAGCCTTTGATTAAGTCCATATTAGTAATCCAATCTTCCCCAATACAACTATTGATTAATTGAGTGAGTTTTGGATTAGCGTTAACAAGCCATCTACGATGGGTGACACCGTTTGTCTTATTGTTGAACTTATTTGGCATGTAGTTATAGAAGTCTTTAAAGGTGATACTCTTTAAGATTTCAGTATGAAGAGCGGCAACACCGTTCACAGAGAAGCATGTATAAATGGCTAAGTTACACATATGGATTTGACCGTCTTTAATGATACTCATTTGATATCTAGCGTCATTTGGGACATTATTGTTTGCCATTTCAATAGAGAAACGACGATTAATTTCTTCAATAATCATATAGACACGTGGGATTAAATCTTGTACGTATCTAACTGGCCATTTTTCTAAGGCTTCTGGCATAACTGTATGGTTAGTAAACGCCATAGATTGGGTCACTTCTTCCCAAGCTTCATCCCAGCCCATATTGTATTCATCCATCATGATTCTCATCATTTCTGGGATGGCCAAAATTGGGTGAGTGTCATTGAGTTGGAAGACATATTGTTCATGAATACCCTTTAGGGTACCATGGTGTCTATAATATGAACAAAGAGTAGATTGAAGACCCGCACTAACGAGGAAGTATTGTTGTCTTAATCTTAAGATTCTACCTTCTTCAGTGGAATCATCTGGATATAGACCATGGCATAATTCTTCTAAGCCATTGCAATATTCTTTAAAGGAAACACCTTTTGGTAAAGGATCACTTGTTGGTTCAGCATTCCAAAGTCTTAATGTATTAGTCACATGGTTACGATAGCCAACGACTGGGACATCATATGGAACAGCGCGCACATTTAATGTGTTTGCGGTTCTTATGCCATATGTGCCATCTGGTTTAAGATAAGTTTCAGGAGTACCATATAATTTCACTTCAACAGCGTATTTTGCTCTTCTTACTTCCCAAGCATTACCATTAGTTAACCATTGGTCTGGTAATTCAACTTGTTTACCTTTGACAATTTTTTGACGGAAGAAGCCGTAGCCATAACGGATACAGTTACCATGACCAACATAGCCTAAAGATGCAATACTATCTAGAAAGCAAGCCGCTAAACGACCAAGACCACCATTACCAAGACCAGCGTCACTTTCTTGTTCTTCTAGTTCATGGATGTTGATGCCATAATCGGCTAAGCCTTCTTTAACTAAATCATAAATACCCATGTTTTGAAGATTGTTGACTAAAAGTCGACCAATCAAGAATTCCATGGAGAAATAGATTAATGTTCTTTTACTATCAATTGTTTTATCGTGAGTTTTACCCCAGTCCACGTTAGCGTAGTCTCTGACCATTTCTCCTAAAACGGTATATCTTTCAGAGATGTGACTGTTTTCTACACTGACGCCATAACGTTCGACGAGACGACGAGCATATTCTTCTTTAAACTGTTGTTTATTTTCAAACATATAGTCACTCCTTATTTTATTTTCTTAAAGATACAAGCACCAAAGCTTGCAAGTTTGATGTTCATATGGGCTGGTAAACCTTCAAAGCTGCCTGGTTCACTATCGACAGGTAAGCCGTTATATTGGTTATCACCACCATAAACATCTTTATCCGAATTAAATATTTCCTCATAGGTGCCACTTTCCATAAGTGGAATACCATATGATTCATAATAATTAGTGGTCATATTAAAGACGAAGACTAAAACATCGTCATTAACTTTCCTTTGGAAAGCATAGATACTATCATTCGCATTATCCACCATTAACCAGTGGAAGTGTTCTGGGTTATGTTCTTCAAAATACATCGCTGGTTCATGTTGATAGATTCTATTTAAGTCTCTCACTAAACGAGACACACTATCATGAGCAGGGAAACTCTTTAAAATCCATGGTAATGATTTATTTTCATCCCATTCATCAAAGGAAGCTAATTCATTACCCATGAAGTTAAGTTTCTTACCAGGATGAGCGAATTGGTATGTATATAAGTTTCTAATTAAACAGAACTTTTGATAATAGTCGCCCCACATCTTATTGATAATTGTGCCTTTACCGTGTACGACTTCGTCGTGAGATAAAGGAAGCATGAAATTATCACTATAGAAATAGGCCATAGAGAAGGTGATGTTATAGTGTTCCCATTTCTTATAAACTGGGTCTTTTGAATAATACTTTAATGTATCATTCATCCAGCCTAAGTCCCACTTATAGTCAAAACCAAGACCACCATATTCTGTTGGTCTAGTTGTACCTGAGAAAGCGGTACTATCTTCGGCAATCATCATCACACTATCATGAGCGATATGGAGCTTAGCGTTTAATCTCTTAATGAATTCGACCGCACCATCGTTTTGACCAATTGAGGAATCGCCGTTGTAATAAATGATGTTACTAACAGCGTCCACGCGGACACCATCAAAATGGAAATAATCGACGAAATAATTCATCGCGCTCATTAAGAAACTTCTCACTGGGTCTTTACCTAAATCAAATTGATAACTACCCCATGGAGAGATTCTCCATTTATTAGAATATTCATATAAATATGAACCATCATACTTCGCTAATGCCCATTTATCAGTGGCAAAATGCACTGGGGCAAAGTCAATAATGCAGCCGATACCCGCTTGATGGAGACGGTCCACTAAGGACATGAGTTGGAAAGGATTACCATATCTGGAATCTATAGAAAAGAAGCCAGTTCCTTGATAACCCCATGAGCCATCAAATGGATATTGAATTAATGGCATAAATTCAACATGGGTAAAACCTGCTTCTTTAATATAAGGAATAAGAGTATCGGCTACTTCTTCATAAGAAGGTTGATGACCATCTTCCGCTTTACCTTTCCATGAACCTAAATGCATTTCATAAATGGACATAGGTTTATCAAAGTTTCTTGTTCTACTTTTCATCCATGGATCATCATGCCAAGCGAAATTTCTAATATCAAATAAACGGGAACAAGTTCCTGGTCTTAATTCACTATAAAAAGCATATGGGTCGATTTTATCGACATATTTACCTTTGGCGTTTTTAAAATGATATTTATAGCATTGATAATTCTGTAAGCCTGGAATAGTTACTTCCCAAACACCTGAGTCATCAATTTTAGACATTTTGTCTTTACCGACATCCCAGTTATTCCATTCACCGATGACTGATACATCATCCGCCATTGGAGCGTATAAGCGGAAAGTGACATAGCCCTTTCCATCTTTTTCAATAAAATGAGCACCGAAGTAGTTGTGTGCATCGATGCATTGACCATTGAGGAAGTCGTATAATAAACCAAACGCCATAAGAAAGTCCCCTATTCATTTATTATAAATAAAAATGAGAATAAATAAATTGAAGATTGCAAAAACTTTTCATAGAAAAGAATCGCCATCTTAAATAAAGAGCAATGAAAACGTTAAATATTTAACCTATTTTTACTATTTTTTATACTTCTTGTGTAAAGCAAAAATATTAGCAAAATTATTACTATTTTGACTTTATTAAAAATTGCATATATATTTTGAGTATGAAAAAGTTATTATCTTTTGTTTTAATCGGTCTTTTTGCTAAATCTTGTAATATTGGTGAATACTCACTTTCTCCGATCTCTATGGACATTGATTATGCTGACAATTGCACTGCTGAAGATTTTAGAATCTCCTTTTCACTTGGCTTTTATCCATATGGTCAATATAACGAAGAATGGAAAGATAATTGTGGTGCTTATCTCTATGTTCAAAACACAACTGGAGCAAACGGCTATCTAAGTAGGAAATTTGATTATGAAACTGGTATTTTTCTTCTAGATATCGAAGGAGTTGAAGATATTTATGGTTTCGATAATACAGATAGATTCGGTAATTATACATTCAGTTTCACAAAAGAGTTCACCATAGGGGCTTCGTTGTTTGATGAGAAGAAAGGTTGGATTTCCTTCGAGAGTGGTATCTACAGCTTAGATGAAGAGGAGAAATATTCTAGTTCATTTCATCAATGCTTTACCGACATCCCATATTTAATTGATGACGATGGAATTGTCAAATTCATAAGAGGTAATGATGATAAACAACCTTTTTCTGTTAGTCCTGTGACTATTGAGCCAAATAACTAATAATAGTAACGTCACTTTAAACAATAATTAATTCATATAATGAATTGAAACAAAATAACAACTATGCCATAATATGTAGTGCTTTGAAAGGATATTATTATGGCTAAAGTAATGACAATTAACTCTGGTAGCTCTTCATTGAAGTTCAAACTTTATGAAATGCCAGAAGAAAAAGTTTTATGTTCTGGTAACTGTGAAAGAATTGGCTTACCAGACGGTATTTTTACAATTAAATATGGTGATAAAAAGGATGTCACTAATCCAGCATTCCCTAACCATGGGGTTGCCGCTCAATTAGTGGTCAAATCTTTTATCGAAAAAGGTATTATTAAAGATTTTAACGAAATTAAGGCAATCGGTCACCGTATCGTTCAAGGTGGTAAGTACTTCTCTGCTTCTGCTTTATTTAACGAAGATACAGAAAAGAAGATTGAATCTTTAATTCCACTTGCCCCACTTCATAATGCTGCGCACTTAACATGTTTTAGAGCCTTTAAAGAAGCTCTTCCAAACTGCCCAGCTATTGCGACATTTGATACCGCTTTCCATCAAACAATGGGACCAGCGGATTATACATTCCCAATTCCTTATGAATTAACTGAAAAATATGACATTCGTAGATATGGTGCTCATGGTACATCTCATAAATACTTAGCCCAAGAAGGCGCTAAATATTTACCAGGTGTGGAACATCCACGTATTATCTCTTGTCACATTGGTTCTGGTGCTTCCATTACCGCGATTAAAGATGGTAAATGTGTGGCCACATCAATGGGCTTAACACCTTTAGGTGGTATCATGATGGGCACACGTACTGGTGATATGGATCCATCTGTTTTCAACTATGTTGTTAGTGTGACAGGTAAATCCGCTGAAGAAGTTTATCAAATGTTCAATAAGAAATCTGGTTTCTTAGGTGTATCTGGTATTTCTAATGACTCTAGAGATGTTTTAGCCGCTGCGGAAGCTGGTGATAAACACGCTATTTTAGCTAACGAAATCTTCAATAGAAGAATTGCGGATTTTATCGGTCAATATTATGTGAGATTAGGTGGTTGTGACTTAATTATCTTCTCCGCTGGTATTGGTGAAAACGAACCAAGAACTAGAAGAGATGTTTGTAAGTTACTTGAAGAAGCTTTAGGCGTGAAGATTGATAACGATCTCAATATGACATTACGTGGTAAAGAAGCTTTAATCTCCACTGCGGATAGCAAGATTAAAGTGGCCATCATCCCAACTGATGAAGAAGTGATGATTGCTCGTGATGCCTACGAAATGTGTGTGAAAGGTAAATAATATGAAACTTGATTCCACTCTTGCTAATTTCCTTAAACCAAACAAGAAAGAAATCACTCGTATTTTAAGCGCGATTAAACGCTATGATAGGATTGCTATCTTTAGACATGCAATGCCTGACTTTGATGCCCTTGGTTCACAAATGGGTTTAGCCACTTGGCTTAAAGATAATTTCCCAAATAAAGAAATTCATGTTCTTGGTGATAATCATGTGACATTCACCCCACGTCTATATCCTGAAATGGATCGTTTACCTGAGGAGTGGTTCAAAGAACCATTCTTAGCCATTATTTTAGATACAGCGAACACTTCTCGTATTAGTGATCCAAGATGGAAAAAGGCTAAATTTAAAATTAAAATTGACCACCACCCAGAAGTGGAAAAATATGGCAAAGTGCAAGTTGTGAGAACTGATGCTTGCGCGGCTGCTGAAATTCTTAGCGATATCTTACTCTCCTTTAAAGGAAACTATGTTTTAAGTAAGCAAGCCGCTTCATATTTATATTCTGGTATTGCGGGTGATTCTGGTAGATTCCAATATTCATCTACTTCTAAAGCCACATTCGTCACTGCTTCTTATTTATTAGAAGCCGGTGTTGAATTAAGTGATGTCTATAACAGAATGTATCAAAAGAAACTTGATGACTTGAAAGTCACCGCTTATATCCTTAACCACTTCTCTGTTTCTGAACATGGTGTGGCCTATTACGTTCTTGAAGACAAGATTCAAAAAGAACTTAATATTACCACTGAAAGAGGCAAAGAAAACGTTAACCTATTTTCTAACATTGAAGGTGTCAATGCTTGGTGCTCTATTACTGAGGATCCAAAAGATAACTGTTGGAGAGTCTCAATTAGAAGTAAAGGCAAAGCCATCAACGGTGTTGCCGCGAAATGGGAAGGCGGCGGTCACGCTCAAGCCAGTGGCGCGAAGATTAATAATCTAAATCAACTTCCAGCCTTCATTAAAGACTTGGACGATTTGTTCCTTGATTAATAAGAAAATTTAAACTTAAAAAGGTGCCATTAGGGTACCTTTTTTCTTTCTCTTTTATGCGCAAGTGCGCTACAATAGGAGCATGAATAACTTCGTCCCACTACGTGTTGTATCTTGCTATTCTTTTCTTCAAAGTGGTTTGACTATTGAAAGAATTGCTACAGGTGTTAGTAAAAACGCCTATTTTGGAGTGGGACTATGTGATAAAGGCGTGATGTATGGCGTTCCTTCTTTTATCAAAGCAATGGAAGCTTTAGGAAAGCCCACTATCATTGGTTTAGAAATCAAATTAGATGATGATACTTTGGGAGTGTACGCTATTAATGAAGAAGGCTATCGTAATCTATTAAAGATTTCTACAGCGATTCAAAAGAAAGAATTTGATAGAAAGTTTCTAGAAGAACACACTAAAGGATTATTAGCCGTTATTGAAACTTCTAACGGCAAATTTAAAGAACTTTTCGTAGAAAACAACGATGGCTTTAATAGATATTTATTAAACTGGAACAATCTCTTTAAAAGTGGTTTTTATTTAGGTGTTGAAGTCACTAAGAAAGAAGATGTGAAGTACGCTAACTCTATTAGAAAGTTTGCGAGTGAACATTCTTATGAAACAGTCGCTTTCCCGACTATTAGATATCTTAAAAAAGACGATGCGATTGTTTTAAGAATCGCAGAAGCTATCGCTAATGAAGAGCAGATTAAAGAGAAGAAAGCGATTGGTCAAGAATACTTTATGAGTATTACTGACTATCAAAAGATCTATACTCCTAAAGAAATATTAAATACGCAAAAGATCTTAGAAAAATCTAAGTTTGATTTTCATCAAAAAAGAGGGGAATTATTCCACTACCCTGTGGAAGATAGCCCTAAGGCTTTAAAAGAAAATTGCTATGAAGCATTAAATAAACTTGGTTTAGATAAAGACAAAGAATACACTAAGCGTTTAGATTATGAATTAGAAACGATTAATTCATTATGTTATGCTGATTATTTCCTTATTGTTCAGGATTATGTTAGCTATGCTAAAAACCACGATATTATCGTTGGTCCAGGTAGAGGCAGCGCTGCTGGTAGCTTAGTGTCATATTTATTAAATATTACCGAAATTGATCCACTTAAAAACGGTTTACAATTTGAAAGATTCTTAAATCCATATCGTAAGACAATGCCTGATATTGACGTGGACTTTATGGATATTAAGCGTGACTTAGTTGTGGACTATATGCGTGAAAAATACGGTAATGAGCATGTTGCTAATATCGTGACTTTCCAAACAATTCAGGCTAAACAATCTCTTAGAGATATAGGTAGAGTCTATGGCTACTCTAATAACGATATCGACTTATTATCTAAACGTATCACTAATCCAAAATATTCTCTTAGAGAAGCCTATAAGTTATTACCAGAATTTAAGAAACTTGTAGATAGCGATAATTATTATTTAGAAATTGTCTCTTTAGCGAGTAAGATTGAAGGTCTTATTAGACAAAGTGGCTTACACGCCGCTGGTATCATTTTAAATAATGATTCCTTAGAGGAAGCTTTACCAATCCTTACTGATTTTAATGGTCACTACATTTCTCAATATGAAATGGGTTACTTAGAAGAACAAGGTTTCTTAAAGATGGACTTCTTAGGCTTACGTAACTTAACCACGATTGATTACTGCGTTAGTTTAATCAAGAAAAACAATCCTAACGCTGATATTGATGTTAAACATATTCCATATGATGACCCTAATGTTTATAAGCTAATTGCATCTTTACAAACAATGGGTGTTTTCCAACTTGAAAGTTCTGGTATGAAAAGAGCGATATCAATTCTTAAGCCAAGTTGCTTTAATGATATCGTTGCTTTATTAGCCTTATTTAGACCAGGACCAATGGATTCCATCAATACTTACGCTAAACGTAAAGAAGGTAAAGAAAAGATTATCTATGATGATCCATGCTTAGAGCCAATCTTAAAAGAAACTTATGGCATTATTGTCTATCAAGAACAAGTCAATATGATCGCCACCACTATGGCGGGTTTCTCGATGGGCGAAGCCGATATGTTTAGAAGAGCGATATCAAAGAAAGATATCGATAAACTTTTAGAAAGTGAAAAAGCCTTTATTGAAGGCTCTATTAAACAAGGCCATAACGAAAAGACCGCAAAGAAAGTCTTTGACTTTATTAAGAAGTTTGCTAACTATGGCTTTAATAAATCTCACTCTGTGGCCTATTCTGTTATTGCTTGCCAAATGGCCTATCTTAAGTACTACTATCCACTTGAATTCTATGCAGCGATATTAGAAACAAGCAGTTCAACGAGTGACACTAAATTTAATGAATATGTTAGTGAAATGAAGCAAAGAAATATTGCGATTATTTCCCCTAATATCAATAAGTCAGCGAAAGACTTTGTCGTACAAAAAGAAGGTTTATTATTCCCATTAAGTGCGATTAAAGGCATTAATGAACTATTTGTTAATGCGATATTAGAAGAAAGAAATACTAACGGTGAATATAAGGACTTCTTTGATTTTGTGGGAAGAATGTATCGCTATAAGATTAATGAAGCCCAAATTAATAAATTAATTGACGCTGGATGTTTTGATACATTCAATCCATCAAGAGCGTCCTTTAGAGCGAGTATTAGAAGTGCATTACAATATTCTGAACTCGTCTTTAAAGAAAATGACCAACTTAATATTGGATTCTCTGATTTGATTAGTCCATATCTTATCGAAGACCATGATGACCCATTAGAGAATTTAGATAAAGAATATGAAGTTTTAGGAATTATGCTTTCTAATAATCCTCTTCACTATAAGACCGATATCTTAAGAGCGAAGAAAGTCACCCCTATCATTGAGGCTAAAAACGAATTTAACGCGGTTATTGCCGGTATGATTAGAAGTGTGAAAACAATCACCACGAAAAAAGGCGCCACTATGGCGTTTATCAAGATTATGGATGAGACCGATGAAATCGAACTCACCTTATTCCCTGAAGCTTATCAGGAAGCTATTTCATTATTAGAAAAGAATTCTTTAATCATCGCGACGATAAAAAGAGAAAAACGCGATGATAATTATGACTTTATTTGTAATAAAGTAGAACCATTAGAGGAATAGATTATGCCAAAGATTACAATCATTGATGGAAACTCCTTGCTCTTTAGAGCATACTTCGCTACAGCCTATCCTGGTGTCGAGATTATGCGTACACAGGATGGAACACCCACTAACGCTATTTTTGCGTTCTCTAGCATGATTAATAAGATCCTCTCCACTTTGAAAAAAGATGAAGGTTTAATGGTCGCTTTTGATGCGGGCAAAGATACATTTAGAAAAGAACAACTTGAATCATATAAGGCTAATAGAAAACCAACGCCAGAAGATTTAGTAAGACAGTTCCCAATGGCAAGAGACTTCTTAAAAGCTCTTGGTATTTTCCAATTCGAACAACACGGTTATGAAGGCGATGATATCGCTGGTACTGTCGCTAAATTAGCGGAAAAAGAAGGCTATCAAGTGACAATATACACAAGTGATAGAGACTTCCTTCAACTCGTTGATAATAGCATCACTGTTAATATCATCCGTAAGGGTATGTCAGATATCGTCGCGATGACTCCTGAAGTCGTTAAAGAAACATATGGTTTTGAGCCATTACAAATCATCGACTATAAAGGTTTAAGAGGTGACGCGAGTGATAACCTACCAGGTATTAAAGGTGTTGGCGAAAAAACCGCGGTTAAATTAATTCAAGAATACGGTAGTTTTGATAATATCATCGCTCATGCGAGTGAGATTAAAGGTAAACTTGGTGAGGCTATTATCGCTGACCAAGAAACAGGTAGATTATCAAGAGATTTAGCCATCATTAAAACTGATGTCCCACTTCCATTTGGCATAAACGAAACAATCTATCAAGGTTATGACTTTACTAGTGTTAGTGAGTACTGTCAAAAATATGAACTTAAACATTTTATGTCTAAGATTGTTCAAAAATGGAAGAAGGTTGAATTAGAACAAACTGAGATTAATGTTAAGACCGTTAATTCATTAAAAGAATTAGGTGAAGTTAAAGAAATTGGTTTAGCTTTAGACTATGCGGATGATAACTATTCAGTTGGTTCTTTATATGGTTTAGCGATTGCCTCAGATAAAGGTAATTATTACATTGCCTACGATGATTTTAAAAACGATCAAGCAACTTTAGATATACTTAGTAATCCTGATATTAAAAAGTACTGCTATGACTATAAGGCTATTAAAGTAGCATTAGCGAAAAATAACATCGCTATCACGGGTTTATATTTTGACTTATTAGTGGCTTCTTATCTTGTTGACTCTTCTTTAAAGAATGATGTTGAAGTTGTGATGAATATATATGGTATCGACCTTTCTAATAATGGAGAGATGTTATCATTACTTAGTAATGAAGATAGTCAAAAAACTGGTAAGATTGCTTTCTTTAGCTGGAAATTATGTTCTAGAGTGACTGAAGAACTTAAGAAAACTGAATCATTAAAACTTTATCAAGAATTAGAAACACCACTGACTGATACCTTAGCGGATATGGAAATTGAAGGCTTCCCAATTGACGTTAAAGTATTGGATGAATTTGGTGATGAATATAAAAAGAAAGCTAAAGAGTTAGAAGAAGAAATCTACGCTTTAGCGGGTGAGAAGTTTAATATTGCTTCTCCTAAACAAATCGGTGAAATCTTATTCAATAAATTAGGTCTTTATGCGAATAAGAAGCTATCCACTTCTGTAGATTCTTTAAAAGAAATCGCTAATGAACATCCAATCGTTAATAAGATTTTAGAATACCGTAAATATTTCAAATTAATCACTACTTACGTTGAAGGTTTAAAGAAGCATATTTATCCAGATGGAAAGATCTACGCGAAGTTCAATCAAGCGTTAACCACTACTGGAAGATTATCTTCTTCTGAACCAAATTTACAAAATATATCTGTGCGTGATGAAGAAGGTAAACTCATTAGAAAAGCCTTCTATTATCCAGATGAGAATTATGAGATTTTATCTCTCGACTATTCCCAAATTGAACTCAGAGTTTTGGCCGCTTTAAGTAACTGCCAAGGCTTAAAAGATGTCTTCCTTTCTCATGAAGATATTCATAGTGCGACCGCGAAGAAAATATTTAACCTTCAAGGAGAACCAACACCATTACAAAGAAGAAAAGCTAAAACCGTTAACTTTGGGGTGGTTTATGGCATCTCTGATTGGGGTTTAGCAGAACAACTTGAAATCGGTCCAAAAGAAGCTAGAGAAATTATTAATTCTTTCTATAGTTCTTTCCCTGAAGTCGCCACTTTCTTCCAACGCATTGTCGCGGACGCCACTAGAGATGGTTATGTCTCTACATTATTAGGGAGACGCAGATACTTAAGAGAATTACATGATGCGAATTATAACGTTAGAGAATCCGCGAAAAGAGCGGCAATGAACGCTCCTGTTCAAGGCACCGCTGCGGACTTAATTAAATATGCGATGAATAAAGTCCATCAAGCTTTGCTTGATAATAAATTAGAAACTCGTATGATTTGTCAAATCCACGACGAACTTATCTTTAGAGTGCCTAAGAAAGAAAAAGAAACTGCTTATAAATTAATTAAGGATATTATGGAGAATGCCTTACTTATCGATGTGCCATTAGAAGTTGATGGCGGATTCGGTAGAGATTGGTATTCCGCAAAATAGGTTTATAGTTATGCCAGAATTACCAGAAGTAGAAACAGTTAAAAATGTCTTATTACCGATTATTAAAGATCGTAAGATTATTGCTATTGAAGTTTTAAGAAAAAGTATTGTTAATGGTCTAGATAAGGAGTTTATTTCATTCTTTAAGAATGAAACATTTTTAAATATTACTAGACGTGGTAAATTCTTACTTATTCATTTAACTAATGATAAAGTACTTATCTCCCATTTAAGAATGGAAGGTAAATATATTGAATTATTAGAGAGTGAAGAGAACACTAAATATGCGCGTGTTGTCTTCCACCTTGATAATGGGCATAAGCTCTGCTACGACGATTCAAGATCTTTTGGCAGAATGATTATGTCTAATGAAGAGAATTACTTAAAAGAAAAAGAAATCGCTAAATTAGGACCAGAGCCTTTTGAAGTTGATGATGTTTCTAACTTAGTAAAAGAGTGTCAAAAAATGAGTCTTCCTATTAAGACCGCTTTACTTACTCAAACTCTGATTACTGGCTTAGGAAATATCTATGTTGATGAAGTTCTTTTCGCTAGTAAAATTCATCCTTTAACTCCAGCGAAATTTATCACAAAAAATGAATGGGAAACCATCATCAAAGAATCAAAGAGAATTCTCACTGAATCGATCAAAGCGGGTGGCTCCACAATTAAGAGTTATCACCCTGGTAAAGACATCTCAGGAGAATTCCAAACAAAACTCCTCGCTTATGGCCGAAAAGGTGAAAAGTGTGTTTCACGTCACGCTTTTATGCGCTTTATTGCCGTAAATGGCCGTGGGACCACCTATTGTCCGAAGTGTCAAATCAAGCTTGGAGCGCCTATTAAAATCGCGATTGTGGGTAAGATTGCCTCAGGTAAATCAACTGTTCTAGATGAGTTTGTTAAAGGTGGTTATTGCACTATTTCTTCTGATGAAATTGTTCATAAACTTTATACCCAAAATGATGTGCAAAATCTCATTAACAAACGTCTTAAAGTGAAGGGTGAAAAATCATTCGTTGATAACCTTAGAGATCATGTTGAAAAGCACCCCGCTGATTTAGAAAAGTTGGAGAAGATTGTTCATCCATTAGTGAAGAAAGAAATTGAATTGACATTTAAGAATTCTAAGTCTCCTTTACTAGTGGCCGAAGTTCCACTTCTCTTTAAAGCCAAGATGCAAGATATGTTTGATGTCATCATTGGTGTGGATATTGATGAGAAGATTCAGATTGAAAGACTCAATCTTAGAGATAAAGAAAAAAGCGCTTTTTTAAAGCGCATTAATGATGAGAATAATTTGTTCGAAGAACATCGATTAGATTTAGACTTTATCGTTAATAATAACGATACACTATCTAAATTAAGAAAAGATACTAGAGAAATTATTCGAACAATGGAATGTCGCCAAATTCGATCTCTTTAGTGCACATAGCTTTAATTGTTTTAACCATTTGTTTTGACATAATGGCTCCTGCTTCGTTATTGCACGCATAGAGCACTTCAATTTCTCTCAAACTAAAGTTGCTTGTGAATATAGTAAATAACTGTTTATTAGAACGAGAAGAAATAATTTCGTTCACAATTGCATCACGAATATAATCGCTTCTGAATTCTTGACCAAAGCCATCAATAACTAAAACTGGCACTGTGCTGTATAAATCGAGTTTCTTTTTAAATTCATCTTGGTTCTTTCTAGAAAGATCATTTAATTCGCGAACTCTCTTGGAAAAATCAATAAAGCAAATAGGAACTTTTCCTTTAATCTCTTTTTTGGCTAAATCAATTACCATTGTAGCGGCAAGATGAGATTTACCAGTTCTATTGCCTCCACGCATATAAACCCAACGTGTTTCTTTATTGAGTTCATAGAATGTGAGAGCTTCCATGGCTTTAATAATTGGGTTATTTCCATTCTTTTGGTTTGTCCTTACCAATTCATCGTAATCAGAAACACGGGCATCAAGCCATTCATCAGGAAAATCTTTCACTGTAAACTGTCTTTCAAAACTCACACGCTTGAGAAGTTCTTTGCAAGGGACAAGCTGTGTCTCAACGATATTATTTGAATATGTAAATGTTGTATTTAAATAGGCATTATCTTTTTTACACATTTTAAGGCCAGGACATTTTCTACAATAATTAACGTCTCTGACATATTCGTATATTTTGATGATATTATCATCAATTACTTCGTCTGTCATGCCCATTTGCTTACAACGTTTAAGCACGTTTGGACAAGCGTAAAGTGCTTCTTTCATTTGTTGAATGATTGAATCATCACTATCAATCTTGAATTCACCCATTTTAAGCTTTTCCATCGTTATCATCATCTCCTCTCAAGGCATCCATAATTTCATCCCAGTTTAGCTCTGGTTGACTATTTTCCTCTGTTTCTTCTTTTTGCGAAACAGTACTTGGTTTTGTTTCTTCTATTGGAATTACGTATTTTTTACTATTTACTTTCGTCTTTCTCTTCTTATCAGTTTTTCTTAAATAATTCATCGCATCTAGCGCAGTGCGTATATCTTCTCTAACTAATGATGCTGCAACCTTTTCAGCATAGTATCTAGAGAGAACATTGTTTGCTTTATAAAGAACATAATCAATGACTGCGTTAATCACAGCATTTGGTAAATGGTAATTCTTAGATAAATCATTAATCAAATTAAGATCTGCCAACGCTGGCTTTGTGCCGTTTTGTAAAACTGTTAAGTAATCTTTAGGAGACTTAGTTTCCATAAGGTTGATCTTCTTTGCTAGGTCAGTGTTTCCACTATTCAAGCTTGGAGTATTATCAACTTCTTTGAATCTACGGCGGTACCTATAGTTTTCTTTAAGTTCCATTAGGTGCGTCAATTTCTCAAAGTCAATTCTTTGACCTTTTGGTTTTTCCAAGTCATAGACTTGATTTACAAAGTTAGCAGCATCTTTTTCATTAATGCCATTCAATGTTGCAAGTCTTTCAACTTCCTTCATTTCTTCTTTTCTAAAGGTTGATTCTTTAAGTTGCGAGATCTCTTTTAGTTCTTTAAAGAATTCTTCGTAACTAAACTGTCCTTTAATCTTGCCTCTATTACGACCTTTAACAACTTGTTGTTCACTCGCTGCTTCAACAAACGCATCGTCATTATATTGTGGATGGAAGACTTCTGCGAAGCTAGCGGTGATTTCTGTACCATAGTCTTGTTTAGCGTCTAGTAAGTAGATCTTCTTTAGTCTAGAAGCATTACTTTCACCGATACTTCTGATTAGCATACCATATAGTAATGTGTCATCGAAGAAGCCACTTGGGGACTTAGGAGCATATAGTTCGTAATGGTAGATTTTGAAATCTTCACCTTCACTGACAAATGTCTTAAGTAGACCCGCTGCTTCAAGATATCTTCTGGCATCAACAAACGCACTAGCGGGCATCCTCATACGTAAGAATACTTGCTCGTGTGTACATAACGGTGAGACTCTTTCATTATTAGCTTCACTCCAAAGAGTCATGTATAAAGATAAGGCCTCAAAGCCTATCATTGGTTGGTAGAGATTACTCAAAGTATCACGGTCATAATCCGCGATGAGAGAGGCTAATCTTACTTCTAGGAAATCTTGGTGTGCTAATACTTTCATAAGGGAGTCTTTCAATGTTGGTGTCGCTATTATCACACATAGAAAAAGCAAATGTAAAATGAAAAAGATATGCACATTTTTAGGCGCATACTTATCCACATCATGTGTATAAACATTTATATATTAATATATAAATAAGTTAAAAAATTACACTTTTTTAAAACTTATCCACATTAAAATTTGTGGAAAAAAGAGTTTTTACAACGACATTTATAAAATTAAGTATATAATGTTAGGCGTAATAATAAATTATTATTAAGGAGAAACTAGTCATGATTAGAAAAATTGCAATATTAACAAGTGGCGGTGATGCCCCAGGTATGAATGCGTGTTTGCGCGCTTGTATCCGTGCAGGTTTATTCCAAGGCAAAGAAATGTATGTCGTCTATGATGGCTTACGTGGCTTAGTCGAAGGTGATATCCGTCAAGTTAATAAAGACTTCACACAAGATATCATTAATAGAGGTGGCACAATTATTAGAAGTGCCCGTATCCCAGAATTCAAAGAAGAAGCTGTCAGTAAGAAAGCAGCGGATAACCTTAGAGACTTTGAAATCGATGCTTTAATTGGTATCGGTGGCGATGGCACTTTTAAAGGTTTACAAGCCTTATCTAAACATGGCATTATCACCATTGGTATTCCAGGCACAATTGATAACGATGTTGGTAGCACTGATGAAACAATTGGCTTTGCCACCGCGCTTAACACAATCTGTGAATGTGTCGATAAACTTAAAGATACATCTGGTTCTCACCAACGTTGTTCCTTAATTGAAGTTATGGGTCGTCACTGTGGGGATTTAGCAATGTTTGCCGCTTTAGCGGAAGGTGCTGAAGGTGTCATCTGTGTCGAACATCCACTTAAGAAGGAAGTCTTATTCCGTAAATTAAGAAAAATGAAAGCCCAAAATAAGAGCCACGCGATTATTATCGTCAGTGAAAACTTATTAGACATTAACGAATTAGCGGGTGAAATCGCTAAGGAAACAGGCTTTGATACAAGAACCGAAGTTCTTGGTAGATTACAAAGAGGTGGTTCTCCAACCGCTCACGATAGAATCTTAGCCGCGAGATTTGGCGCTAGAGCTATCGAAATCTTATGTGATAAAGAACCAACAAGTAGAATTGTTGGCATTAAACAAAACGAAATCGTTGATTACCCAATCGATGAAGCCGTTGAAATGAAACACAGACATACGCATGGATTAAGAGATTTAATCGACATGCTTCAATGATTGTCATTTAAAAAAGGATAAGCCCGCTATTGTATTGCGGAGGGAAAGAATTAAATTATGAAAGTACAACAACATGATGGTTCCATTATTGAAATGGAAAAAACAAGTGCAGAAGCATTAGAAGTATTAAACCATTCTACTTCTCACTTATTAGCGCAAGCTATTACTGAACTTTATCCAAAAGCCTTATTTGGTTTTGGACCTGCCATTGAAAATGGCTTCTACTACGATATCGATTTCGGTGAAGATGTCATTACCGAAAACGATCTTCCTACCATCGAAAAGAAGATGAGAGAATTAGCAGGAAAAGATTTAAGAATTGTTCGTGAAGAACTCTCCAAAGAGCAAGCTCTTGAACTCTTTAAGAACAATCCTTACAAGGTTGAATTAATCAAAGAGATTAACGAAAGTATCACCACATTCAAACAAGGTGACTTCGTTGACTTATGCCGTGGACCTCATATTATGTCCACAGGACTCATTAAACATTTTAAACTACTTTCTTTAGCAGGTGCCTACTGGAGAGGTAATAGTAAAAATAAACAATTAACAAGAATCTATGGTACCTCTTGGTATACCGCAGAAGATTTAAATAAATGGCTCGAAATTCTTGAAGAAAGAAAGAGAAGAGACCACCGTATCTTAGGTAAACAATTAGGTATCTTCATGTATGATGACCTTGTTGGTAAAGGTTTACCAATGTGGTTGCCAAATGGTTTCCTTGTCAGACGTATGTTAAGTGACTATATCATGGATAAGGAAATAGCCTTAGGCTATAAACACGTCTTAACTCCATGTTTAGGTAACGTTGAATTATATAAGACATCTGGTCACTGGGCCCACTACCAAAAGGATATGTTCCCAAAGATGGATGTTGATAATGAATCATATGTCTTAAGACCAATGAACTGCCCACATCATATGGTTATGTATAGAAGTGCTTTGCACTCTTATCGTGAATTACCATTAAAAATTGCGGAAATCGCCGCTGACTTCCGTTTTGAAGCTTCAGGTGCATTAACTGGTATCGAAAGAACAAGAGCGTTCTATCAAAACGACTCCCACATCTTCTGTATGCCAACTCAAATCGGTGATGTCTTTAAAGAAGTTACACAACTTATTCTTGATGTCTATCACGACTTTGGCTTTAAGAACTATACCTTCCGTTTATCTTTAAGAGATCCTAACGATACCGAAAAGTATTTCGGTAACGATGAACTCTGGGAAAAGAGTGAAAATCAATTACGTGAAGTTTTAAAAGAATTAGGTGTTGAATATTATGAAGCCATTGGTGAAGCCGCTTTCTATGGTCCTAAACTTGACGTTCAAGTTAAAAGCGCGATTGGTCATGATGTCACATTAAGCACTATTCAATTAGACTATCAATTACCAGAAAGATTTGAACTTACCTATATTGATGAAAAAGGTGAGAAAGCTAGACCAGTTGTTGTTCATAGAGCAATCTTAGGTTCCTTAGATCGTTTCATCGCCTTCTTAATCGAAGAAACAAAAGGTGCTTTCCCAACATGGTTAGCCCCAGTTCAAGTTAACCTATTACCAGTTAACAATGATTATCACTTAGAATACGCTAACGAATTATTAGCGAAGTTCAAAGAACATGGTCTTAGAGTGACTCTCGATGATTCTAATGACAAACTTGGTTATAGAATGAGAAGCTCACAAATGAAGAAGATTCCATATACACTTGTTCTTGGTGATCATGAACGTGATGATAGAACAGTGACTTATAGAAGATTTGGTGTTCAAGAACAAATCACTGTCAGCATTGATGAATTCTTAAAACTCATCGACGAAGAAATCAAAAATAAAGCCTTACTCAATACCGAGAATAAGTAAGAATTAATAACTAAGAGCCCGCTCCAATGAAAAGGCTTGTTAAGGATGATATGAAAAAAGCACCTACCTCAGTTGAAGTAGGTGCTTAGTTTTAATTATGTGCAAATATCTCAATGCATCTTACCTAATAAACATAGTAATCTCTTGTGGCGTTTTTATTTTTCGAGAACTTTCCAATAACCATTATAATCATCGCCTACACGTTCAATATATTTTAATTCTTTCAACTTCTTAATAGCTCTTGAAACTGTTTTGTCACTTTTCTCTATTGCTTTAGCAATTTCACTAATTCTAGCATAATTATTTTTCTTTATAGCTAATAAGACCTTTGTTTCTGTCTTGGTCATTTGGTCTTGGACATATTTTTGTCCTAGAGGTCGATAGAATGTAAATTTAAATCCTGATTTAGTATTTTCATATTCATATTTAACTTTAGCAAGCTTACATTCTTTAAACGCATTATCAAAACCATATCCGAATGATTCTATTTCACATGTTTTAAATAATACATTTATAATTTTAGGGTTTAACATAATAGGCTCTTCATGTTTGATTGCAAAATCTTCAGGAGTATATCCATTTGGAAAAAAGCCCGGACTATATATGGTAACTCTATCTCTAAATACATTTATTTCAAATGCTGTATTTGAATCGTATTTAGCATGACAGAATGCATTAACAATGATTTCTCTTAAAGCTTTTTGAGGAATTTCTGGATATTCTTTTCTTTGAGCAGAGCCATCTAAAATTATCTTCCACTCAATAGAACTTAATATATAAGTCAAAGCTTGTTCTATACATTCATAAATGTTCCCTTCGAAATGTTCTAATTTTAAGAAAGTATCTTTTGTGTCAGTTGCGAATGTAGCAAGTTTTAACAGTATAGGCTTATTTTTTGAAAATAATACATTACCAGCATTATTTAATGTATCTTTAGAAGCAGAAATTAAACCAAACTTTTTTAAAATATCAATCGAATCACTATACTCAAAAGGAATTCTTTTATTAGAAAAGCCTCTATTAACTTCATCTCTTAACACTTTTTCATCTACATCATTTAAAGAAACATTTGAATCATCTTTTTCCCATGAAGAATAATCTTTTTTTAAATCTTGAAAATATTTATCTAATTCTTGATTTGTCATTTGTTTGTCTTCATCTGAAAATCTTATAAAGTACTTTCCATCAGCAGAGTATGGAACCCTATTACCACTAAAATAAACCTCAATAAAAGTTCTTCCATCATCTGATGATTTTTCATTAACTTCAAATTCACATTCAGGTTTAAGTCTAGATCTTATAGCTTTTGAAATATCTCTCAATGTTTCTTTTCCAATATCTTGACCGATTACATCTCCATTATCTCTTACTCCAAAATATAAATATCCTTTTTGATGTTTATTTAATATAGCAGAAATTGATTGTAACCCTTCTTTAATTTCAGCAGTTGTCTTCTTGAATTCTATAATTTCATTTTCTTTCCCAATATTCATAACTATTCCTCTTGGACATTTTAAATTTCTCAAGGACATTATATCATGTCTTAGACAAAAATTACAACATAAGCACAAGTTTTTTATCAAATAATAAAAGGTTGCATCTATAAAATCATCCATAGTAGGCATGCTCTAATGAATGGGCTTTTTTGTTGAGTATATAGCATTTTCGTATATAATTGTCGGTGAGGCGACCTATATGTTAAGAGCGATTTTAAACAGTAAGAATATGTCATTATATGAGCTAGAAAAAGCTAGTTCTATTTCTCATGCTACTTTAAATGATATATATAATGAGCGTTCTAACATAAACAACTGCACTTTATCTATTATGAGTAAATTAGCGGACGCTCTTAAAATGAATATTGATGAACTTTATAAAACGTTGAACTATGACAATCTTTCATTGTTTGCCTATAACAGTGATTTTGATCTTTTCAAAAGCGATACGCTGCAACGTTTAAAAAAGTCAGATGAATCTTCTTTCATCACAAGCATTATTGAATCGAAAGAAATTGAAAACTATTTCTTTGTAAAGAAATATTTGGAGTCGTTATATCTACTTTCATTAGTGGATTATTTATCAAATAAAAACAGTATTCCTTTGCCTGAAAAATATGAACAAATTAGAAACTATAAATGTGAAAAGATATACATTTCTAAGAGCATTTATTTGTTACTTACGCTAAAGCAAATCAAAGTAACAGATATTTATAAAACCGCTATTAAGGAATTCTTAAAGCATAATATTGTGGAAGCAGAGAAACAAAATGTCGTTTAGCAAGAACTATGCTATTGACACATTATATTAATAATGATACTATCTTAACGCAAAAACGTAGAAAGCAGAGGCACCCGCTTCTCGCCAGACTGACAAAAGTTGGTTGGCTAACGCTACTTCTTATGGGCTAAGAATGTTAACGGGTGCTGTGCGCATCCGTTTTTTAAATCAAAAAGGAGAGTGATACTTATCGTCGACAATCGCTACGCCAATAACAAAAAACCTGGCAATAACCAAAACAAAGATTTAGTAAATGAAAACGTTCGTTTTCCAGAAGTCCTTTTAATCGGACCTAATGGTGAGCAACTCGGAACAATGTCTTCTCGCGAAGCACAATTTAAAGCCAATGAATATGATTTGGACTTATTATGTGTTGCGCCAGCAGCCAAACCTCCGGTTTGTAAGATCATCAATTACAGCAAATATCGCTTCGAGCAACAAAAGAAAGCTAAAGAAGCTAAAAAGAAACAACATACTGTAGAAATCAAGGAAGTCCAATTAACACCACAAATTGGTGGTCATGATATGGACACTAAAGCCAGAGCCGCACAAAAATTCTTAGAAGCGGGTAACAAAGTTAAAGTAGGTGTGCGTTTCCGTGGCCGTCAAATGACTCACATCGAAGTCGGCCAAGAAGTCATGGATAAGTTTATCGCTCTATTAAGTGATTATGCGAATATTGAAAAGCCATCTGCGATGGAAGGTCGCTGGATGTACGCAATACTCGCCCCAAAGAAGAAGTAGGAGGAAAGTATTATGCCAAAAATGAAAAGCAAAAGAGCTTTAATGAAAAGAATTAAAGTTACCGGCACAGGCAAGATCGTTAGACATCACGCCTATGTTTCACATTTAGCCCCACACAAAACCACAAAACAAAAGAGACACTTAATGAAGTCCGCAGTCTTACACAAGACCGACTACAAGAGAATTAAGTTTCTCATCGTTAAATAAGGAGGACACTAGAATATGGCAAGAGTTAAAGGTGGCACAGTCACACACGCCCGTCGTAAAAGAGTATTAAAAAGAGCCTCTGGTTATTTCGGTAGCAAACACTTATTATTCAAAACTGCGAAAGAACAAGTCATGCACAGCTTACGCTATGCATACATCTCCCGTAGAGACAGAAAAAGAGATTTCCGTAAATTATGGATCAGACGTATCAACGCTGCTTGCAGATTAAACGATATCTCTTATAGCAAATTCATGTTCGGTTTAAAACAAGCCAACATCAACATCAACCGTAAGATGTTATCTGAATTAGCGATCAATGATCCAAAAGCTTTCGCTGATTTAGTGAAAACTGCTAAAAAGGCCTAATAATAATTAAGGTTTGATAAAAGAGCGATTAAATTCGCTCTTTTTATTTGTCTTCTTCTATTGGAGTATTCTCGTTTCTTCTTATAAAGAAGACTGATTTATTTCTCGTATCATAACGTTTAGCGATGATATGAATTAAATTAATTTCTACTGAACCATATAAGGCAATGACCCCACCCACGATCATATAGATTGTCCATAATAATGGAATCTCTCCTATAAAGAAGAATGGGAAGAGATAGACTAATAAGCCTAAGGCTTTATTAGCGTAGGTATGTATCGCACTGAATCTAGAGAATTTAATCGCACATATAATATAGGCAATAAAGTGTAATGCTGTTGGAACGGCAATAATGACCCATTGATATGGTAATAATAATCTTTGGAATGTTGGAAACATTTTAGCCGCCATAACGCCATAGAATAATAAATCAGACAAACTATCTAAAGCAGAACCAAAGCTGGACTGTATCCCTAATTTACGGGCCACTAAGCCATCAAAAGCGTCAGATAAACCGCAAACACCATAAACGATAAAAAATGGCAGAGAAAGCGGTTCTAACATGATTAAAGCAATCGCACCAAAGATGCGGATTAATGTAATTAAGTTAGCAGCGTTTTTCTTAAAGAAATTCATAACTGCTTTTAGTATAGTCCCTTTGAAAAAGGTAGACAAGAAAGGTGAAAAAGAAAACGCCACAATGTGACGATTCTTTTGATTTTATCAATGTTTCTATAATAAATCGTTATCTTGAGTTTCGCTTGTAATAATCTTGACTTCAACATTATTAATCGCGTCTTTGATCATTGATTCATAATCGAATTTCTTTTCAAATTCTTCCACTTCATCCATATGAGGCATTGTTTTAGGGGCCTTTGGCGTAAAGATTGTGCAGCAATCTTCATATGGTCTAATGGAGATATCATATGTACCAATCTTTTTACTAATCTTAATGATTTCTAACTTATCAGTGGTCGCAAGTGGGCGAATGACTGGTGTATTAGTGACTGCATTAATAACGTGCATTGATTGAAGAGTTTGACTAGCGACTTGACCAATGGATTCGCCACTACTGATGACTGGACATTTACGACGTTTAGATAAAGCATCAGCAAGTCTAAACATCATACGTCTCATAAGAGTAATACAGTAACTTTCAGGAGCGTTATCATAGATCGCTTCTTGAATCTTAGTAAATGGGACAATATGTAATCTAATACGAGGTTGATATCTAGTTAAGACTTTTAATAAGTCTTCTAACTTATAGATAACACCCATTTGAGTATATGGAGGAGAGGCAAAATGGATACATTCAATACTGACTCCTCTTTTCATCATTAAATAGGCTGCGACTGGTGAATCAATACCACCACTTAACATATGCATGGTTTTACCACCTACTCCTAATGGATAGCCACCCGCTCCTAGATATGTCTTACAGAAGATATAAGCAGCTTCTTGTCTAACTTCGATAGAAAGAAGAATATCAGGATTATGAACATCCACTTTTAAGTGTTCGGTATTTCTTAAGATATGGCCAGCGACAATTCTAGTAATTTCATCAGAGATGATTGGATATGTTTTATCGCCTCTTTTAACTTTGACTTTGAAGGTTTTACCTTCTTCCTCTTTAATTAAGTTTAAAGCGGACTCTTTCATATCTTCGATTTCTTTAGAACATCTATAAACTAATGATAAAGCGTGGATGCCAGAAACATCTTGAAGACGTTCAATAATTGGTCGATAGTCTAAGTTATTAAGTCCAACATAGATATGGTCATATCTTGTTTCAAACGATAGTTCTGGCCAATCCTTAAGAGCGTTTTTAACATTATCTGCGAGGGTACGGATAAAGTCTTTTTTATTTTTGCCTTTCGTGGATAATTCACCAAAGCGAATCATAATATGGTCATAAGTGATCATTGTTTAATCTCCTTAAGGATTTCTTCTAAGTTTTTAATTAAGGTTTCTACTTCCTCTATTGTATTATCTTTATCAAAAGATATACGGATAGTATTATGAGCAAGATCTAAATCTTGATACATCGCATAGACGACTTTACTATAGTCTTCATTCTTCGCGTGGCATGCACTTAAAGAAGAGACCATAATGCCGCGATTAGATAAGGCTTCTACCACCACACTTGCCTTATGATGAAGAAGAGAGAAGTTAACGATATATGGATTATCTTCATTATATGAATTAATAAGATACTTATCTTTATTGTCTTTGAGGTAGTCTAATAATCTTTTACTTAAGACTTTAACTTTTTTAAAGTTATTAGCCTCACCTTCAATAGCAAGTCTAAGGGCTTTCGCTAGTGAAGCTGAAAGGGCTAATGTGTTTGTGCCACTTCTTAAATTGTTTTCTTGTCCCCCGCCTTGGTTAATAGCTTTGAGGATGATTTTCTTTTCTTTAATTAATAGACCTGAACCTAATAAACCATGTATTTTATGACCAGCGATTGAGAACATATCAATATTGTTAAAGTCTAATGGTAATTTACCAATGGCTTGAACCATATCAACATGGAAGGCAATTTTTGGGAACTTTTTAAGGTATTCACCAACTTCTTTAATTGGATTAATTGCCCCTACTTCATTATTGACCATCATAAGAGAAACAAGTATTGTATCTTCCCTAATTGCGGCCTTTAAAGAATTAACCTCTATTTGCCCTTCTTTATTAACTGGCAAAACAGTCACTTCAAAGCCAAAATCTTGCATCTCTAAAACAGTGTTTAAAACAGAAGGATGTTCAGTCGCGCTTGTGATGATATGCTTACCGCGTGAGCGGTTAGCAAAGCAGTACCCCTTAATAGCTAAGTTATTAGCCTCAGTAGCGCCACTGGTAAAGATCACATCGTGATGAGTGAGTTTAAGGACATTTAAAATTTGTTCACGGCTTTTATCTAATAGACGTGAAGATTCTTGACCAAGAGAATGTATGCTGCTCGGATTAGCGAAATATTTAAGCGTGATTTGATTGTAAGAATTTAATACTTCAGGATCAACTTTAGTTGTGGCAGCATTATCTAAATAGATAACATTAGCCATTAGCGGTACCTGTATCTTCTACGTGCATACGCTTAAAGATGGCGTTAGCTTCGTGATAAACTTTAACGAATTCACCTTGATAGAATTCTTGCTCAAGCGCGCTTAATTGTTGATGGACATCATCTTGATGATTTCTATCTCTATTAGCATAGACAATGGCGGATTCTGCGAGTTGCATTTCTCTGAACTTATTTTCGATTTCATCGAATAAGGCACTAGCACTACCTTTTAAGGTGGCGACCTTTTCATTGATTTCATCAACAGCGATTGGTTGAACTTTAATGGCCTTATCGATTTCATTTAATAAGTCATAGCAATCCTCAATACGCACATGATATGGTTCAGAGAATTCTGGAATAGCGATTTCTCTAAGTAAGCTTTCTTCTTGTTTGAGACGATAATAATAAACGAACACTAAAGTGTAGGCTTCTTCACTACTGGTCTTTAAGAACTCAATATATTGTTTGAATTCTTCCATACCTTCTTTAGCGGTCGCGTATTGGTTATTTAATTCATCGAGTTTACCTTTTAAGGTAGAGTATGGTTGTTTTAAAGAACTATGAACATAGTTATCTAAGGACTGTTTAGTGGTACCTAAGGAGTTCATAGTTTGTTTTAATGCTTCGACTTTTTCTTTACGTTCATCGGTGACAACATATGTACGATAAAGTTCAGGTAATAAAGAGCAGATCTTTAAGAATGATTTTTCTAAATCAACGACGTTTTGATAGATTTCTTCATTGTGTGCTTCAAAGAAGTTCTTATCATTTTGTTCGTTATTTAAGAGTTCTCTCATCTCTTCAATTTCACTTTGAAGAGCGTCTAAAGATTCCACGATATTACCGATTTGTAACTTTGTTAAACGAGTACGGATGATATTTAAATCATTGTTCCATTCCCCTAACTTTGTTTGGAAAGCAAGGTTATATAATGGTAAGCCTTGGGCTTCTAATACTTCATAGTCTTTTTTTAAGACTTCGATTTTTTCTGGAATAACTGTATTCACTAAGATGCAGAGATTTGGTAATTGACTTAAAGCACTTTCTAAAGCGGTCACTACTTTAGAGATAGTAGGTAATAAACCTTGAGCGTCATCATATTCCGCACTTTCGATATGTGTTTCAAATTCCACGAACATTTGATCGAGTTTATCAAATACTTGGTTAATAGAGGAGCTGACTAAATCTAAGTCAGAGCTATTAGCGTAGAATGTTTGTTTAACACGTCTATAGTTTTCTTTGAGTTTAAGAATGGATTGACGAGAATCTTCTTCTGGTTTGATTAAAGTATATAAGTCATTATCTAAAGCATTGACTTTATCTTCGAAGACTTTCATCGCTTTCTTAGTGTCACCGATAACAGTCTTAATATTTTTGAACTGCTTATTGTTAATAAGAGCGTTTAATTGTTTAAGCATAGATTCCGCGAATTTATCATCATTTTCATAGATTTCTTTAAATCTACGAGAGAATTTTTCATGCTTATCAACATAAAGTAAGTTTGTTCTAGAAATGATTTCTAAACGATGGATGTATTGGGAATCTTGACCAATTAGAAGAGCATCAAGATAGGAGTATTTCTTTTGTAATTCTCTGACTTGGTGTTTGATTCTATTTCTAGAAATAACAAAGTGATAAAGAAGGAAAAGTAAAACACCGAGCACTATCGCGCCACCAATAGAAGCGGCAATAATGGCAACTTGTTCACCAGTAGAAAGAAGTATATGCATAAAAGGAAGCCTCCTTGATAATTGACTAATAAAACATATGGCTAAAGCCACACTATTATTCTAGCGAATTTCACCCTCGAGTTAAAAGTATTTTTAAGAAATATTAATATTTATTAAAGAGAGTTAGATAGAAAACACCAACAATAATTTGCATTTTCTTTAGCAGTTTTCTATATTTAATGTGTCTAATAAGTGAGAGGCAAAAGCCACGATTGATATTTATAATTTATAGTCTCTCTAGTGTTATAAATTTATAACCTACTTACCACTAAAGGAAGGAACAATATTATGGGATTTGTATTTGCGTTATTCTATCCGTTTCTGATTATCATATACGCACTTCTAGCGGGTGCATTGATCGCGTCTTTAATCGTGTTTATCAATAACATGCGTAATGGCGTTGCGAATAAATGGCCTACTAAGAATTTAGTGGGTGCAATTATCGCTGGAATTATTTTCGTTGTGGCTTTGACCACCACCATGATTGTTATTTATTACACAACCATTGGATTCTCTTCGGATAGTCACCCTAATAGTTCATCTTCAGTTGAAGCGGCGATTTCTTTAATGACTTTGAAGTTATTAAAATAATTGCGATTTGTTCATAAAAAATGTAGATTAATGTCATGGGGTTTATTGGAGCATTCTTTGTTACAATTCTCATCGGCATCTTTGGTGTACTAGTCTGGATTGCATTAGCGCTCATCGTTTTGGCAATCATTTTTATTTTTATTCCATGTTTGATTATTGCCATTTTCAATTTGGTGAAAGGCGCTAAGAATAAGTGGCCAAAGAGAAATGTAATTCCTCTTGTGATTACTGGCCCAATTTCTATATTGTTCCTTTTAGCAATCACAATCTTTTTAATTGCAGCGCTTATAGTTTATATAACAAATCCATCTTTTGGATCTAGCAGTAGCAGTTCCGCTCAAATCGCCCTACTTTACTTTATGTAGGAACTATATTTAGACTATATTCTATTTGCTACACGACTTGCTTTATAAACAGGTCTTTTTTATTGGTGGAATAAAAATATAATTTTTTGGTTGACTGATTTAACAGATTTCTATATAGTATTAACTGCATGTAATGCAGCATGTGAATACAATCCGACCGACGTTTGATACGGCTGTGACGAAGTAACCAAAGCTCTAAGGTGAAACGTATAATCAAACATCCGGGATAAGGAATTCACACCTATTCATTATTTTGCGAAAGAAAAATAAAGGAAAGGAAGGATAGATCATGAGATACACAGGATCAGATTGGAAAAGATCTCGTCGTTTAGGTTTTTCCACATTAGAAACTAACAAAGAATTAGCAAAACGTCCTTATGGCCCTGGCCAACATGGTAACACCCGTCGTAAAAAGAATTCTGAATACGGCAAACAATTAATTGAAAAACAAAAATTAAGACAAATGTACGGTGTTAACGAAAGACAATTCAGACGTTTATTCATGCTTGCTTTAGCAAGTAAAGAAGTTACTGGTGTTGCTTTCATGAAATTACTCGAATCCCGTTTAGATAACTTAGTTTATAGAATGGGTTTTGCTAGAACTAGAAGAGGCGCTAGACAATTAGTCAACCATGGCCACATCGAAGTTAATGGCAAAAAGTTAGACATCCCATCAGCTTTATTAACAGTTGGTGATGTCGTGAGCGTGAGAGAAAATAGTAAAGACCTCAAAGTGATTAAAGAATCCCTTGAAACCTTAGGCACTAAAGTTGGCTGGGTTGAAGTGGATGCTGAAAAGTTATCTGGTAAATATGTCCGTGAAGTCGAGCGTAAAGAATTACCACAAGATATCACAGAATCACAAATCGTCGAATACTACAACCGTAAACTCTAATATCAAAGAGCAAACTAAAACTGTTCCAGAAATGGGACAGTTTTTTGTATCAAAATAATGATTTATCTATATTTCAATTGACAGTGATACAATTATCTTTTTAATTTACTTTTTTTGTAAAAACCCGCAAAAAAAGTAGACGGAATCTTGACTGAATAAAATAAATAAAGTACAATCAAAGTACAAAAAAGGCAAAAACTCGCAAAAAAAGTAGGTGGCAAAATGGAGATAAAAAGAGAAAAGTATTTGAATGAGATTATTGAAAGAAAAAATAATAATCTAATTAAAGTTATTACAGGCTTAAGAAGATCTGGTAAATCATACCTGTTAAATAAATTATATAAATCATATCTACTAGAACATGGTGTCTTAGATTCACAAATTATCACATTTGCATTTGACAATTTAGAAGATGTTATGAAATTAGATAGATATTTGCCTAATGAACAAACTATTATTTCTGATTCTAAAAAAAATTATTTGGTTAATTCTAGAAAATTTACTCTTTATATTAGTGATTTAACAAAAGATGATAGGGAGTATTATTTATTGCTTGACGAAATACAGCTTTTAGATAATTTTGTGTTTGCTTTAAATGGGTTGTTAAATCATGATAATTTTGATATTTATGTAACTGGTAGTAACTCAAAAATGCTTTCTAAAGATGTTATCACTGAATTTAGAGGCCGAGGTGATCAGATTCACGTCTATCCATTATCGTTTAAAGAATATTATGAATCTTCTAACTTATCATTTGAAGATGCATACTTAGATTATCAATATTATGGTGGGATGCCATATTTGATTAATTTAAATGGTGAGGAAAGAAAGCAAGAATATTTAAAACAATTATTTTCTGAAATCTATATTAAAGATATTACTGAAAGGAATGGGATTAAAGACATTGAATCTTTCGAAAAATTATTATGTGTACTATCCAGTTCAATAGGGTCTTATACTAATCCTACTAATTTAGAGAAAACATTTAAAAGTGTTGAAAATATTGTTTACGGACATGTGGCAATTAAAAATCATATAGAATATATAAAAGATGCATTTTTAATATCAGAAGCTAAAAGATATGATATAAAGGGAAGGAAATATATTGGATCTAATTCAAAATATTATTTTACTGATATTGGCCTTAGAAATGCTTTAATTAATTTTAGACAAAGCGAACCAACTCATATAATGGAAAATATAATTTATAATGAATTATTAAATAGAGGTTATAGTGTCGATGTTGGAATAGTTGAAATAAATTTAAAAAATGAAAAAGGTAATTATGTTTCAAAGCAGCTTGAAACAGATTTTATTTGCAATAAATTAAATGAAAAGATATATATTCAATCCGCTTACTCAATGGAATCACTAGATAAGCAAAATCAAGAAAAAAAATCGTTACTTAATATAAAAGATAATTTTAGAAAAGTAATTATAGTTAAGGACAACTTTAAAAAATACATTACTGAAGAAGGAATTGAAGTTATAAGCTTAAAAGAATGGTTGTTGGGTGGTGAATGATAATGCATAAAATGAATTTGTGGAACGATTCGTTTTTGCCAAATGTAAACTACAGTTCTGATACACTCAGGACTGTTTTTATGCTTTCTTTATTTTATAAATACTAATATATTTTTTTCTTAGGGGGGTAAATAACCAATGAAAAAGCATATATTAAAATCATTAGTCTTATTAGCCAGTATTTCATTAGCCGCTTGTAATGTTCCAGGTGGTAAAACAAGTAATACTTCTAATAGCACTAGTGGTCAAGATAGTGTTGTTCCAAGTACCACAAGTGGAACAACAAGTGATAATTCTACTTCTAGTAACTCATCTAGTAGTACAGTAAGTAGTTCTTCTAATACACCTATTTCAAGTAGTAGTATGTCCACTACTTCATCAAATCCTATTTCAAGTTCTTCTAGTAGTTCATCTTCTAGTAGTTCTTCTATTCCAGATGATACTTCTTTAGACGGTGTAATTGCTAAATTCACTGATGGCTTAAATTTTAAAGTGCCATCACTTAACAAATATAACTTAGATTATTTTGTTTATTATTATTACGCTTATCAAGAATATCGTGTGGCTGCGAGCGTTTTAACAGGTGGTGACAATATTGTTAATGAACTCGTTACTTTATGTAATAACGAATCTACCTTAGTGAGTATGAATGATGAATACTTCTACACTGTGGAAGAAGTCGGCTATATGTATGGTAACGATGAATTTGGTAGCGATGTTTCTATCGTCTTTTATAGCGAAGGTGACCAATTCTATTTTGAAATTGCTAGAAGTGAAGGCGCTGGTAAATTAGATGTTTCTAGTATTGATACTAATTGGTATGTTGACTATATCAACTTTGAAGGCTATACCGTCGTAGAAACTTTCCCAAGTGACTTAATTAATAGTTTCTTTGAAACTTCTGTTAATATCCCATCAATGGGTGAAGGTAATTATCCATCCTTAATTATTCCTTATACTGAAGAAGAGGATGGTTCTATCACTCCTGATACATTCCGCTTCATCATGGAAGGTGATAAGATTAACGCTTTCGCTACTGCTTTAGAAGGCGCTGGCTTTGGTGTTAATATCCAAGAAGAAATTGGCTTAGATGATAACTGGGAAGAATATACATATTATTTAGGTTCCGCTTATGATCAAGCTCATAGCTTATATTTCTCCTTCATGCTTGATAATAGTTCTAACACCTTAGTGGCCGTTAATAGATTCCATGATGTGATGGTAGATGAATTAACTGAAAACACTGATTGGACTGATGAAGAAAAAGCCTTAATGGAAAGCACCCTTTATGAATGCTTACCATTTATGAAATTTGGTAGTGATTACACTATTGAAGATGCTTCTGATGAAGACTATAACTATTTATTCTTAGGTGACTATTATTATAAGGATTTATCAAGTGAATACGCGGAAGTCTTAAAAGCCAACGGCTTTAAAGAAGACTTAGAAACATACTATACACCTTGCTATACATTAGATAATGGCTGTGTCTATATCGAAGTCATGCCTTATTACAATTATGGTAACTGCTTAGAAATCTATTTCGAAGATACACATTTACCAATTCTTTGTGACTTTGCATTAAATATTAGTGAGTTAGATATCGTTAAAGGTGTTGGTTATCAATTACAACCAGTCTTTGATCCAGAGGATGCCTATAACAAGATTATTTGGACAAGCGATAACGAGAGTGTCGCCACTGTTAGTGATAACGGCTTTGTGAGTATTAAGAATACTGCTGAAGAAGGCGCTAAAGCCACTATTACAGCCACTTGTTTAAACGGCATGAGTGCTACTTGCACATTCACCGTTAGAGAAAATGTTGTCACTGGCATTATGTTCGAACAAGATAGCTATAAAATCGCTCCAGGAGAAACAATTCAAACTGAATATGCCTTATTACCATATGGCGCTACTTCATCTTCATATGAAGTCGAATACAGTGTTAATCCAGCGGATGCAGGTATTAGTGTTGGTCAATATAGCGGTGAGATTACCGCTAGCGATGACGCTGTTGCAGGTACTGAAGTCACATTAACTATTACTTATAATGGTGTTTATACTGGCACCGCTAAAGTCATTGTTAAGAGTGCTTCTATCACTCATACATTAAATCAAGCATTCTTTGGTTTAGAAGATGGTAAGACTGTTTATGATACACATACAGTTACCACTGATGATGGTACATATTACGAAGCACAGTGTGCTTCTCAACATGGTATCCAAATCAGAAGTAAGAATAGTAACTCTGGTATCATCGCTCGTAATGATGATATGAAATGTAAATCTATCACTATTACATTTGATAGTAGTACAGATTCTTCTAGAGTCGTTGAAATCTATGCTTCAGTAACCGCGTTTGATATTGCTGATATGTATGGTAGTTCAGTTACTAAAGTAGGCACTATTTCCGCTAGTGGAAATAGCTTCACTTATGAGTTTACTGATAACTATTCTTATATTGGTTTAAGAAGTTCAAGTGGCGCTATTTATATCACTTCAATTGATATTATTTGGGGTTAATAGGAATCTCTAAAGCAAAAAGTTGTCTCGATTCAATTGGGGCAACTTTTTTTGATTGATATTCAACTTTAACTATAGGCAAGCATTCAAAGCTTCTTTAATCCTTAATTCTTCATTGCTCTCATTTGTTTTGAGTCTAAGCATCTTTAAACCAGCCTTATCGATAATCGAATCCTTTTTAGCGTCCCTTTCTTTTTGGACTTTTTGTTGTTCGTGGAAAGAAACACCATCCACTTCAATTACAAGAACGGGTTTTCTACTCATTTTGTTGTAGACAAGGAAATCTGCATGGGCGTTAGGATTTCTATAAAAAGCAAACTCATCGTCTGTTAAATGTAATCCCCTAGCCCTTATAAAATCTTTGAGCGAAACATGCATTCTCAGTCCAAAACTGGAAAACTCTTCATGTTTCAATATTTTATCAAGAAGATCCTTTGTTAAGATTTCGCTATCAAAATCTTTGGAATGATGTTTGCTCCGAAATGTAGTTAATTGCTTTTGATAATCTTCATAAAGTAAGTCATAAATAGATTGAATTTTGCCATCTTCTGACACACCAAAATCATTATTATATGAAATATAATTAATCAAGTCAGAAAGAACACCGCTATTTGATTTGGCCACTTTATCTGAAGTCACTAAAATAAATTTATCAATTGCCCTAGAAACAGCAACATTTATTAAATTGTCGTTTTCAACGAATTCGTTTGAGCTATTTATGACAGATGAAAAGATAATTGTTTTCTTTTCTCTTCCTTGAAATTTATGAATCGTGCTTGCATCCACCATATCACCGAGTTGATTCATCGCCACTTCAGTATGATATCTATACGGAGCAATTACGCCAACATCTTCCAATGTTTCTCTTTTAAGCAATTCTTTAATCTCATCGATTTCTCTTTGGTTATATAATCCACTGCCATCTGGATTCTTTCTGGCAAAGTTGCCTGGAGCAGTTTTTATTACTTTCATGGTATAGTCATTACTCTTAGATTTTGTATAAATAATGAGTTCGCCATCATAAAACTTTTTATTGCAGAATGAAATTATTTCTGGACTACATCTGTAGTGTTCTTTGAGCATTGTTTTTGGTATTTTTTCACCATAAAGAGATAGCAAACTGCTCATGATGCTGTTACCATAATAGCTATAAGTTTTTGGCACCTTGAACTGTGAAAGAAGTTCCTTATTTCTTTCTTTGAAAGAATCATCATCAATTTGTGGCAATTGTTTAATATCGCCTACAGCCACAATATTCCTTGCAACACGCATCGATAAGATTGCACTAGCCATATTGACTTGAGAAGATTCATCAACAATCAAATAATCGAACATAAAGCCTCTTTGACTACATTTTGCTAGGGAATATGTTGAGCTTAGAACAACTGGATAATCTTTTACAAACTCTGCAAATTGACGTTTATAGTTATCCTTTTCATACCTTTTTCTATTACTGCTTGAGAAGATTTTAGTTAAGCTATTTTCAAAGTAATTATTTGATAGTGATACATATTCTGTTATCTTTTCCGAGAGTGACTTATTGTTTAATTCCTGATTTAAAAATTTAATGTCATTTTTAAGTTCAATTATTTTTGAAAGATAATATAGATTGTTTAAATGAACGATATAATCACCTTTGTCGAGTTCGAAGAAGCGTTTATCAGTTTTAAGCTTTAATCTTATGAGGAATTTTGAGAGTTTTGATAATTCTTTTTGTGACTCCTTTAATTTAATCATCACTTTCAAAATATTGTCAGATTTGACTTTTTCTGGCTTGAAACGAACAGAGGAAAAATCAACATCTGCGTTATCGCCCAAGAAATGCTTGTATTCCAACTCTATTCCATCCAACAATTCTTCTTTTTTCTTTTTCATATTTTCAATTTGAAAATAATATGGAAGATGTGAGTATAAATAAGTTAACTGTGATGCGTTGACCTTATGCCTTTCAAAATATGGTATATCCGAATCGTATTCCTCAAAAAAAGATTCTACATTATCACGATTTCCCAATGGAGCCGCGATAAATGAGTAACCATATTTATCAAGTTTTTCATAAACGTTATCGGTGGCAGAATTATTGTTCGAAACAACTGCAATAGAAAGACCGTTTATTACAGCGTTCGCAATAAAGTTAAGAATAGTCTGAGTCTTGCCCGTTCCAGGAGGGCCTTCCACTATTGAGATTCTGTTGGAAAACATCATCTTAAGCGCTTCAGATTGGCTTAGATTGCTTCCGAAAGGCGAAATAATTGGTGCTCTGATTTCTTGACCGCTTTTAGCTAATTTTCCGTTTAGATATAATGCTAGGACACTCTCTTCGTTGACATAGTTGATGTCATCAAACTGTTGAAGTAAAAATTGATCTTCTTCGTCTTCTACTGTCTCTTGCACTACTCTTCGATAGTATGCCATTACTCCACTAGCCCTAGAGCCTGGTTTTAAAACATCTCTAACTATCTTAATTTCATCCTTGCGAGCAACACATGTATAGCCGCTTTCATAGAAGATTTTATACATTGTTTCATTAAAGCAAAGTAAAGATTTAACTTTAAAGCAAGGAGAATCCTTATAGTATAATTCTAAAAATTCTACCTTCTTAGGCTTTTCAAAAACATGCATTTTGTCATAAGCAACATGCCGCAGTTCTTTAACGCCTTTGAATCTAACAAGCCAAGAATTTCTTCCATCTTGATACCACGTAACATTCTCTGTTGCGTCGTACCATCTCTCATTCTTGGATGAGTAATGCCAAATTAGTACTTGATACTCATTCATTTATAGTTCCTTTTTTATAGAACTTTAGTTTTCTTGTCATGGAAGCATTAATATCCATGATGTCTTTTTCTTGCAAACAAATTACTGTAACTTTTAATTGCTTATAGGCTTTCATCTTATAATTTTTAGATTTAGTATATTCGACGTTGCTTTCGTTATAGCCCCAGTATTCGATATAAATATCATCTGGATCATCGCCATAACCTGGCAAGCAGAAATCTGGATGCAAATCGTGATTTTCATTAGCGTCTATCGGTAATTTCTTTTCATAAGCGTGTGGAATATTATGATCGAATAACCAGTTATCAATAATAGTTTCAGATTTAGATTTCACAATGTGACCATCAGTGCATGTAAACTTACCTTCGTATGAGTCATCTAGAATTGTGATGTCTCTGCAGTTGTTAATTTCCACTAATAGCTTTTTATCGGCATATTTCTTATAGCATGTTGGGCAGAATAAGAAGCCGGGTTTTGTCTCTTTGCCACAGGCAATGCATTTTGCTACGCCCTCATATTCTTTTGTTTCTCTTTGTTCTTTTGGTTTAGCAGATTCTTTCTTTGGTTCGACATAGTCTTTGTTTAAGATTTTTCCTGTCACTTTATCAACAAACAAGCCTTTTTCATTGACTTCAATTTTGCCTGCTTTAAATTCATCTGCGTGCTTTCCGCATAATAAATCTTTACGGGCGTTGCCCATATAAACACGGGTTGGTTGCCCACATATTGGGCATAATAATTTATTATCAGACATATATAAATTCCTCGTTTTTAATTTTATATTCTATATAAATTTGTTGCAATATTATCTAGAAAAACGTTTGAAAACGACCCTTAATCTGAGGCAACTTTTTTAGTCCACAACAATTAACTTGTTATGTCCTTTTTTTAAAGATAGATGGTGCACTGGTATTTTTAAAATCTCGCATTTTGACTCAATCATCTTCCTATTTTCTTCACTAATCTTGCATCCCAAATATATGGACTTGACTCTAACGTTTGGATAAAACCATATGCCGTCATATTCCACTATCTTTGAATTCTCTTTTACATTAAATACCAATCGGACTTCATTTTCGTATGACCAGTCTTTTGTTTTCCTCAAGAAAGGTAAGTAGCATACATCCATACAACGTTTGTTTGTTTCATCTGGAGCCTTAACTCCAAAATATTGAGTCGGTATGACATACTTCAATGCTGTGTATAAATCGAAATTATTCATATTGTTTGAGTAGGCTACATCATGTAGGACCTTTTCATCATCAAACTCATATTCTACACATATTCCTTCATTGCCACGACAAATGGTTTGAGGTCTAAATAACGGCCACAGTAGTCTTGAAAATCTATTTCTGAAATAATATCTTTTCCTTCAAAATCATCGAATGATGATAGTAAGTTTTTCATTCTTAAAATAGCACCAAACAACTTTAAGAATTCTTTTTGGTTTTCTTCACCTTCTATGCGAACTTCTGAAAGTGGGTATTCATTTAATAATCTATCAATAAGATCTTTATAGCCTTCATGATAGCCTTTTTCGTCAGTATAACCTTGATAGTAATCGTTAAATCCTTTAAGTAAGACGATTCCAGAGGCTTAACTGGTAGAAGAATGGATTGCTTTCTATAACTCAACAAGAATAAAAAACAGGAACCTTAACTGATTCCTGTCTTTAGGTCTTTTTTTGAAGTGTGTCCGTTTTGGGGTTCACTTCACATTAGAGGTGTTTATTTAGGAATTTTTTCTTGAACTACTTTATTATCTGTTGTTAATTGCGCTTTTTTAATATTTTGCCATTATACTGTTTGCGTTTTTTTATATTTCAAGTATTCCTGCTTATATGACTTTTTGTTTATGATGTAGTAATTTATTTTGAAATTAATAGTTATAACATTGTATAAAAATTCATGCGCCAGCGATTAAATCAAAGGCGTATTTATTTTGAGTGAACTTACTCCGTAATTGAATAACCGAGCATCTGGGTTATATATTGGTGAATGACATCTTCCAATATATATCCATCTGGGTAGTTCCTACCCGATATCCCTACGTTACCAGCTTTACCATTCCAATTAATATAATCTTCATTTAAAAACTGATCCGTTACAGGAATATATTCTCTTCTTGGATTAGATAATCCTTT
>JAGAYY010000057.1 GCA_017940265.1 Bacilli bacterium | reverse complement strand
CTTCTATCAATAGTAGCGCTAATCCTTCATCAGATAAGTCAAATAGCGCCAATCCAAGCGCTTCATCCAGTAATGGTGGTGACCATACCCACTCATTTGGTGAATGGAAGACAGAAAGCTTAGGCACAAAGATTAATGATGTCCGTTTCAAATATTCCACAATTAAATATAGAGAATGTAGCGTTTGTCATTATGAAGAAATTGATAGCCAACAAGCAGTCTTACCAGAAATTAGATTTGATTATAATCCTAATGATCCAAACGCTAACTTTGCCACTGCCGCTAGAAGTACTGATACAACTAGACCTAGGGTTAACGGCAAATTAAGTATTACAAATGCTGGTGATAAGAATACCGCTAATCCACATACCAACGTTGATATCAAAGTTAGAGGTAATCAAACTGCTGGCTTCGATAAGAAAGGCTTCCAACTCAAATTCAATGCCGCTAAAGTCAATCTTCTTGGCTTAAATGGTGGTAAGAGATTTAAGAAATGGGTCTTATTAGCGGATGCTAAGGATACAACAGTTTCCAGAACTGCTTTAGGTATGACAATGTCTAAAGGTGTTATCAGTGCTGATTCAAATGTTTGGAGTTCAGACTTCACACCTGTTAGTGTTTATCTCAATGATAAATACTGGGGCATGTATATGCTCGCCGAACAAAAAGAAGTTAAAAATGGTAGAATCAAATTAGATGAACCAGAAGACGCTGATGAAAATCCAATTATGACCACTGACATCGGTTACTGCTTTGAATTAGACTACTATGCTAAAAACGAACCAGCTAAAGGCGCGGATGGCGATCCAACTTTCTCTATTGATTATGGTAACTACTTTAGAAGTAGTGACTATAAGATTGAAAGCTGCTTAGCGAACTCTGGTTTGGGTCTTGTTAAAACATACACTATGAACTCAGATATCAATGATGGTCCAAAAGATGCTCATATAACTGATGCAAATAGTAATCAAGTCAAATGGATTAAGAATAGATTACAAGCCTTATTCAATGTTTTAGGCGAAGCCGCTAAGAATAAAGTTGCTAAAGATATTAATAATAACAACGAAGTTATTTCTACTTCCTTATCCGTTAGACAAACAATCGAAAAGAACTTCGACCTTAACGCTTGGGCAGAAGGCTTCATTATCAACGCTGTCTGTTTACCACCAGATGTTGGTTATTCATCATTCTATATGTCATTTAATAACGCTCCTAACGGCGATAAGAAATTAAGATTTGATAACCCATGGGATTTCGATAGTAACTTCGGTAATAGAAGAAACTTCATTGAAAAGCCAGATACAGCTTCTTCCAGTGGTGGTTGGGGTCAATCCTCATACGATCCATATTTCATGGATAGAACCGCTAATATGTGGTTACAACTCTTAGGCAAACTTGACTTTTTCATGAATGACTATGTCAAACCAAAATGGAATGCCGCTAGAGAAAATGGTACATTCGAAGATATGGTTAAATTAGCCAAGACATACTATAAGTATTACGATAGTGAATACGCGAAGAACTTCGCTAAATGGACAACCACACAAGCTAGTGATAATAACGTTGGTAGTTATTTCAATGGTGATGGTGTTAATTCCGGTGAATTAAGAAAACCATTTGTAAATGTTAATGAACGTAAAGACGCTCAAAAAGAAACACTCAATTGGTTAGTCAAACGTGTCAATTATCTTGAAAAGAAATGGGCACCAGAAAAGAACAGGACACCTCTTTCCGCTGATTAAGCAATTTATAACAAAACTAAAAAGGCGCTGAACTCGAATCAGTGCCTTTTGTTTCACAATTCTCTATATAGGTACAGAAGTTTTCTAATTTAGTAACTTCTTCAGCAGCTTCATATTCCTCTTTATGGTATACGTCATTTTTTCTTATGCAAAACACTACTGATATGCGAGCATATTTATTGATTTGAAATTACGAAAAGTGTAATATGAAATCATGATTATTAAGTTTGAAACATCAAGAATAGAAGATGAATACTATGATATCAATGGTATCAAAAAGAAATATGGTCAGGTCTTCTCCGTTGGATTAGAGAAAATGTTGGGGGCTATTGACTCGATGGAATGCGCATATGATCTTAAATGCTTACCACAATATAGGATGCATATGTTACATGGTGATATGCATGGTATCTATTCTCTATCACCAGATAATAAAAAATCTAAATGGAGAGTACCGGCTATCTGTTTAGATGATAATGGTGTAGAAAGAAAGCCAAGTCAGGATATTGAAGAGATTAATTTATTAAAAGAAACTAAAGCGTTAAAGTTAGGAAGGATTAGTGATTACCATGATTGAGAAAAAAAGAGTGCTGAGAAGATTTCATCCAGGTGTTTATGTTAAAGATGCTCTAGATGCTTTAAACATGTCCTCCAAAGAATTTTCTATAAGAACAGGTATTTCAGAAAGAACGTTATCTGACTTAATTAACGGCAAGGGTGATATTACATTTGATATTGCCACTAAGTTAGGGAACTTTTTTGGTAACTCCGCTAATAGCTGGACTAACTTACAAAACGCCTATGATGAATATTTAATTGAAGGCAAGCGTAGAGAGGAAATAGAAGAAGATTATTCTTTATTAAAACCATATAGAAAATACCTCTTAGATAATTCTTTTATTGAAGAAGAAGACGACCAAGAAACGGTCGTGGCTAAAACTAGAACAATGCTTTCCGTTAATAGATTAACTTCTTTAAATACAAGAGAACTATTAGTCTCTTTTAAAGAGCAAAACACTGAAATGAATAGTGATAATTATTTTGCGCAAAATTTCTGGTTAGCCTACGCTTTGACAAGAGCTAGAACAATAGAAGCAGAACAATATAGTAGAAAAGATGTTATTGATACAATCGATAACTTAAAAGATCTCCTATATAAAGAACCATCTGAATTCTATCCAATAATTGTTGAACGTTTAAGAAAGTGTGGCATTTCTTATGTCCTTGTACCATATCTCAACAAATCATACATATATGGGGCCACAAAATGGTTTTCAAACGACAGTGTCATGCTCGCTATGTCAAATAGAACCGGTAGAGCAGATATGTTCTGGTTTACATTATTCCATGGATTATCCCATGTCTTAAAAGAACATAAGAGATATTGTTTATTCCAAACTGATTATCAAGATGATGAAGAAGCTGATGATTTGGCATCAAGAATATTAATTCCAAAAGACAAATGGGATGAATTTATTAAAGAAACGAAATATTTAAATAACTTCAAAATAAAATCTTTTGCTAAATCAATTGGTGTTCCTACTTTTATTGTGGTTGGAAGATTGGCTAGAGAAAAGAAAATCAAATACAGCGACATTGTCTATAAGCAAAATATGATTAGCTATAAAAACGAAGATTTTGTTAAGCCTCAATCATAAGGAGGACAAGCATTCACAATGAAAAAAGCAAAAGAATTTCAAAACAAATTATTCGACGCTGCAAGCATAATTTCTTCTTCGCTTGCCGCTTTAGCAATCCTAACTTTTATTTGCGCCGTTTTTATTGAAGGGCTTGCTAATATGCCTTGTACCAATATATCCACATGCTATGCGGTAGTAATTTTCATAGCCGGAATAATTGTTACTTTTAAAATTCGACTCCTTGATGAAGGGAAAAGATGGGTTGAATTGATTTTGTTTATAGCTGGCGCTGCTTTTAACGTACTTTTTCTTTTGTGCGCATTTGTCCATGATTGCCTAGGAAACGAAGCGGATGCTATTAAATTACTTAACGCCACAATTTGGGCGGATATTGTTATTGTTTCGAAGAGTCTAGGACTTGTAATAGCTCTTTATTTTAGAAAATATGTAGGCTTAAAAAAGAAAAAAATTAAAATAGACGACACTGATTTATTTGAATATTGGCTAAAAAGAAAAGATAAAAGCGCTTTAATTAAAAGAGCACTTACAGATAGATCATTCAAGAAAGAAAACCCTTATTTAAAAGATGAGAACGTCAACCACTCATTAGCGACATTTGGTGATTCAATTATCAAAAGTTGCCTATCTCGTATTTTACTGGATAAAGTTGATAAGCTTAGTGAAGAAAAGAAAAAATACGAAACAGATGAATTTTTTGTTAGAACAATCGCTAAGCACTATAACTTAATTGACTATATCCGAAAAGATAAAACCGATCCAAAGATGCCTAACGATTATGATTATTCAACAAAAAAGAAGGGCAAAGAGCCACATAAATATATAGCTACCGCTGTTGAAGCGATGGTGGGAGCCATCTATCTTGAAACTGAAGATTTGGAAGCAATTACAGCAATGATAGAGGCTTGGATGAAATTAAAACAGCAATCTAACAAATGGCGTTTGGCTGTTACAAATCATCCTTTTTATAAAAAAATAAATATTTATTTATTGATACATGCGTCTAAAGGGCATACCATATAAATGGAAATTGAGTATAAGGTCATAGTAAGGCTGACCGTTTCTACATAGCACCGTTACTGCTATACTACTCACAATAAGTTTTTGAGTGGAAAATATACCAATTTCTATCCCGAAAGGGTATTTTTCACGAAAGGAGAAATAAATGAAAAATAATTTCATTACAAAAATCATTGGCGCAACGTTGGCTTTCGCTATGATGATTGGTGGTGCTGTTGGCACAACAAACGGTAATGCTATGCAGGTCCACGCTGAAAACGCAACAAAAGTATATTCTGCTGTTGGTAATTCTTCTGGAAATTACAAACTTCAACAAGGAGACAACACATCTGATTATTGGACTACAAATGCTAGTTCAAGAGAATCGAGCAATCTTGCTAGAGGTCTGGCGTGGTCAAAAGCTGCCGCCGCCTTGACATACACACCGAATTTTGCCGTTAACGGATTAGTGCTCAAAGGGTCTTCTAATAGTGCTGGTCAAACGATTTCTTATAAAATTGGAACAGGCTCTCCTGTTACAGTTGGTTCGATGACAAAGGATAATGATAAGGATTATACATTTAGTAATTTTTCTTGTGCGAGCGGTTCATTGATTACAATCAATATTACAGCTGGAAGTAAATCAACATGGGTATCATCTATCACTCTCTCTTATGATAATGGTGGAGGATCTAGCAGCTCTTCAAGTAGTTCCAGCAGTTCATCAACCCCTGTTTCTTATACGGAAGTAACTGTTAGCGAAAAAACTGCTTTAACCGGTACTTATAAAGGTGAGGCTTATTATGAGTGTCAAGCTGCTGTTACTGGTACTGGTGATTATAGCACTGCAGTAACTTGGTCCGTTACAAGTTCAAACACTTATGGTAGTGGGACAAGCATTGCCAACAAGGCTTCAATTGATGAGAGTGGTAAAGTCGCATTCTTAGATAATTGTACAGTTTATGTTTGGGCTACTGCCGCAGATGGTACCACACACAACACAACTGGTTTTGCCATCACTGCATCTGGATTACAAGACAACCCTATTAGCACATGGACCAAAATCACTGATGATGCAAATGTATCAGTCTCTAAAGTTTATGCTTTAAGTAATGATGGCGCATTATTTGCATCAAATAGTGTATCCTCAAACAACATTGCTCTTACAAGCAGTCTATCTTCAATAGGCTTTGTAGTTTTGGAATCCACAACTGGTGGTTATTATGTACGTTATGCAACCGAAACCGCTGGTGTTTGGAGTGCAAATGGCAATTATATCAAATGGGCTAACGATGGCACTAAATTAAGTTCAACAGCAAGTCCTGATTCTACTCACGGAAAATGGAATGTGGTTGAAAATAGCACAAACGGAGTCTATTTAAAGAATACAAATAGTAACCGTCATTTAGGCCTAAATGGAACCACTGATATTAGAGCATATGCTGCCGCAAATCTTGGGGACCATGCACCTGTTTATCTTTATGACACAGGATATTCATTACCAGTAATTAATTGTGATACTATTCAACTAACTGGTTTAAACGAAGCAACTTTTTCTATCGGCGATACAGCAACAATAGGGTATTATGCTTTAGGAACTGATGGTGAAGAATGGACAGGCGATGTCACATATACAATCTCTAACGAAAGCACAAACGGAGTTGTTGAACTATCAGCAACTTCTGGTGTTAGTGTTACTTTAATAGCCAAAAAGGCCGGCACTGCGAGAGTATCTGTTCAAGATGATGCTGCGAATGCTGATCCAGATTATGTTGATATCACAGTTTTGGCAGATCCAGAACGAGTTGATTTACCTGTCGGTTCATACACAGTGACTATCAGTGCGGCAAACGAAACATCTAGTACTGTTCCTGCTACTAGAGATTATGAAATCAAAGCAAAAGAAGGTAGTGGTGCAGGCAGAGTCTGGTATAGAAATTTAACAGTTGCATTTAATGGTATAACCGTACTTACTAATTATGATGAATATGAATCCGCTAAAACAACAGGTGCTTTAACTGTTACCAATAATTCAAATGCAACAATCTCAAGCGTTGAAGTTCATTATTACAAATATCTCAACGATGGCGTTGGCATTTATGTTAACGACAATATGTTAACTCCTACATCTTCAACCGGAACTTCCGGAACGGATGATGATCTATATAGAGGATATACAAACATTACTGGTAATTCGTTTGCCTTGTGTAACAAAAATGGTAGTTATACAAGTAAATTTTACTCAGTAACAATCACATTAACTGTTGTTGATGAAAACGAGGAGTTTTTAAACTTAGCTATTATAAAGGGAGCAACAGCAACTTCATTTACTGAAGGTGATGCCCCAAATCATAACGGTTTAACGGTTCGCGAAAACTATTCAACCGATGGCGAAACAGTTAGTAGATACGAAGATGTTACAGCATCAGTAACTTGGAATTACAGTATTGAAAAAATCGCTAGAAGAACCAAATCATATACAGTTACAGCGACATATGGTGGACATACATCTGCTGCTGTTACTATCGATGGATTCACTGTTACAGAGATGACTAAGTATTCACTATTTGAATCAGAAATCGTTGATGGTGATTATATCATTCTCTATAACGGCAAGGCGTTACAAAACACCATCTCAAGCGATAAGGCTACTTACAGCGAAATTTCCCCTGCCAACAATGCTGTCTGGACAAACGCCACAGATATTGTTTGGCATATTGCAAAAGATGGCGAAAGCAACTATTACACAATTTATAATGATGTGGCAGGCAAATATCTAGCTTCCACAAATTCTAATAATCAAGCCAAATTAGAAGATAGTGTCACCGATAATAGTCGTTGGACAGTCGAGCTCACTGAAGGCAAATTTGAATTCATAAACAAAGCTAGAGACGAGGCCTCTTCTCCAAACAAATATTTACGTGAGAATACAACATACGGTTTCGCTTGCTATCAATCAGCAACCGGTGGCTCACTCAGTCTTTATAGATTGAATGCTGAAGGATACCTAAAATCTGCATCTGCAGTAGCCTCATATACCGAAGAAGCAAGCGGTAACATTCTTAGACTTGGTTCATCAATCCCTGTGGAAACATGGAATTATATTACTGCTACAGAAACAATCGAAGATTATGGTGTTATGATTTACAAAACAAATTCAGTAGCAAATATTACTTCTGAAACACCTGTCGAAGATGCATATAGAGACACTGGAGTTGCACCAGCTGTTGCTAGAAAAGGAAACGGGGTTCCTCCAACTGCTGAAAATGGAAATTACGTGTTTACTGCTAGGTTGAAGGTTTCAAATCCTAATACTGTGTTCTGCGCTGCGTCATTCGTGGTTATCAACGGACAATATTATTTCTTCAACGAGCAACATGTTACAGCTGGACAATTAGCTTAATCTTAGGGAGAATAAATATATGAAAGACGAAAAAAAGTATTTAAAACCAGAAGCTATGGTTGTTGAATTCCATGTCGAAGACATCATTTTAACAAGTGATGTCGGCGATATTATCGACGAAGGCAATACACCAGATCTTCCAAGCGGCGGACAATAGACGTTTAATTACACATTAAAGGTGGGGTTTACGCTCCGCCTTTTTTGTATCGATAATTTCAATCAAAATTTATTAGTATCTTGGAAAAATCAATTATTAGTTATATTATTAAGTGCTCACAAGTGTGACGAAATAAATTATGAAAATGAATAAAAAAGCATTTGGAATAGCGTCTTTATTTACTATCTTTGCTTTAGGCATTGGTTTAATCGCTAATGCTAATAAGCCACACACTGAAGTTGACGCAAGTAGTTATTCGGTTAGATCCGTTCCAACAACTATAGATTTAAATGATGCTAGTGAATCCACAATTAGGGGTTATTATAATTCTTTGAACGATCTTTCAGAAAACGAGAGAAAAGGCACTAATTTATTAAAGAATTTAAAACCTATCCTCAAGAATGGCCAAAAATATCTTTCATATGGAAGCAGTGCTACAACAGCTGTGTGGAAAGCATATGAAATTGTTGATAGAGATTGGAATAAATCTCCTGCCTCCGCTATAAGTGGATATAATGCTCAAACAAACATAATTACTGGTTATGTTTATGGATCAAGCAATAGCAATGTTGGTTCTAATCCATATATTCATGCTTTATATGTGAATCGAAATGTCGAAAATCAACAAAGAGCATGGGGAAATCACAATCAAGTTCAATGGGGAATCAATCAAGAACACCTTTGGGCTAAATCATGTGGCTTCCAAGATGAGTCTCCAGCAGCTGGTGCTAGAGGTGATTTAATGCATCTTTGGGCAGGAAACGGCAGAGTTAATGGTGATACTCACAGTAATTATTACTATGGATATGTTGATACAACAAAATCCTATGACAATGCTGGAAATTATGCTTCAACATTATCAGGAAACTTACGTGGTTACTCCAAAACACTTGGTGGACCAGTAACAGTATTTGAACCACAAGATTCTGATAAAGGCGATATTGCTAGAGCTATTTTCTATATGGCCGCTAGATATAACTATTTATCTGGTAGTGATTCAGATGGAATTGATGCTGGTAACCCAAACCTTGAAATCGTTAATGACGTAACTTCTTGGCAAAATAGTGGCTATCAATCAACAACAACTAGAACTGGTAAGATGGGCATCATTCAAGATTTACTTAAATGGAATGAAATCGATCCACCGGATGAATTCGAGATTCATAGAAACAATCTTCTTTACAATAATTTTACTAATAATAGAAATCCATTTATCGATTTCCCAAGTTGGGCTAACGCTATTTGGGGAACAGTAGATGCCAATGGCAACTACAATTCCACACCTACTACTTATGCTATGCCATCAACTGACACAATTGGTACGTCAACAATTACTCCTGTCTTTGGTATTTCTAATACACAATTGAGCTTAGAGGTTGGTGATACCGCTACCATATCTGCTAGAAACGCAAATGGTAATATTACTTGGTCAGTAGCCAATAGTGCTGTTGCAAGTTTAGACAAAACAACAACTGAAAATAATGAGGATGTTACCGTTACTGCCTTAAGTGCAGGTTCTACAACAATCACGGCCACTAATGGTGGTGATAGTGCAACATGTCAAGTAACTGTTACTGATGGTAGCGGTTCTACAACAGACGAATATGTTAAAGTTGCTTCTTATGATTTCAGTACAGGAAACACCTCAACTAGTGCATATAGCAACGAAACCAATTTTTTGCAACGTTTCAATAATTCTGTTCAAACAGGCACTGGCCTATCTAACATAGTTACAGGGATAAGCAGCATAGAAAACGTTTATGCTGGCTATAGTAACTACTTAAGTTTCGGTCTCAAACTTGGAACAAGTAGTTTGAATGGTGGATTTACTGCTACACTCAATAGGCAAGTATCAAGAGTAGTTGTAAATGCTGCAGGATGGACTACATCAGATAGTATTTCTGTTGGTGATGCAGCGCCACAAACACCAGGCGTTGCCTACGGTGGTTCAGATCCAATAAAAACGTTAACATTTGATATAACTTCTTCATCAAGCATCGAGTTTGACTATAATCAGAGAGGCTTTATACAATCTATTGATTTCTATGCTGTTGAAGAGGTTACTGACAATCCTAGAAATCATCTAAACAATATATCCCCTGTTTTTTATCTCACCGCAAACGAAGATGAATCAGGAACAGGAGACGTTACAAAATCCTTAACTTTTTCATCTTTAGGACTCGAGAATAGCGTTCAATATTCTGATCCGTTTGAAATTGATGATGGCATTACAATCACCTTTGCTGGCGGAAGTAATGATGGAAGATACTATGATGGTGGCACTGGCATTAGAACCTATGCTAATGGTACTATCACAATCAATTCTTCAAAAACACTCTCTCGAGTTGTGTTAACTTGGGATGGTTCTAACAAGCCAGCCAGTAGTGACAGTGTTAATGTAGGTATTTATAATACTTCAACCGGTGTGTGGACTGGATATGCCAATACCATCATATTTACAAGACCTAGTGGTTCAGGTCATTGGAGATTACAATCTGTTCAAGTTACCTATACTGACCAAACAGTAACAGTAGATAATGTCAAAATGAGATTTGGTGCAGCCATTCCTGTTGATGATTGGTATGACATCGAAGCATCATGGGATGTTGATTATTATGGTGTCATGTTCCTCAAATACGATACACTCCATACCACATACGGCTACTCATCTATTGAAGATGCCTATGAAGATGGTATTAGACCAAGAGCGGATGTCCATACAGAAAATGGCAATACGCCTCTTCCTGTAAATGGTAATCTCGTTTTCACCGCTAGAATTAATATGACCAGTGAACTTAACTATGGTGTTGTCTATGTTGCGGCCCCATATCTAGTTATTGATGGTACACATTATTTTTTAGAAGAGATGGAATACTCTGTTAATTCAATGGCCCAAGAGTATTTAGATAATGACTTAGAAAGCACTTTATCTACTGCCGCTCTTACTAAGCTAGCAACCCCAACATCACAAGGAGATTAATGACAATGGAAGAAAAAAGATTTATAAAACCAGAAGCTGAAGTTGTTGAATTTGACAATTCAGACATCATTGTCACTAGCACCGACGTTGGTGATGTTGATGATACTTATATTGAATAATAAAGGTGGAGCACTGCTCCATCTTTTGCTAATATTTACCTATGGCACAAAGAGTTAAAGAAAAAACATTATTTGGTTGGCTTAGAAATATCTTCAAGAACGGTGATGGTGGCGTGCATAATGATCACCATGAATCTTTAAGCGATGAAGATAAAATAGTGGAAGATTTCATCGAATTCGGCAAATTCATTGTCAAAAGACTAAAACTTGTTGATGTAATTGGTTTTGATTGTGATTTAGTCAATGAGAATGATTGTCCTCTAAGAGCCATCTTGAGTGATAAAACTATTGTGAAATTAGATTTCGATAAATTTGTAAGTCATAATGATGGTGATATGACAGAGAGATTAATGGAATCAGAAGCTATTATCGATTATTGTGATAGACAATATATTCAAGACAAAATCATTGAAGAATCAGCCAACTTCTATTCTAATAAATAGTAACAAGAGTGGAATTTTCCACTTTTTTAAAATTTTTTGGAAAAAAATGAAAAACTCTCCCTATTACATTTATAGGAGGAGTTTTTTGTTTAATCCTTTTATTTAAGATTTTAAACTAAGTTTATGTTATGATTAAATCTAGAAAAATGAAGACGTATTATCTAAAGATTAGAGAAAAATTTATTGAATTATTGAGAACTGGTGTTAAGAAACATGAGTATCGTTTAGCATCACCCGAAAGATGTCAAATTACGATTGGTGATAACCTTGTCTTGTTTTCTAACCAAAACAACAAGAATTTCGTTAGAACTACTATCACAGGAATTAATATTTATAAATCATGGAGAGAGGCATTAGAAGAACATTGGGAAGAAGACTTTGCGGGTCTTTTCGACACTCTTGATACTGCTCTCACTGAATGTAATAAGTTCTATTCACGCGACGATGTTAATAAGTACGGCATTATTGTTTTTGATGTAAAACCAGTTACAGTTGATTATGAAAACGCATCAGTCTTGCTTGACACGAACATCATTATTAAAAGAGAGAGTTCAAATAATACCTCTTCAGAAGTGTCTATATTATTTAACTGGTTCGATAAGAAAAAAGTCTCTAAATACGTGCATCAAATAACAATTGACGAAATCAATAAGTATGGAAATAGCCCGATTAAGAGCAGCATCTTAACAAAATTGAAATCTTATGATGTTTTGCCACATCTTCCTGTTTTCACTGATGATTATTTCAAGTCCATAATTTCAAAGTATTCAAACGATATCAATAGTGAGAATGATAACACTTTGTTACTAGAGGTCTATAACGACAACGTTCAATTGTTAGTTACAGACGATTCATTGATGCTTAAAAAAGCAGAAGAGCTGTTTATTAGAGATAGAGTCTTAAGCTCTTATGAACTATTAACAAAATACGAAAATGGCAATCCTGTAGACATTGATTACAAAGTATTGAATGTCAAGTTAACTAAGTTCAGCAAAGTAGATGTTAATGACTCTTTCTTTAAAACCCTGAGAGAGGATTATGAAGGGCAAAAATTTGATAGATGGTTTAAAAGAAAGGCTATAGAAGGAAAACAGGCGTACGTTTCGAAAGAAAACGAAATACTTAAAGGCTTCTTATATTTGAAAGTGGAAGATGGAACAGAAGACTATAGCGATATAGAACCAATTTTTAAGCCTGCAAAAAGACTCAAAATAGGTACATTTAAAGTCGTAAGTACTGGTTATAGACTTGGAGAAAGATTCATTAAGATTATCGTTGACAAAGCAGTTAGAGAAAATGTTGATGAAATATACGTGACATTATTTGAAAAAAGAGAGGAAGTAAAAGCACTTCAAACCTTACTTTCTAGCTGGGGATTCCGCAAATATGGATACAAAAAGTCTAATGGTGAATTGGTTATGGTCAAAAATATGAGAATTTATGACTATGCTAAGGATCCAAAATTCAATTACCCGCTTGTAAAAGCAAATGCGAGATATAGTTTCTTGCCAATTAAAGCTGAATACCATACGGAATTGTTTCCAGACAATATCCTTAAAGACGAAGATGTTAGCTTATATGAAGGTAACTTTGCCCATCGTTATGCCCAAGAAAAAATATATTTAACTGGCGCAAGGTATACAAACGCTAAACCAGGTGATGTTGTTTTGATTTATCGAATGTCAGACAGAATGAATAAAAGATACTCTTCAGTCATTACTGGCAGAGCAATAATTCAAGATGTTGTTCACACTAGAAACGTTGAAGAATGCATAGAAATATGTAAAGACCGTTCTATCTTTAAAGAAAAAGATATTAGAGCCAAATACGATGATATGCCAGTAGTGGTAAAACTATTGGCGCTTGATACTTTCGAAAGAAAAGTAAACCTAAACTATTTAAGAGAAAATGGAATCATTGAGCAAGATGGTGGCCCAAGGCCATTTCGCGCTTTGACAAAAGAACAATTTGATTTAATATGTAAGAAAGGAACTGGAGAAGAGTGAGATGAAACGAAAAATATTAATTTCCGTTAATCCTGAACATGTCGAGAACATCATTTCTGGAATAAAGAAATATGAGTATCGCCGCCATGTTGCTAAAAAGGATATCTCATCCATTATTATCTATGAAACAACACCGATTAAACGTGTTGTCGCCGAAGCGGAAATAGAAGCCATCCTTTCATATACACCAAATGAACTTTGGGAACTAACAAAGAATGAATCAGGTATCACTAGAGAATTCTTTGACAAATATTTCAAAGGCAAAGAAATCGCACATGCTTATCGCATTGGCAAAGTAAAAGTCTTTAAAGAAAAGAAATCTCTTCAAGACTATGGTGTTAGATATGCACCTCAATCATTTGTCTATATTAATTATTAATCAAAATATAAAGTAACAACGGTGGAGTTCTACTCCACTTTTTATATATAATATGGGCATGATTAACTTTAAAATCGAAATCGCGGATATTGTCGTTGAGATTAATGCTTTTAATGAATCTACTTTAAAGTACTGTAGTGATTTTCTATCTAATAAAGAATCTAACTATGTCATTACTATGACTAAAGAAGATTTAGAAAATGAAAAGCATATTAATGATGATGGCAAAGTATACGCGAATGAAGAGATCTCAGCGTTATATCGTAAGATCGCAGATATATTTGTAGAGGAAGATATCTTAGTGATGCATGGCTCCTCCTTTAAAGTGGATACCTCCGCTTTTATTGTGACCGCTAGAAGTGGAGTGGGTAAATCCACCCATGTTAATTTGTTAAAAGAATATCTTAAAGATAGATTTGCTTATATTAATGACGATAAACCTTTATTAAAGATTAAAAGTGATAAACTAACTCTATATTCTTCTCCGTGGAACGGAAAAGAAAGAAGAGGTAATAATATAAATGCACCCTTAAGAAGTATTATCTTCCTTAATAGGGGTATCACTAACACATATAAGAAACTTGATAATAAAGAAGTCTATTTTAGATTATTAAGTCAAATCTATTTGCCTTTAGATAAAGCTAAAAGAGAAAAAGCCTTAAAGTTAATTGATATATTATTAAAGAGTGTTTCTTTCTATGAAATAAATGTTAATACTGATATATCAAGCGCAGAGATGACTAGTGAAAGGATTATTAATTATGAAATTAAATGAGAACTTTTTAATCCATCAATCTGATAATGGTGAAATTCTTATCCCAGTGGGGGATGAGACTAAAAGATTCCATGGAGTTGTTAAACTTAATGATACTGGTAGTGAAATTGTTCACTTATTAGAAAATAATGACTTATCACTAGAAGATGTTCTTAATCATTTTTATCAAGAATGCCCTAATGATGATAAAGAAGTAATTAAAAAGGGAGTAAGTGAGTTTATCAATAAACTCGTAGAGATCAATGCCATCATCTTATAAGTTTGAAGATGTTCTTAATAAAGACGGGGAGCTAATATTCACTAATGTTGGTTACTCCATGTATCCTCTTATTAAACAAAGAGAGGATGTTTTAAGAATTGTTAAATCTGATAACTATAAGAAAGGTGACATTGTCTTATATAAATCTGAAATAGACCATTATGTTTTACATAGAATTCTTAGAATTAAGAAAGATAAAGTGATACTCGCGGGAGATTATAACTACTTTAAAGATAAACCTATATCAAAAGATATGATTTTAGGCGTTTTAAGGACTATTACTAAGAAGGACGGCAAAATAATCGACCTATCTAAAGATAAGAAAGCTAGAAGGTTCTTTTACACTAATTTCTTTTATATCAAAGCATTCTTCCAAATCATTGGTAAGATATTACATATCAGGAAAGTAAAATAACACCAGATGTTAGTTGCTATGTGGCTAAATATAGTATACAATTTAGTCACAGGAAAAATAAAAATGCAAATAGTACCAATGCGAGATCTTAAGGATACAGTCAAGATTGAGAACCTATGTGCGGAAACAAAAGGGCCGGTTTTTGTTGCGAAGAACGGATATGGGAAATTGGTTGTCATGGATATGGAATGTTTTGAAAAACTATTGAGACAAGCTTATGAGGCAAAACTCGTAAATGAGGCTCTTGATAGTTGTGACAAAGGCAAGACAACTGATGGTAACGATGTTCTTGAGGAACTTAAACTAAAATATGGCCTCTGATAAATTCGTTTTTACTAAAGAAGCAGAAATAGATATCGATCAAGCTATCTACTATATCGTAAACGAACTTGGTGATAAGAGTGCCGCCAAGCGATTGTACGACAAGTTTTTTAATACAATTCAAAGAATATGTGAATTCCCATATAGTAGTGAGCGTGCAGAAAATAAGTTTATAAAAAACAAAAACGTACGCAGAGCATTGATAGATAATTACCTTCTCTTTTATCTATTTGATGAAGATAAGCATCTAATTGTGTTGTTGCGTTTTATATATGGCAAACGTTCAATTACTGAACTTATAAAAGAAGTATCTCTTTAACGTATTTTAGCAAGAAGTCCCCCACATCAATTCGATGGTTACCTCTATATGTGGGGGATGAATTGCTAATTATAAATGTTTATAAAAACATGCAAATATCTATATAAAAAAGCAAATATTTGTTGAGATTATATCAATAAATTGATATAATATTAATAGGATAAGGATGTAGGGGAAAAGATGAAACAAGGATTTTGTTTTATTGTCCCCTTTTATTTATCTCAATAATCTTATGAAAAGAATTGCTTATAAGTATCGTATCTATCCTAACAGTGAGCAAAAAGTATTCTTTGCTAAATGTTTTGGGTGTGTTCGTTTCTTTTATAATAAGTCTCTTACTGATATGAACGAGATATACAAAACAACAGGCAAATTCAAGGATATTACTCCTGCTTCATATAAGGAAGATTACTCATTTTTAAAAGAAGTAGATGCTTTTGCTTTATGTAACGCTCAACTTAATAGAAACGCCGCTTTTAAGAGTTTCTTTTCTCATAGATCAGGTTTTCCTAAGTTTAAAAGCAAAAGAAATGACCAAAGCTATATGACCAATATGGTAAACGGAAATATTAAGTTTTCTAATAACGATAGATATATCTCTATTCCTAAATGTCCTCGTATCAGAATCAAAAAACATCGAGGCTTTGATGGAAGGATCAAATCAGTTACGGTTTCTAAAACATGTGATAACAAATACTATATTTCTTT
>JAGAYY010000056.1 GCA_017940265.1 Bacilli bacterium | reverse complement strand
GAATATAAAGTTTCTAATGGAAACAACAAATTAGTTAGAACTGTCTCATTATCAAATAACTTAAAATCTTGAAACACAAAGCCATACGAATTTAGTCTTAACTGACTTAAATCGTTATCGCTTAATACTTCTATATTCTGCTTATCAACTTGAATAGAACCTTCATATGGTATAAGTCCTGCAATGCAGTTCAATAATGTAGTTTTACCAGATCCAGAAGGCCCATATATCACGGAAATGCCATGATTAGGAAACTCGTGATTTATTCTCTTTAATACAGCCCGTGTGCCGTATTTTTTATTCAGATTCTCTATTTTAATCATTGGTATTAAGCACCTCCTTTAATGAAATCTTTTTAGAAAACATAATTGGTAGGTAAGTCGCTATTAAACAAATAAATAGCGCTGAAACTATAATTATTAAAGGGAACAAGAATGGTTTACCCATAAATGATTTAAAAGGTATATCCACGATATCGATAAGCGTTGTGAAATGTTCAATTAATGAATTAAGCGGCTTTTCTATAAAAGTAGTAATAATAAAAGATAAGACTAGAGAGATAATACCTAATAAAAAATTCTCGAATAGATATAAGGCTGCAACATCGTCCATTTTAGCGCCTAAACTTAATAAAACCGCTGATTCTTTAATATCTTCGTTATAAGAAGCAAAAGAAATAATACCGATAATCATCATCGTACCCACTAAGGAGATAACTAGGAATACTTCCATGCCTACACTAGCAGCGTCAACTAATTGAAATAATGTTTCTTCGATAGTTAAAGCGTTTGAATTAAGAGAATATTTATCATTTAATTTCTCTTTCATCTCCTTTAACTTATAGACATCTCCACTATTTTTAAGAAAAACTTTATGAGAATAAGAAGTAATAAATTCGTTATCTTGAGCGAACATTATTCTTTCTTTCCAACTTATTTGCCCTTGATATTCAGATAAATTATTAAGAAATGTCTCATTTAGATATTTATCAAGAGCGACATATGGATAATAGATTTTTGGAGTATTCAAAAATGTTAACTCTTTAACAACACCAACAATTTCCACTAATCTATCGTATGTAAAATAATCAGTAATATATGGTTTTTCTAAATCATCAGTGTAATAAGTAACGGTTTTGTTATCTTTTAAATGAAGATAAAGATGAAGAGGATCGCTCTTTGTTTCTTTTTTCAAATAGTCATAAGCAGTTTGATTTATAACTACTTGATTAAGAGTGTTAAATGAAGGTATCTTCCCTTTTACTAATAGTGATTTATCAATCGAAGAATCAATAAAAGAGTAGACAGGTGTATATGTTAAGCCTTGTATTTCATCTTCATTGATAAATGTTTCCAAAGCGGGAGAAACTAGATAATCATAAGATAAACAATAATGTAAAAAGTCGTATTCATATTTTAATTCTTGTATCTCTTCTTCGCTTGAACGTAATGTCTGAATCAAAGTAATTGGAGATTCATCACTTTTGATTTTGTTTTCTTTACTAATAGAAGCCACACCATAATCAAATTGCTTCTCTGTAGAAACACTTATTGAATGATGAGCACCATTAGAAAAACCAAAAATAATCATGCTCGCTACTATGCCAATCATCAAAGCGAATAATGAAAATATATTTCTTTTAAATCTTTTAATGAAATTAGAAGCAATTATTTTGTTATACCAATTTGGATTGCCACTGAGATTTCTTTTAACTTTATTATCATTTCTTCCACTTATTAATCTTACTTTTTCATCATAGATAACCTTTCCATCCTTCATATGGATAATGCGGTCACTATATTGCCTCGCTAATTGTTCATTATGAGTAACCACGATTACTAAAGAATGCTCACTAGCCTTTCTTAATGATTCCATTACTAATAAAGCATTATCTTTATCTAACGCTCCTGTTGGTTCGTCCGCTAATAAGACTTGCGGTTCATTAATAAAGGCTCGCATAATAGCGATTCTTTCTTTTTCTCCACCAGATAATTCGGAACATTTCTTATCTAGCAACTCTTCTTTAATAGAAAACTTATTTATCAATGATAACACTTTCTCTTTCGCGACTTTAAAACTATCCCCATTTAACAAACAAGGAAGCATGATGTTATATAAAGCAGTTTGGTTTTCTAATAAATGGTAATGTTGAAAGATATAACTTATTTCACTTTTTCTAAAAGTTACTTGTTGTTTGTTTTTATATTTAGCGATGTTATCACCTTTATAATAAACCGTTCCTTCACTTGATTTATCTAATCCACCAATAAGATTAAGCAAAGTTGATTTACCACATCCAGATTTGCCCAAAATGCTTATTAAACCTGTTTCAGGGAATGACAAAGTGATGTCCTTTAAGACATACTTTTTTTCATTTTTATTAATAAAATAGGCTTTAGAAACTTTACTTAATTCAATTAGTGGCATAAAAAATCCCTCTATAGATTAAATAGGGGGAATTTTTCATTTTTGTCCGAAAAAATTTAATTAATGATCAAGTTTTTGATCGTAAGGCACATCTTCCATCTTCACAGCGGCTGGAACTTTTGGTAAGCCAGGCATTGTCATAATAGCGCCTGTTAATGGAACGATGAAGTTTGCACCAGCGGATAATCTCACTTCACGAATAGTGACCGTGAAACCTCTTGGAGCGCCTAAGACTTTTGGATCATCGGTTAATGATTGAGGGGTCTTAGCGATACAGATTGGAGTTTTATCAAAACCTAATTTAGTAAAGTCTTCAATTTGTTTATTAGCAGCATCGGTATAAACAACTTCACCCGCACCATAGATTTCTTTACAAATGGTTTCAATCTTTTCTTTAATTGGAAGATTGACATCATATAAAGGATGATAATGGGATTCTTTAGTGTTGAGGATGTTCATGACCGCTCTAGCGAGTTCTGCACCACCTTTACCACCATCAGCAAAAGCTGAGCAGTAAGCATGGTCGTAACCATTTTCTTCACACCACTTGCTTAAGAAAGCGGTTTCTGCTTCAGTATCACTAGCGAAGTGGTTGATACAAACCACTGCTGGGACACCGAATTTTTCAACGTTTTCAATATGTTTCTTTAAGTTACAAACACCGTTTTTAAGAGCTTCAACATTTTCATTAGCGAGTTCTTCAAATGGTTGACCACCATGCATCTTAAGAGCACGGATTGTGGCAACCACAACAACTGCATCTGGTTTTAAACCCGCAACACGACATTTAATGTCTAAGAATTTTTCCGCACCAAGGTCAGCACCGAAGCCTGCCTCTGTGACCACGACTGGGGCTAACTTAAGGGCCATCTTTGTGGCGATAATGGAGTTACAACCATGAGCAATATTAGCGAAAGGTCCACCATGTATGATTGCAGGATTACCTTCTAATGTTTGAACGAGGTTTGGATTAAGCGCGGTAATCATGAGTTTCATGATGGCGTGGCTAATTCTTAATTGTCTTAAGAAGACTGGTTTTTCATCATAGCTATAAGCAACGATGATATTGTTGATTCTATTCATAAAGTCATCAACATCTTTAGATAAGCAAAGAATAGCCATTAATTCACTAGCGACAGTAATGACGAATTCTTCTTGTCTAGGAGCGACTTTAGTTTCACCTTCAGAAACAGTTACTTTTCTTAAGGCTCTATCGTTCATATCAAGGGCTCTTTTCCAAAGAACTCTTTCAGGATTGATATTTAATTCATTGCCTTGCCAAATTGAGTTATCAATACAAGCAGCAATTAAGTTAATAGAACTTGTTAAGGCGTGCATGTCACCTGTGAAGTGTAAGTTGATATCTTCACTTGGAACAACAAGGGCTTTGCCACCACCAGTAGCGCCACCTTTAATACCAAAGACTGGGCCAAGGGATGGTTCTCTTAAACACACTAATGAAGGAACACCGATATAGCGTAAGCCATCATGTAAACCAATGGAGGTAGTTGTTTTACCTTCACCAGCTTTAGTTGGAGTAATCGCTGTTACTAATACTAGTTTTCCGTTAGGACGATCTTTTAATTCGTCCATAATTTTTAATGAGATTTTAGCCTTATCATATCCAAAAGGAATAAGGTATTTCTCATCAACATTAATCATTTTTGCTACATCGAAAATGTTTCCCATAAATAGAACCTCTCTTTTATTTCATTTGTTATCTATTATGCTATTCAAAATAAATTTTGCAATAGTTAATCCTGCTGCTGAAGGCACCATCATCGTGGAATATAGTTTTTCCGCGTTCTTTTGTGGTATTTCTTCAGAGATAACTACGTTAATTTTGCTTAAATCTAATTCTGCTTTCTTGGCTTCATATCTAATTTTCTTCGCTAATGGATCGTTACGAGTTTGATTTAATTTACTAACTCTAACTTGTTCTGGATTGAAACGATTAGCCATACCTAATGACATGATTGATGGAATATTATGTTCTTGCGCCTTTTTAGCGAGGAATAATTTACCTTCCACATCATCAATGGCATCAACGATATAATCTATCTTTTGATTAAAATCAAATTCCTGGGCTTTGCCTTTGAATGTTTTGATATCTAAATCAGGATTAATCATTAATAATCTTTCTTTAGCGGCTTCAACTTTATCTCTTGCGATATCTTTACTTGTATATAGAATTTGACGGTTTAGATTGCTTGGATCAACTTTATCAAAGTCCACGATTATAAAATGGGCAAAGCCAGTTCTCGCTAAAGCTTCAAGAGCGGTACCACCCACTCCACCTAAACCGAAAACAGCGATAACTTTATTTTGGAGTTTGTTAAAGTTATCTTCTCCGAGTAAACCAATTGAACGCGCGAATATATCTTTATTCATTTGTGGCCTCTTTTAAGAGTTCTTCTCTTGTGGCAAATTCTTTACAAGGTAACTGATGCTTGAAAAATGTAACTTGCCTTTTAGCATAGTTTCTTGTTCTCTTCTTGATGAGCTCTTTGCATTCTTCTAAACTGCATTTACCATCTAAATAATCAATTACTTCTTTATAGCCAATTGCCGCTTTTGCGGTTAATGACAAGTCGTATTTATTTAGTAATCCTTTGACTTCGTCTAGTAAGCCATTATCAAACATTTGATCGACACGGGCATTAATATTCTCATATAATTCTTCTCTTTTTGGATTGATAAAATAGAATCGCACATCCTCATCTTTGAAGAATAAAGCGTGTTCTTGTTTATCAATACTTTCGGACTTAGTTGTTTTATGAGTTCTAGCAATTTGCAAGGCTCTTATGACTCTCTTGCGGTTATTCATATGAATTGTTTCGGTTGCCTTAATATCGACTTGCTTTAACATTTCATAAAGTTCTTCGTTGGATAACTCTTCTAAATCAGAAACATCCACTTCTTCTTCATCTTCAAAAACATAATCATAAAGTGCGGCTCTAATATATAATCCAGTGCCACCACAGACGATGATTGTTGGATATTTCTTTTTAAGTTCAAGATAAGTCTTTCTAAAGTCTTCTTGATATTCCTTAACAGAATAAGATTGATTTGGTTTAACAATATCTAAAAGATAATGTTTCTTATAGTCCTCACTATCCTTTTCCACTTTCGCAGTACCAATATCCATTTCTTGATAGATTTGAAAAGCATCTCCATTAATGATTGGAGCGGAATATTTCTTTGATAATGTTAAAGCTAGGGATGTTTTTCCTGATCCTGTAGGACCGACTATGACTATAAGCATGCCCCTATTATAACAAAAAATGCGATCTCATTCGCATTTATTTAATTAATGATTGAACAGTTTTAAGTAATTCCATCAAAGCTTCTTTACTAGCTTGATAATTTACTACGATTGGATGGTTATCATAAAGGGCTTGTAAGTTATTGGCCTCGTTTAATTTTCCCTTTGCTCTTAAGTTAGCGATATTGTGCTTTAATTCAATCACGTCTTCGCTATTTTCGTATAAGTCTTTATATTTGAGATACTCCTTCATCTCAGGAGTTTCATCAAGCGCAGCCTTTAATTCTTTAGCCTTTTCAATGACTTTATCCATTAACAACTTCTCCCATCATGGAATAGGTATGAGATTCATTGATTTTCACTTTAACGATTTTACCAATCATGGATTCATCACCTTTAAAGTGCACAAGTTTATTTTCTTCTGTATAACCAGAATACATATCTTTATCAGTCTTACTCACACCATCGACAAGAACATCATATGTTTTGCCCACCATTGTTTTACTATGGGCTTCAATGTGTTTCTCTAAATGCTTGACTAATTCCATGAATCTTTTGGATTTTGTTTCATAAGAAACATTGTCTTCAATCTTAGCCGCAGGTGTACCTTTTCTTGGAGAATAGATAAATGTAAAGGCGGCTTCATATTTGATTTCATCAACGATGGTTAATGTATCGTTAAATTCTTCATCAGTTTCATTTGGGAAACCCACAATAATATCAGTGGATAAGGCTAAGCCTGGAATCTTTTCTCTCATTTCTTTTACTAATGCGAGATAAGTTTCTCTTGTATATCTTCTACCCATTGCTTTTAAAACACGGTCATTACCGGATTGCACAGGAAGATGGATAAACTTCATGATATTTGGATATTTTGCGATCACATCAATCATCTTTGAGGAGAAATCCCATGGATGAGAGGTAGTAAATCTAAGTCTAGGAACACCTAATTTAGCGACCGCTTCCATTAAGTCAGCGAAGTCTTTTCCTTCATCAAGGTCTTTACCATAAGCATTAACGTTTTGACCTAAAAGAGTGATTTCTTGATAGCCATTATCGATTAATTCTTGGCATTCTTTTAAGACATCTTCAAAGTGTCTGCTTCTTTCTTTGCCTCTAGTATAAGGAACGATGCAATACGTGCAGAATTTATCACAGCCATACATGACATTAACGTAAGCTTTGTAGGTATTGTTTCTACAAGCGGGTGTAATTTCAATAACTTCACCTGGTTTACTTTCAATAGCCACCACTCTTTCCTTAGATGTTCTTACATCATAAACAAGAGAATATAACTGTGCTATTTCATGGGTGCCAAAGTAAAGATTTACTTCAGTAAATGTTTCCATGAGTTTCTTTAAGATTTCTGGTTGTTCCACCATACAGCCACAGATGGCTAAGACTAAATCTTTATTTTTCTTTCTCAAGTGTTTAAGGTTACCAATTTCACCATACACTTTATCTTCAGCGTTTTCTCTTACCGCGCATGTATTAATAATGATTAAGGAAGCTTCTTCTGGTTTATCGGTTTGAATGTAACCAACATCCTCTAATAAGCCACGCATTGTTTCTTCATCTCTGGCATTAGCTTGGCAGCCATAGGTATGAATATAATATTTCTCACCTTTGACTAAGGCTTCTAATTGATCTTTTTTATCAAAAGTAGCGGGCATGAAAACAGTCGCACTCTTTTTACGAGAGGCGGCTTTAAGCATATCTGGAGTGTTAATAATTTTAGTTTTCATATTACTTTTGTGAACTTACTCGGCAATTGAATTACCGAGCATCTTGGTCATGAATTGATTTATTAAGGTAGTCAATTCATCTCCTGTTGGGTAGTTCCTACCCGATATCCCTATATTACCAGATTTACCATTCCAATTGATATAGTCTTCATTTAAAAACTGGTCTGTGACAGGAATATATTTTTTAGAAGGATTAGATAATCCTACTTTAGGCATTAAGAAATTATCATTATTATTTTGCCTATAAATCCTCATAATGTTATAAGCCCCTACTATATCAGCGTTATAAACATTGCTATATTCTTTAAATAAACCTCTATAAACCCTATTGCTTTTATTTGCGAAGTCTTTACAAACATTAAGACTATTAGGAGAACAAGAAGATGAATAAGCTTCATTAACTTTAATTAATTCAATGCCAACTAGTTTTAACTTATAGTCTAACAACGAATAGATTTTAGAAAAGTTGATAGCCTTGACATT
>JAGAYY010000055.1 GCA_017940265.1 Bacilli bacterium | reverse complement strand
TTTTGTCATATGCTTTTGTTTCATATGTTAATTACCTCCTTTCGACGGAAGCATAGACATATAAAACATACCATTTGTAAGAGAAAATTCCGAAAAACAAAGTTTAATTCTAAAAACGGAATTTAGTTTTTCAATTCACATATTGTTAAGCTTTATGATAGGATTAGTGTTTTATTTATATCTAGTGATATAATCTAATCTAAGATATGAAGACATTTGATAAAGTGCATTTTAAAGGCATATTTAGAAAATACCAACAGAGAATTCTAAATAATGCGGATCGGTATCTTTTAAATGGCAAGATCAATATCGTTGCCGCCCCTGGCAGTGGTAAAACCATTCTAGGTTTAGAATTAATTAAAAGATTAAATGCTCCAACAATTATTCTTTCACCAACAACTACGATTAAATATCAGTGGGGCGATAGATTTAAAGATGGATTCTTAGATGAAGGTGAAAAAGTTGATAAATATTTTTCCTATGACCTCCACGAGATCACTTTAATTAACTCCATTACTTATCAAGCTCTTCATTCCATTATGAATAAACTTCCTTTGGAAGAAGATGGTGAAGTGACTGATTATAGTGACTTAGATATCTTTGAACTTGTTAGAAAATACAATGTCAAAACTATCTGTCTAGATGAAGCCCATCACTTACAAAATGAATGGCAAAAATCATTAGAGAGATTTATTGAACAACTCGGTGAAGATGTCAAAGTAGTGGCCCTAACTGCGACCCCTCCATATGATGCGAATAAAGCGGAATGGGACCGTTATGAAAAGGTGTGTGGCCCAATTGACGAAGAAATATTCGTTCCTGAACTAGTAAAAGAAGGGACTCTTTGCCCACATCAAGACTATGTCTATTTTAACTATCCCACTAAAGAAGAAACTGAAGTCTTTACGACTTATAAGAATAAAGTTTTAAATGCAATTAAAGAATTTAAAAAACTCGATGTTTTAGAAAACATTCACGCCACAATCGTGGATGCTTATCATAATGATAAAGATTATTTCTATGATAGCGCTGAACCTTTCATATTGCTTTTAGCAATTATTGAATCTATCGGTATTACCATTGATCCAAAAATTATTAAAAGTTTAACCGGTAAGAAAGGTTTACCTTCTTTATCATTGCTCTCTTATGAAAGAGCGATTACTTTCTGCTTAGAAGATGAAAAGATTACGACAGAAAAAGAAAAAGAACGCATTACTAAAATATTAAAAACTAACTCTGTTTTTGAAAGAAACAAAGTTAACTTCACCCTAAAAGAATCAATGAAACACAAACTCATTAGTTCCGTTGGTAAATTAGATAGTATCGCTAAAATCACTGAAGCGGAAACTAATAATATGGGTGAGAATTTAAGATTATTAATCTTAACTGACTATATTAAAAAAGAATCAATCAAAGATTTATTTAATGATAATATCTCTTTGCAAATCAGTGTTGTCTCAATCTTTGAAGCCTTAGTAAAATCTAATCCTAATTATCGAATGGGTATCCTTTCTGGTAATTTAATTGTTTTACCTCTCGATTGCAAAGATCAATTCCCTGGTAGAAGAGTTAAATGTAATCAAATTGGTGACACTAATTATGGAGAGTTTACTTTCGCGGCTTCTTTACATAATAAAGATAAGGTCGATTTAGTGGCTAAACTATTTGAAAAAGGTGTTATTAACATCATCATCGGCACTAAATCATTATTAGGTGAAGGCTGGGATTCTCCATGCATCAATACGCTTATCCTTGCTAGTTTTGTGGGTAGCTTTATGCTCTCTAACCAAATGCGTGGTAGGACGATAAGAATGGATAGAAAAAATCCAAATAAAGTCGCTAATATTTGGCATTTAGCGACAATTGAACCTGAATATATTTTCGAATATAAACACTTTGAATCATTAAAACTCAAAAAAGAAGCGGACTATAGCAAGATTACTTCCTATGACTATGAGGTCTTACAAAGAAGATTTGATTGCTTTGTGGGTCCTAACTATGAAACAGGAGAAATCGAAAGTGGTATTGAACGCTTAACAACCATTCTTCCTCCATATAACGAAAGTGGCTTTGATAGAATTAACTACTTAATGCTTGCTCAAGCCGCTAAACGTGATGACACAAATAGTAAATGGAATACATCTTTAAAGAAGAACTTCAAAGTCACTGAAGAAATATCTATTCCTCGAGAAGTAGTGATCCCTCCTTTTGCTTATGTTAACGTCATCGGTTTAACGCTCTATGGCTTAATAGATACCCTTTCACTATTGGGCGCTGGCATTTCTTTAGGCTCATTGCTTACCGCAGTACGAGCTTCTGATTCGCTAGGAGCATTAATAAGTGCGATCATTATGATTACAATGATTATCTTTGTGATTGCCTTCTCTGTCTTCTTAAGTAAGGTCATTCATCTCGCGGTTACTCATTCATCCCCTAAAAAGAACATGACATTTATCGCTAAAGCTCTGCTTAATACTCTGCAATACTGTGGGCTCATCAATGATAGAGCCACACTTAATGTCTTAGGTGATGAAGTCCTCATTGGCATTTCATTAAAAGAGGCTAATAGATATGAACAGAATCTCTTTAATGAGGCAATTAATGAAATGTTCTCGCCGATTGACAATCCAAGATACTTATTAATCTTAGAAAAGAAAGGCCATTTAAAATATGAACATTCATATTCTTGTCCATCTATTTTAGGTAAGAAGAAAGCCATGGTGGACCTCTTTGCCACAAATCTCATTGGTAAAGTAGGCACATTCAAAGTGGTCTATACAAGAAGTGATGAAGGTAGAGACCTCATCTTAAAATGTAGAAAGAGATCAGTTCTTAATGAAAACGATAGAATGACACAGAGAGCGCTTAAGAAAAAGATTAAAATTGCTTAAGCAAAATAAAAACGGATGGCAGTTGAGTCATCCGTTTTATCTTTTTAGAAAACTATTTCTTTTCTTCAAGGATTTCAGCGCGGCGAACTTTGGCTAATTTAGCAAGTTCCATTAAGGCCTTACGAGCACGACCACCAGCAGCTTTGTTACCCTTTTCAACGAATTTTTCGTTTTCTTCGACGAAAGCTTCGTAAGCAGCTTTAATTTGTTCAACTGTTGACATTGTGTATGTTTTCCTTTCTCTATTAATTTATTACAAAAATGCCTTCTAAGACAATATTTATTGGTTTTTTAGTTCAAAAAAAGACAAATAATCATTCAAAAATATGCTAACTATACGAAATTTATTCTTTGGTATTAGAAGCCTTGCTATTGGCTTTAAATCATACAAGTTAGTAAACAAGAAGAAATTAACTTCGAAAAAAAGAGAATTGATGTTAAGTATTGGTTTTTTAAAATTAAATTTATTTTGAACGATTCTTGTTGAATATTTATGTATTTTTATGTATATTGTTCTAGAATGGAGGTGGTAATATGTCATTAATTAGATGTCCAGAATGTAAACAACCAATGTCTGATACTCTTTCAGTTTGTCCACACTGTGGCTATAACTTAAGCGATGAAGAAAAAGTCAAAGCTTATGGGGATGCAATTCTTAATCCAATTGATATGGATGAAGCGGAAACAAAAGTGGTGAAGGAAGTTAAAGAAATCCCTAATTACTTAGAAAGTGAAGCCACCGCAAGAATTGATGGAAGAACTTACGTTAATGGTCACCTCAAAATCCATGATGGTATTATCTCCTTTAAAAAATGTGATTCCTACTGGAATAGAAGATATACTTTTCCTCCAGAATGGGAAGCACTTGTTAATGTCAAAGCCATTAAGGCGATGAGAAAAACCAAGATCAAAGAATGGACAGATGGTCAAGAACATGTTGATACATTCCTTATTAAAACTAAAACAGGTAGAATCATCTATCTTTCCCCAGTGGACTTTAAAAGATTTGAAGAATATTTTGCTGCCTTTGATATTCCATATTTAACTGATGAAGAATTAGGTCTTCCACCAGAAAAGATCAAATACACAATAAATCAAGACACAAAGGTCGGCTTAATCGTGTTATTCATTGTTCTAGGTATGCTTCTTTTATTTGGCATTATCTTCGCAGTTGCGATCTCTTCTTAATCAAAAGTTTACCTATCATCAAGTTTTTTATTAAGACCAGCTATTATAATTCCAGCTTATAGCTGGTTTTTTCTTCGTTCGCAAGATTGTCATAAAAACCAATAAAAAAGTTTACAAAATTCATAGAATAGTTCACATAATTTTTGCATTTTTTATTTATGTTTTTGATAAAAACACGATATAATGTTGCCAAATTAAGGTTTATTTAAGGTTCATCATATTTTTAAGGTGTGCTTTTAATAACCTGAGAGAAAAGGAGTTATGATAATGAAAAAAATGAAAGTTCTTCTTCCATTTGCTGTTGTGGGCTTAATGTTATCTTTAGGCGCATGTGGTAGCAATAACGGAGGGGAAAGTGGTAAGTCAACCACACCATCAGTGGCACCACAACCAAAGGTGACAGTTAAAACCGCTGATGACAAATCATCATTAACACTCGTTGTCGGTGAAAACGGACAACTCAAAGCCAGTGAAGAAGGCGTCACTTGGGCAAGTAACAACGAAAAGGTCGCGACCGTCGATCAAACAGGTAAAGTTACCGCTGTTGCTCCTGGCTCAGCCAAAATCTCTGCTGCTAAAGAAGGTTTCAAAACTGGTGAATTAACAGTCACAGTCAATAGAAAACCTCCAATCGCCACATTACACATGGAAGATGCTGACCATAATGCCGCTGATGGCTTCTGGTATAACAGCAACCGTGGTCCAGAACTCACCCCAGTTTATGAAAAGAGTTCAGCCTCTGATGGTACATGTATCGGCTACTTCGGTGAAGGTGACAAAGAAGTCTTAAAATTCACAAGTAGTGCCGCTATTAAAGCCGAATTAGTGCTCACAATGGGCCACAATAGTTCATTTGAATCCTTAGCGACAATTATGGATGCCAAATTGAACAATGCCCCTATCTCATTAGAAAATGTTGCCTACAATTCTGATACTGATGGTCAAGGTGGCTATACCTTCCAAGGTGTCTCCTTAGGAGAATTCGACCTTGTCGCTGGTGAAAATGCATTAGAATTTGATTTAAAAGGTAATGCTCCATACTTAGATGACTTAATGATTTATTCTGAAACTGCGGCTACAATTGCTAAAGTTGATGCTCCAGCCAAAGAAACAATCGTTATGACAAATAGCGAAGAATCCTTAGCCCTTACCGCTGAAGATACACTTCAACTTACTTCCGCTACAACTGGTCTTTCCTATAATTCTAGAAACACAAGCGTCGCAACCGTTGATGAAAATGGTTTAGTGACCGCTGTGGCTAAAGGTAGTGTGGTTATCGAAGTTTATAAAGCCGGTATGATTTCTGCAAAAGTGTCTCTTACTGTTGCAGAAAAAGTTGTTGCTGGTGAAATTAGAGTTCAAGCTGAAGATGGCACATGTGATGGTGCCGCTATTACTGAATCCGGTGCTGAAACACCAACAGCTATCATTAAGAGAAGCACAAGCTCAGGCGAAACATGTACAGCACAATGGGCCGCTGAAGCAGTCTTAGTCTTGAACTTTGATGCCGCTAATGCTGGTTCTTTCAAACTTTACCTTAATGGTAGAGCGGGTGGTCAATATGGTACAGCCAACATCGCTGACTTAAAAGCCGTTATCGAAATTAAAGTCAATGATGCAGCCCTTGCTCTCCCAGATGAATTAGCAATCTCTGGTCGTACATTTACAGACTACTTATTAGGCGAAGTCACCCTTAAAGCGGGTGCGAACAAAATCGAAATTAAAGCTATCGGTGAAAGCAATACCGCTCCAAATATCGATTTCATGAAACTTGTTCCAAACGCCTAATTGCTTATAAACATTAATCTATTATTAAAATAGTGGTGTCCTTCGGGATGCCACTTTTTTAATAGCCATATTTTTTTCTATTTAAGATGATGAAGATTGTTCCTAAGCCAACATTTAATAATTCACCCGCGGTTAATGCCCACCAGATGGAAGCATCACCAAAGAGAATCGGGAATAAGAAAGCAAATCCTATTTGGAATAATAAAGTTCGACATAAAGAAATAATCGCTGAAACAGCGCCATTATTTGCGAAATTAGCGATGAATAAACCATCGACCACAGAATATGACCTCACCCCACTTATAGAAGATGGAGCTTCCCACTCAAGAACTCTAATGAATTCAGAATCAATGGGCTATCCCCGAGAGTCCCTCGGTTAAGGATATTTATTAACAAGATATCCAACTTGTTTAGATTACTTTAGTTAGAAGGATTAAGGATTATTCTTATTCCTTCTTTTTTGATGTTAATCGCTGCATTAATATCACGAATATGCTTAGTTTTGCATTCTGGACAAGTCCAACTTCTTTGAGCAAGTGTTAAATCGCTTTTACGATAATTACAGGCTGAACAAAGCTGACTACTTGGATAGTATCTATCTACTTTGACAAGCTTCTTATTAAGCCATTCTAATTTGTATTTAAGATAATTAAGGAAAGTTCCATACCCTAAATCAAATATAGAAATACCTAGTTTTAAATCAGTTTTCCTCTCACTCATTTCTTTTAAATCTAAATCTTCCACGAAAACATAGTCATAAGTGTTAGCAAGTTTTCTACTT
>JAGAYY010000002.1 GCA_017940265.1 Bacilli bacterium | reverse complement strand
ATTCCGCGCAAGAGTAATGCTTATTTTGACCTATAAAAATCAAAGGTGATATACCCTTTCGGATATACCACCCTAGATTTCATAGATTTTGGGATGTTTTAAGAGAATCCCACTCTAGACCACTCTAGATTTCAGAGGGCCCTATTATTTACATCTCATCATCAAGGTGAGAATGCATTAATGATTTTTTGAATACTTTGATAACATTTCCATCATTGAATGAGAAACTAAATTTAATTGCCGCATCAGCCTCTTCATTAATGTAACATTCGTAATATTTTGATTCATCAGTGGCTTCATACGCTCTTATGCCTTCCTTAGTTGATAAATCAAAGTTTGGAACGTATTTATGATATCCATTTGCTTCTAATGTTTCTGCGTATCCATCTAGATGATAGTCAATGCTTTCATCCCAAATCTTGTAGCATTCTTGTCCAATCATAAGTGCTCCACCAAAGAGATCTTCTGAGGCTCTAGATAAAGAGGTAGGAACATTATATCCATTTTTGAGTTTGTGGAATGGAATGACTGTATTAAATGCGCCATCATACCAATTTCTCATCGTTGTCTTTTCAGAATCAGTCCAATCGGTTCTAGCTGTTAACTCTCTTCCATCCACGTATCCGCTTCTCGCTTTATAGAAACTGATTTTAGTGTTAAATTTAGGACCAAAGGTTTCTCCCTTAGGACTGGTGTATAAATAATCTTGGAAAGATAACGCTCCTTTGAGTTCACCTTTCTCATCGTGAATAAGCCAAGAGCCTGCTCTTTCTCCATAGAATGGGAGGAAGATGATATCATCTGAAGATCTAATAACAGTGAATCCATTTGTCTCTAAGACTGGAATATATTCAAGTGGATCAACACCTGCTAAATAGACTGTGTAGTTAGAGAAGCTATCTTTATATGTGACTTCTCTTCCCCAAGCTTCAAACTTATCTCCTCCTGGGTTAGGTAACGCTAAAGTAGTAAATGTAAGAGCCTCTAATGTATTAGTTAATAAATCACAAGTAGGCACAACTTTAGAAGTCTTATTAGGGCCGGTAAATGTTGATGTGTAATTTTCAGAAACATAGAATTCTGATTTATCGCCATTCAAGAAGATAAGGTGCTTTTCATTTAAAACAAATAAATAGCCACCATTGTTATCATAAATATAAGCGTTAAAGTCTTTCTTATATTCATCACTAGCAGCTACGCCCCCACTCGTAGTAATACTTCCGTCTTCTCTTAGATATAAATCAGGAGTAGAGGTTGCTCCATAACAATAGGCAATACAGTTACTTCTTTTTCCTACTACAAGAGTTAATCCTTCTGTAGAACTAATTGAATAAGAATGGTCATCATATTGAAGAATCATTAAGTTATGAGAAGTATAGTAATATGTATATCCTTTTGACTCATTTCTACTACTATTCCACTGATACGCTGATTGTTTAATCGCGTTGTTTAAAGAAGCAACATCATCATATTCAGTGCAATTTAAATCGTTTTTGAGATATTCTTCATATCCTGAATAGGTCTTAATTCCAATCAAATCAGTAATTGAACAAGACGATAATAAAGTGATAATTGGTAAAACAAATAATTTGATTCTTTTATTCATATAAATATGCCTCTATCAACAATAAGTATAAAATGTTTTTCAAAAAGAAAAGGTTCTATAAATTCTAAGGTGGGATGAAAAATACCATGTTCCACTCCAAAATTTATAGATATTGAACTTTTAGAAGAAAAGACCTCTTATAATTTAGGTGTTGAATCTATTTACAAGGAGGTCTTTTCATATGGATTTT
>JAGAYY010000054.1 GCA_017940265.1 Bacilli bacterium | reverse complement strand
TTGTTTCCATATGGAATACCTTCTTTCTAACGGGTTTATTTTATTCAAAAATAATATTTAATTCAATTTATACGATAAAAATAGAGTATGATAATAACATGGACAAAAAAGAAACCAAATTAAATTCAGAACAAATATATGAAGGAAGAGTCATTTCTTTAAGAAGAGATGAAGTCTTATGCCCAAATGGTCAAAAATCTATTAGAGAAGTTGTCTCTCATTTAGGTGGGGTCGGCATTTTAATTAAAGTTGGTGATAAGTTCATCATCGAAAAACAATTCCGTTATGCCTTAGGTAAAGAGATCTATGAACTTCCAGCGGGTAAACTCGAAAAAGGTGAAGAACCATTAGAGGCCGCAAAAAGAGAATGTCTCGAAGAGACAGGCTATCGCCCTCTTGAGATGATTCATTTAGGCGATATGGTACCAACATGTGGTTATTCTAATGAAGTAATTCACTTTTATTACTGTGGTAAATCCGTCAAAGAAGAAAGACATTTAGATAGCGATGAATTTATCGATGTGATGTTTCTCACAATGGATGAGATTGAAACATTAATAAAAGAAGATAAAGTCGTTGACTCTAAATTATTTACCGCGCTTACTTTATATAGAGCAAAGATTCTTTAATCGATATCAATATTAGCGATGGTTTCATCGCTATTTTTAAACTGTAAGCGATATAAATCAGAATAAATGCCATTAAGTTTCATGAGTTCATCATGGCTGCCTTTTTCCATAATTTTTCCTTTGGAAACAACGGCGATTTCATCAGCGTTTTTAATCGTTGATAATCTATGAGCCACTATTAAGCAAGTTCTACCTTTAGCGAGTTCTTGAAGCGATCTTTGAATGAGCATTTCTGTGGTGTTATCTAATGCGCTTGTAGCCTCATCTAAGATAAGAATTGGAGGATTCTTTAAGAATAATCTTGCAATAGAAAGACGTTGTTTTTGACCACCACTTAAGCGCACACCTCTTTCACCAATTTCCGTATCCCAACCATTTGGTAAGGAGTTAATGAAATCTAAGATATTAGCCTTTCTAGCGGCTTCCATCACTTCTTCGTCTGTGGCGCTTGGTCTACCATATAAAATGTTATCTTTAATCGTCCCACCAAAAAGGAAGACATCTTGTTGGACAATACCAATTTTTTCTCTTAAAGAACGGAGTGTATAGTCACTGATATCGATATTATCGATATAGATGTGGCCATGTTCTAAGAAATAGAATCTAGGAATAAGGTGACATATTGTGGTTTTACCACCACCAGAAGGACCCACTAAAGCGAGAGTTTTACCCGCTTCTAAATGGAATGATACATCATCTAATACTTCGTTATTTTCAACATAATGGAAGCTAACATGATCAAAGATTAAGTCACCTTGAACAGTATCAAATTCACTTTTACCGTTATAGATGATTTCACTCTTTTCATCAATTAAAGCAATGAATCTCGCAAACCCTGCGGAAGCACTTTCAAATTGTTCCATGAACATGATGAGTTGATTAATTGGATTAATAAATAAACTAACAGAAATGATAAGCGCACTATAATCAGCGGGATTAAAGCCATTAATTCCTTTTAAGAGGAAGAAACCGCCTAAAACTAAGACTAAAACGTTAAAGAAATCAGTCACAAATTGGGAAATAGCGAAGTACTTACCCATTGATGAGAAGACATTGGTTCTCGCTTTAATATAATCTTTATTAGTTTCTTCAAATCTATCTCTTTCAATTTCTTCATTTGTGAAAGCTTTAGTGACTCTAATACCAGAGATAGAACTTTCTAATCTAGCATTAATATTAGCGATGGCTTTTTTAGAGTTACGCATATCCGTTCTGAATTTACGACGGAAGACCCAAGTTAATAAGAAGATGATAGGAATAACACCTAGGAGCACTAAACCTAATATCCAATCGATAAACATTAAGTAAGTAATGGCCCCTATCGCGGTAAAAGAGGCGATAAAGAGGTTTTCTGGACCATGATGGGCTAATTCACTAATATCGAATAAATCGTTTGTCATCGTCGACATAATGACACCTGTTTCATGATTATCAAAGTAAGAATAAGGTAATGTTTGTAATTTATTGAATAAATCAGTGCGCATTTCCCCTTGCATATGGACACCCATGACGTGACCGTAATATTGTACGAAATAACGTAGACCCATACGGACAAGATAGATAGTCACTAAAGAGGCACCACCAATAATGATGAGATTAAGATTATTATTTGGAATCCAATCACTGAGCATTACTCTAGTAATAATCGGATAAGCAATACCAGTAACGGCAATAAGAAAAGCCGCAGTCATATCTAGAAATAATATGAGCTTATGGTTTTTATAGTAATGGATAAAACGTTTGAACATGCTCTTATTATATTAATAAGGATTTAATAAAGATAGTAATTTGCTTTAAAAGCATTAAAAAAAAGGAGGTGCCCCTGATAAGACACCACCTTAGTTGTTATATCGTTTTATTAATTATGATTATTTAACGATAAAGACAATGTGTGTGAGAGCTAAGTTGTAGCTAGCTTTTCTTGTGTAAGTAATTGTGTTTTCACCAGCGACTAAATTGATAAGGCCGGATTCAACATCGGTTAATGGAGATAAGTTACCACTTTGAGCTTCGCCCTTCATAACATCGGACCACTTAGCACTCTTATAAGCGGAGATATCAACTTTTGTGCCATTGACTGTTAATTCGAAGTCATCAGCACCTTGGGAACCGCCAGAGAAGACGTTTCTATTTTTGTTGCTGGACCAGCTATCCATAACACCACGTTGATAAATCTTACCAGTAGCGACTGCTTCAACGTTGATTTTGAATGAGAAGCTTTGTCCATTGGCTTTTAATTTCATGTAACCAGCTGGGTCATTCTTGTTGACTGAACCAGAAGCTAACATTGAATCGTCTAATTTAACTTCGAATTTGCTAGCGCCGCATGTATTACAAACGTATTTGTCATAAGCAACACCGTTACCAGAAGCGGCGACTTCTTGTTTGTCACCCCAAGCATGAGCGTGTGGAGCTAATTTGAGAGTCTTTAAAAATAGACCGTTATCTGCAAGAGCTTTAATAACTAACGTGTTATTACCCTCTACTAAATTTGCTTGACCAACGATGAAATCTCTAGCGCTGTAATTTGTATTAGGAACTGTGCCAGTAACAGCAACAGCAGCATCATTGACTTTGATTTCAAAGTTGTCTGCTAAAACGATATCAGAGGAGGCTCTTAAACCTAATGTAAGATCAAATTCACCAGCTAATTCAGATGTGAATGTATAGGTAACAGTAGCATCCTTTTTGAAGTTTCTATACCATGTACCACTAGATCCTGAAGTATATTTTTCAGCGCCGTCTGCTGGAGCGATAACGCCATCTTCTAAATTAAGGCTGATAACGCCTTCTTTTTCAAGAACTGTAACTGGGACTTTAGCATCTTTGTAGTTACCTTCTTTAGAGACGGTAATTGTTGTTTCACCAGCTTTGACACCAGTAACTAAACCGTTAGCATCGACTGTAGCGATTCGGTTGTTAGCGGAGGCATATGTTAAGCCTTCCATTGAACTTGTAATTTGAGCGGTTTTGCCTTCTCTCATTTCAAGATTTGTTTCGTTAACAACGACTGGGGTTGGAGCAACATATGGTCTGAAGATGAAATTATAGAATTCAGATCTATAACCACCAGCCATACGTAAGGAGATTGTGTTCTTACCTTCGTGTAAGTGGAATGTGTATGGTAAGACGTATTCAGCTCTTTGCATGTTGTTTTGGCTACCTTTAACTGGGACAGATGTTTCTGCGTCAAAGTCAACTGGGTTGCCATCGACATAAAGGATGTATCTGTAGTCTTCAATACGAGCGCCCATCTTAACTTCAGTTTCAAGTTCGACACCTTCGGTCCAGGAGCCATCTTCGTTCTTTGTGGCTTTAGCATGGTCTTTGACCATAACGACTTCACCTGTGGTTGCGTCTTTTTGGACGTGATCATCAGCACCATCAATATAGTAACCTGGGGTCCAGTCATCAGCACTTCTGTTATATGCCCAGAAGTCACCACTTAAGTAGTTAGCTGGTCTAGCATCGCAGTATAATCTGGCATTTGCTAATGTAGCAGCTTGGTCAGCATTTAATGTGAAGACGTATTCGAAGAAGTCACCTGTTTCAGTGGAACAGTAGACACATTCGTTGTTTGTTTCATGTTCGGAACCACCATCGGCTTTTAATGCTAAAGCATTACCGATAGGACGACCGAAGAATCTCATACCGCCGTTAGCACCTTCCATTAAGTGTGGTTTGGATGCTTCACTTGGTTCATTGGCTGCAAAGCCTAAGGATGTTTCGCCACAGAGCTTACATCTATAAAGACGGACTGTAGCTTCACCAGTTGGAGCTGGAGTTTCGCCACCAACTAATTCAAGATCGTGTTCTAAAGCTTCAATTACTTCACTTTCTTCAACACCACAGACTGAACATTTGTGTTTTCTTGAACCGGCTACACCACATTTGGCTTCTTTGGTAATTTCCCATTCACCCCATGTGTGACCAGTGGCTTGGATTGTTTCGCTTTCTTCTGTTTGACAGACTGAGCAAACGTGTTTTCTAGAGCCAGCTTCTGTACATGTAGCAGCTTGAGTAACTTCCCATTCGCCCCATGTGTGGTCTTTCTTTGCGAGAGTTTGTGTGACTTCCGCACCACAAACTGTACATTTAACCTTTTGAGAACCGGTTGCTGTACATGTAGCTGGAACTACATCAGTTGGATCGCCGAATGTGTGTCTAGCGTTTTCGGCTTTACCGCCGTCGTTAGCAGCACAATCTTTCCAGTGATTATTGTTGTCATACTTCCATGGCGCATCTGGAGCAGCTGAGTGCTTGTGAGCGGATGATGAAGGATTATCACCGTTACCGGAACAAGCTGAAACAGCTAAGGCCGCAGCCACAGCAAGCATCGCAAACAATTTGTTGTGTTTCATAAAAAATTCCTTTCCGTGCAAAAAGCACAATGATTCACAATTACAATTTGTTTTGTTGATTGCTTATCAACATTGATAAATCTATATTAAAGGATTATTAATATCTTTGCAAGATAGATAAAACATAGTTTTGTAAAAAATGTGAGGTTAACTAACTTTTCCGATAATATTTATAAATAAAAGAAAAAGCCCGCACACATCTAGCGTTAGAAATGGCGGACTTTTTGTATGTTATTATTGCGCAGCAAACATATCCTTACCAGCGCCACACCATGCGCATGTGTAGTCTTCTGGTAAATCTTCAAATTTTGTGCCTGGAGCGATACCTCTTTCTGGATTGCCTAATTCTTCGTCATAAACGAAGCCACAAGCTTGACAGACGTATTTCATCTTTCTTCTCCTTTTACTTTATTTCTTCGAAATCTGCCACACCATGTTTACAAAGTGGACAGATAAAGTCTTCTGGTAAATCACCTTCGTGGACGTAGCCACATACTTTACAAACGTAGCCTTTCTTCTTTTCTGTGTTTGGTTTTGGCTTAACGTTTGCTTGATAGTAGTTATAAGTCATAGTTTCGATGTTATTGATTGTCTTACTCTCAGTCACAGAACAAATGAACATACCATGTGTTCCTAAATCGACATAATTATCAACTTTAAGTGAGATAAAGGCATTAATGTAATTAGAAAGAACTACTAAACCGTTTTCACTTCTAAGCACTTCTTCTCCCGCGAACTTATCAGTATCTTTACCAGAGGCAAAGCCATACTTTTGGAAAACACTAAATGGCGCTTCGTTATTTAAGCAGTTAACGTTAAGGATGCCACTTTTCTTTACTAAATCATGTGAATAATTGAGTTTATTAATATTGACCGCGACGCGTAGAGGTGTGTCTGTTAATTGAGTGACTGTGTTAACAATGCAGCCATTATCTTTCTTACCATCGCTAGAAGTTACAACATATAGACCATAGCCGATTTTGAATAAGGCTTTTGGATCTAATTCTGGTTGTTTTTCTTCTTTTAATTCCTTCATCGCTTTGTAGTCACTACTAAGAGCGTCCGCTATAAGGTTAATCTGATTTTTATTTTCTTCACTCATCGCCGAAAGAATCTTTACTGTTGGTTCAATAATGGTGAGATTCTTACAGTTAGCGAGTTTTTCTTTCATCACTTTCGCGGCTAAAGGCGCCCATGAACCATTTTCAATAAAGGCAATCTTCTTATTTTGGAAATTACGTTCCACTAGGTGGGCGATAAATGTTTCCATAAATGGGAAGATACCAGCATTATATGTGGTTGTGGCAAGCACAATCTTTGAACATCTAAAAGCGTCTTCTACGGCTTCCGCCATATCTTCTCTGGCTAAATCGGCAATAGCGATTTTAGGTGTGCCATTTGCTTCCAACTTTTCTTTAAGTAATTCCACTGCTTCTTTAGTGTGGCCATATACTGAGGTATAGAAGATAGCGACACCATCAGTTTCCGCTTGATATGATGACCAAATATCATATTGTTTGAGATAATGCTCTAAATCCTTATTTAATATAGGACCGTGCAGTGGGCAGATGGTCTTGATGTCTAAAGTAGCGGCTTTCTTTAAGATAGCTTGTACTTGCGCACCATATTTACCGACAATGCCAAAATAGTATCTACGGGCTTCGCAGTCCCATTCTTCATCAACGTCTAATGCCCCGAATTTACCAAAGGCATCCGCGCTGAAAAGGACTTTCGCAGTGCTATCATAGGTGAACATGACTTCTGGCCAGTGCACCATTGGAGCAAAAACAAAGTTTAAGATATGAGTGCCTAAGTTTAAGGTATCACCATCATTAACAATGAGTTTATGAGCAATCTCTTCGTGGAAGAATTGTTCCATCATCTTAAATGTTTTAGCGTTACCGACAACATAGGTATCTGGATATTTCTTCAAGAAATTAATAATATTAGCGGAATGGTCTGGCTCCATGTGTTGGATGATTAAATATGTTGGTTTTTCACCATCTAACACATTTTCAATATTCTTTAACCATTCTTCGGTAAAATGTTGATCCACAGTGTCCATAATGGCGATGAGCTCATCCTTGATGATATAAGAGTTATATGCCATCCCATTAGGAACGATATATTGACCTTCAAATAAATCGATTTGATGGTCATTAACACCGACATAATAAATGTCTTTTTCAATTACTTTCTTCATATTATTTACTTAACCATTCTTGTAGTTTAGCGTCGATACTATCGACTTCACTACCCTTACAGGCAAAGCCTGGTTTGATAACTGCGCCTCTAGCAGCGCCTTTTAATTCCATTTCTGCAAGGCCTAAAGAGCCTTCTTCATTTGTGCAGAATGGATAGATTACTTTACCGATGAACTTATAGTCTCTAACGAAAGTTGCCACGACACGTGGATAAGTTCTCCACCAGCATGGGAAGCCTAAGTAGATGACATCGTATTCATCTAAATTTGGTAATGGATGTAAATATGGCACTCTTTCACCAGTTTCATCTTCTCTTCTTGAGCGTTTTACGCATTCATCATAAGAAAATGGATAAGGTTCAACTGGTTCAATTTTAAACATTGGCGCACCTTTACTAGCGGAAATCTTTTCCGCGAGAATTTCGGTAAAACCTTTCTTAATTACTTGAGTTTGTCCATTGACAGAGTTTTCACCGATACGTGAAAAATAAACGACTAATGCTTTCATATCATTAATTATCTTTAAATAGATATCCCTTCACTGACATTATGACAAATAAAACATATCAAAGAAAGATAAAACAAATTAAAATAAAACTATGTTAGAAAAAAGAGAGTATTTAGGGGAATTAGATATTAGAAATGATGTTTCTTCTTTGTTAGAAAGTGCTTTTTCTATTGAAGAAAGACCACCCACTGAATACTTCTTTAAATCGCTAGAAAGAAAAGAGAACAAACTCTTTGTGTATTATTTGGATAATACTTTTATCGGTTTTACATATCTATGCTTCTATCAAGATGTCTGCTATATCTTCTTTTTAGCGGTCTCCACTAATTATCGTCATCAAGGTTATGGTGGACAAATCATTGAAGATATTAAAGCCTCTTACCCTGAACACGTGATTCTTCTTTGCTTTGAAGAGATTGATCCAAAATATGATAACTATGTGGAAAGATTGCAAAGAAAGAACTTCTACTATTCACATGGCTTTATAGATAACAAATTAAAAACCAATGAATTTGGCGTCATCTTTGAGACCGCTTTCATTGGTAAACATTTAGTTGATTTTGCTACTTATGTAGAAATATTTGTGATGGGTTTTGGTGAGTTTGCAAGAAATCACATTAAACCAGCGAATTAATCATTGGTTATCAACAATATTGTTAATTCTATCTTGTCTTGCTTGTTTAGCATTAGCAATTAAACCGATAATACCACCGGCAACACCGAATTCAGTACCAGAAAGAGCGCTGAAGACAATGGCCATAATTAAGGCATTCTTTTCTTGATTACTGGCTTTACCTGAGAAAACACCAGAAAGAATAGCCATTACTGTAAGACCTAAGAAAATACCACCACTGACATTCATGCTAATCGCATAAGCGGCTGCGCCTTCTCTACTTTCTTCAGCGATAAGATCACTAATTAATGGTGAACCAGTGATAAAGAAAATAATCGCACCTAAAGCAAATAGGCCGGCGAATACATATGAAAGAACAGCGTTAACCTTTAAGAATGTTTTTGATAAATTGCGCATAGTTTTAATCTCCTTTAACCAGTTTAATTATATATTATTACTAGTAATAATCAATATTATTTGCACACTTTGATTTCATCATAGAAGCAATAACCACTTTTAGCGTGTGTCTTGACGTGATACATCGCTCTATCAGCTTTTCTATAGAGTGAATCTGTATCATCATCTTTTGTGCCAAAAGCAATACCAATACTAAGCGATTCCGCTGGGAGTTTATCTTTTGTTTCTGATGATTCTTTTTGCATATCGTCAAATCGTTTAATTAGTTCTTCTTTAAAGCCTTCTTTATAATCAAAGACTAAGATAGCGAATTCATCACCACCGATACGACAGACAAAATCATTAGGGAAATATTTAGTTAAGATATTACTGATTTTCTTTAGCATTCTATCACCAACATGGTGACCGTGATTGTCATTGATGGCTTTAAAGTCATCAAGGTCAATAAGAATAAAAGCAGTTTTGTCTAAATGTAAGTCACGATAAACAGATTCATAACCCATACGATTAAGAACACCAGTTAACTTATCATGTTCAGCGATATAGGTGAGCTTTTCAGCGTTATTAATACTGACTTCTCTAGCTTCGTTATACGCTGCGACTAAATAACGATATTCTCTTAAACCATGAGAACCATCAAGGAATTCACTGTTAGAGATCTTACTAACAGCGTAATTAATTGGTTTTAATAAACCATTTCTAATAAATAGAATGGTCGCGACCAAGAAGACCACTAAGAAGACAATGAGGATCTGTTGCACCATTAACACTCTATTTAATTGCTCAGATGAATCAAAAACATTTTTTTCTAATAAGTCATCAATATTCTTAATAGAGGCATTAATACTTATGCTGATATCGTGTTTTTGTTTTTGGTAATCATTACCATAAACATATTCAATCGCTCTTTGTTTTTGTTGCTCGATGGTTAAAGAAGAGTCTTCACTCTTAATGGCTAATGCCATAACGCGGTTTTGGATTTCTTGACAATACGACTTATTCGCGGCAGTTTCATAATCATCAGGATTATAACTTTTAGCGAATGCTTCAATAGTTAAGCGCATCGCATAATATTCAGTATTTTCTAAAGCGACAGAACTATCGACTGCGTTACTTAAATCTTTATAGGCTTGAATATCACCGAGTTTACTATGAAGCGCTACTAAAGCGTTTTCGCGTCTTTTTGTATCAATCTTTTCCTTGAAATAGTTAAAGACAAAGTCATCTTCACCAGTGACCACGAATGAACGGGCTTGATCAGTGAGATAATCACTAGCGAGTTGTACATCCATCGCTGAAGTCTTTAAACTAGCATATTCTTCCGTGGTCTTTTTAACGTTTTTGAATTGGAAAGAAAGCATGTATAAAGAGACCACTAAAAGGGCGACAATGACAATACCAAAACCACCAAGAGTGAAACCGATTGTCTTGACTGATACACTTCTTTTTTCTTTGTTTTGTACTTTATCCATATTCGATACCACGACAATAATTCTATATTATAGTAGCGGTTCGTTTAGGTAGCAATGAGTTATTTTTGAGCGCCTTTTTCTGTCACTAGTTTGCCTTTGAACCAACAACCATACATTCCTGGTCCACAACAAACACCAACGATTGGGCTAATAATATATTCTTCAGTTTTAAGATGGAGTTCTTCTTCAATACGTTTCTTTAAGTAACCTTTAGCCTCACCTGGCATAGTTTCACCTAAGTAAACGACATTAGTCACACCTTCCACCATATTCTCCTTAACATAGTTAAAGCATTCAATCATCGCCTTCATTGGGCCATGTACCTTCTTGAATGTGTAGTTATTACCATAGATGTCCGCCATAATGAGAGGCTTGATATTTAAGGTGTTAGCAAAGAAAGCGGCTGCACCACTCACACGACCATAGGCTTTTAAATATTTAAGGGTGTCGATAGAACCGACTTGATGGAAATATTGTTTATTGGCTTCGATATAGTCATAGACTTCTTTAATACTTTTACCTTCTTTTTGCATCTTAGCGGCTTCCACGACCATTAAGCCTAAGGCCATTTCAGCGCGGCATGAGTTAATCGATAGAATTGTTCTTTCTGGATATTTTTCTTCTAAATCTCTTTTAACAAGTTCAAATACCGCTCTTGTACCACTTAAGGCATCAGTACAAGCGATATAAAGAATATCAATACCTTGATCAAGATATTTTTCACATTTTTCTGTGAACTCAGCAGCGGTCACTAATGATGTAGTAATTGTGACATTTGGATCTTTAACCCAAGCATATAATTGTTCTCTTGAGAATTCTTCATAATCTAAATCGCCATGTTTTTCTTCACCAGCGACATTTAAACCCATACGGAAATATTCGATACCATATTCTTTTCTTAAGGCTTTGGGCATACCAGAAGAAGTATCAGTAAAAATTTGATAAGCCATATTAAACTCCTACGTAATCTAAGTAAAATCATAGCACACCTGCCTAAATATGCCTATAATATTGCGTATGCCTGTCAGTATTAGCGAACATTTCACATTCAAAAAGATTAGTAAGATTACCATCTTCCCTATCATGTTGATGGTCTTTATCGAATTCTCAAAGAAGACCACCCATCTTCTATAAGTAGGGAATGAATCTGAGCAAATTAATAATGCCTAGTGGCGCCCATCTCGTTAATCTATTAAACATAATTATTGA
>JAGAYY010000053.1 GCA_017940265.1 Bacilli bacterium | reverse complement strand
TTTTGTCATATGCTTTTGTTTCATATGTTAATTACCTCCTTTCGACGGAAGCATAGACATATAAAACATACCATTTGTAAGAGAAAATTCCGAAAAACAAAGTTTAATTCTAAAAACGGAATTTAGTTTTTCAATTCACATTGATACGCTTCGAGCCGGCTTTTTCTTTACAAAAATTATCTGCTATGTTTTAATATCCTTGTCGGTTGATATAGCGGCCCTAATGGGTGGGACTTCGATACCGACTTTTTTAGTGCCGTTTTTTGATATGTTTAATAATCCTTTTATCATTTGGATGAAATTTCCAGTTTCTCTTCTTTTCCTCGAAAGAGGTAATATCATCAATGTAAATGAAAGGAATAACATAAACTTCTTTATTACTGCACGGATTTGGATGCCTATATAGCTTTATATTCTTTTTTATTTTCTTGTGAACCTTTCTAAATGGTTTAGAAGAAAGAATTATTATTTTTCTTTTTGTGCCCAAATCCTTAAACAAATATGAATAGTGTTTTCTTTTACGATTATATCTAAATTCGCTTCGTGACATAAAAAGCCTCCTATTAATTAAATAGGGAGGTTTTTTGATTTTTGTCCGAAAAAGTTATGCAAATATACAAAAAAAGATACAATAATAAGTGCTATGGAAAAAATTAGAATCAATATGTTATCACAAGCCACATCTGTTGATGGTCAAGGCGTTGGTAGTGCTTATATCGAACAAGTCGCATTGGTGAAAGAAAATGATGATATCTTTGAAGTGGAAATTAACTCAAAGAAATCTAACTTTGATATTTATCATATGCATACATTTAATCCTCAATATGTGATGAGATTAAATAAACGTCATATCAATGTTACTTATGTGCACTGTTTACCTGAAACATTTGATGGTTCACTTAAAATGCCTAAACCAATCTTCTGGGCGTTTAAGAAATATGTTAAACACGCTTATAAGAAAGCGGATGAAGCAGTAGTGGTCAATCCGATCTTTATTGAGCCATTAGTGAAACTTGGTTTAAAAAGAGAAAACATTACTTATATCCCTAACTTCGTGGATCATGAAAAATTCCACGAATTACCATTAGAAGAAAGAAATGCTTTAAGAGATAAATATGGTATCCCTCACGATAAGTTCGTAGTGATGGGATGTGGACAAGTTCAAACAAGAAAAGGCGTTAAAGATTATGTGGAATGCGCGAAACGTAATCCAGATAAAGTATTCGTTTGGGCGGGTGGTTTCTCATTTGGTTCTATGACCGATGGCTATAAAGAACTTAAAGCCATCATGGATAATCCTCCAGAAAATGTGAAGTTCATTGGTATTATCCCTAGAACTGAAATGAACGGCATCTTCAATATGTGTGACTTATTATTTATGCCATCATTTGATGAATTGTTCCCAATGTCTATCTTAGAGGCTGTTAATTCTAGAAAACCTGTCTTATTACGTAATCTTGAATTATATGAAGATATCTTATTCGTTGATAAAGATACATACGCGAAAGCCCCTGATGTTGATGGTTTCTGTGAACAAATCAATAGATTGACCACTGATAAGAAATATTACGAACACTATCAAGAAGGCAGTAAATATATCTCAGATTTCTATAGTAAAGAGCACGTTAAGAATCTTTGGCGGGAATATTATCAAAGAATCTATAACAAGTGGGCGCCACTTAAGAAATTAAAAACAAGAAAGAAATAAAGTTAGGAACTCAAAACCTAACTTTTTTTGATGATTTGTTTAATGCTATTATGATTTCATGAAGAAAAAGATTTATTTTAAGACATCAACTTCTTCTTTAATCATACAAGCGATTCTTGTTACATCTCTTTTGCTTGATATCTTTCTTGCAATCTTTTTTAACATTAGTTATTTGACCACTAATTTTAGAAGTGATTCTGAAAGACAATTTGCGATTATTCTTTCAGTTATCTTCTATGTTGGTATACTCCCACTTCTATATTTCGAATTAACATTCTTGCTAGGCAATATCATCCTTGGTAAAGAAAAGATCTATACACATGGTGATTTTAAAATTGGACCTAGAACACAGTTTCATACAGAAATGAAATACGATGATATTAAAAAAGTCGCAGTAATGGCATTACGCCGTGACTCTAGAGGTAAATATAAACAAGCATTAAAACCACTACCATATATCCTTGTAGAAAGTAAAAATGGTAGACAGGTATTATTCTCCTTACGTTATATGTCAGTAAAAACCGTAAAGAAACTATTGGATGAATTATCAAATAGATGTAGTGGTCCTGCGATTAATGTTCATCAATTGGTAAAAGAATTTAGAAACTATAACAAAATTTACAAGTAAAAAGCTGGGTATTACTTAATGATTGTCCCAGCTTTTAATCAAATTAAACCAATCGGGCAATACCAGTTATTTTTGTTTATCGGAAAGAGCTCATCCGCCATACAAATAACTAGACCAGGTTTTACGCTCATCCCAAACTTGTTCAAGACAGTAAAGTTTTTGTCTGCAACTGATGGGTTTTTAGCTTTTTTAATTTCAATCGGGTAGATAGAATCAGGTCCGACCATTAGCAAATCTATTTCTTTTTGGTCGATGTCTCGATAATAGTATAAGTTTGCTTTTTTACCCTCGTTTGTATAACTTTTTAATATTTCTCCGACAACATATGTTTCAAAGAATGCTCCAGCAGCATTTCCGTTCATCAGCGTTTCGGCATTAGGCCATGAAGTTAGATAAGCAGCTAATCCAGTATCTAAAAAGTAGCACTTTGGTGTTTTGACTAATCTCTTTGTTAAACTAGATGAATAAGGTCTAAGAATGAAAATAATGCCAGATCGTTCTAGAATTGATATCCATTCTTTAATCGTTGGAGCGGAAACACCTACCACTTTAGAAATAGAATCATATTTCAGTTCTTGCGCGGTATTTGCCGCCATATAAGTAACAAAAGTTCTAAATTCCTCTAACTTTCCAACCTGTTCAAGCGCGCTTATATCCCTTTCAATGTATGTATCAAGATATGAGGAATAATAAATATCTCTATCAATTTCAGGATTTAAGGCAATTTGAGGTAGACCACCTTTAAATATGTCTTCGAACACTTCTTTCATTGTTTTTTGACGGTTTTGTTTTTTCTTTAAAAGATCAACTTCAGGAGAAAACGGGCCATTGAAATCGTGATTGATTTCACCACTTGATAGAGGAAGCATATCAAATATTGCAACTCTACCTGCCAAAGATTCAGAAACATTTTTCATCATCACAAATTTCTGAGATCCACTTAGCCAAAACATTCCATTTTCTTTTCGTTCGTCAACAATCTTTTTAATATCTAGAAGAATGGATGGAACTCTTTGAAACTCGTCAATAAACAATTTATAGCCATATGTTTCAAAGAACAAATTAGGGTCATTATTAGCAAGAGCTCTTGCTTTTGCGTCGTCAAATGTGACATATTTTCTGTCGCTTTCTGAAAGATGCTTAAGCATAGTTGATTTTCCTGTTTGTCTTTGTCCACAAACCATTACAACTGGAAAAGTTTTGGATGCTTTTAAAACCGCTTCTTCCATCTGTCTTTTGAGATAATCCATAAATGATTCCTCCGAGTTTTCTAAAGTCTACTTTATTTTACACGCTTTTTTCCTGTTTGTCGATGTATATAAAACATTTTAAATCGAATGCATCTTTTGTGTTAACTGATGAAAAAGCAATTTGATTAAACACTGAAAGAATCAGTGCTTTTTGTTACAATTGCACCTGAGTGTATACAAAAATCATTAATTATATATTTTCAAAGAAAATATATATTGCAATTTGTCTACGCTTTGTTTACTATATTCACAATTGAAATCGACTGGCGTAAAAATAGTCGATGGAATTATATTTAAATGACGTTTGTATTTTTAAATACCAATACAAAAAAGAGGATTTTAGTTATGAATTATTCAAATTGTTCAATTTGGGATGTTGGGCCAGGAAGGCCGTTTGATAATATTTATTGTCTTAAAAACATTGTAATGAGTGATGGTGAGATAGAAATATTCTTTATGGATTCAAAGTGTCGAATAATTAATCCAACTGGTGTTTCTATTTCAGAGAAAGTGATGGAGATTAATCAAGCTTCTAAAATTATTTGGGAAGGAATCTATTATGAAAAAAACCCTTCTCAAAATAAGGGCTACATTAGTCAATATGAACCAATGAATAATCACGAGATTAAAAAAGCCACGAGTGGCGCTAAAAATGAAGTGTCAACTTTTCAAACAAACTTGAAAACAGTCAAAGCATTTAAATTGCATTGCAATGAACCTATTGACAAATTCTTGAATAAATAATTCAGCCAAATTAAAAAACCATATAAGAGCCTGGACTTATCTCACGATAGTCCCGGCTTTTAATTTAAATGCATCTTTCGCGTTATCTAATGAAGCGATAACTGCAGTCTTATTATTGTCTTTTAAGAAGTTAAGTACCGCTTGTACTTTTGGATACATGCTTCCTTTAGCGAAATGTCCTTCTTCAAGATACTTAGCTAAATCGCCTTTCTTAACGTCTTTTAAGACGACTTCGTTTTCTTGCTTATAATTTAGACAAACGTTGTTTACCGCGGTCAAAATGACCAAATAATCAGCATCTATGAGACTAGCGAGCTTCGCGGAAGCGTAATCTTTGTCGATTACCGCGGCCACACCCTCTAATTTGTTATCTTGTTTAATAACAGGGATGCCACCCCCGCCTGCGCATATCACAACTTGTCCGTTATCTAATAATGCTTTAATAGATTCTTTTTCAATGATGTCGATTGGAAGTGGTGAAGGAACCACTCGTCTATAGCCTCTTCCAGCATCTTCTTTCATGATATAGCCTTTTTCTTTATTTATTTGCTCGGCTTGTTCTTTATTATAGAAGGATCCGATCGGTTTACTTGGAGATAGGAAAAGTGGATCACAAGGGTCCACTTGTACTTGGGTAATTAAAGTTACGACAGTTTTATTAATGTTATTTAATTTAAAAGAATTATATAAGGCATTTTGAATGTGATAACCAATATATCCTTCAGACATCGCTCCACATTCAGGGAATGGCATATTAGGTGTTTCCTTGGATGTTTCAAAAGCAAGATTAATCATTCCCACTTGTGGGCCATTACCATGCACGATAGCGACTTCGTTATCATCCATAATTAAACCAGTAATAGCCTCAGCGACTTTTATTAATGCTTGTTTTTGTTCACTAGGATTATTGCCTAGTGCATTACCCCCTAAGGAAACTACGTATTTTGCCATATTAATTAATTTTTATCTTCTGGATCTTCTGGATCATCGTCTTCGTCTTTTTCTTCTTCTTTACCTAAGACTTTGTTAATCGCACCCACAACGGAGTGATAAGCAGGAATCGCTAAGAACACGACCCACATTGGATGCCATAATGGTGGCATTGTAATACCCGCTGGAGCAAGGGCTACTGGTAAAAATAAACACACTAAGAAGAAGGCAAATACAGCGACAAAGGCCATATTGAAGTGGTTAGCGTTTCTCTTCACAATTGCTCTAGCAATAGAACAAATGATTTCTGGGATGAAGAAGACAATCCACATAATATTCCACCAGCCAAGGATAGCGCTTGTTACTACATAAGCGACAGCGGCTAATGTGAATAATGTTGCTTCAATTGCTCCGATAACCGCCATCTTTGTATCGAATTGATGTTTTTTAACAGTGCCATCAGCGTTATAGCAAGTCACACCATCATCGTTAATAGTGACTTTCTTACCACCTTTGCCAACGAAGATTACATGATCATCTTTATTGACTTCTACTTTTTCTTCTTGTGCGGGTGTATCTTCTTTAACTTGTTCTTGCACGATGGTATCGATATCTTCATCTGTCGCGAGGAGTTCATCGAGAGATACTCCATATAATTTCGCTAAGCAAATAAGATTATCAGTGTCTGGGGAAGCTTCCGCTCTTTCCCATTTACTCACGGCTTGTCTTGATAAGCCTAATTTATCCGCGAGTTCTTCTTGGGAATAGCCATATTTTTTTCTTAATTTAACTAATCTGTCTGCAATTTCAATCGTCATAATCGTTTCCTCCTGTTTTTGACACCAACAATCTAGCAATTTTCTACTTGGTTGCGCCACCTAGTCTAGTTAGAATTTTCGCAACTTTTGGTTGCAAATCACTTGTTTCTTGCTAAAAAGTCGCCAATAACAGCGTCATAACGCTCTTCATCACTTAATCTTACCCTAGAATGTAATGCACCTTCAAACCAGACAAGTTCTTTCTTATTTGAAGAGCAAGCGGCATAGATTTCTTTACTCTTTTCAGGCAAGCAATATACATCTTTAGTGCCCCAAATGAAGAGAACAGGAATGTTACCAAATTTAGGGACATAATTAATTGTTTTCGCATCGTTAATATTGCATTTGGTGAAGTGTTTGAACCACATCCAAATTTGATAATAAACAGGGAATAAAGCATGGCCACTTTCGATGTAGTGGTTCTTATAGATTTCTTGATAAGTGATAAAAGCGCTGTCTAAGATAATGGCTTTTAAATAATCTTTATCGAATGTTGCAGTGGCAATAGATGTTGCACATGTACCAACACAGATACCGTGTAAATATAGTTCTTTTTGATTATGTTCATTATGCATGTATTCCATCCATAATTTCGCATCTTCTGCTTCCTTAATACCACATGTACTATAAGTACCTTCAGAAAGACCATGCGCTCTTTGGTCAATAACTAAAACATTAACACCAAGTTTCTTATATGGTTGAGCGTAGTAATAGGAATAAACGAGTGTTTCTCTTCTACCTGGAAGAATAATAACAGTTTTATCAAAACCATAATCAAACCATTCACCAACTAGTTTAAGACCATCGTTAGAGGTAATGCTTAATTCTTTAATATAAGACTTATCATCTTCAACCCAGGCTAAACCTCTTTTCCACATTGTTTCTAAAGCGGGATTACCTGGTTCAGAACATTCTTTTCTACCCCAAGAACCTAATTTACCACGCATTAATGTCTTGCTATAAACCTTATAGGCCACTAGGAATGTGAAGAATACTGAAAATAGTAGTCCTAAAACTAATAAAGCACCAATAACGATGATAATGATGATAACTGGTGTAGGCATAGATTATTTCTTTAATAATTCGTTTAAAATAACAGCTTCTTTTTCGCACATTGGAGAAACTGGTTCATCACCCGCATAGAAAGCCGCTGCTAAACCTGGTCCAACATTACAACCAGTGGATTGACCAACTGGGACAAAGATTAAGTTTTGTGGATGGAATGTTTCTTCAATCATCTTTTTCATTTCTAAAGCTTGTGGTTCTCTTAATGAATAAGTAACAACGAATGATTTGTTTGTTGGATCACCAATTGTTCTTTTAATGTATTCTGGGAATAATTTCATGACAGTTTTATAGCCACGTGCTTTACCAATGATTTGGGTTTGACCTGTTTCGTTACACAAATCGCCTAATGGTTTAATACCAATCATATTACCCATGAAGGCTTTACCTTTAGCGATTCTACCTTTTCTCGCTAAGAAGAAGAGGTCATCAATGAAACCACATTGGTGAATTCTTAATCTAAAGTCTTGTAAATATTTAACAGTGCTATCAAAGTCCATACCTTTTTCACGGCATAAACTTGCTTCAAGAGCGATTAAGTCAATCGCGCCACTATATCTTAATGAGTCGATAACTTTAATCTTAACTTCTGGATATTGTTCCATGACTTCTCTAGCGCCCACAGTGAAAGCGCTGTAGCCGCCACTCATCGTGGAGGAAATAGTAATAACGACAACGTTTCTACCAGCCTTGGCTAAAGCAGTTAATCGATCGTTAATTGTTTGAGGAGAAGGAATAGAAGAAGAGAAGTTGTTCTTCTTATTGGTCATTAATGTGAAATATTCATTAGGGGTCATTTTCTCCCAATAAATATCTGTTTCTCTATTAGAGCCATCTGGCCACACAACTGTACTAATTGGGGTTTCTTCAATCCCATATTTTTCAATAATTTCTCTTGTAAAATCGCCACCAGCGTCGGTGAGAATTGCAAAGTTTTCTTTCATGATGTTTAATTCTCCTTGTTGCTTTTAACAACATATCTATTCTTTAACTTCCATACTAAGTATGCAAGTGGGAAATTAAGTAAGAATGACACTAAAAGGGCTATTGTATAGGCAATACCCATATAGATGTGACAAACTTCATATAAAAATGTCACCATCACAAATATTAATAGTGTCTTAAATGTCGCATAGCCACCTTCAATTAATGTTCTTCTACCCATCTTTCTTGTGGGCCACACAAAAGCGGTGACACCGATAAGAGCTTGGTAGTAGAAAAGATAAGAAGCTGCTAAAAATGAATATTCATAAATACCAACATTTGGCCATATTCCAGTTAACACCGTTAGCATAGCAATACTTAATAAAGCACACACAAGTGGAGTAATAGCGTAACCCCAAATAGTTCTTTGAATTCTAAATGTATCTAAGGATGGTTTGAAGTGAGATGAACTATTGTTATTTAAATAAATAGTTTCAATTGGTACTTCTTCAAACTTTAATCTTTTGATTTGAAGGTCACAGATGACATTCATTTCATATTCATAATGGTCACCTTGTAAAGTGGTGATATTAAAAATATCTTCAATTGGAAAACCTCTTAATCCACATTGATCATCAGGAACATATTCTTTAGTTAAAAGTGTTCGACATAATCTGGACATGAAGTTACCATTTCTACTTCTTTTAGGCACACTCTTATCAAACTTACGAGAGCCTAAAACAATGTGGTTTGTTTCATGTAATTTGTCGTTAACTTTAATAATATCTTTAACCGCATGTTGTCCATCTGCATCACAAGTAATGAGGTAGTTATGTTCTTGTGGATGTAGGTTTACATAAGAAAAACCAAGACGTAACGCTGCACCTTTTCCACGGTTAGGATTTTGATCTAAAACAATCGCGTATTTCTCTGCTTCTTTAAAGATATCAGTGAACTGTTCGCCTGAACCGTCGTTTACAACGACAACATCAAAACCTTCCTCTTTTAGACTAACTAAAAGTTCAATCATTAAGTGATCTGGTTTATAAGCGGGGATTAATATATAAGTATCATTTCTTGGATAATTAACTTTTTCCATCTGCCATACATTATAAGCAAAATAACGTATTTATAAAACCTATTAAGATAACCATACCTATAACAAATAATTAATAAAAAGACAAATTTAATTGTAATTATGATTTCGCGCTGCTGGATATAGAATAAAATTTATTAAACAAACTTGTTATTATATCAAATATTTGATATAATAATAGTAGGAAATATGGATGTAGGGGATGAAAATGCATTTAGCATTTATTTCCCTTTTCTTATATTTCGAAAGGATAAGTATGATTAAGACAGTTAAAAGAACATATCGTTTTAGAATCTATCCTAATCCTTCTCAAAAAGAACTAATTGAGAAGACTTTAGGATGCTGCCGTCAAGTTTATAATGACTTCCTTTCGATGTGTATTGAATCATACAGTGCTGATAAGAGCTATACAATTAAGAAATATGATCTTATTAAGTTACTACCAGAATATAAGGAAACATTCCCATATCTTAAAGAAGTTGATTCAATCGCACTTCAACAAACAGTTATCCATTTATACGATGCCTATATGAATTTCTTTAGACACAATGCCGAATTCCCAAGGTTTAAAAAGAAAAAGAATGATTATGGTTATACGACCATGAATATAAATAGCTCTATTCGTTTCGTCGCGGATGATATCCAAATCCCAAAACTAGGTAGAGTAAAAGTTAAAGCACATCGTCGTTTACCAGAATCATTTAAATTCACCACGGTCAGTGTTTCTAGAAAAGGTAAATACTACTACGTTTCTTTATCAGGAGAAGAAGAATATTTTGACTATGGAGAATATATCAAGGAATCTCTGGACCCAAACAATTCAATTGGCCTAGACTTCTCTTTGAAACATCTCTTCGTTGATAGTAATGGTAATCACTTAGATATGCCTACTTATTATCAAGATTCTTTAACTAAATTAGCCAAAGAGCAAAGAAAGCTATCTCATATGAAGAAAGATTCATCTCACTATCAAAAGCAATTATTGAGAATCAGGAATCTTCACGAACATATCACCAACCAGAGAAAAGACTTTCTCCATAAGGTAAGTAGAAAACTTGCTAACACTTATGACTATGTCTTTGTGGAAAATCTAGACCTAAAAGAAATGAGTGAGAGGAAAACTGATTTAAAACTAGGCATTTCTATATTTGATTTAGGATATGGTACTTTTCTTAACTACCTAAAGTACAAACTGGAGTGGCTAAATAAGAAATTAATCAAAGTTGATAGGTACTTCCCTTCTAGCCAATTATGTTCATGCTGTAATTATCGAAAAACAAACTTAACGCTTAATCAAAGGAGTTGGGTTTGTCCAGAATGTGGTTCTAAACATGACCGCGATTTGAACGCTGCGAATAACATTAGAAACGAAGGGATTAAACTCATCACTGATTTGAGTTAAAATAAACAAGTTGACTAAATTTGTTGTAAAGTAATAAAATATCCTCAACCGAGGGACTCTCGGGGATAGCCCATTGATACTGAATTCATTAGAGTTCTTGAGTGGGAAGCCTTACCAATAATCAAACATATTGAGATAAGGAGAAGTCACGGGCAAACTTTCTTTGGGCGACATTACGGCTCAAGGCGGAAGGAGAAAAAGTTATGAAAAAAGGTGTCCATCCAGAATACCATCGTTGCACAGTCACATGCATCTCCTGTGGTAACACATTCGAAACAGGTTCTGTTTTAAAAGAAATCAAGGTTGATACATGCGCGAACTGCCACCCATACTACACTGGCAAACAAAGATTCGTTCAATCCGATGGTCGTGTCGATCGTTTCAACCGTAAATATGGCTTAAACGAAAAGAAATAATTAAGTATCAAGTTAAAAGCAAAGCCCCGAAATCAAATCGGGGCTTTTTCTTATAATAGTGTTAAAGAAATACTTCGACCTAATGCTCTAAACAATTTACTGATTTTTGCAATGGTGGGATTACCGATCCCTCTTTCTATTTTTGAAATATCACCTTGGTCTATATGAGACTTTTTGGATAATTCAGTCTGAGTGATATTCATTTCATCTCTTGTTTTCGCTAGTAAGAAACCGATTTGTTGATTAAGCGTTGTTTCTACACATCCGACAACTTCACCATCATCATAAATACTAGTGGCATCAAAATCTAATTCATCATTCCAAATAACCGCGAATCCAGTTAAATCTAAATGACCACTTTCAAATAGTTTGCGATTTCTTCTTAACTCTTCTAGTTGTGGATACTTTCCAAACATTCGAGACATATCGTATCCAACAACTTTTCCATCCTGAAAAGTCATTTGCAATGTCACATCTTCTAAGAATTCTACTTTAAGCGCTCTTACATGCATACTGATAACAACCTCATTTCATCTAAATAATATGGCATATACACCATAATTGTAAACACATTTATACTATATAAAACAAAGCCCCGAGGCAAAATCGGGGCTTTTCTTTATTTGGTGGTGATATGGGAGAAACAAGACAAATAGGTTACCACCAAATGCAGTGAGGAATATTCAAAAACTAATAATTCATTTGTTGGGTCTTATTGACCATCGCTTTGAAATCATCTCTATACTTATCGTTAATGTATTCATCATTAATTCTTTCTAATAAGTGAGTGTAGGAAGATGTGCCTTTATATTGTGATTCAGTTAAAGTTAAGGCATATTCTGCAACATAACTAGCGAAATCAAAGTCAGCACGTCTAGAAACACTGACATCCGCTTTAGTGTTAATGACTTCTTTATTTTGTTCAGTAACTGGATCTTTATATCTAAGAGCGGTCTTAAAGAAGAAGTTTTCTGGAGTTTCTGCCTTAAGTTCCAATTCATATAAGGCAACAGTGGTGTGATCAGACATGATTTCACCAGCGTCTTTCTTATCATCTTCGAATTCTTCGTCTGTCATTTGTCTAGTTTCATAACCAAGCAAACGATAAGAAGCAACATCGTTAGAGAATTCAATTTGACATTTAGCGTCTTTAGCGACGACATATAATGATTTGCCCAATTCTTCTTCGAAGACTTTCGTAGCTTCTAATTCATCATCGATATAGTAAGCATTACCATTACCGTTATCTGCGAGAGTGTATAAGGTATCGTTATTATTGCTTCTATATCCACAACATGTGAGATACACGCCATCCGCGGCTTTTTGTTTAATTAAGTCAGTTAAATCTTTACCAGAGACTTTACCAATATTGAAGTCACCATCAGTGAGAAGAACCACTCGGTTATTACCACCGTTAATGAAGTATTTATAGGCTAAGTTATAGGCTTTTTCGATACCATCTTCGCCATAAGTACCACCACGTGATTCTAAACCATCAATAACTTTATTCAATTTGGTTTTGTTTTTACCAGTTAAGCCTTCACATTCAATCTTACCTGTTGAAGCATAGGAAACGATGGATACAACATCATTTTCACCCAAGTTATCAACGAGTGTATGAAGTGACTTTTTAACTAAGCTAAAGACTGAGTTCATTGAGCCACTTTTATCGACAAGGATAACAATGTTATTTTTAACATTCTCAGTAATCGCAGGTTTAGCTTTAACAACCACACTCGCTAAATAGTGTTCATTGTTCCATGGACACGCATCTAATTCTAATTTAGTTACTAATGCATCATCTGTGTCATTAACATAACCATAAGAGAAGTAGTTGAGCATCTCTTCAATACGAGCGCTTCTTTTAGCGTTATACAAACTGCCATTGTTAATGGCTTGTCTAAGGATAGAATATGAGAACGCTGAACTTGTTAAAGAAACGTTACTTGTTTTGTTTTCTTCAGAAACATTCACAAATGGGTTTTCAATAACTTCAGGAGCATATTCATAACCATAGTCTTCTTGTTGTTGATAATAATTGCTTTGACCATTGTTATAATTGCTATTTCCTTTTGGATTATAGTAGCCTCCATAACCACCGTATCCGTTACCAGCAGCGCAGCCCACTAAACCAGTGGCTAAAAAGCCGAGAAATAAATGTCTAATTTTAAGTTTCATGTTTGGATGACCTCCTACTAATTAGACGAGGCAAACATGATTAATTGCTAAACATTTTGATATTTATTTTTGGTAGTGGAATAAATTATTTTTTTACAAAAATATGCGTTTAAATCATTTAAACCGCTACTTTTTAAGTAGGGGGTTGTCGCAAAATTTTAAAATGTTATTATATTGTCCGGCTTATGAAAAAGACAAAGACTATTGCATTTATTACATTACTAATCGTTGTCGCCTTATGGGGTGTAGCGCCAGTTATCTCCAAATCTATTTTTGATTATGGTGTTTATTCTCCAGGTATTTTAATTGCAATGCGTGGTTTATTCTCCATCATTGCAATGGCGATAGTGATCAATAAAGGTTTTAAGAAAATTAATAAATCCTATCTTATTTGTATACCTGCGGGCATTATATTAGCCGCGGCTTATATCTTCCAATTTGTCGGTTTAAAATATACCGTCCCTTCTAAAAATGCTTTCTTAGAAAATATTTCATGTATTACCATTCCTATTTTCATGTTCATCTTTATTAGAGAAAAACCAACATGGTATAGCATTGTTTCCGCTTTAATATGTGTGGTTGGTTCTTTATTCTTAGTGGGCAATGGCTTTAATTTCTTAGAATTCTTCAAAAGCGGTAATTTACTAGGTGATGGTTTATCCGCTATTGGTGGCTTATTCTTTGGTCTAGATATCGCCTTCACTAAAGTGTTCTGCAAAGATAAAGATCCATTATTATATGTTTTCTTCCAATTAGTGATTCTTACTGTAGTCGCTACTGGTTATTCATTTATATTTGAAGCAAATGTCTTTAAAGAATTTGCCTTCTCATTTAAGATTTTAGACATCTTACAAGTCATCTTCTTAGGTGTTGTCTGCACCGCTTTATGCTGGGTTGCTAGAGCTTGGGCAATGAAATCAATTGACGCTGTTACTGTTAGTTTATTAGTGCCATTATCCGCAGTTATCGCTAGTGTATTATCCATATGTTTACATATCGAAGAATTCACCTGGAACTTATTAATAGGCGGCATTATTATCCTCTTATCCATTGCGGTTTCCGCAATATTTGATTATCGTAAAGAGTGTCAAGCTAAGAAACATAGTATAGAGGAGGACAAAGAACATGAAGAACGTCCAAGTGAACTCTGAAATAGGTCGTTTAAAAGTGGTTCTTCTTCACGAACCAGGTGATGAACTCCATAACTTAACGCCAAAGAAGTTAGATGACTTATTATTTGATGATATTCCATGGCTCCCATTAGCGAAGAAAGAACATCAAGCTTTCGCTAAAACTTTTAAGGATGCTGGTGTTAAAGTTGTCTATCTTACTGACTTAATGACAGAAGTTTTAGATTCCTCTAATGATATTAAGAATGAATTCGTAGAACAATTTATCAAAGAAGCGCATATCAGAAGTAATACTCTTAGAGAAGTTGCTACTGAATATTTAAAGAGCTTCAAAGACAATAAAGAATTAGTGCTTAAAACAATCGCTGGTATTAAAAAGAGTGAACTACCTAACTATCAAGTTAAATCACTAGCGGATCATGTCGATGATTATCCATTTGTCACTGATCCAATGCCAAACTTATATTTCACTCGTGACCCATTTGCCTCTATTGGTAATGGTGTTTCACTTAATAAGATGTATTCCATTACTAGAAGTAGAGAAACAATCTTTGGCGAATATATCTTTAAATATCATCCAACATATAAAACCACACCTTTATATTATTCTCGTTATGAAGATGTAAATATCGAAGGTGGAGATATTATGGTTCTTAACAACCATGTTCTAGTAGTGGGTGTCAGCCAAAGAACATGCGCTGAAGCAGTGGAACGTTTAGCCAAGAATCTCTTTTATAACAATGAAACAGATTTTGATACCGTCTTAGCGTTCACTATCCCTCAAGCTAGAACATTCATGCACTTAGATACAGTCTTTACCCAAGTGGATGTTAATAAATTTGCCATTCATAAAGGCTGCTATGAAAAGTTAAAAATCTTTAGAATCACTAAAGACTTCAATAATGATAAGAAAGTTAAAGTTATGGAATTAGATCAAAAACTTGAAGACGTTCTTGAATCATATATTGGCTTACCAATCACTCTTATCCCTTGTGGTGGTGGAGATACCATCAGTGCGGACCGTGAACAATGGTCAGATGGTAGTAACTTCGTGGCTATTGCCCCAGGTGAAGTTATCGCTTACGAAAGAAACGACATCACTAATGCCGCGTTAATAGAAGCGGGTATTAAAGTCCATATCATTCCTTCAAGTGAATTATCTAGAGGTAGAGGTGGACCAAGATGTATGTGTATGCCATTAGTTAGAGAGGAATTATAAAAATGAACTTATATAAAAGAAACTTATTAACTTTGTTAGATTTCACACCAGAAGAAATCCAATACTTATTAGATTTATCTCTTTCTTTAAAAAAGAAAAAACATAATGGTGAAGCCCATGATGTTTTAAGAGGTAAGAACATTGTTCTTCTTTTTGAAAAAGATAGCACAAGAACTAGATGCGCTTTTGAAGTGGCCGCTGCTGATTTAGGCATGAATGCTGTTTATATCGGTAGCAGCGGTTCTCAAATGGGTAAGAAAGAATCAATTGCTGATACCGCAAGAGTGTTAGGCAGAATGTTTGACGGCATTGAATATAGAGGCTTTAAACAAAAGACTGTTGAAGACTTAGCTAAATATTCCAAAGTTCCAACATGGAATGGTTTAACCGAAGATTATCACCCAACACAAATCCTCGCTGACTTTATGACCATCATTGAACAAAAAGGCAAACTTAAAGGTATTAAGATGGCCTACTTAGGTGATGGTAGATATAACATGGGTAATTCCTACTTAGTAGGGGCCGCGAAAATGGGCTTAGATTACCGTATGGTTGGACCAAAAGAATTATGGCCAAATGAACAGTTAAGAAATAGATGTTTAGAAATCGCTAAAGAGACAGGCGCTAAAATAACATTTACTGAAAGTGTTGAAGAAGGCGTTAAAGACGCTGATGTCATCGCCACCGATGTTTGGGTTTCTATGGGTGAAGATGCTTCTGTTTGGGAAGAAAGAATTAACTTATTAAAACCATACCAAGTTAATACCCGTGTCATGTCTTTTGCGGATGCTAAAGCCATCTTCATTCACTGTTTACCATCCTTCCATAATTTAGAAACTAAAGTGGGTATGGAAGTATACGAAAAGTTTGGACTTAATGGTTTAGAAGTTACTGAAGAAGTATTTGAAAGTAAACAATCAGTGGTCTTTGATGAAGCTGAGAATAGATTACACACTATTAAAGCGGTCATGTTAGCCACTATGAAAGAAGACGAATAATAATACATCATTTGTGAAAACAATTAGCATCCTAAAGGATGCTTTTTTAATACAGCCTCATTCTTCGCTTAAAACTCGCTCCGAAATTGTTATAAAAGTATTGAAAACTCGCTCCGAAATTGTTATAAAAGTATTGAAAACTCGCTCCGAAATTGTTAAAGAGGTGCTATTATATGTATTTTAGAAGAAAATTGGATCAACATTTAGATTCATGGATTAATAAAAAAGGCAAAAGTCCTGCTTTGATTGTTGGAATTCGTCAATGTGGCAAGACAGAAACAATAAGAGAATTTGCTAAAAGAAATAATTTAGAACTTTTTGAAATTAATTTTTGGAACAATCCTGAATTCGCGTCTGACTTTGAAGGTAAAATAGACATAGATACAATCATATCTAATGTTTCGTTGCGTTTTGACAATCACAAAATTGTTCCGGGGAAATCATTAATTTTCTTTGACGAAATACAAGAATGCCCTAAAGCTAGACTTGCTTTTAAGAATTTTGGTATAGATGGTAGATATAACGTAATTGGCAGTGGTTCTTATTTAGGGATTAATGGATATGTGGTCGGAGATGCGACTCCTGCACCGACTGGTTATGAAGATGTTTTTCAGATGAAAACTATGGATTTCGAAGAGTTTTTATGGGCCTTAGGCTATAAAGAAGAACAAAATAACGCTATTATTGATTGCTTTGAAAAAAAGAAACCAGTGCCAAAAAGTGTCCATACATTATATAAGGACTTGTTTCTTAAATATGCCTGCATAGGTGGTTTTCCTAAAGTTGTTAAGGAATATGTTGATACGCATAATATAGCCTTAGCTTATGATGTTTTGACTAGCACGGTTTTTGATATGAAAACTGATTTTGGAAGAAGAAAAGGCAAAGATGGTATGCCTGTTTTTAAACCAGCAGAAGTTGCAAGAATTCAAGAGGTGTATGATTTAATACCAACATTCTTATCAAAAGAAAACAAAAGATTCGTTGTCTCTAAGATTTCTTCTGGTTCAATGTATGAGAAAAAGGATGCTGTTGAATATTTAAAGCAAGCACACATTGTTTCCAAAATACATAATGTTGAAGTTCCATCGTTACCATTAGCGGGATCGAAAATTATATCCCAATTCAAATTATTCCCAGAAGACATTGGCATTGTTACTGCTATGTATGGTATCGAAACTGTTTCCGCTATCAATAAAGGGGAGTTAGGGCAAGGTAAGGGCGCCATCTATGAAGCTTTGGTTTTTGATTCCTTGAACAAAGCAAACATTGATACGTATTATTTTGCTAAAGAAACCGGCTTGGAAATTGATTTTGTTATAGCGTATGCAGGATATTCCACTTTGATTGAAGCCAAGGCTAAAAATGGCAATACAAAATCTAGTAAAACAGTCATGAATCATCCTGAACATTATGGAAAAACAAAACTTATCAAAATCGGCGATTATAACGTTTCTGAAGAAGGAGATGTAATTACTATTCCTCATTATCTAACATTCGCTTTAGGGAAATACAAATACTCTTTTTGATAGAAAATAAACACTAAAGTGTTATAGTAATAACAAGGAGGCTCATTTGCCATGAAAAAAAGATTTTATATCACAACCCCAATTTATTACCCAAGCGCTAAGCTTCACATCGGTCATGCATATTGCACAACCTTAACCGATGTTTTTGCCCGTTATAAACGCTTAAGAGGATTTGAATGCTATTTCCTTACAGGCGCTGATGAACACGGCATGAAGATTGAAAAGAATGCTGCAGCCGCTGGTAAAACACCACAAGAATTCGTGGATGACATTGTTGAAGGCTTCTATAAGTTATGGGATTTATTAAAAATCTCTAATGATGACTTTATTAGAACCACACAAGAAAGACACACTAAAGTGGTGCAAGACATCTTCTCTAAGATGCTCGCTAATGATGATATCTATTTAGGTAAATATAAAGGCTGGTACTGTAAAGAATGTGAAGCATTCTGGACAGATACACAAGCAGGTCCAGATCACCTCTGCCCTGACTGTGGTAGACCAGTCCAAATGGCGGAAGAAGAAGCGTACTTCTTTAAGACCAGCAAATATGTTGATAGTTTAATGAAGTTCTTTGATGAAAATCCAAAGTTCTTAGTGCCTGAATCTCGTAAGAATGAAATGATTAATACATTCATTAAACCAGGATTAGATGACTTATGTGTTTCTAGAACATCATTCTCTTGGGGTATCCCAATTAGAGAGAATCCAAAACATGTTATTTATGTTTGGCTAGATGCATTAACCAATTACATTACCGCTTTAGGTTATGATAGTGACCATCCAGAATTATTTGATAAGTTCTGGCAAGATCCTGAAAGTGAAACCATTCACATTTTAGGCGCTGATATTACTAGATTCCACGCCATCTATTGGCCAATGTTCTTAGAATCATTAGGCTTAAGAAAACCAGATAGAGAATTCGTTCATGGTTTATTAATGATGAAAGATTCTAAGATGAGTAAATCTAAAGGCAATGTCGTTGATCCATATCCACTCGTAGAAAGATATGGTGTTGATGCTGTTAGATATTACTTAACTAGAGAAATCAACTTTGGTAGTGATGGTAGCTTCGCTCCAGAATTATTTGTTGAAAGAATTAATCAAGACCTTGCTAATGCGTTAGGTAACTTATTAAATAGAACAGTTTCAATGATTAATAAATACTTCGATGGTGTGGTCCCAGAATATAAAGGTCGCATCAATGAAGTTGATGGTAACTTAGAAGATTTAACAAAGTTAACTATTGAATCTTATGAAAGATTAATGGATGACTTAAAGATTACCGACGCTATTGCGCAAGTTAATGAATTAGTAAATAGAGCTAATAAATACATTGATGAAACTGAACCTTGGGCTTTAGCTAAAGATCCAGAAAAGAGAAGTAATCTCGAATCAGTTATGACTCACTTAGCCAATTCCTTATATGTCGCTGGTATGCTTATGAAGCCAGTCTTAGTGACCGCTTCTGATAAGCTATTTGACCAATTGGGTGTCAGTGGTGATTTACTCAATTACGACAAAATTAAGCAATACGGTATCGTTTCTGGCTTAAAAGTTGAGAAGAAAGATCAACTCTTCCCAAGACTAGATGCCGCTACTGAAGTTGAATACATCCAAGGCTTAATGGCAAATAATAAATAACATTTAGCATCTAAAAATATTCCCTGCAATTTTCTTTGATTATTGCGGGGATTTTTTTATGAAATTTGCATAAAAAAATAAACTTGCTAAAATATAAGGCGCGCTATGTATTATTTAATCTTCGCCGTTACATTACTCATATTTCTAGGGACAATACTCTTGGTTCACTATAAATTCCCCAAACTTCAAAAGCTCATTGTTGAAAGAATAATGGCCTTTGTTTTAATGGCGATTTTTGTTGTGAGATTCATGTCTTATAAAGACGTGCAATTCATGGACGCTAATTTCACAGCATTTAGTTTATTTGGTGGACCAATGAATGGCTTCCTTAATACCATTGGTAACTTATGTATGTGGCTTGAAGTGACAGCGATGTTAATGGTGTTACTTAGACCTTGGTCATATTTTAAAACCGCGAAGTTCTACACTAAATATGTGGCATTACCAATCTTACTAGTGTCCGCTATCTCATTACATCCAATGATTATGATGATGCAAGGAGATAATCACACTAGTGTCTTATCAATCATGCTTCCTATTGAAATAGGTGGCTTATTAGCCCTTGCTATTTTCTATTTAGCGAAAGATTTCAAAGTAAAAATATCTAAACATTCTTATCCTGAAGTCATTGCCTTTAGTGTTCTTATCAACATCTTCACCATGCCATGCTTTATGCCAAACTTCTTCTTTGGTATGGGTCCAATAGGTAGAACCGTTATTGATTTCAATGTCATTCACCGTATTTTCTTATATGGTTCATGCATTGTCATTCCATTAGGCATCTATTTCAGTTTAAGAAGCGCTCACCAAGATAAGATTCATTACTCTTTAGTGTTTATCTCATTAGGAACATTAATCTCCTATCTAGTGGGTCATAAATATGATGTTATTCTTAGACCATGGGATTGGCCATTACATTTATGTAACTTAGCGATGATTTTAATCCCTATCTGTTATATCTTTAGAACCAAACGTTTATTCTATTTCACTTACTTTATTAATGTCTTTGGTGCGGTTTTAGCGATGCTAATGCCTAACTATACTGAATCAATGCTAGTGTTTAATCCTAATATTTGGTATTTCTGGATCAATCACTGCTGTGCCTATATGATGCCTTTATTAGGCGTCGCCTTATATGAATTTGATAGACCAAAGTTAAAACAATTTGGTTTCTCTTCTATTTGGTTCTTTGTCTATTTCGTTATCGTTCTCACATTAAACACTATCTTCACTGGTTTAGAAGGTGTAGCCACACCTGTAGGCACTATAAGCGGCACTGACTATTTCTTTATTAACTCCACATTTATCGCTGAAAAACTTGGCAAATGGGCGGAGAACATCTTTAATAACTTAATTATCACATTCACAATTAATGGTCGAACGATGACCATGCATATTGTCTATCAACTTATCTATTATGTTGTTTATGCATTAATAGGTTTTGGCATTTGGTTTGTATATCAGTTGATGTTTGATATCGCTGATTCGCATAAAGCATTACATTACAGATTGAAAGGTATTCGTATTGATAAACTCGCCCTTAAGTCGGCGTTAAATGGAAGGAGCTTAGATAAACCTATGGATGAAAATGTTGGTATTAGTTTAGAGCTAAAGAATTTCTCGAAGAAGTATGGTTTAAATAACTACTATTCTGCTAAAAATGTGAACTTATCCGTCAAAGGTGGGGAAGTATTTGGTTTCCTTGGTCCTAATGGTGCGGGTAAATCCACATGTATTAAATCTATCGTTGGTATTCAACCAATTACTGAAGGTTCCATCTCTGTCTGTGGCTATGATGTTAGAACACAAGGCGTAGGCGCTAAATCTCAAATTGGTTTTGTTCCTGATCATTACGCTTTATATGAAAACTTAACAGGTAGAGAATACCTTAACTATATCGCTGATATTTATGAAGTTTCTAAAGAAGATAGAAACGAACGTTTATCTAGATATATCGAAAGATTTGAATTAAAAGATTCCATTGATAACAAAATCAAAACCTATTCTCATGGTATGAAACAAAAGGTCACAATTATTGCCGCGTTAGTCCATGATCCAAAGGTTTGGATTTTAGATGAACCTTTAACAGGTTTAGACCCAACATCTATTTATCAAGTGAAAGAGTGTATGAGAGAACATGCTTCTAAAGGCAATATCGTTTTCTTCTCCTCTCACTTAATTGATATCGTTGAAAAACTATGCGATAGAATCGCGATTATCAAACACGGAGAAATCCAGGCCCAATTATCTTTAAAAGATATCGAAAATAGTGGTCGCTCACTAGAGGAATTCTATTTAGAGACAATTGGTGATAACACCACTAAGGTTGAAGGTAAATAATGAAACAATTATTGCAACTGACATTATTCCAACTCAAAGACAAAATTGATATGTCATGGATGAAGTCTAAAAAGACTTTAATCCAATCAATTGTTTTTGGCATATTGAAGTTTGTCTTAGTCGCCGGTGTGACTTTTGCTGTTTTATACGCCTTAACTTCAGTTGGCTTTATTTCTAAGTATCAAGATGTCTTACCACTTTTTACGATGTTCTTATCAGTCATCACTTTCTTAAGTTTATGTTCATCAACTTATAACTTAACTAAGTCTTTATATCTCGCTGATGACAATAAGGTTTTAATTACATTCCCAGTTAATGCGAATAAGTTATTCTTCTCTAAATTACTAGTCTATTTCTTCTACGAATTAAAAAAATCGTTCTTGTTATTAATTCCAGGTGTCTTTGGTTTCTTATTATTTGAAACCATTGGCTTTAAAGGTAGAGAACTAAGCGCTTTACCACTTCTTTGGATGATTATTCCAATTATCTTATTAATGGTTATCCAAGTCCTTTTAAGTGCGGTTATCTCTATTCCATTTATGTATGTATATCGTTTATTTAAGCGTAATCAAATATTCGATTTAATTATTGTCACCTTAGCGGTCGCTTTATTTATTTTTATTGTCGTTAGATTAATTAATTTAATTCCAGAAGATATTGATCTAGATAGACAATGGCCATCCATGGTCAATGGTTTTGAAAACTTTATTGTTACTTTTGATAAATATGTTTACCCAATTAACTTATATTCACGTCTTTTCTTTGGTGAATCATGTAGTAGTGGATACCACTATCAATTAACTGGTATAACTTTCCTTAAAATATTAATCGCTATTGGGGCTATTGGTTTATTAACATTATTTGCCTTCCTTCTTATTAGACCAGTCTATTTCAAGATGGTTTATAAGACATTTGAATTTGATAAGAACCCACAGTTAGCGGCTAAAAAGAATGTGAGACATAAGAAATACATCACCTTCGCTAATAAGGAATTTAAGTTGTCGTTCAGAGACTTTGATATCTCTGGTTCATATATCGCTATTTATATTATTATTCCTATTTTATTGTTATTTATGGACCGTGTGATTTCAGCGATTTCCACCTCTATGAGAGGCGATAACATCGCTATCGCAGTTAATGTCTTATTAACTATTCTTCCTTTATTAGCGAGTAACTCCACAATTGCGACCTTATATTCTAAAGAAGGTAGAACAGCTTATTTAACAAAGAGTAATCCTGTTAATCCGTTTATTCCTTTAGCGAGTAAACTATTGTTTAACTTATTATTCTGTGTCCCATCAATTGTGGCTTGTTCAATTATTTTTGCAAATTTTAGCGGATTAGGGGTACTAATTGCCGTCTTATTTAGTGTGTCAGTGTTATTAATCCAATACGCTCACATCTTCTATAGTGCGGCGCAAGATATCATGAATCCACAAAATGAGGTCTATGCCACAACCGGTAGTGATTTCAATAATCCAAACGAGGCTAAAGCCACAATTATGGCCTTTGTTGGTTCATTTATCATTACCTTTGTCTTATATTTCATGCTTGTGGAATCTACGACATTACATGGTAATTACATATCCGCTTTTGTTAGATTATTAATTATCGCAGCGGCGCTATTTGCAGGATTCTTATTTCTTTTCATCAAAAAGATACAAGCGTTCTATTATGAAAAGTAAAGGAGGAAATGTATGAAGAAATCAACAATATTGTTACTTGCCCTTGTCTATATCGTTTCCTTCTTTGTGATTGGTCTTTTAGGCCATTCCATCAGAAACTATAATCCAGAAGTCTATCCAGAAAGCATTGAGATTATTGACCCTGATAATAGAACAGAGATGTCAAAAGACACTGTTGACCCTGATACAGGTGAACTTTTGTACAATTATTACTTCGTCTATAAGAATTACAAAAGTGGGGATAGTGTTAGAATTAAAGCGAATATTAAACCTGATAACTGCACCTATCCAGACATCAAGTTTACCAAGGATGAAAGTGATACTTCTTTCAAAATTGACACACACGAAACAAATCCAAATGTTGAAAAAAACTTTGCTTTAATCACGTTAACCGGCGAATTAGAAACAGTTTTATCAACACCATTCTTTGTGTCCGCTACAAATCCTGGTACACAAATAAAACTCAAAGTTTGCATTACATTCGTTAGTTCGCTCTTATCTTAAAAGATATTGTAAAATAATATTTATTGGTTATGATAATTGAGCGACTTAACAAAGGAGGTCTTTGTTATGAAAAAAGCCAAATTAAGTACGTTATTAGTTACATTACTATCATTAACAAGTTTGATGGCTTGTGATCCAAATAATATTCCAAGCTCAAACTCAAATAGTAATAGTGGTTCAATCAGTAGCTCCGATAGTGGTTCTTCTGAAAGCACTTCTAAACCATCAAGTTCAGGTTCTGTTATTGACTTAACATCTATTAAGTTAAACAAAACTGAAACAAGCATTTTATTAAATTCTAAAGAAACATTAACTGTTTCATTCACTCCAACTAACGCCACCGATAAAGAAGTGGAATGGAGTAGTGATGACGATACTATTGCCAGTGTTGATAACGGTGTAGTCACCGCTAAAAAGATTGGTGTGGCTAATATCACTGTTAAGAGCAAGAAAAACGCTAGTATTTCTGCTACTTGTAAAGTAACAGTTAAAGATAATGTTATTTTATCCAACGTTTCCGCTAAACATGAATTCGTCTTATTTGAACAAAATAGAGCTAAAGATGAAAAGAATGATGACGGTTTCTATGATCACACACAATCATATAAAGTTGGTGATGATAATCCATTCAATGTTAAACCAGCTTTAACAGTATTAGACGCTAAAACATATCAACCAGTTAGTGCTAGCCAATGGTTACATGATTTCACAATCAGTGCGAAACTTGGTGATACTACTGTTGGTGAAGAATATTTCAAAGTTTTAGACGCTCGTGAATGCGATGTCGACTTCACTGAAGAGGCTGTTGGTAAAACATTTACCATTACTATTGCCCCAGGTGGTGTTGATGATTCTAGAGTGGCTTCTTTAACTAAATCCATTACCGTTGATGTTATGGATGGCTATAACGTTTATAACGCTAAAGAATTAGGTTATTTTGATACCCGTCCTGTTGATTTCACCCGTGATTCACCAGTCATGGAAGATGGTAACAACTGGAGAGCTCAATGGAAAGAATTCAAAGCCGCAAATAATATGGATGTTGATTATGTCCCAGCCGCTTTAATCTTCCAAACAGATATTGCTGTTACTGCTAGTGACTTACCTGCTAACTTCTTCTATACCGCTGAACAAGCCGCTGCTTTAAATGATAGAAAAGCCGCTGGTTCATTAGTGGACTTCACATACTTCTATGATCGTACCATTCCAGGCGATATGACTATTGAAGGTAACTATTTTGATTTAGACTTCTCTGCAATTCCATTAATTAAAAGAGATAGACAAAAAACAACAGCAGATGGTGAAGTTATTGGTCACTCTTCTGCGTTTAGAACAATCGCTGGTGATGATGTTATCTTCCGTAACATTAATATGACAGGTAATGGTAAAAAAGCCACAGGCGATGAAGATAAGATCTATAGTGGTGGTATCATCTTTGTTAAAGGTGCGGGTTCTAAAACCTTAAAAGCTTATAACATGATTGCCACTAAGTTCTACATCACATTCTTTGGCGAAGAAGGTGATGAAGGTGAATCGTTTACTCAATTTGAATTAGATAAAGTTAAATGTTTTGATAACTATAACTCCTTCTTATATAACTGGGGTTCCACAATTACCGCTAAGAACACATTATTCAGAAGTTGTGGTGGTCCAGTTCTCATTCAAGACCATACTGATACAGATACATATGAAGATAACAACGGTATGACTGTTCTTGGTCACGCCCCAACTGCTAACTTCATTGATTGCACAATCAAGAACTATGTCACTGGTTCAGAAGCTTGGTTCCAACAATTTGGTGCGACAGCTAAAGCTGGTGAAATTAAAATGTTATCCGACTTATTCTATGCGACAGGATTAACAAAATCTTATGTGACTAATGATAAGGGTGAAGGTAAACTCTATGCTGCATTATCCGCTGCTGATGAAAATGCTTTCTTCAACTTCATTGTCTTAAATAAATCTGGTAGTGCCGAAGGCATTACAACCACTCCAGCATGTGGCACAGTTAACATGATCAATACTGGTGTGACTAATACATTTGATTACCGTCAACCAGCATATGATAGTGTCTATCAAGCCTATGTTGCATATAATGCTGCTAGTGATGAAGATAAGCCAGCCGCTCAACAAGCCTTAATCGCCGCCGCTATGGCAAAAGGTGTTGAATTTGCTTCTGACTATTCTGACGCTAACGATAAGATTACTGCTTATATTACAGGCATCTGCACACAACATATGACATTAAGAGGTCTTAACAACGCTGGTGCTCCAGTCATGGACTTAGGTGAGAAATTTGGTTTATTAGCCTATGATGGCGCTAACAATTTCTTACAACCAATGGAAAGCATTGCTGGAGGTACTGTTAATAAATTCACTCCAACAAGTGATCAATTAGCAAGTATCCCAAGCTATTGCGCTGTCTATTTCGGCGGTATGGCCTTAGTAGTGGAATTAACCCCATACGTGGCTTAATTAACTTAACAAAACAAACAAAAAGAGTGGTCCACAAAACGGATCACTCTTTTCATATCTAATATAGACTAATAAACAAACGTTAATGATTTGATAAAGACTCTGCTCTTTTCTTCACCGCTATTGGTGAGTTTAAGAGTCTTTGCATTAAGTTCTTCAATATATTCTTTTTCTACTGGTTCTCCGTTAACTGGCTTTAAATCAATGGTATTAGTGTCGACATATAACACTGAATTAGCATCAACATTAGGAATGGTGTTGCCAGTGGCATAATCCTTATATGGTTTATGATATGTTTGAGCAGTAATAGTGATGGATTTGATAGTCTCTGCAAATGTGAATTCTAATGAACCTTGAGAACTAGCAAAACCAATGACTAAGACTTTATTGCCTTTATTAGGAGCGTCATTGATGATTTGGCAGCTTGTGTTCTTAATAGCGCTGACAAATGTTGTTCCTGCTTCTTGATTGATATATTCCAATAGTTTAGCGTCTAATGCTTCTGTACTTACTGAACCACATGTTGGATTAAATAAGTTAATTGTTAACGTTTTATCAGCAACTGGTGTCTCTGAAGAACTAATATTAGAATTACTGGATGAACTTGATTCAATGCTTGAAGCATTAGCGGAACTTGTGGATTCACTTGTTGTAGAACTACTTTCTTCACTTGAATCTACACTTGAAGATATAACAGTGCTAGCAGGTGTATTACTGCTTGTAATATTGTTTGAATTACAAGCCACTAAGAGCAATGCACTAGCGAGCAATAAAACTTTTGATAATTTCATATGATGGTTTCCTTTTCTAATGATGTTTTGATTTATTCAAAACACCGGATAAATTATAAAGAAAAAACAAACATATAACAAACATATAATTGAAAGCATGAAAAATGCGAGCAAAATAAAATTAGACTTTAGATTTCTCGGAGAATTTTATGTATATTAAACGAAACATTGAAGAAGCAATTATCTAAACAAGCAAAGAATATCCAGTTGTTATGGTTTGTGGTCAAAGGCAAGCTGGTAAATACTATGCTAAACCACATTAAAGAAAACAACCGCCATTATGTAAGCTTTGATGATAGACAAGCCAAGCGTTTAGAGACATGTGTATGTGCGATGAAATTGTCCATATTAACAAAAATTGTTATCTAATTCCTGTATCTTTGTTTTAATATAAATATCGCTATGCAAAAGATTATTACAAATTGTTCATGTGTCGATATTTCTAGCGAAGGAAAAGGCGTTATTAAAAACGGGAAAGATGTAATCTTTTGCGATGGCATTTTCCCTGGTGAAAAAGCGGATGTTGAAATACTATATCACCGCGCAGGAGTGTATTTTGGTAAAGTTAAGAAACTCTATAACTTATCTAAAGATAGAATCCAACCAAGATGTAAGATTTGTACATCGTGTGGGGGCTGCCAATATCAACAATTAGACTATAAAGCACAGTTAAAATATAAAACTAAAAGAGTTAAAGAAGCTTTAACAAGAATCGCTCATGTTAAACAAGAAGTTTTACCATGCTTAGGTATGGATGAACCATATAACTATCGTAATAAGATTCAAGTACCTTTTAATAAGGATAGAAATGGTAAAGTGAAGTTTGGTTTCTATAAAGAAAACACTCATATCATTATGCCGATTAAAGAATGTGCGATTGAAGATAAAAGAGCCGCGCCTATCTTATGGGATATCAAATTACTTTTAGAAGAAATGAATATCCCTTGCTATAACGAAGATAGTGGTAAAGGTATCTTAAGATATGTTCTTATTAGAACTAGTTATCATTATGATGAACTAATGGTGGTTTTAGTCACCACTCAAATGAACTTCCCTGGACAAAGGAATTTCATTAATGAATTAGTTAATAGACATCCTGAAATAACCACAATCGTGGAAAACGTTAATTCTAGACACACTAATGTGATATTAGGTAATCAAGAAAAAGTCTTATATGGTCCAGGTCATATTAAAGATGATATTTTAGGTTTGTCTTTTGAGATTAGTGCCGCTAGTTTCTTCCAAGTAAACCCAATACAGGTAGAAAAACTATATGCCTCCGCGCTTAATTTAATTGATTTCAATAAAAAAGAAGTAGTTCTTGATGCCTATAGTGGTGTTGGAACAATTGGCCTAATAGCCGCGAGAAACGCTAAAAAGGTTATCTCTGTAGAAATAAACAAGAGTGCGCATAAAAACGCTATAGAGAACGCAAAAAGAAATAATATTGATAATATTGAATTCCACTGTGCTGATGCTGGTGAATTCATCACTAAATATGACGGTGATATTGATGTTTTGATTATGGATCCACCTAGAAGCGGTAGTGATGAGACATTCTTATCAACAGTGATGAATAAACGTATTAAGAAAATAGTCTATGTTTCATGTAATCCAGAAACATTAGCAAGAGATATCCAATATCTATCTAGTATGTATGAAGTGAACTATGTTCAACCTGTTGATATGTTCCCAATGACTGCACACGTGGAGACAATCGTTGGCTTGTACTTAAAAGATAAAAAATAGTGGTTTTTAAGCGAATTATCCATCATTTTTAACGATTTGAGAGACTGTGATATGTGCAGCTTCTTTTGTTAAAACAAAAATTGATAGTTCCATAATTTTACCGTTGCGGCTGATAACATGTCTTTTAAGCAAAATAAAAACCACATTCCTGTGTTATAGGCTTGTGGATTTTATTACATCATCACGACTTTATAATGAAGGAATTCTGGTCTAAAGTGTCTATCTAATTTAACATCTCCATCATCAATGATTTCTTTATTAATCAAATCATGTCTTTTCTCTTTGATGGCCATGTAATTAGCTTTTTCACTATTTGGGAGAACAAATACAACCTCTCTTTTGTTAATCACAATGATGGATTGTATAAATGCTTCAACGATAGGCTTAGTTAATGTTTCTGGAGTCAATTTTTCTCCTTTTAATGTTTCGCCCATCTTTTTGATTCTTAGTTTGGCATATTGAGCATCTTGCTGTTTTTGTGACAAATCAAATATCAATTTATTTAATCGTTGATATTCGATAACCCTTTCACGATATTGCCTATCCAAAATAATTTTTTCAACATCATCAGTAGTGGATTGCTTCTTTTTAATAATGTCATCAATTTCAGATTCAATAATTCTTTGGTCAGCGTAGGCTTCATCCATTTGCTGTTGAAGAACGTCTTCATCATGGTATTTTCTGATATTAGCGATAACTTTGTTATAAGCCGTACCTTTATTTAGATAAATCTTATTAATAACTTCACACGTTGTTTTTAATAATATATCTTCGCTTATGGCTTTTGATGGACATCTTTGACTTGGTTCGCCTCCAACATAACCTGAACATTGAAAAACAATTCTTGGTTCAGGATATCCTTGAGTCCAATGCCTTCTTTTAAATGTATCACCACAATTTAGACAAATAATCATTCCGCTTAATGGATATTTAGAAGCGTATTTATGAGAATCTTTGTTTTCTCCTCTAAAACGGTTTCTGTTTCTATCTAAGATAAGTTGTGCCTTATCCCATGTATCTCTATCCACAATCGGTTCATGATTGTTTTTGATATAGATTTGTTCTTCTAAGCCGTCATTTTTGACTCTTTTATGTTTTAAGAAATCAATGGTAACGCTTTTTTGAAGTAAGAGGTCACCACAGTATTTCTCGTTGGTTATTATTCCTTCAACAGTGGTGTTATACCATTTAGTTTTGCCTCTAGAAGTGAGACAGCCTTTTTTTTCAAGAATGCGGCATATTTCATTCGTGCCAACTTCATCAGTATAAAGTTTGAATATCAATTTAACAATTTCAGCTTCTTCAGGAATAATTACTAGGTTCTTAGGATTATTTGGATCCCTTTTGTAACCCAATAAATTACTTGGAATCATTGGAATTCCTTCTTTCTTATTCTTGTTAAAAGTCCATTTAACATTATCAGAAATATGCCTGGATTCTTCTTGTGCCATAATCGCGTTTAAAGTGAACATCATCTCGCTAGATGGGTCTAATGTCGATATATGTTCATTATCAAAATATATTTCCACTCCAATGGTTTTTAATTCTCTAGCAATATTAATGGAATCAGCAACGTTTCTAGCAAACCTAGATATTGATTTAGTGACAATCTTATCAATCTTTCCAGACCTTGCGTCATTTATCATTCTTTGAAATTCCGCTCTTCCTTCTTCAGAGGTGCCACTTATACCTTCATCAGCGTATATTCCAACAAAAATAACACTTGGATCACTTTCTAGTCTTTTCTTCCATTCGTCGACCTGGTTATCAAAACTGTTTTGTTGTTCATCTTTATCACTGGAAACACGGCAATAAGCCGCGACACGTTTCTGATGCGCTAGATATGGGTTGTTACCACATAGTATTTTCAATTTCACTCGTGGAGCGATAATTTGCACTTGTCTTTCCATATTGAAACCTCCTACATACATATATCACTCTTATGAGTGATAATATCAACGGATATGTCTACTGTTTCAACGTTAAAAATTGACATTGGTAACATGTCTTTAATAACTAAATTTATTAATGATGAGCGATTATATTGATCCATAAAAAAATTCCTCCACCGAAGTGTAGGAATATCATTTAAAGAGATATAATCTCGAACGCCACTTATAATGTAGCAGAGATATTATTGTTTGGTAAGACACCTAGTGGTGACAATTTAAAAATCGACAACTGCTTTCAATATTATTTTAGAAAGCATTTCTTTTAATTTACCGACACCACATGTATAGGTTCTGCCATCTTTTTCAAAATTATAATTAACTGCAGATGAATAATCTTTATCTTTACCGACTATCTTTTGGATATATGAGAAATATTGCTCAGTTACCTTTCCGGTTTTGTCTTTCTCCTCAATAAAAGCACCAAAATCACTAGGAAGTTCGGCATCTAAATCAATTTGTTTTTTATCAACAATGAAAAGAATTGAATTTCTTGGTAGTCCAAGTTCGTGTATTGGCTTTTCGTATTTGATTACTTGAATTCTCTCTTTAAAGTTTTTTAAATTCTGATCCAAGGCATATGAAACGTTCGATGTGATGATTTCTTGCTTCTTATAGTTATATTCATATAAAGGCACGTTATTGCCTAAATAGCCTAGTTTTAATTCCCTCTTTTTTCTTTTTAATAATAAATCGGTAGAAACATTTAATATTTCAGATATTTGTATTAATTTCGTTGCTGGGACATCTATTATTCCCTTTTCGTATTTATATAATGTTGATTTATCAATATCTAACATGTTGCACAATCTTTTTTCAGATATTTCTCTAATCCTGCAGTATTTTTTGATTGCCAGGCCGCTATATATTCCTTTGTTGTCACCTGTTTCTCTAAGAGCTTTTGTTAGAGCATCAAAAATGCCAGAAGCTTCTAAATTATTTTTAACACCGGTAATCTTTTCCTTCAAATCTATCATTGCTGCAGCTAGTTTTTCTCGAGATTCTTTTGGCCAAATTTCATCTGTGAAGTGATCCATTTCTTCTTTTTGCTCTGGAGAAGCAACTTTATATAAATCAAGGAATTCTTTTAAATTCATTTTTGAATAATCAACAGAGTATTCCATACCAATAAAACCACCTTTATACATTAATTAAACTGCAGTTAAGATTTAAAATCAATAAACAAATTGGTTGACTAAATAAAAAATGTAAGACTTAATATTATATATAATATTATCATTTCTTAATAATCAACCTTTTTTAGTTTTTAATTTTAGAATATTCATAAATCATTTTTCTTATTTTAACATTTAATTGCAAGAGAATTGCGTTTAAAAACAAATCAAATAGGAGGTAGACAAATGATTAGAAGTTACTTGGTTGACCTGAGAAATAAAAAAGACTACAGCCAACGCAGAGTAGCGCGTGAATCTGGTATGTCGTTTCAACATTACGCCAGATTAGAAAACGGCTCTCGTGGTGGCAAAGTCTCTTTAGTTATTATGGGTCGCATAGCGCACACATTAGATATTTCCCTTGAAGATATTTATCAATTAGAAGAGAAGTATCAAAACAAGTTACAAAGAATGAAAGAACAATATGATGACGACTGATTATTCTCCATTCTTTAAAAATGAAATCGAATCCTTTATTCAGGATTTAGATAGATCACCTATCACTAAACAATCATATAGGACAATATTGATTAAGTTTTCTGAATATTTGAAAGGTAGATATCTCGAAACGCCAAAAAGTAGGAATATCATCGAATATAAAGAATATTTATCAAAGACACTTGCCCCTGTATCGATTCAAAAAGCGATAGTGGTCTTACGTGGATTCTTCCATTACTTAGCCCGTAATGAGATTTATCCCGATATTTCGGTGGGCATCAATTCCATGAAAACCACTAGAGTGATGAGGAGAGATGTCTTAAATGTTAATGATGTCTCTCTTCTCATTAATATCGCTAAAGCAAAATCCTATGATTCTTTAGAAGCATATCGTAATTATGCGATATTGTCGCTTATTGCCACAACTGGCCTAAGAACCATAGAAGTCGAAAGAGCGGAAATTGACGATTTATCTTTCATTAATGATACCCATATCCTCTATGTACGAGGCAAAGGAAGAGATGATAAATCCGAATATGTCAAATTATCGGATGAAGTCTATGACATCATTGAAACTTATCTAGCACATAGAAGAGATGATTATTCACCGTTATTTATAACGCATGGCAATAATTCATATGGCAATCCAATAAGAACTAGATCCATTAGAGAAATCATTAAAAATTTCTTATTTGAAGCTGGTTTAGAAGATAGAAATATGACCGCTCATTCGCTTAGGCATTTTGTCTGTAGCGAGATCCTTAGAAGTGGTGGTTCTCTAGAAGAAGCACAACAAGTCCTTCGCCATAGAGATATTAGTACCACTCAAATATATAACCATTCTCTAAAAAGAGAAGAAAACGATTCGGAATTAATTATTTCATCAAAATTATTTATTAAATAGGAGGTATAACGATGAACACCAATATAATTCAAACAAACAAAAACGAAATTGTTGCAGTTGATAACTACAACCCTGATTTTGGAAATATCAGAAATATTGAAGTCGATGGTCAAGTATGGCTCTGTGGTCTTGATGTTTGTGAAGCGTTAGGATATGTAAACTCAAGAAATGCTATAAAGTATCACGTCACAAAGGAAGCTGGTGTAGAAAAATTCTACGTCAGGTCCCATGGTCAAATGAGAGAAATGACATTTATCGATTCTCGTGGCTTCTATGATTTATGTATTGGAAGCACCTTTCCATCTGCATTAGATATCAAAGATTGGATTAAAGCTAAATTCTTTGCTGTGGTTGAAAACAAGAATTTGCCAGCTGCTACGGTGGATGAATTAGTAAATGACGATACATTTATTGAAGCTGTATCGGATAAAGTGGTGGATTTTTTATCAGAAGACGCTGTTAAATATCGCGCCATGAAAGGATCTAAAAGTTTGCTCTCTATGAAAGAAATTGCTGATACCCTTGCGCTTCCTGGTATTGGAAGAACGAATCTTTTTAAGATTCTTAGGAAGAAAGAAATGATTAATGAC
>JAGAYY010000052.1 GCA_017940265.1 Bacilli bacterium | reverse complement strand
CATCATTAATCTTTGTGCCTAAGCTTTCTGTCTTCCATTCACCAAATGAGTGGGTATGGTCACCACCATTACTGGATGAAGCGCTTGGATTGGCGCTATTTGACTTATCTGATGAAGGATTAGCGCTACTATTGATAGAAGGTTGTTGACTAGAGGTACTTGGATTATCACTGCTACTACCGATTGGACCAGCGCAGCCTAAAACCATAAATGGCACCGCTAAAAAAGTAAGTCTCTTAAAAATCTTTTTCATTTCTAATATGTTTTTCCTTTCTTTGTTTGTTAAAAGGCATGAACAGATGTCTATACCTTCTTACTTAACTAGTATATATTCTATACCATTTATAAAATTATTACATACGCACACTTAAGCGAAACTTAAGAGACTTTCGTGTTATTGAACATTTTTTTCAACTCTCATCAAAGAAAAAGACCGAGTTTTCCTCGGTCTTAATTTCCTTCTTCTTTTTGCTCAATGAGAGGTACATCACTCTCAGTGTTTTCTTCTTTTGGCTGTTCTTCACTTTTCTCTTCAGCTTTATCTTCAGGCTTTTCCTTTGGTTCTTCATCCGAGCCAGTGAAAGTATCACCCATGGCTTTACCAAATGATTTACCAGCGTTACCGAAGGCTTTGCATGTTTCTCTCCAGGCATTGCTCACTTCAGTGTGACCATTACTTTCAATCATATTTTCATCATCACTGAATATTGATTTCATTGTTTTACCTAATGCTTTACCAAAGTTAGCAAAGGCCTTACCTGTATTTTTACCAGTACTTTTCCATTCGTCTTTTAATGCCATAATTACTTGTTCCTATCTTGATTAAATAATACTCTTCCCAATCTAATATGTGTAGCGCCTTCCGCTACCGCGACTTTATAATCATCGCTCATACCCATTGATAGATATGGTAAAGAGATATTTAGTTCTTTTTCTAAATCATCTTTTAATTCTTTTAACTTTCTAAATTGACTATGGAGGCTTTCTTCTGATGAGTTAGCTACCGCCATCATCATAAGACCTATGATATTAACATTAGGGTATTTTAAGCATTCTTTGATAAAGTCTTTTACCTCATAATGAGGCACACCGTTTTTGTTTTCTTCAAGATTGATAGAAACTTCAACAAAGCAGTTTAAAGGGCTTAGACGGTACTTATTTATCGTTTTAACTAGCTCTAATGAATCTAAGGAATGTAAGTAGTCAATCTTATCTAAAATTAGATGTGCTTTATTACGCTGCAAGTGCCCAATGAAGTGCCATTTGATATCTAAATCTTTTAAAGCTTCATATTTATTTAGAAAAGCATCCACGCGGTTTTCACCAAAATTAAATACCCCATTACTATAAAGTTCTTTTAAATCATCAACATCACCATATTTAGTCGCGGCAACAAGGGTGATGTCTTTAGATAATGTATTTAAGAATTCTTTGATGTCTTTTCTAATCATGTTAAAGGTATTTTATAACTTTAAAGAGTTAATAAAAAGGAGGATATTATTCGATATCCCCTTATTGATGTGTTTTATAATATTCCGCTTTGTTTTGATACATTTTTTCATCGGATACTTTTAATAGTTCATCAAGTTCGATGTGACCATCCTTTTGGAAGCAATAACCGATGGAGCATGTATATTTTGTCTTGCCGACATGTTCATTAATTCTTTCGATTAACTTAAGAACTTCTGCTTCAGTGTTCTTATAACAGACAATGGCGAATTCATCACCACCCATACGGTAAGCGGATTGTCTAACATTACATGATCTTTTGAAACAAAGGGCTAAAGTAATTAATGCTTCATCACCAGCTTGGTGACCATAAGTGTCATTAATTTTCTTTAAGCCGTTCATATCAATAGATACAATCGCGGTGATGTCTTTATATGCTCTACTTGTTTCAGAATAATAGGCTTGTCTATTAAGTAAGCCTGTTAAGGCATCTTTCTTCACTAATAAGAGAATAGAGAAGACATAGTAGATAAATAGGGCCACTGCGATGGTTGGGCAGAAAATCTGTGCAAAGTCAGCACGGAAGATAAATGGGAACGTAATGCAAGAAACAAATGATAACGCTAATAAGGCGATAGGAATGATTTCTAATAAACGTTTATTACTGCGTTTAATAAGAATGAAAATTAAGAAAGCGCAGTATAAAGCGGCAACGATAAATGGCAAATATCCTAAAGGACCTCTTACTAATTCATTAGCGTCATTAATAGAGAAGACAATGCCAGTAGGGATAGAAACAATATCCACGATAGCAAGTACACCTGCAGGAATAAAGACAAGTGGCCTCATTCTCTTCACCACTGTAAAGATAACATGGGCCAATAATATTGGCGACGCACTGTATCTAATAGCCATTAATATTGTTCTTAAAAGGCGATAATTGATATCCTCTGCAAAATAAAATTCGGTGAAAACACATAGTGATAAAACGAATATTTCACCGATTAAAAAGAATAACCGTCTCGTTGCTTTTTTATCGATTAACGCGGTAGAAATTAAGAAAACAATGAAGGCAAATAGTATTAATATGAGTATCCAGTTTTGTAATATGTACTGTTCAAACATGTCTAAGAACATGTTGATAGTATATAACATGCTAAAGATTTTTTCATCCTAAAATGCTATTCAAGGACAATCCGCTCTTTTCTTCTTGGGTTATATCCAACTTCAATGCATTTGTTAATAAGGCCATCAACTTTATCACTAGCGTGCTTAGTGAGAACTATCTTTTTCTCACCGTTTTGTACAACTTTGACATAGAAGGCGATGGTAGTATACGTGCCAAATCTTCCACGACGTATTTCCTCGGTGTCACAATCAATTATTTTGGTTGTTTGAATATCAACGAATTTGACATTCATGTAATAAATCATCTGCGCTAGGTTGTAAATAATAAGTGGAATAAAAATAGAAGCAATAATAAGGGAAACTATAAACTCTCTATAATGTGGCCATTTGTCTATATTCATGAATAAAACAATTACTCCAAATAAAAGCACAACAAAACGCGCACCAACATAAAGGAGTAAGAAATAGAGATAGCGACCTATTGCAGCATTTTTCCTTTTCATATTCATCACCATCTTTATTATTCATAAAAATGCCAAAAAGTTCTGTGACTTCCTCCCCCGCTTATAGAAGATGGGAGCTTCCCACTCAAGAACTCTAATGAGTTCAGTATCAATGGGCTATCCCCGAGAGTCCCTCGGTTAAGGATATTTATTAACAAGATATCCAACTTGTTTAGACTAAGATTAATTAGAAGGATTAAGGATCATTCTTATTCCTTCTTTTTTGATGTTAATCGCGGCATTTAAATCACGATCATGCTTAAAGCCACAAACGGGACAAACCCAACTTCTTTGAGAAAGCGTTAAATCAGTTTTACGATAGTTGCAGCACGAGCACAATTGGCTAGAAGGGAAGTATCTATCTACTTTGACAAGTTTCTTATTGAGCCAATTCAATTTGTAAGAGAGATACTGTAGAAATGTCCCATATCCTAAATCAAAAATAGTAATTCCAAGTTTTAAATCAGGTTTTCTTTTGCTCATTTCTTGTAGGTCTAAATCTTCCACAAAAACATAATCATAAGTATTAGCAAGCTTTCTAGAAACCTTGTGGAGGAAGTCTTTTCTTTGATTAGCAATGTGCTCATGAAGATTCTTTATTCTCATTAATTGCTTTTGACAATGAGAAGAGTCT
>JAGAYY010000051.1 GCA_017940265.1 Bacilli bacterium | reverse complement strand
CCAAAGGCTGGGAAGATAACGAAAACGATTACACACAATTCGTTACTTACATGCTTAAGTGCATCTTAGAAGCTTATCGTAAGCTTGACTACATCATGGAAGTCAACCAAGCTGAAGGCTTAACAGTCGATAAGGTTTATAAAGTTATCTATGATAGCACCAAACCAATTAGCAAACGCGTTATTGAAAACGTTTTATATGCGACAAGCTCTGCCACAATTGAAAAAGCATTATCTGATTTAGTTAAAGATAATCGCGTTCAAATTATCGCAAGAGGCAGATACAGCAAATATTTTAGACTTAAATAGGAGTTACAAATCATGGCAAATTTTGATGCAAAAAACATTAGAAACGTCGTTATTTTAGGTCACCAATCTACAGGTAAAACAACCTTAGCGGAATCATTAGCCTTTATCGCAGGTTTAATTCCTCAAAAAGGTGAAGTCGAAAAGAAAAATACTATTAGTGACTACACACCTGACGAACAAAAAAGAGGCGGCTCAATTCAAACCGCAGTTATCCCATTAGTGTACAAAGATCATAAGATTAATGTGATCGATGTTCCAGGTAATGATGATTTCATTTCTGAATATATCGGTGTCTTAGGCGCAGTTAAAGGCGCAGTCTTAGTGATCGATGCCTCTATCGGTGTCCAAGTCGGTACAGTCAAACACTGGAATCAACTTAGAAAACGTGGTATTCCTACATTCATCTTCATCAACAAAGTTGATAAAGAAAACGTTGTCTTTGATGATTTATTAGAAGAAATTCGTAATAAATTAGGTAAGAACGCTATTCCATTCTGCTACCCATTAGGTCATGGTGAAGGCTTTGATGGCTTCGCCAATGTCGTTGACTTAAAAGCTAGAAAACTCAATGGTAAGAAGTGTGAAGACGCTCCTATCCATGATGATAAGAAAGAAAAGATCTTTGAACTTCATAACATGATTAGTGAAGAAGTCGCTAAAGCGGATGACGTTTTATTAGAAAAATTCTTCTCTGGTGAAGAATTCACTGTTCAAGAAGTTCATGAATCATTAAGAAAACTTGTCTTAGCAGGTGAATTAGTCCCAGTCTTAGTCGGTAGCGCCACTAAGAACATTGGCTGTGAAACAATGCTTGATATGTTCATTGATTACTTACCATCTCCAGCGGACTTAAAACCATACGAAGCTAAAGATGAAAATGGTAATCCAGTCGAACGTCAAACAAACGACAATGAACCATTCTCCGCTTATGTCTTTAAGACCATCGTTGACCCATATTCAGGCACAATTAATATCATTAAAGTTAATTCTGGTGTCTTAAAAGCGGGCGATGAAGTGTATGTTGGTAAAGGTACACAAAGAGTGTCAATGCTCTATCAAATGACTGGTGAGAAATTAGATTCTATTCCAGAAGTTCACGCTGGTGATATCGCCGCTATTACAAGACTTGAAGGCGTTACAAGTGGTATGACAATGTCTGCGCCAAAAGCAGTCATCGAATATAAACCAGCCCATTATCCAACCGCCGTTATCTTCAAAGCTATTATCTTAGCTAATAAAAACGATGAATCTAAGATTGGTCCAGCATTAGCTAAAATCCAAGCCGAAGATCCAGCCGTTGAAGTCAAACGTAATAACGAAACAAAACAATTATTATTAGGTGGCGTTTCTGATTCACACATTAACTTCATCTTAGGTAAATTAAAGGATACATATAAGATCGATGTCACAACCGAACCAATGAAAGTTGTCTATCGTGAATCCATTAAAGGTACCGCTGAAGGCGATGGCCGTTATGTTAAACAATCCGGTGGTAGTGGCTTCTATGGTGTTGTTAAGATGAGATTTGAACCATCTGATGAAAACGTCTTCGCAGAAGAAGTCTTCGGTGGTGCAGTTCCAAAGAACTACTTCCCAGCTGTTGAAAAAGGTTTCTTTGAAGCCCTTAACTCTGGCCCATTAGCAGGCTTCCCAGTTATCGGCGTTAAAGGTGTCTTAGTTGATGGTAAGTATCACCCAGTTGATAGTAACGAACAAGCATTCAAAATGGCTGGTATCTTAGCGTTTAAAGATGCTTATCCAAAATGCAAACCAATCATTCTTGAACCAATCATGAGAATTCATGTTATTGCGCCAAGTGAATATACCGGTGACATTATGTCCGACTTAAATACACGTCGTGCCCGTATCCAAAACATGGAAGAACACGAAGGCATGCAAGATATCGAAGCTTTAATTCCTGAAGCAGAAATCGTTGACTACGTCACACAACTCAAATCCATCACTCAAGCTTCTGGTTACTTCAATAGAGAATTCGTGACCTATGAAGAAGTCCCAGAATATTTAAAGGAAAAAGTTATTAAAGAAAACAAGATTGGTCAATAAATCAACTCTTTCTAAAAACCAATCTATAGAGGGAATATCGTTTCCCTCTTTTCTTTTGAAAAGAAATGGTGGAAAATACTAAATATGAAGTTCCTATTAACTAACGATGACGGCTATAACGCTCAAGGCATATTATTGCTAAGAGATAAACTTTCTAAATATGGTGAAGTAATGATTGTTGCACCTTTCGAACACATGTCTGCTAAGAGTGCGGCAATCACTTTAGGAGACTGGTTAAAAGTCGATAAGATTGACGAACATACCTACGCAGTGCATGGCACTCCGACAGATTGTACTTCTCTTGCTTTAGCGGGTCTAAATATCGATTGTGATGTCGTGGTCTCTGGTTGTAATAATGGTCATAATCTTTCTTATGATGTGATCTTAAGTGGCACAATTGGAGCGTGTTTAGGCGCTGCTACTTTCCGTAAAAAGACTGTTGCTTTCTCTGCGCCGTATGATGATTTTACATGCCTCATTGAACACTTTGATGATATATGGGAATACATTATTAAGTATAACCTACTAGATAAACATTATGTTTTGAATGTTAATTTACCAAGAGGGCAATATAAAGGTATCGCTTTAGCGAGGTTATTCTATCGTAAAGACCGCTATTATTTTGACCAAAAAGAAGATTCATATTACGCCTTAAGAGATATGCAAGAATATTTAGAAATGCCAGAAGATGCTGATTGTCGATTAGTGAAAGAAGGCTATGTTGTTATTACCCCTGTTTCTCGTGCTCCTTTTAATGAAGAAGAGTATCAAAACATGAAAAAGAAAGTCCAGGATCAATAATGCGTTTTGTTTTAAATGATGTTGAGAAAAAGAAGTTTGTTTCTTTATTTGAGCAACATGAAAAGAATATCGACTATATGCTCTATTTAAGGGACATGGTATTTGAAAACAGCAATATATCCTCTTCTTTATTTGAAAACAAAAACGTTTTTGAAAAACGCACTTTATTTATTGATGAATTATTAAAAAACAAGCCCTGCGAAAGCGAATTTGTTAAGAAAAATATTAGATGGGGCACTAATCTAATTGATATCGATGAATATCTCCATAATCCATATTTAAACGCTTTAAAAAATGTGAGTTTTGAAAAAGATGGATGGAAGT
>JAGAYY010000050.1 GCA_017940265.1 Bacilli bacterium | reverse complement strand
TTCATATCTACTTTTAAGAGCAAAATAGCTCTTCCAAGCTTCATTAAGTCTAGCGAGAACATCTTGACTAGTTTGACTAGGTAAAGACTTATACCAGATATTATCTTTCAATCTTTTCTTTTGATCATACCAATCAGGCATCTTATCAAAGCCAAGAGATTTATATTCTTTTCTTTCATAATTACCAACGTTGAATAACTTACTAGCGGCGTATGTCAAATGACCTAGGATAATCCCTAGTTTGTTATTAACTTTGATTTCAAATTGGTAAGTAAGTAACATTTTTATTCCTTTTCTTGGTTTTGAATATATCTTTTAATTGTTTCTAGAGAAATAGAGCCTATTTTCGATATTAGGAGTTAAAACCATTCTCCTATATTAGTAGACCAAACAATATGATAATTAATGTTAAAGACACACGTTTTATTGTGTCTTAATTTTTCCATAGGTTTTCCTACATATAGTATAGCAAAAATATGTAGATTATTCCACATAATATTTATATTATTTATCTTATTTTTTACCTTATATATAGTAAGTGATAATGACTCTTTTAAACACTTTCATCTCGGCAGTTGAACAACCGAGGATTCCCGTTTAATTTCCTAAAATGGCATCAATAAGATTCTTGACGCCTTGTGAGCCATCGCCCCAAAATTTGAAATTCATATGTATGTACGTCAATTTGATTATATACCAAAAAGTATTAGAAAATATCTCACTTTATTTGATTTATTAAAATTTTTCCGAACGTTTTAAGTGGTTAGATTGTATTATTAATGAAGGGTAACCATGGCAAAAACTCTATTCTCCTCATTCTTTAATAAAGAGGATTGGGCCGTTAAAGAGGTCTATTCCTATTACTCACGCTTAGTGAAGCATGTTTCTTTTGAAATACTCCACGATAACGATCTTGCAGATGATGTCGTTAGCGAAACTTTTATCAATCTATTAGAAAAAGGAAAAGTTGATAACGATAGTAACTTTGTTGCCTATATGTGCGCTATCGCAAAGAACTTATCCTTAAACATGATAAAAGAAAGAAATAGATATGAATCACTAAATGAAGATATCGCTATGTCCACTGATGAAAAGAAGGATGACATCCTTGATATCTTAAAGGGTAAGTTAGAAGAGGATGAATATAATATCCTTGTTATGCGAGCGGTCTTAGAGTATCCCTTCAATGATATTGCTCTAGTTTATAAAGCCACAGCATCATCGATGCGTGGCATCTACTTCAGAGCAAAGAAAAAAACACAAAAACTTTTGGAGGGACTTTTATGAGTTTGAAAAACAAATTAAAAGAAGCTTACAGCCAGAAAGTAACCGCCACTAAGGGTTATAAAGAATTAAATAATAGAGTAGAAATAAAGAAAACCCACCACACTTTATTCAAAACAATTAAGTTAACCGCTTTGATTTCAGTTGGTGCTGCATGTACATTTATACTTACAGGATTCTCTTATTTCTTCCTTTCCTCTATGCAGATTCACGAACACACTGCTGACAGTGTTAGGAAAGTTAGATTCTCCATGTATGATGCTGATCTCATTGAAAGTGAGACATTCAAATATCTCAATCATATTACCTATGATGAAAAGATGAACTACATGGCCGCTGATGAAGATTTCGTGACATATGTGAATCAATTTGCGGAAAAGACCTACAGTGGTTTTGATAAAACAAATAACTTTGCATACTCACCATTAATGGCCTATACACAGATGGACCTTATCTCATTAGCGTTATCCACTTCTGAAACAATTGAAGAAATGAATAATGCTTTAGGAACAAGTGATACTTCTTTCCGCGAAAGCAATGTTTATAAAGCAATGGTTTCTAACTCATTCGCTAGTAAGGAAGATAAGAGCACAGTTCAAACCAAGAACGCTGTGTTTTATGACTCACATCGTGCAGACTCTATCAAGCCAGCATTCTTAGAAGGTTTAACTAATAGACGCGCTGAGGTCTATGATATGAGCTATGACTCAGCACAAGATGTTAACAATATCCTTAAATGGGTTGATCAAAGCGTGAACGCTGATGGTTTCTTAAATGTAAAAGATTTAGAAATTAATGAATATACGTTTATGACATTCATGTCCAGCTTATACTTTGATAATAGATGGAGTAGCAAATATATTGCAGCAGATACTAAAGATGATGATTTTCATCTTCTAGATGGTAGCGTCGCCACAACAAAGTTTATGAACCATGTCATTATCAATGAATTCAAAAACTTTGGTGATTATGTCTCAGTCACTGATGACTATAGATTTGGCTACTCTGTGGAATACTTTGTGCCAAAAAAACTCGAAGATAGTATCTTTGATTTATTAGCCAGTGACTTCTTAAATAAAGAACCAGTGGAAAAAGATCATAAACCAATTAGCCTATCAATGCCTAAGTTTGAATTAACATGTAAAAATGAAATGACTGATATTGTTAAAGGCGCAGGTATTGTAAAAATCTATGATAAATATGGCGATTGTTTAGGAAATGCTTCTGAACGCGACTTTGAAAGATCATATATCGATTATACAAAGCAAAAGACAGTCGTTAGTTTTGATGAAGATGGCACGATTGTTAAATCAATTACCTTCGGAAATGCTTCTGGTATGGATTCTTATCGAGGTAATGGTTATCAAGTCAATTTGAATCAACCATTCGTCTACTGCATTAAAGATAGAAGTGGCTTACCACTTGTACTAGGCGCAGTAACAAATCCTATTCAATAATAAAAGAGCCCTATTAAAGGGCTTTTTTAATAATCTCTTTTATATCTAATAAGTCTTCAATGATATATGTTTCTTTGCCAGTGGCTAATCCATAGCCATTTTTTGGTAGGAACATAATGCTTTTGATATGAGCGTTATTTGCACATTCAATATCCATGCTTCTATCACCGACATAGTAGGTGTTATTTCTATCTAGATGATATTTATCCACTAGGTAGTTAATTGAATCCGGTAATGGTTTTCTAGCGAAAGCGGGATCCACACTGGTGATGATTTCATCAAAGTAATCATAGATACCAATGTTTCTTAATACTGGTTCAGTGGATCTACCTCTATGGGTAAAGACATAACTATGGATGCCTTGTTCTTTTAGATACTCTAATATCTCTAAAGCGTGTTTCATTGGCTTAATCTTTAATTTCTCTTCACCAGATATTTGTGAATATCTATCCTTTAGTTCATCAAACTTAATACCAGTCTGTTTTTCCATGCCTTGGATAAAGTGACCAACAGAATATCTGATGGCTTCTTTATAAACATCTTCTCTATTTAAATCGATACCAATCTTCTCTTTATAGATACGACAAAGACTATCGACGATAATATCGTAAGAATCAATTAATGTTCCATCTAAGTCCCAAATGAATACTGGTTTAGCTTTGTAATATTCATATAAGGAGAAAACATAAAGTGGAGACTCACCATAGAGGCCTGTTTCATCGTCATCTAATAAGGAAATAATTTCAGAGCGGTACAACTCAATTCTTGCCTCTTTCAAAGAAAGTTTGTATTTTTCCGCAATTAATTCAGCAACCATATTAATCATGATATTTTTAGCAATTAAGTGACTCATCGTTTCCTCCTTCCTTTTTACACAAGTTAATGTCAAATATATTTAACGTTATTTTATAATTCTTTACCACTTAAGTATCTATAAATGATGTTATTAACATCACCGGAATAGCAGAACCATTCTTGGTTAATAGTTAGACCTTCTGAGACCAATTTGGCAAGTATCTCTTCAATTGTCTTCATAGCACTACCTTCTGAATTTCAGACATAATGCTTTTTCCATTTCTAAAAGCGGAGCAATATTTTGCTATTTTATAACTATCTAATTCGCCTTTAGATGCTAGTGTTCTATAAGAATTAACTACTTCTTTAAATAAACTATATTCAAATCTGGTTTTGAGTCTAAAGAGCTCCACAAGCATTCTTTCTTTATCGTAGATATTAATTATTCCATATTTTGTGGTAACCATTTGTTTCCCAATATCAAAAATATCTCCAGTTATAAACATTTGTATAACCTTTTCATTTGGTATTCTATGTGCGTTTTGCTTAGTGGCAATTGAATACTTCTCAGGAATATAATCAATCAATCCATAAAAGGCATATGCGCTTTGCATAGACAAAATAGCATTTGGATATTGCGCAAAAAGGCATTCTAATTCTGCAAGACGAGGATCTATATCAGAATATATTCCATGCGTAACTTTAAATATCTTACCATCTTTTAATAGCTGATTAATGGCATAGAAGTTATTGTATTTTTCAGTTAATTCTTTGGAAGTATAAAGCATGTCTAAATTTTAATTTTCGGAATGTAGTTTGTCAATAAATACATTCTCAAAATAAAATTTTACATTACTTTCTTTCCAGTAAATATATCGGTATAGAGACTTTCTTCGTATTCTCTTAGTTTTTCTTCATACTCTTCTTTGGTTATTTCACCATCACTAACCTTTTTGGCTAAATAATATTCATGAGTATACAATTTAATATACGCACCAATTGCCAATATTGTTGTGCTAGGATATAGTGGCTTTTGTTTATCGTAATGATTATTTTCACCCTTTATTAGATACAAAAAATCGATGTCTTCTTCTTTAGCATAGCTCCAATTCCATAAACGACGATTACCTGGTCTATTAGCGTCATATCTAATAATCGCATACATTTGCTTCTTTTCGCTGTATTTGAAAATCATAGCGTATTCAGGTTTAACTTTTAGATATGCTTTGATATAGACATTGTCACCAAATTTAAACTTTTTATTATTACACGTATTCTCTTCATAAATTTCGTGATTACAACGCTCATTACTTCTTTTAAAGAATTCTTCCTTAGTTATTTCTCCATCGGTAACTCTTTTCGCTAAGTAATAGTCTTCAGTATATAGTTCTCCATATTTAGCAGGGTAAATGCATGTGTCTTCAGAAAATAATGGTTTATGTCTGTCATAATAGTTATCTTTACCATCAATCTTTTCTAGAAGTTCAATGTCATCTTCTTTAGCGTAAGACCAGCACCAAGAAGGATCCTCTGGATTATATGCATCAAACCTGATAACAACATACATTTGCTTTTCTTCGTCATATTTGAAAACTTGACCAAAATCAGGACCAAGAGCATTCCACGCTTTGACATAGACGTTATCACCGAATTTAAATTTTCTTTCCATATAAAAATAGCCAAAAAAAAGATTGCTCCCAACGTATATTATTTGATTTTCGAAAGGTTCTTTGTCAATAAATAACTTCCCAAAATGAAATTTATAAGACATTTCTTACTAATTCTTCATATTCCAAGCATTGTTCTTTAGTTAAGAATTCAGGAACATAAAGGTTATTAATCATTTGATTGTTATTAAATGTATGCACAAATGTTAAAGCGGCGATATATCGACCAACATCGTTTAAATGGAAACCATCTTTATGGAAATGTTCGCCATATTTCTCTATTGCAGCTTCCACTGTGTCACCACTTCTAATAATGATATTAATGCCTAAGTCTTTAGCGACATAGTCATATGTATCACATATACATTTATACATGGTCTTACGATCATAGTTATAATGTTCAAAATTAGTGTTAGTAAAGCCTGTTTGGTACGGCCATGTTTTATGTAAGACAAGCGTTGATTCTTTTTGATATCTTCTCACATATTCAATAAGTTCATTGATATATGGATAGAAAGTATCTTTTAAGCCAGAAAAGACACTAACTTGTTGAAGAGTAATATAATCCCACTTTTTCATTTCTAAAGCGTCTTTAAGCGCGATATATCGACCAGTGGATTCACCATTAACAAACCATTCATATGGAGAAGAGCCATCTTTAATGAAACCAATATGTTGTTCTAAAGAACATCCTCCTACATACAAAACGCCTAATTCAATTTCTACTTCACTACCTAAGGATAGTTCATGTGTATATCTTGCGGCATCCACAGAAAAGGAATTACCAATCATTAAGACACTAATCTTTTTCATAATCTATGCATCCATTCTTTTATTACTTTAACAACTTCATATTCACCATCTTCATCAAGAGTGCCACTACCATGACAGTGTTCACCTTTTAAGATTTTAAGCTCAACATCTAAGTCTTCATTAAATGTTTTGATTGAAGACATTAATAACTTATTTTGTTCAAGTCTATTTGGTAAATCACATTCATAAGTCAGTAACAATAAATGTGAGAAGTAAGTATCTTTATTCACATAATATAAAGGGGCAGCTTCATCCACACGTTGGAGTAATGGATCTAAGCCTCTTTCATAATTAAGAATATTGAAATGTGTTGTGGGTTGTCCCGCATCACTAATCCAGGCAACGATATCTTTATTATCAATACCGACTTCTTTTAAATATTCTTTGTTCAGACAAAGCATTAAGGTGAGGTACGCTCCTGCGGATTGTCCCATCACTAAAATACCTTTGCTTTTAATATTGTCTTTAACATATTTAACTGCTCTAGCAGCGTCCTTAACGCATTCAGGAAACTTACTTTCCGTTAATAAGGAATAGTTAGCAGTGGCCACAGCGAATCCTAACTTAGTTAGGTGTTTCACGAATTCATGTGTATCACCTTTATCACCTTCTATAAGACCACCACCATGGAAATAGACAATAGTAAAATATTCTTCTACTTCTGGAAAGAAGATATCCATATATAAGTCTTTATGGAAATTGATGTTTTTCTTTTCCATTTTATCTAACAGTGCTTATAACTATTTTACCTTTACCTTTAATAAGGCATTTCTTACCGAAAGGAAGGAAGAATGTATCGTATTTAGAATAAGTGATATCGTTAACTTTGCCTTCACCTTCTAAGAAAGTAAATGAGATAAACGCTCTTTCATTCGCGTTAACTTCTAACTCTTTATCAAAGTTCACTTCTTTAACGGTGAAATACTTATTATCCGCTAATAATTCATTATCGCTTTTAACGACTTTATATTGATGATAATCGATGACGTCTAAGGCCTTTTTGATATGTAGCTCTCTTGGGTTACCATCTTTATCAACGCGGTTATAGTCATATAAACGATAAGTTAAATTAGAGTTTTGTTGGATTTCAATTAATCTAACACCAGCGCCTATCGCGTGAATTGTGCCTGGATTAATGATAAATGTATCTCCTGGTTTAACTTTATAGAAGTTTAAACATTCTAGAATTGTTCCTTCTTTTAAAGCTCTTTCAATTTCTTCTTTTGTGTAGTTCCTATTAAGACCTACGTAAAGACCACTATCTTCATCCGCGGAGATGATATGCCACATTTCACTTTTGCCAAATGATTGTTCATATTTTAAAGCGTAGTCATCACTAGGATGGACTTGTACAGATAGATTCTCTTTAGCGTCTATTAATTTTATTAATAACGGGAAATAAGGAAATCTATCCATTACTGGACCGATATCTTCTTTAGTAAGGACATCTACGAGTCTTTTACCTTCATCTTTACCACTAGCGATGATAGAGGAATCATTATCTCTAACAGATAATTCCCAACATTCACTAACTCTATCTAAAGATGTACCTTTATTAAACTTCTTAAAATAGGTACCACCCCAAATATAATCTTTAACTCCTGGTTTTAGTTTCACTAATTCCATACTTATCTAATAAATCCTTCAAATATATCTTTTAATTCATCCACACGTTTTTGACCATTAGCGAAGATATAAATCTTAAGCTTAGGTTCTGTACCACTTGGTCTAATAGTTATCGTGGAATTATCTTTTAAGAAGAACTTCACGACATCACTCTTAGGTAAACCTGTAGGTTCTTTCTTATCTAGATAATAAATATAGCCTTCAAGATAATCACCGATATGATCGATATCATTAATTTGTTCTTTAACTGATTCGTTTCTAAAGAAACTCATAATGGATTTAATTGTGTTCATACCCTCAACACCTGGGAATTCATATGTTAATAAGGCAGTTTTAAAATCACCATATTTTCGATATAGTTCATTTAATCTATCTAGCATTGTTAAGCCTTGTTTCTTTAAGTGATTAGCGACTTCACACACTAACATGACAGCGTTAACTGCATCTTTATCTCTCACATCAGTATTAGTGAGATAACCACAGCTCTCTTCAAAACCAAATAAATAGTCATTTGTGGCGTTTTTCTCTTCAAGGAAGAGTATTTGTTCACCAATGTATTTAAAACCCGTTAAAACGTCGATTACACGCACTCCATAGTCTTTTGCCATTAAAGAAGCCATATCACTACTAACGATTGTTTTAACTAAGACTGGATTATGAGGTAATTTACCTTGTTCTTTCTTCGCGTTATATATCGCATCAAAAAGAATTAAGCCCACTTCATTACCCGTTAAGATATGCGGATTACCATGATCATTAACAACCACACCACATCTATCACTATCAGGGTCAGTGGCCACGAGTATATCAGCGTTCTCTTTTTGTAATTGTTCAATACCTAACTTTAATGCTTCATGAATCTCTGGATTAGGATATGGACAAGTTGGGAAGTTACCATTAGGCATTTCTTGTTCTTTAACAATTGAGACATTATTAAAGCCATCTTGTTTTAAGATAGTTGTGACACACCTACGACCCGCTCCATTAAGAGGGGTATAAACAATATTTAGATTTCTTTCTTCGTTATAGATTGATTGCTTTTTAGTGCTTTCCATATAAGCATTAAAACAATCTTCATCAATGAGGATGATTTTATTTTCTTTCACTAATTTATCAAAGTCACCCACTTTGACATCATTAAACATATCAATCGCGAGTATTTCTTCTAATACCGCATCGGCTAAATTATCAGTGCACTGACACCCATCAGGACCATACACTTTATAACCGTTATAAATCTTCGGATTATGAGAGGCTGTGACCACGACACCTGCGTCACACTTAAAATAACGTACCGCGAATGATAATGATGGAGTAGGCATAAGTTCTCTATATAAGTAGACCTTCACACCATTAGAGGCAAGCGTACTAGCAGTCTCTTTAGCGAATTCATCACTATGGTTACGACTATCATAGGCGATAGCGACACTTGGATTAGCTTTCTTTTTATTTAAGTAATTAGCTAAACCTTGTGTGGCTCTTCTAATGATGAAGCGGTTCATTCTATTCGTGCCCACTTCCATCACACCACGTAAACCACCTGTACCGAATGCTAGATCACGATAGAACCTATCTTTTATAAGTTCATCATTATCTTTAATCGCTAATAGTTCGGCTTTTTCTTCGTTATTTAATAACTCTGAATTAAGCCATGTTTCATATATCTTGCTGTAATCTCTCATAAAAAATCCTCACATTTAATAATAGCAATTATTTAATGGCTTTTAATTCAAAAGCGTCACTAGGAACATACATTTCAAATTTAGGCATCTTATAAACTGAGAAGTTATTTGGTACCACTAAAGAGGCATAGTGTTCAAATCCAGGAATTTGGACATAGATTAATAACTTATCGCCTAAGACATCTTCATCATAAGCACTAACTTTAATCTTATTAGGGGCTTCCATCTCTGGATTTGTTAACGCTTTATTATTCTTAAGCATTTTCTTAGAGAAGATAGGCACTAGTTTATCTTGCTTAAAAGTGATTTCATATCGTCCATCAGCGTAGTTCTCACTATTTGGATATGTTAATGTAGCGCCTCCGACATTAATTTTCATCATGCCGTTAATAGTCTTAACTGTACAAACACCCTTATTAGGATGAATTATTTCACGGGAATTAACTTTGTTATGTTTTTCGTCATATAATTTGACTCTTTGATATGGAAGATATAATTCCACTTCTTTACCAAGAGCAACTTTCTCACCATTAGCAATCTTGATGGCAAAGTAGCCTTCAAGACCCGCTAAAGAGAAGTAGACAGCTTGATAATCAGTTTTTTGTTCAATGAATTCGAGTTTGCCTTTTAATGCAATGGCTTTTTCTTCTTCGCTTTCTGGTTTGTTTAAGGTGATGTAATCAGGTTTGATGGCTAACTTAATATCCGCATTAAAGGCACTATCTAATAAGTGATCTACGAAGTCTTTTTCTAAAACGATATCTTGTTCACCAACTTGCATTAAGTTGTTATTAATTCTCACTGGGATTTTATCTTCATGTGGGATACCCATAATGGCTTTATGTGTATCAGCGTCAAACATATAGATGTGATCCATATTAAAGGCGACATTAATTTCTTCATTAGCGTGAATCTTGCTATTGAATGGAATCTTAATGATAAATGGATCTTTTCTATTTTCCATCTTGCAGTAAAGGATAGATTCATCCCCTAAGTGTTCCACGACTTCAATAAAGGCTTTTAAGTCACCTTCGTTTGGTCTAACGTGTTCTGGTCTAATACCTAATAAGACTTTTTGACCAATATATTTCTTATTCGCTAATTGTTTAGCTTTGATATCTGGGAAAGTCACTACCATGTTATCTAAACCATTTAATTTAGCTTTAAGTTGTTTGCCGTCCATAAATAACTCAGCATCAATAATATTCATTTGAGGAGAACCTAAGAAGGTCGCGACGAATAAGTTACATGGGTCTTCAAATAAGGTGATAGGAGTATCAGCTTGTTGAATAAAGCCATCCTTCATAACAACGATACGATTACCCATTGTCATCGCTTCTGTTTGGTCGTGAGTAACATAGATGAAAGTGGTTTCTAATTTTTCATGGAGTTTGGTAATTTCACTTCTCATAGAGACACGTAATTTCGCATCTAAGTTTGATAATGGCTCATCAAGTAAGAAGACTTTAGGATCTCTAACAATTGTTCTACCTAAAGCCACACGTTGACGTTGACCACCAGAAAGCGCTTTTGGTTTTCTAGTTAATAATTCAGAGATTTCTAAGATTTCCGCAGCGGCTCTAACTCTTCTATCAATTTCTTCTTTTGGAGTGTGTCTAAGTTTTAAGCCAAAGGCCATATTGTCATAAACAGTCATATGTGGATATAAAGCATAGCTTTGGAAAACCATCGCGATATCTCTATTCTTTGGTTCAACTTCATTCATTAATTGTCCATCAATATATAATTGACCAGCGGTAATTTCTTCTAAACCCGCGATCATTCTTAATGTTGTGGATTTACCACATCCTGAAGGACCAACGAAAACGACGAATTCTTTGTCTTTGATTTCTAAGTCAAAGTCATTAACCGCGCGTACTCCTCCATCATAAACCTTATAAACGTGTCTAAGTGTTACATCTGCCATAAATTAGGCCTCCTTGTCATCTTGACTTTCTTTATATAAACCCTTACCGACCATGTGAGGGTAATGTTCTTTGTTAATGTATTTATCAAACCCATAATGGGATATTAGTGTGTATAAGATAATGACCACACTGTTAAAGATAGCGAATAATACTAAACCAATCGTTAAAGTAATTAAGTTAAATAAACCTAAGACCACGACTGTCCCTGTAGATAATAAGTAGATAAGTAATATTCTCCAGTTAAGTAATCCTAAAAAGGAGAATGAATTTCTTAAAGTCACCGCGTAGCTATTTTCATAATAGACACACTGTGTGAAATTAAGAACGATAACCATACCGAATAATAAGAAGAATAGAATTAACGCTCCTAGACCAATGCCTTTCACTACTGCATGAATAGGAGCGTAAATCATTAAGTAGGTACCACCCACCACTAAACCAAATAAGGCTAGGCCAAAGATGACACCATTAAGGATCGCATGTTTCCAGTTTTCTTTTATGCCTTGGAAGAAGTCACTCGCTAAAGAGATACCTTCTTGCCAGACCATCTTCTTCGCCGTGTAGAAAGCGCCTGCTAAACCGATAAAACCAATGAGCATACAAGGAAGCAAGATTAACATTGAATAAAAGACTAGAGAGAATAATTGATCTGACTTATCAGCGGCAATCGCTGCGGATTCAAAGAAATTGAATAAGAAGAGATCGACCGCTAATGGGATAAAGAAGATAAAGGTATAACAAGAGAAAGCAAAAAGATTCATCTTACGATTTTTAAGTAAATCGAAAAAGACTTCCTTCCTATTTCTAGGGAGGCTTTGCTTTACATCTTCATCAGTAATGTGTCTTTCTTCTTTTTTCATTTACATTCCCCACTGTTTCACTAGGTGTAAGGCTAGATCATGTTCTTTAACGGGCTTATTAGCGTATTCACCAATGTTATAACTATTACCGTTAAGGAACATGTAGCAATCTTCATTAGGTAAGCTCATATAGGGCTTAACTGTTTCTTTGTTGATTTTGATACCGTAATTAACTTCATTTTGTTTATAGAATGAATAACCACTATAGAAAGAAGTAATTAATTCATCTTTTAAATCAATTGCGAAGTATGAAGCATCTAAGTTCTCTAATTTAGATACTGGGATGATAAGTACATCCGCGGAACTATAACCAGGTATCGTTAGTTTAGTGTTATAGTGTCCTTCATTTGGGTCAGCGGATATCGTGCTGACACTTTTAAGTTCTTTATCTTTGTAAGTATTTAGCAAATCTTCTTTTAAAGCTTTACCATCAGTAACTTTACCTGAGACAAAGATTGTTAATGTTTTATACTCTGGTAATTTGTGAACTACCTGAAATATAAACGAGAGCCCACCAGCGATGAGTAAAGCGCTGATGATATATGCTGGCCAGACATATCTAAAGTGATTTGCTAAGCGGTCTTTACTAATTTGATTCATAAGTGAGACTCCGCTTTAATGATGACTCTTTGATAGGTGGTAATAGTTAACTTATCACCTTTCTTAAAGTTAAGGTCTTTTTCTAGTGTGTAGATTACTTTGTTAGTTTTTGATAGACCATCTAAATAAGTAACATGCACTGGATAGAGATATAGGCCGTTTTTATCTCTATTTATAGGTTCATTAATCTCTTTATCAAATTCCACTTCTGCGGTTTCTTTAAGTCCACTTTCATAACCCTTATAAAATGAGTATTTTTGGAAAGTGTCATTATAGAAGTTAGGGAAGAAGAATATCGCTCCCCAAGTAAATAAAACGGAGATGATAATTGCGATAATAAGATTGAGTTTATAATCCTCGTTAGCGAATATTACCAATAGGACATCAGCAATAAGAACAAGGGAGAAAATTAGTGAGAAAGCTAAAGAGAGGAGGGTCACCTTTTTTCTCACATTTTGATATTCTTTGCTGATGTCTAATTGATAATTCATAAAGATTAATTATTTTCTAATCCGTTAACGATTGATTGTTTAATGATGTCGCCCCAAACGACATAGCCATAATGAGAAAGATGTAAGCCATCTGTTCTAAAGTAGGCAGCGTTTGGTTCACCGTTTTCTTTAAGAAGAGCAGTACCTGGATTAATAAGAGTTAACCAAGTATTCTCTTTTTGATAATTTGTCACATTGGCGTTTACCGCATTAATGGTGTCGAAATATGTCTTAAAACCTGGAATAAGGTTCATCATGATATATTGCACTTTTGTATCTGGTAAAGCTTCATGTGTGTGATCAAAGAAATTCTTTAAGTTATTCCAAATAGTAGCGGCGTCTTGCTTAGAATTAATAACGTTATTAATACCAACATAATAGACCACCATCTTTGGTTTATATGGGAACACTAATCTTTGATTAAGTTTATTATCCCATTCTTCAATTGTGGTACCACCAATACCATGGTTATAACTGACAATTGGTTCTAAGTCTTCTTTAGATGATTCCCAGAACTCAATAGAGGATGAACCCGCTAACATCACGTGATAACTATCTTCTTCTAAGGCATTAGCTTCATATTTCTTTGCCTTATTTTCATAGTTAACGTTATTCATCGCTAGATTCAAAGAATCGTCTTTGACTGTAATAACCCTAGTTTCCTCGCCACATTTAATAGTGATTTTAAAGTTTTCATATGTGGCGGTGATTGGTTTACTCGCTTTAGCGCGATATTCCATTAAAGGTAATACGTTAGTCTTATTAGCCTCTAATTTAGATAACGCTGCGGTTGGTAAGTTAACCACATTATTTGTAACTTTGAAGTACATGATGCTATCTAATTCATAGTTAGCACTAGCGCTTTCAGGTAAGACTGTACTTGGAGGATTATAAGCAGGTTCGCTGCCTTGATCTTCTTGAGAAATACCCCATTTAGCGAATAGTCTCATATTTCCCGAAACTCTATCGCTTTCAAAGTTCCAAACAGTTTCACATTCTTCTTCTAAATACCAGCCTTGGAAATCATATCTACTTCTTGTAGGATCTTCTGGCTTTGTTAATAAGCTACCTTGAAAAGCTTCGACACTCTTATAGAGTAAATTATTGCCTTTACCCTTAGTGCCATTAGAAAGAGTGAATTCCTCTCTTAAGTAGTTATTGAAGAAGTCAACTTGATATGTAAGCATTTGTGGTTCAGTGGCGTAGACAGCGTGACTCACGCCTATCGCTACTGTGGAACATAAGGCTAAACCAATTACTGGTAATAATAATTTTTTAGACATGACATTCCTCCTTTAAATATTTAAGAAGTTCTTCTTCATTAACTGTGGCTAAGCAGATGACTTTATCACCCGCACCATAATAGATGTAAAGGCTACCTTCGTGAGGCACAACTGCGGTAGGGAATACGCAGCCATTATAATAGCCATTAGTTTCATATTCTTCTTCTGGTTCCATTAAGAAATCTTTAGTTCTAGCGATAATCTTATATGGATTATTTAAATCTAAGAGAATTGCGCCCACTCGATAGGCATCATCTTTAGTGGAGACACCATGATAGAGGACTAGCCAACCATCTTTAGTTTTAATTGGAGGGGTACCTGCACCAATCTTTTTATCTTCCCAATCTGTTTCACCTTGCATTAATAAGGTGTAATTATCCCAGTGTAATAAGTCATCACTTTCGCTTAACCAGATAGCGGGATTCTTATTAGGATAGCCTTCCCCACATCTTTCCATTGCTCTAGAAAGCATATAGAACTTACCATTAATAGTTTCTGGGAAGATGAAGACATCTCTATCATCAAAGTGAGCGTCTGTAATAGGTCCTAATTTCTTCCAATTCTTTAAATCTTTAGAAATGGCTAAATGAGTAAGAGTGTTGTTATACACTAAGACTTTTGGGCCATATTCAGGTTGGAAACCAAAATATTCTTTATCTTCTCTCCAATATTGACCTGGAGGGAATGGACGAGAGGCATATGTTAGATAGAAATAGTCTCCCATCTTAACTAGACGTGGGTCTTCACAACCCCCTGCGTCTAAACCATTTGGATCTCCACTTAATAAAGGTTTATCACTACATCTAGTGAAATTAATACCATCTTTACTAGTTGCTAAGCCAAGGTGAATAAGGTGTGTCTTATCGTTACCTGCCGCTCTATAAACCATATAGAAGGTTTTATCATCTTCTTTATAGATAGCCGCTGGGTTAAGAACACATAATTCTTCCCATTGGTTTTTAGCGTTTGGTTTTAATATTGGATTATTTTTATATTTAGTAAATTTCATGATGGTCACCTCTATTCAATGGTTGTTCTTGTATTAGTGGTATAGCCGATATTCTTAAGGAGTCTTAAGTTATCAACATAGATATCACTACTACTGTAATCGCTATTAACGATACCGAAGGACACGGATTCGATATTCTTTGCGTAGTTAGCGGAAATTGTCTTGCTACCACCGTTAACATCTTTAAATAATTCGAAACCGATTTCATAATGTGTCCAAACGGTTGGAAGATTACTTAATGTAAATCTCATCTTCATTAAGGTTGTACCACTTCTCCAGTTGAGGTTTAGATAAACTGTGGCTTTGCCATCTCCCTTAACATCAATAGAGAAACCTTTCGCGGTAATTGTATTAGCGAATTGTGTCGCTCTTGAGTAAGAGATAGATTCATAGCCCTTATAGTGCATTCTTAATGATTTAGATCCACCAATAGAAGAGACATCTGTGGCTAACGCCATTTCGTTATAATCTCTTTCAGTCGCATAGCTCCAATATTCAAAGATATCAGCGTCTCTATCGTAGCCTTCCATTGTTTCAATGGTAATCTTATTTGGATCATCGCTGTCTTCTTTAATCGTGCCACTGATTTCAACGATTGATGTCTCAGCAGCGTTCTTAAAGTAGATTTCATCTAAATAGACTGGGTTAGCGATCGCATATGTTGGATGATGATTACCTTGCTGGTCATAATAGAGATATTTAAAGCCAAAGGCCATATGGATGATATGGTTCACATTAAGTGGATTTGGTTCATCAAATAAGGTATCACCATTATTTAAGACAAAGTCATCAAACTTAATTGTGTACTTATGCCATTCTTTTTCGACTTTATCGATGACGTATCTATACCATTCACCTGTATCCATGGTTAATTGAATGGTCATTTCCGCGGCGATATCTTTTTCATCAAGATAGGCGACCGCTGGATCATCAAATTTCACAGATGCATCTTTAAGCCAGATAGAGAAAGCATTTAAGCTAGGATCAACATTCTTCGTATCTAAGTAGATTTGATATGTTGCCATTTCCATATCCGCTTTATAGTCAAATTCCGCGCAATATGTATTAGTGGAACCACCCGCTTTATGGATGGTATCTAGTTTCATCGCTTCATCTTTATTAACGACACTTTGATCCCAGTAGTAATACATTTCAGTATAAATACTGTAATCATTAAAGTTATCGATACAGCCATCGCTTGAAACAATACGTTTACGGTTTTCCACGATGTCATCAATCTTGATAACTTCTAAGTCTTTAATAGATAAGCTACCTGAGGAATAGTTATCCGCTAAACCGATATTAAATTTCTGGATGTAATAGAACTGTTTGGCTCCGTCCCCAGTCATATAATCAGTTCTTTGGAAAGCTTTAAGAGGAATGACTAATTCTTTATAGTCATCTCTAATTAAATAGTTAAATGATAGTTTAAACTGCCACCTATCGTTATCTTCTTCTAAGATACGGAAGTAGAACATCGAATTAGATGAAGCTCCACTATATTTAACTTTCATTCTGACTGCGTCACCTTGGACGAAGTATTTATAAACATTAACATTTTGGAAACCATAACCATTGAAACCATTTGGATTTGTTTCAGCGTTCTTCGCGGTGAAGTTAAGTGTTAACTCACTACCATCTTCAGAAATAACCATATCGTTTCTAAAGTCATAGTTTTCATATGTCCAATCTTTTGGATCAGTACTTCTAAAGTCCATCTTATCCATGAACATATTTTTATAGTCATTAAATTTGACCGCTTTGATGTTAGAGAATAAACAAATTCCATCACCAAATGTTCTTTCAAAGACAATTTCAAAGTATCTGATGTGCTGCCAGTCAAATTTTCTATTGAAGATATTTGTGCCCGCAGTTCTTAGTTCAAAGTCTTCATAACGCATTAAGACTGTTTGCTTTGCGTTATTAGAGATTTGCACTTGTTTATGCCAGTATTCTCCATCATAGTCCAAGACACGGACTAAAACAGAAGCATCATGACCTGAATAATAGAAATTGAAATAGAAAGAGTCAGTACCATATAATTCACGGTCTTCACTTTTAGTGATGACAATCCAACCATCACTACTTGGTTTACCTTGTAAGGTATGTTCCTTATCAAAGATAATCGCTAAGGAATCATGACCGGTACCAAAGAAGTCACTTCTATCAATCTTGATATCAGCGTAACTACCTTCTTTATGTAAAACCCAGTCTTGTTCATCTTCAATCTTAATTGGGATTTCATCCACTTTAGGAGAGGCCACATAGAAGTTACCGACTTCTGATTTTTTAGTGTGGTCAACATTGACCGCGGTCACTCTCCAGTAATAAATAATATCTTTTTTAGGAAGATTAAAGTTAAGCGCGTATTGTGTGCTCGCTAAATTATTTTCTTTAACGTAGACTTCATCTTCATCATCATTAACAAAAGATAATGTACTAGCGATTTCAATTTGATAATTATCAGCGTTATTCGCTTCTTCCCAAGTAAATGTAAAACCAGTATCAGTCACAAAACCATTTTCAGGACCAGTTAATTTAAAGTCACCGATTTCACCAGTATGAACGGCTTTACTTATGGAATTATGGTTATAACTACCTTTATCACTATTTGGACTACTAGAAGCACAGCCAATAAGCATTAAAGGTAAGAGCAATAAACTTAAAAATCTTTTCTTCATAGTTTATAGCTCCTTAGAGGAAAGAATGACCATGGAGTTTTGTGGAACACTGATTTCGATTTCATCTTTTAAAGATAAATCTAAAACTTGGTTCTCTTTCACAAAGCCATCTTCACCAATCTTTAAATCCGCTTCATTGTAGATATAGACATAAATCTTATTAGGGGTAGTAGCGTTACTTAAGAATTCTTCCGCCACTCTAAATGTTTTGGTTACTGGTAACATGCCTCTATTAATAGCGACAACGCCAGCGTAGGTATTATTTTCACCCACGACCGCCATACTTCTAAATGTATTATCGACTTCTGGATCGTTAGCGGGGTTATCAATAATCTTGCTACCTTTTCTCATTAAGTTAGTAAGAAGAACACTACTATGGTACCAAGGTCTTAATCTTTGTTTCATGGCACTATCAGTAGATAAGGAAGAGAACATACCCCAACCTTTAGAAGTCATTGTGCCATCCGCGTTATACATAAAATGCATACCATCATCAAAGTCCCAATAGACAATTGAGTTAACACCTGCGATAGCGCATTGTAATGTATAGTCCGCCATTCTAAGACCATATGAATAGTTAGCGATATAAGCGTTACTATCTGTTTCAGCGTTTTTGCCGTCATATAGACCCGCTTCCCAAATATGAGGGATACGTTTAACGCCTAAGTCTTTATCGTTTTTCTTAACTTGGTCATAGATATCTCTAATACGGACCGCTAAATCACCAGTATCGATAATCATGTTTGGACAATAAACGTGGAAGCCATAATCACCCACTGCTTCTTTTAGTTCATCGCTTTTAGAAATACCGTTAAAGTATTCAATTGTGCCTTCAAAACCAGTAGTGTCACCACCGATGATTTTGATGTCGTTAAAGCCTCTATCATCTAAGGCTTTTCTCACATTCTTAACACCCTTAGCCCACACTTCAAATGTGTTGTTATAGTTTTTAGATTTACCTTCAACACCAGAATAGTTAGGTTCATTGGAGTTAACGAAATATTTAATACATTTAATCCCTTGGAATTTAATTAAGTATTCTAAGATATCCGCGGTCATTGTGGCCCATCTAGCGTCACTTGTAACTTCGGTAAACATATTGTATTCATCTTTACCTAAGCTACCAGGAACGTTCCAACAGCCAAATGCCACATCAATATTATGGTCATCACAATATCTTAAAACATCAATGGTGTTATTCATCAGCTTATTACTGAAGTTATATTCCCATGTATCATTACTCTTATCACTATCGAATTTATCATCGAAGTTGGTGATAAACCAGTCGTAGTTAAGCATGCATCTGGTGACTTGGGGATTAAGTCTATCCATAATCTTTAAGGATCTTTCCCAAGAGCCAGAGGAGAGTTTATCAGGGTCTTCATAAGTACCCCACTCCACACCTAGACCTTCAAAGTTATCAAGAACAATACCATTCTTATCAAAGACAAGGTTGTCCTTATCAACTTTTCCTTTTCCTTGTGTGTTGCAGCCCATCATCGCCGTTAAACAAGAAGATAATAAGACAAGGGATATTAAGTTTTTAGTCCTTGTTTTCATAAATTATTTTCCTAACTTTGCGTTAATTTCTTGAAGAACTTTCTTCCAGTTATTGTTTTCAAATTCTTTCTTATAAGCATCTAAATCAATCTTATTGAAGCAATACTTTAAGACCGCTGTATTGGCGTCGTTTAATAAGCCTTCTGTCTTATCGTTCTTTGTAGGAGTAGACATCCAAGAAATATCCGCTGGTTCTTTAACAACACGTAAGTTACCAGCCTCTTTCGCGGTTTTCATTTCTTCTTGCCATTTGGTGAGTAATTGATAAGCATCTTGTTCAGTAAATGGGTCAAAGCTCTTTGTATCATTACCTAAGGTGGCCATATATCTTAAATATTTAGCGCCGTTCGTCTTAGTGGCGTATTGACCAGTCATTGAGTCTTTTTCCCAACCCATTTCACTAAGTACGACTTTGCCGTCCACGATGGAATAGTCGTAGCCTTCTTTACCATAGATGGCAAGTCTAGTGCCTTCTTCAGTTAATAAGTAATCTAAGATATCTAAAATCTTTTCTTGTTTCTTATCAGAGATATCAGCGTTAAACATCGTCATAGAGAACCAGTTTTCTGTACCCTCTAAGGCAAATTTACCATCTGGTCCTTTAATCTTTAAGAAAGCTGTACCATCATCTAAATCAACATATTTTTGCGAAGCCTTGAATAACTTTCTTAACTTGATGTAGTTCGCTAGAGAGTAGTTATCATAAAGGATTGCGGCTTGTCCGCCTAAATATAATTGGTTGGCTTTATTTGGCGCGAAGTTATATTGGTCTTGTGAATAGACTTTCTTATCACTCACTAAGCTTTTCGCAGCTTCTAAACCTTGTAAGTATTTTTCACCAGCGAAGTTAGCAATGGCTTTACCACTGTCATCTTTCGCATAGCAGTGAGGTGCATCTTTGTAGAAGTTTGTGACACTTGGGAAAGCCCATTCTTCATCAACAAGAACACTACCTTGGTTCATACCAGATAATGTCTTTAAGTTAGTGTTTAAGGCATCACATAATCTATTGAATTCTTCCCATGTATAAACATCGCCTTCTTTATAGACTGGAGTATAGTTTGGAACATCTTTATTCATTTCATCGATTTGTTTAGCCCAGTCTCTTCTATAGACATAGGTGAAGTTTGAGAAGTCCTTTTGCGGATTATTAATGTCATTAGCGATTGGAATGCCATATAACTTGCCATCAATTTTAAGTGAGTCGATATTTGATATACCGTCTAACATCTTTTTGAGTTCTGGCCATTTGGACATATTGTCTGGTAATGGCTTTAACATACCGAAGTCCACCCATGATTCATAAGTAGAACCAAAGTTATAAGCTTTTAAGTTAAATTGAATGGTATCAGTTAAGTTATTACCGTTAATCGCGGTATTAACCATGGTGTCCCAGTCTTCATAAGCATAGTTACTAGCCTTGATACTCACACCGAACTTTTCATTAATGATATCGGTGTACATATCTTCACCTTGCCATTGGTCAAAATAAACGTTTTTGAGGTTTAGGATAAGACGACCGTCTTTATCATATTTGTCCTCGGCGTTATTAGCCCCACAGCCTGTAAGAGCACTGAAACTCATTAAAGCGGTTAATACTGCTCCATAGATGATTTTTTTGTTTTTCATAATTATAAATAACCTCCTATAGTTATCCCTTGATTGCGCCTACGACAATACCTTTAACGAAGAATCTTTGTAAGAATGGATAGAAACACATCATTGGCACAATGGTGAAGAAGATACTCGCCATTGTTAAACCTTGTGAGAATCCATCTACTGCTTCTGGGTTTTCGATATTAGAGGAGACAGTAGCAATCATATTTCTTAAGACCATTTGTAATGGCCAAATTTCCGTTCTATCTGGAATGAATAACATCGCGTTATACCATGAGTTCCAGTTACCAACTGCAAAGAACAAACCAATTGTCGCTAACATTGGTAAAGATAATGGTAAGAAGATCTTCACGAAGATGATTAAGTCATTAGCCCCATCAATCTTCGCGCTTTCTTCCATTTCCGCTGGTAAGGAAGCGAAATAGTTACGCATGAGTAACATGTTGAATGTATCAATCGCACCTGGGATAATCATGACCCAAATAGTGTTCATCATCCCTAATGATTTAATTAAGTAATAGTAAGGAACCATACCACCACCAAAGAACATAGTGACTAAAATCATATTCATCACAAAGTTCTTACCAAACCATTTATTTCTACTCATTGCATAGCCGGTAATGACTGTAAAGAATAATTGATATAAAGTACCACCAATTAAAAGAATCATGGTGATACCAAAGCCAGACCATAATTGATTATTAGTGAACACTTGTTGATAAGCGCTTAAATCTAATTCAGTTGGCCATAATAAGAGATTGCTCTTTAAATAAGACGCTTCACTAGAAATAGAAATAACGAAAGCATTCCAGAATGGGAAAATAATCAAGATAGCGTAAATCACTAAGATAACAAATATAACAATATCTAAGCCTTGAATTTTTCTATCTCTAGAAGAACCTCTTGGGCGAAGTGGGAGTCTAGCTAATTCTGTTTCTCTTTTCATTAGATAATACCCCTTTCCCCGCATGCTTTAGCGATTCTATCAACACTGATAACTAAGGCGAATGAAATGACTGATTTAAATAAACCAATCGCTGTACCTATACCAGCGTTACCTGAACCACTCACGTAGTGATAATAAATATATGTATCGATAATATTGACATCTTCTCTTAAGACATCATTACCTAAGTTTAAGATTTGATCAAAACCAGCGGAAAGAACACCACCAACAGACATGATTAATAAGAGAATCGCTGTTGGTTTAATACCAGGTAAGGTAATATGCCAAATCTTTTGTAAACGCGTAGCGCCATCGATATCTGCGGCTTCATATTGGTCTTGAGGGATACCCGCCATCGTGGCCAGATAGATAATGCTACCCCATCCAGCTTCTTTCCATATATCTGAGGCAAATATCATCCCAAAGAAGAAGCCTTTATCTAAGAGGAAGTTAGTTCTACTACCTCCCATAGCCTCCACTAAGGAGTTAACCGCACCATTATAGGCAAATAATGAGAAGACGAAACCAGAGACAACAACCCATGATAAGAAGTGTGGGAACGTAACAATGGTTTGAATGGTCTTCTTAGCTTTAATCATTCTTAATTCATTAAGTAATAAGGCAATGATGACCGCTCCTAAGAAGGAGATGACAATCTTGACTGAACCAATGATTAACGTATTTCTGAAAGCTAACCAGAATTTAGGTTCTTCAAAGACGGCTAGAAAGTTATTAAAGCCGACAAATGATGAACCAAAGATACCGACTTTTGGATTAAATTTTTGAAACGCCATTAAGACGCCATACATTGGGACATAACAGAAAACAATATAGAAAATTATCGCTGGGATAATCATCATGATTAAAAACTTACTACGATTTAATCTGGCGCCTAATTTTCTAAATGGATTGTTACGTACCGCAATCGTTGTTAATTCCATAATCGTTATCTTTCGTATTTGAGAATGTAATCAATCACTGTATCAATGTCAGTGAATAATAATTCTGTAACTGTATCCGCACCACCAGCATAGATAGCGATACGTCCAGTTTTAGCGTCGGTTAAGCATGAAACAGGGAATAAGACATTTGGCACATATCCGCTTGTTTCATAAATCTTTTCTGGAGCGAGTAAGAAGTTACCGCATCTATGTAATACTTTGCTTGGATCGTCTCTATCAACAATCGCCGCGCCGATGGAATAAACTAAACCTGAACAAGTGAGATTCGCCCCATGGAAGAACACGAGCCAGCCTAAGTCACATTCAATAGGGGTTGGTCCTGCACCAATTTTAGTGCCGCACCACCATTCATATCCTCTTTCCATGACATGTCTATGTTTGCCCCAATATTCCATATCTTTTGAATAAGATAGGAAGATATCACCAAACTGCGTATGACCAGAGTCACTTGGACGAGAGAACATCGCGTATTCCCCGTTAATCTTTCTTGGGAATAAGACACCATTTCTATTAAATGGAAGGAATGGATTATCCACTAGTTCAAAGTCTTTAAAATCTTTTGTTTTACCAATGCCTAATGTTGGACCATGGTTAGAAGTACAGAAGATGATATAGTATGTGCCTTCTAATTCCACGAGTCTTGGATCATAAGCATATTCTAATTTAATTGGTTTTCCTTCTTTATCATGGAAAACGATTGGATCTATTTCAAAATCAAAATGGATACCATCTTTAGAATGTCCCACGAATAAGAATGGGATACCGTTTTTCGTGTCCGCTCTAAAGACACCAATGAATTCATCTTTATATGCCATCACTGCGCTATTAAAGATTCTAGAAGCATTTGGGAATGGATTCATAGAGATAATAGGGTTTAAAGAATATCTCCATAAAGGTGAATCACATCCTTCAGGACGCTTCTCATAAGGCATATTAGCTAATTCTTTTCCATAGATTTGATGTTTCATAATTAATACCTACTTTTTAATTTCTGCGTTTGATTCTCTTTCAACAAAGTCACATCTAATGACGATTTGAGAATAAGGAATTTGGTGTGACTTAATTGAATTAGCCACGTATTTTGCTACTTCCTCACCAATCTCTTGGCGTGGAATGTTAAATGTTGATAATCTTGGAGTCATAAAGTCTCCAGTCCTGATGTTATCAAAACCGATAACAGAGATATCTTCAGGGACCTTTTTACCTAATCTATTAATTGTTTTAATAGCGTTAAGAGCGATGATGTCATTTGCGCATACAATCGCGCTTATTGGTTGATTATTTAATGCATCAATGAGCATTTGCTCATCAGCGTAATTCTTTTTGTCATTATTAAAGATAATTGAACATGGTTTATTGACTTCTTTTTTGTGGTTTTCCATAGCCGCCATATAGCCTTCATGTCTTTCTCTAAAGGATAAGCTATGGGAATCACTACCATAGAAGGCAATATTGGTATGCCCTTGTTGGATTAAGCGTTGGACCGCTAAGTAAGTGGAATCATAGTTAGAGAACTTAAACTGAGTGGCTTCACTATGGAATGTTTTCGGATCAACGATGACGATTGGTTTACCTTTAACCACTAATGTATCCATGATTTGCTTTGGGGCAACATGGATGATGATAAAAGCACTAACGGATGATTCTTTTAACTTTTTAAGAAGGCCATCATCAATCTTGTCTTCTTCAAAAGTGAGATATTCGACGATTAAATTGCTTCTAGATAAAGTGGAAGAGATGGCGGTAATAATGGGCTGCCAGAAATCTTCTTTGAACAAAATACGGCTAGAGCCAATTAAAAGGACACGGTTAGAAGCAACCTTATGCACTTTTAATTTAGAAGTGTCATAACCGAGTTCTGTGGCCTTTCTAATAATCTTTTCTCTAGTGGCATCAGAAACATTGTTCTTGCCTCCTAACGCTCTAGAGACTAAACCTTTAGTCACACCACATTCTATTGCAATTTGTTCTAAAGTTGTTTTTTTCATATTCTTATTATCTTTAATTTATTATTAATTAATATACGAGTATAGGAGGGGTATTAATTACCCCTCCAAATACGCGTTCTACGCACTTAGCGTGTTATTGATTGCTTAAGACTGCACCGACGTTAACACCAGCGGCTAAATCGCCAGTAACTTCAGTGACAGTAAATGTGACTTTACCCATAGGATTAACGGCGTAGGTACCAGTAATGTTACCCATAGAAGTTGTAACTGTGAGTAATTGGCCAGCTTCACCCATTGCCATTGTATATGTACCAGCAAGGTCGCCACCTAATGCTTCATTATTTAATGTGATAGCACCATTTTGACCAAAGGTCATGGTTGCTGTACCAGCAGTAATTGTGCCATTTAAGGCTAAACCATTCTTAGCATAGTAGTTCAATGATGGATCATTATCAACATTGCTGAAGCACATTGCGTCTGCACCAACATAGTAGTCTTTACCACTCCACTTGGAGTTGATTAATAATGTAAAGCCGTAATATGTCTTAGTGGCATCTAAGTTAACTGTATATTTTGTCCAATCTTGACCAGCTGGTAAGGTGACTTGAAGTTGTGTTCTATAGTCAGCACTTTGATGTGCGTTATCAACTTTTTGCACTCTATAGGCCATAATTGTGACTGTTTGAGCAGTATCAGCACTGTAGTTCTTTAGATAGACAGAGAAACTTGTCATACCTGTCATTGGTTTGGCTGTGCCTTTATAAAGATCCCATTGAATATATCTCATATTGCCATATTGGCTATTTAAGAGTTTTAAGGATTGGGAACCTTCGGCAGCGTCTTCTTTATTTAAAGCCGCACCAGCACCGGAGCCTGTTAGTGCCCAGCCTGTTCCACCAACTGGAGATGAGGAAGAGGTTCCGCCTTTATACATATCGATGTAGAATGCACCGCTTGAACCTGAGTTCTTGGATTCATCTTCATCGCCATTTTTAATGGTTCTACCGGTTTCTGTATAAGATTCAACATTTTCGCCAGGGATGATATCGAAGCTTAAATTATTGAGAGCACCAGCGACTTGACCTTCACCTTCGACTGAAACGAATGTGAGTTTATCTAAATCTTCGGAAATTGTCGCTTTATATGTTGCACCACCGACGACCATTGTTAATTCATCTTCAGCAATGGTATATGTACCACTAAGTTCCATTGCCATACCAGGAGCGGCTAATGTCACTTCTGTATCACTCTTAATTCTAAGAGTAGCGTTGATTAAGCCACCGATTTTACCTAAGTAAGCGTTACCAGGAACTAATGCTTTGTTCACAACTGGTGGAACATATGTTGCATATGGATTAGCGGTATAGACTTCAACGTCATCGATGAATAAGTAGGAAGCAGAACTTGCACCATTCTTTTCCATAAAGACTAAGAAGCCGTAGTATGTAACTTCTGGATTGAGATCGATTTCGAAGTGTGTCCATTCGTTAATAGCTGCTGTTTGTGTAAATGTTTCTTGCTTGACGTATTGATCCTTTGTGGCATTTCTTGGCATTGTTTGTGAATACATTGCCACTTTGAATGCTGGAACTTTACCATCTGTCTTGGCCCAGAAACTTAATTTGCTACCACGGAAGTTATTTTGTTCGGATGTGCCATCGAATAAACCAAATTGCATGTATCTCATAGCATTACCGTTAGAGTTCTTTAATGAGAGGTAATTATTTCCTGAATGACCACCGTCTTTCTTAAGAGTGACTTGGTCACCACTACCACCCATAAGGACCCAACCGTTACCGCCGAATGTTTCATAATCATGTGAACCGCCGGAATAGTATTCACCATAATAGGCACCACGAGCACCACTTCTGGCATTCATATCCATATTGCCTTGGTAGTACATCTTGCCACTTTCTGCATATTGTTCGTAATTATCAACGACTTGAACAGCGTTGAGATCAACACCAGTAACTGCTTCTGCGAAAGCACCACCAGCTTCGACGAACTTCATGGATTGACCACCGTTCTTTAATTGGGCTTTATAAACTAATGTGGCACCATTATCGGCTGATGTGAATGTCATATTCTTATTAGCGTCAATTGCAACGTTACCTGGAATTTCTTGTGGTGTTTCCATATCGATAACTGTCGCTGTGGCTGCGCCATTAGCACCTAATTCGACTTTAACGGTATTACCATTGTTTAATAAGCCAGTATATGTTGTGTATTGACCCATTGTTTCGACTTCGGATTTAGCCGCTGGTTCATCAATTGTGACGAAGCGGATATTATCGGCGAAAGCGAAGTATGGAAGATTACCATCATTCTTACCTTGGACAAAGAAGCCAACGTCAGTAATGTAATTAACAATGTCATCAACGTGAACACCAATCATGTCAGCGGCTGTTTGAATGGTTTTGCCAGCTTCGCCCCATAATTGCCATTCACTAGCGGCAAGTGGGATTGTGTATTCAACATATTCACTTGTTGTTGGATGGAATTCATATGTGAAGGATGGTTCTTGGACTGTGCCCATGATTGTGGCCTTACCTTTTAAGATGACCTTCACAGTATTGATTGATGGAATTTGTAAATTGAATTTAATAGCGTTGGCAGATTTTGCGAATGCACCGACTTCATTATGTTTAAGGAATCTGAAACCTGTGCCATTTTCCCAACCATCAAATCTAAGGGCTTTGTTACCTTGGACTGCTTTACTACCAAGAGAAACAGCAGCAGATGTTTCGCCCCAAGCAGTTGTGTATGCTTCAACTTTCCAAGCATCCGCCATATCACCATTGCTTTCGTAGGATTCGAAATTATCAACAACTTGTTCAGCGGCGTATTCTGCAAAGACCGCGGTGAATGTTGTATCAGCATTAATTGGTTGAGTTAAATCTTTATCCCAGCCTTTAAATCTGTACTTGACTGCATTAGCGTCAGGCGCTTTAGTTGGTGTTTCACCGGTATAAGAAGCGGTTTGACCTTCTTCTACTTCACCAGTTTGGACTTCAACACCGTCGACAACGAATTTAACAGTGAACTTTTTATTAGCCACTGTAACTTTGAATGATGTGGTAACACCTTTATAAGTGACAACGACTTCTTTTTCGCCCACTTGATCTAAGACTGTGCCGTTAGCAGGATCGGTTGTGTAGCTATGGACCGCTCTACTAGTACCATCAGAGAAAGTAGCGTTGACCACAATACCTGTTAAGTCTAATTTGTCGCCACGAGTATAAGCAGTTTTAACATTTTCAAGGTTGACGGAAAGGCTAACTGCAGTTGGGGCAACAGAACTGGAACTGCTACTAGATGAGCTAGCAGGAGATGATGTAGAGGATGAGCTAGAACTACTTGGTTGTGTACTAGAACTTGTTGGTTTACTAGTATCAGCAGAACTACTTGGTTTACTTTCACTACTACTTGATGAGCTAGTGCTAGGTTCTACTGTTGAAGAAGTATCAGCTGATCCAGAGCTTGGATTATTACTACTTGATGGAGTGGTACCTGGATTACAAGCACCTAAAACCATGCCCATAGTCATAGCAAGCGTTAGAAAAGCAATTTTTTTCTTATTATTCATAAGATTTTCCTTCCTTGCATTATGCAAATATGTAAGGGAGTTTTTCACTCCTTGACAATTGCATTATAATGCACTGAAAAATGGTTATTAAAGTAAAAACTGATAAACTTTAGGATGTTTTTTGTAAACTTTTAGAAATGTTTACTAAATCTTATAAACATAAATGTATCTAACAATGATAAATAAATAATAAATATAAATAGAATTAATCTAAATTAAGGAATAATAAAAAGCCCTTAGTAAACTTTTTGATTTTCCTGTTTATTTAAGGGCTTTTAAATAATCTCTTTAATAACCGCTTTTAGCTCTTCAGCCATTCTTTCATGAGCGGTCACATAAGCATGGTTACTGATCGCTGTATTATCCCCGTTAAATCTGTGGATATATAAATTTTTATATAAAGGTTTTAAATATTCATATGTTTCTTCATATAAATAGTAGGCATTTTCTTCTTTTAAAGTGCCATAAACCATTAATATTTTTAGATCTTTATTATTTCTTAATTCATAATCAATGAGGGCTTGATATTGTCTTATAAAATAATTGATTCTTGTATCTCTTAAGTTTTTATCTTCTTGGATATAGGAATTATCATTGCAGCCTAATGAAATAATTAAGATATCTTCTTTAAGGACATCTTGATTATCAACATTTGAATTTACTTTGACTTTATCAACAAAATCGATAATGCCAATATTCTTAGGATCAGTATAACTAGAGAAAGTTAAACCCCATCCAGAAGCGGAAAATATATCCATTTCCATATCTAATTCATATAAGGCGTGATAAACAAAATCCATAACGGAATCAGAAGTATGGATAGAGGCAAATTCGTTATGACCTAAAATACCAAAACCCGCCACTGTTGAGTCACCATACACTTTGACTTTTTTATAATAGACATGGTCATAACGATATAGCTCACCGTTAACAATAATATCCTTAATAGAAAGAGCGTTATCATTAGCCTCATTAGCCTTAATAATATCGATATAATGAATACTTTTCTCTTTAAATTTATACTGATAGACACCACTTTCATTTAAGACCTTTATCTTATTTTCATAATCTCTATCAATGATGATATAGAAATATCCTGGAGAAGGAATGTGTTCTAAATAAATAACAAAAGCATCTCCATTCATCTTAAAAGATAAAGAAGAGCCACCATTATAGAGATAAAGGATGTTATCTTTAAAAAGATATCGTCCGTTAATATGGGCGTTGAACAAATCTATCATTAATTTCATTGTATCTTGTATAAGTGAAAGCGCAACTCTAATAAGCGCTGTTTACTAAAATATATAAAAGTTTACTAAAACATTGGATTATTATAATAATGTATGAAAAACTTTATAAAATTATTCCTATTATCCCCAATAGCGTTTTCCGCTATGGGATGTAACAACACGCCTAAAGAACCTAAGCCTGTTGATGTTGTCGTTATCTCTGGTCAAAGTAATGCGGTTGGTTGTACTCATATTAAATGTTTAAAAAGAAGTATGGGTTCAACAAAAGAATCTGAATATATGAAAGGGTATCCAGACATCCAAATAGCCTATGACTGTTGGACTAAAGATGTTAGAGAAGATAATAGTTCCTATTTCTACTCACAAAATAAGTCTAAAGATAATGACTTTGTTAAGGTTATGTTAGGTCAAGGCAATAGCCAAGCAACATTTGGTCCTGAAATCGGTATCGCTGAAAGAATGCATGAAAAATACGCAGGTAAATTATTCTTAATTAAATATGCCTGTGGTGCTTCTAACTTAAAAGATGACTGGGCTAAAAGAAATTCCCCAATGTATAACAGATTCATTGAATATGTGAAATCACAAATGGATAACTTAAAAGGTAAGGGATATGCCCCTACTATTAAGGCCTTCTGTTGGATGCAAGGTGAAGGTGATTCCTATCCTGGCTATTATGATGAATATTATGACAATCTAAAAGAATTCGTTGGTAATGTTAGAACAGACCTTAAAGAACTCTCTGGTAATAAAGATATGGCATTTATCGATGCTGGTATCAATAACTCCCCACAGTGGCAGTATTACCGTAAAGTAAACGAGGCTAAAGAACAATTCGCTAATGACAGTGAAAATAACTTCTATATCGACACTATTGCAGCGGGTATGCATACAGATCAAGAACCATTTGGAGAAGTCGATACCGCTCACTACGATACAGAATCACAAGTCTTACTAGGAAACTTATTCGCCGAACAATTCGAACAGTTCTTAGATCCAGTTGAATGAAAAAATAGGAAGCCGAATCATCAACGGCTTCCTTTTTCTTATCTAATTGTTAATGGAATAATCTTATTCACACTACTACCTAGTGCTAGTTTTGCTTCTCTTATATCAATATCAGTTTGAAGATTTAAGAAATAGTTTTCACTAAGACCAAATAGCTTACCTAACTTAATAGATGTTTCAGCGGTTATCTTGCGTCTATCATGAAGGATATCTTGTATGCGAGAAACAGGAACATCTATTTCCTTTGCCAAGCGATAGGCGGAAAGAGAATATGGAATCATAAACTCTTCTTTTAATATTTCACTAATCTTTGGTGTTTCGATATGTTTCATAACGTGACCTCATGGTAATTATATACCTGTGTCACGTGTATATCAATTACTATGCGTCCGCAGGAATCATCATTTCCTTAATGACGTCTAGTTCGCTTTGTTTAACACCTTTATCTAATAAGAACTTAGTGGCTTTTTCTTGATATGTTTTACCTTCTTGTTCTTTGATGAGTTTTGGATAACTATTCTCAATTGTGCTTCTACTACGTTTTCCGCCGATATTAGCGAAGTTTGAGAATAAGTAGTCTCTCCATAGGTGTTCTTCTTTTACGCCTAACATCGCGTTTATTAGGTGGGCTACATATCCTGTTCTATCAGTGCCTATTGAGCAGTGGAAGAACAAAGGATAGTTATCTTTATTACCTAAGATAGAAAATACCTTTCTTAAAGAAGCATCATTATCTTCTCCACCGATATAGTCTTGAGCGTAGTCCATTGGGCATTGATAGTATTTAACACTATTACCTAATACACTTGTGCCTTCTTTTAGACCACCGACTTCATTATTATCAGTTCTTCTTAAATCTATTTCGGTTTTAACTTTCATGGTATTAAGCATAGTGTTAATACCTCTATCTGAGATTCTGACACTGACTTCTTCTTCATCATCGTCATTAAGTTTACTAGTGCGGTATATAACGCCTTGATTTAGTGTTTTATTACCTTCTATTGGGTATCCCCCTAGGTCTCTTGCGTTAGTGACACCAGAGATATACATATTTCTAATGATTTCACTAGAAGTAGTAAAGCTATCTTCATAGATGATGTCATCTTCTTCAGTATCAACATAAAAATAGTAAGTAGTACCAATCTTTAAGTTGTTGAATGACACTCTATTTCTTGTTACATGAGTGGCCACACTATTAATGTAGCCTCTATTCTCTGATAGATAGACTGTGCAGTCTTGATACTTCTCATCCCACGTGAATGTAATATCTTGTGGTCTAGATAATTCTTCCGCCCCTCTAACATAGAGGTTGATATCATCAAGTGGTCCATTAAGGAACACTCTTTGTACTGCGGTATGTATTTGCATTTTCCCTTCTTCTTCAGGAGGAATAACAAAAGCAACCTCGTTGCTCTTACATGATGTCAAAATCAAAGACGCCAAAATGGTTGGCACGACCAATTTCCTTAAAATATTCATAATCTTTCTCTCTGTTTACGAATATATCAAAACACAAATTAATCTTCAAATTGAAATTAGTAAACTTTCTAGAATGTATCAAGAATAATTATCTATCTAATAGGTAACGATAATAATTATATAAAGGTTGACCTTCTTCAAAGATAACTGTTTGATAACCGTTAAATTCACCGCTGCTATTATTGCTATATCCTGTCAATTGACGGACATGGTAATTATTATCAATAAGTTCATAACCTGTTTTATGTTCAGTTGTACCAGAAATAGGAACACTAGTAATGTATCTACCATTAGGGATGATAAGATGTTCACCAGTAATCTGTTCTCTATAGAGGTTTGTCGCGCCTTCAATCTCATTATTACAAAGTAGGTACGATACTATAGTATCAGTACCTTCTTTGTACTGCACGCCTTCAACTTTTAAATTGTATAAATAAGAAGGCGAAATGGCACTGATCATTAAATTAAAACCAGTATTGCCATCTCTTAGTACGTAGGTAACCGCTACTACAGCTTGAATTGGATCATCTTCAAAACCATCTAGTTCCATTTGATGTTCCACGATATGTTTAAGGTTAGTATCTACCTTTTGATAATCAGTGGTATCAATAGCGGATGATATTGAAGAAGACGTATTCTTATTAAATGGGCCACAGCCCTTAAAATAGCAAATAAGAAATACCACTCCAACGATAATGTCTATAGCGACAAATGCCGCTAATATCTTTTTGATAAGTGATTTCTTATTTTCTTTGTTGTTATCAGTATTATTTTTAGCCATGCAAATATATTAAGCAAAAATAAACCAATATAAAAGAAAAAGGTAGAGTTTTTATTCTTAAATAATCCATATCATGACCTCGCGAATACGTAGTATCACAAAATTCTAATGTTTTTAAGATATAAAATCACAAAATTCTTGATTATTAGCCTTTATAAATCACAAAATTCTTGATGTTTATTGAAGAATTTTCCAAATCGATAAATTGTTTTTCTAAGAACTCACTAGATTAAGGCTATCTATTTACGAGTAATGCAACCATCTCCACGTGGATGAAATGAGGAACATGGGGATTATTAGAATACGCCATAGATACCCTTATTATTTTTTAAGATTTGCTGCTCTCCACTTAGCCATTGGATGTTTAGCGGCTCTTTCTGCGTCATTTGGTTCAAATAAAAGATATGGGTCAAAGTTTCCTTTTGAGAATTCTGCTAGATATTTCTTTTCGTTGTCTGTGAGTACGAGCAAATCCTTCAAAAATTTAATGACTTCTTCTTTAGTTCCAGCTAGATCAAATTTCGTGTTTTTAGCCAATACAGGGAGTAATTCTTTTTTTATGTCTTCTTGACCAATTGCCATAATCAAGTCAAATGTATGTTCGTTAACATCAAAAATGCCATCTAAAGACATATAAAACACTGCTATCTTACGTAATTTATCTTTATTAATGAATGCCATGTTCTTTTTTAATTTATTGACATCAAATAAATCCCTTGGTTTACTTCTATCAATTAAGGCACATATCTTCATTCCAAATAATTCTTCCAATTGTAGAGTTTGCACCATTACTTCTTTTTTAAAGTAATTAGTTTGTTTTCTAACGCTCGGACAAATGTGGATTCTATCAATAAAATTGATTTCAACTTTAATATTATCTTTATTTTGAGAAGCATTAGTAAATGTATATGTTCTACTGGCTAAAATAATACTTCCTCTAGATTTAGAAGAAATCTCGTAGTCTTCGCTAATCATATAATTATCCAAAGCGTCCATGATTATATCTCTATCTTGGCTAGTTTTTTCTTTATCAAGCGAACCAATATAATCTAAATCGATATCGACGCTTAACCTCGCTAGATTGGTATACATCAAATTAATAGCGGTACCACCTTTAAGAACAAGTTTGTCCCCATATGGATCTAGTTCAGTGGATATAAATTTAAGAATATCGAAAAGTCTAACCACTTTTTCGAGATTATTCTGAATGAAATTATTATCTTTGTTTAACGCTTCAATATATTTTCTAGAATAATTCATCTGGCATGCTCCTTTCTAATGGTACCATTAATTTCCACTTAAGTACTAATTTAGAGTGGCCAACTTTTGATTCAAAATAATTAATCTTATTGCCAATCTTAGATAAGCATAATTTATAAAACGATTCTGGTATTTCTTCACCAAAATGTTTATCAAATAAGTATCCAACTTTCTGATATAAGAATGATTTATCATAATGCTTTAAAAGCATTTCTATCTTATCTATTTTAAGTTTACGACAATTACTAAGAGCGTATTCTATTTCTTCGAGACCACCCGCAAGAGAAGGAGAATCTATCGAATCCACTATTGCGCGTTCTAAAGAAACAACGCGAATATCTTCTTCTTTTATGCGGTTAATTATTTCTAAATTATATCCACTCTTTTTTGAATGATATATCACGTCTTCAAAATCCACATCATCAACATAAACATGAGTTAAATAAGTGAAATAGGAAACAAAACATTGATTAGCTAACCCATAGTATTCTAGAGCCTCATGATATGAAAAATAAGCATCATCAAATAGATGACTTGCTATTTGGAATTTTGTTGCAAAGATATTTCCAGTAGATGGATTTACTAGTGCATATAATCCTCTTTTTATTTGTCTTATCTCTCCACGCTTTGAGGCGCGATCCACAAAAGCATAAAAGGCTGATACATTTGGATAAAATTCCTTTATATCTTCATATTTAAAGATTATTGGTAGAGTTTTCATACCATAATTTAAGCACAACTAAACATATATGTAAAGTTCTACTTGCATATTAGTATATTTTTACATTTGGGTGAAATGATAAAGAATCAAAACTATGATGAATGTGACTATTTTGATGAGAATATTGGCTTAAAAACTTAGTTAATTTACTGTGAGAGTCTAGATAAAAAATCTCCACCCATTTAGACAAAGCGGAGATTCTATTTGCTTAGATATGCTTCTGTTATCTTTACTTAATAAAGTGTGTATACTTGGTCTCTTCTTTTTCAGGATAACCATATTTCAATCTAGCGTCTCTTATAGCTTTCATTAAGAAGACCATATTACGGGCCACTATACGAGCATTTTGCATACCCTCTTCATCCTTTTCAATTTGGCCTTGTTCTCTACCAAAGCCATTATTCCAATATCTACCTGATGCGATAGGCATCTGGTTGATAGTGAAATATTTATTTAACTCATCAAATGTTGCAGTTGTTCCTGCGCGTCTAGCAACAGCGAACGCTGCACCCACTTTGAAACGTTTATCAAAATGTGTACTATAGAACAATCTATCAAGTAAAGAGATAAGTGATCCATTCGCAGAACCATAATAAACAGGAGAAACCACTACTAGACCATCAGAGTCATTAAAGATTCTTGCTAATTGATTAACATCATCTTTAAATACACATTCATGTGCTTCATAGCAGTAATTACACGCCATACAGCCTCTAAATGCTTTAGCGCCTATTTGATAGTTCTCTACTTCAATTCCTTCTTGCTCAAAGATATTGACCATTTCATCAATCAACTTTGAACAATTGCCCTTTAGACGTGGGCTGCCGTTAATAATTAATACTTTCATATGTGGTTACCTCTTCTATATTATGACATGGATTAACTTAAATAATGATATATACTAAAAGTGGTTTCCATAGTTAAGCCAGTAATAAAAAGAATATCTAGCGGCTCAAAAGAGTCGCAATACGCAGAAATGCAAAGGGAGTACACTATGTCAAACCAAAAAAATCATTTGTCTGTTTCTGATGTTAGAAAACAGTACACCTCATTCTTTGAAAGAGTTATGGTTCTTTATAACCTAACGTTATCCAAAAAAGAAAAAGACCACAATGTGGAAGATGTGAAAAGATTCGCTAAAGAGCTATACGAGACTGGCCGTATTGATGATTATGACAAAAAAGTAATCAAGGAAGCTTTGTAGCAATTCCTACCAACGTGTCCACACCTACAATGAACTGCATAGTATTTTTTCCAATATTTGGGGTTGCTTAAAATAATGGCGTTGTTTTCCATGTTTGTTTCTCCTTTCAATCTATATGTTATTTTTGAAAATATAATTCTTTGAAATATTCCAATTTTGAAGCTCGCTCTTTTAACCAAAATGATTTAGAGTGGCTTTCTTTTTCTTCCTCTAAAACAAGCTTTCTTTCCTTGTCTAATAAATCAATTGCCTTGTCTATCAATTTTAATTTTTCATCTGGATCAAAACCTGCAGCAATAACACTGAAAAGTTCTTCAAATTTTTTGAGATAGTCATCGCCATAAGTGTAAACATCAACTTTAGACAACAGATAAGCTCTATCGTCATATTTGGTGCCATAGTAGCATTTGTACCATCCCGCAATACCGACTGCTTTTCCTTTTTCAATCATAAGTACTTCACCACTTAAATTTCCGTGAACAAGATCTCCTCCATTTTCAAAATATTGTTTCTATCCAATCGGATAGTTGTGACTCTATTCAATTGATACGTTATCGTAAGCAATAGCTTCAGTTTTGCCTATCTCATCAACGGTTATTGAATCACCACCAATATTCATGATGGTAAAACTGAAATCCTTGCTTTCTCCTGGATTTATGCCTTCTTGAAATGAACGGGCTTCAGTTTTCAAATATTTGTTGTCTTTGTTGAAAAAATGTATTGCTATAATTGGTTTCCCAATTCTCTCTTGTTTGTCATTAGTCACGGTTCCTTTAACAACGGTGTCAGACCCATATGTTGATTTTTCGATAGTCAATCCAGAAACCTTATATCTTTCGCATTTAGCATTTTTAGCGGAGCGAATAGCAAGACTTGGAGTAATAACTAAATCATCCAGTGTTTTCCCTTCAAAAGCACTACTGTATTCTGTGTCACAGAAATATCCTGTTTCACCTGGAGCAATGATGTTTGGATGAGCATTCATACTAAAAACAGATTTGACCAATTGATCACCATATTTATTTGTGATTAGAAAATCCGCATTTTTAAGATAAAGATTCTTTGTGCCGGTATTCTTAACAGGAATATTAAACATGAGATAGTATGAATCTCTTATGAATCCGGTTGGACTTCCAACTTCGTAATTAACACCTTCTTCTTTTTTGACAGTTACTTCGCAAGTCGCAACTAAGTTTTCCGCGCCAGAAACAGAAGCGGTAATAATTGCTTTGCCACTACTCACGCCAGTAACTGTGCCAGTAAGTGATGAAACTTCGGCTATATTGTCATCGCTAGAAGACCACGTGATGAAAATAATGCCATAAGGGCTTTCATAATTTGATACAGTTGCATTAAGCGTGACTGATTCGTCTGGATATAACTCAATCTTAGTCTTATCAATTGTTATTGAAGGTCCATTACTTGCCTTAGAACTGTTATTTATTTGTGTGTTTGGTTGTTGTCCACTTTTTTGATCGCCACTTTTAGCGTTATTTGCACCACAAGCAGAAAGTGCAGATGTTAAAAGTAACATCATTGATAAAGCGATTGTCTTTTTGTTCATAATAATACCTCGTAATCGCTTTAATTATTGATGTCACTACTATCTATATTTGATAGTTATAAAATTATTTATTATCTTTTATTACAATTATCGGAATGATGCCACCATATGATGGGTCATTAACGCCAGCATCTGCACATGAACAGGATATATCTATTAGAGCGAATGTCTTTGTAGTATCTATTTCTGCAAAAGGTACAGGCTCTTGTTCTGGACCAAGACACCAACTAAACAATTGATTTTTACTAGAACCAATTGTGCCTTTACTTCTAGCGTATTCACTGCTTTCAACAAGGGTATTTGGCCAAAAATCAATACATGGTATAGAAACATAGTCGACTATAGAACGATTGTAAAGATCGGCTTGTACTAATTGTTGTTTATCTTCACCAAATGCTTTATCAATGAAATCACTATTTAGCCATGTTCTAAGGAATGAGTCCTTATAAACATTTGATTCAGTATCAAAGATGAAACCAGCATCAATTGTGACATTAGATAATAAGATAATGTCGCTATTATCAAATTCGCCCATCTTTCTCCATTTAATTGGTTCTACCTTAAACCAATATGTTTGATGGTTAATAACTGATTGGCCATTATTGAACTTGATATCATTTATGACTCCATAACCCATTTGGTCCTCTGTTGGAGTGGCAACTTTGGCCACTACTTTTTCATAATATTCATTATTATATAAGACATAACCATTCTCATTAGTGGTTCCAATTGCATTTAAAGCGTTAATCGTGGTTGTATCTTCCACTAATGATTGAGGGTAGCTACCTAATGTATGAGTGACATCGTTAGGTAGTGTCCATTTAATATTGTTTGTTGGTTTACTATCACTATTACTAGATTGTTGTTCAATCACTATAACTTGTTGCTTATTTCTTAAGCCGCTTGTCGCGGCTAAAGTAATGCCCAATGTTAAAGCGGAAGCGGATATACCAACAATAATAGGAACAACGATTAATAGGGTACGTGTCTTCTTCTTTTCTTTTTGGATATCTTCTGGTTGATAGTTCAAACAGAAATATAAAACATCTAATCTGACTTTGAATAACTTCGCTAAAGAGATGAATTGATCAATAGTAGGAAAGGAAGAACCTTTTTCATATTTAATTAATTGATTAACATTACAAGACAAAGAGTCCGCTAATTGTTTTTGCGTTAAGTTCTTTTTCTTTCTTAATCTTTTAATGTTGTTACCAAACTCAACAGCGTTAAATGTTAATTCATCACATAGATTGTTCTTCTTAATAACTTTGGAATAAATAATTCCTTCTAAATCAATTTGTAATAAAGAAGCATATTTACCTAATACATGTAATGATGGAGCGTTTTTACCACTCTCCCACATTGACACTAATTGGACAGAGTAGCCTAAAGCATTAGCGACATCACTTTGTGATAAACCCGCTTCTATTCTTCTTTCATATAAGAACGAACTATTTATAGTCATATACCATTATTTATAATATGAGATTTATTAGAAATAAATAAAGATTTTAATAAAAGCCCACCGCAAGCCCAATAAATAGATAAAGTAGAAAGGAGGGTGTGCAGTGGGCAGGAAGAGAACAAAAAACAATTAATAGATTTCTAGTAGTTTAGAATTGTGAATTGTTCTCAACCTTATTATATATCGTTTTAAAAAAGTTTGGTCAATACTGAGATTATTGCCACTTTGTGGCATCTTAGCAGACCGCTACTGGTTCTTCAAAGTATGTTTCTATTAAATCTATATCTTCTTTTAATAATGGTTCATCAAGATAGTAGTAATCATGGTCTTTATAAAATTGAAGTAAAAGTATCTTTCCTTTACTTGATGGTGTTATACCATTTTGAGCGTCATTGGCAAGAAGGCTATATAAAAGAGCAATATGGTATGTCATTTGAACATCTGTTAACTCTTTATTGTGATACCTATCATAGAGCTCTCTAACTTGTTCATCACTAAAGTCATAGCAAACACCATTAGTGAGTATCATCACTGCAGCGCGTTCTTCTTCGTTTTTAATAACTCTTTTACCTGTTATGTAATCCACTATGATTTGAAAGTCCATAATCTACCCCAATGAAGTTAATATAAATGCTATGCCAATAGACGCTAGTGTTCCTAATAATGATAATACCATTCCAGCGGTGGCAAAGCCTCTAAAATGCCCTATTTTTATTGTGGGATCTTTTTTCTTTTCTATTTTGATTCTTATTTTTGCGATAACCGCGATAACAAACGCGGTTATACAAATCACTAGTAGTATTATCCTTATAACAAATAAGTCATCTAGTTGACCTTGTGTTACTTGATAGTCATTTATAATGCTATTAAATGTACTATTAGCCCATGATAGCGGCCAAAAGCCATTATTACCTAATGCATATATACCAAATATAAGTATGATACTAACTAGCATTAGGAATATAGCAAAGAAGAATACCACTACTGAGGCAATAATAGCAAAGATAAAACCTAGTAGTTGTTGGTTTAGAATGATAATATCTGAAATGATCGCACTTACTAAAGCGGCTAAGATTAAATAAAAACAGATAGTGGCAAGTGTTTTTGTTACTTTGTTCATATCTGTTTCTTATAATAATGTACTTTACTTAATAAGTCTAGAATTCAGGGTCCTTATATTCTGGATTATTTCTCGCACTTTTTGGATAATCCACAACACCACCACATTTAGGACATGTCTCTATTGAATAAGCATAATATGGAGTGTCACAATATGGACATTTTTCTAACCTTGGTTCTTCATGCATTACCGCGGTACTTTCATTAATATGCTTTAAACGAATATTAGTGTTCACCTGTAACGCAATTAAACAACCAAATATACCAACCCATATAACTGCAAAGACAATCATACCTTTATCCATATAGAAGTATGGTTTCATAACTTCATTAGAGAAATCATTAAATGTCTTATCAAAGGCTTGATAGACAGTATTATCCATATTGGCTAAGGCTTTTTGTAAAGCTTTGTTAAATTTATCTGTTTGATAAGTAGTTAATACTGGATCAGTATCATCACCTTGCATACCTTCAAAGAACCATTTATGACTTCTTTCATTTATTTCTGAATAAGCGATTAGCCAGTGCTTTTCATCTTTGAAGTTATCAACATAGAAGTTATAGGCAAAGTCTTCTAATTCATAACGATATAACCCTTTAGTGCTCACAAATGATGGAGTGATACCAGTCTTATCAAAGAAGCTTTCAAAAGTGACTTTTAAGTTTGCTTCTTCTTCATCACTTAAGACTTCCGCTTGATCACTAATGATAATCTTTGTGTTGTAATCATCCTTAATCATCTTAGGCATATGGAAGCATTGGAAGAAGATAAAGATAAGAGGGACAATCATCATAAGTGCGTACACCAAGATAGTTATCCAATTTGGTTTTCTTTTTTGATCATCTAAAGAATCACTATAAATAGTGTGTGGTCTAAATAATCTATCATAATAGATAAAACAATACGCACCTGGGAAATAAGTACGTGTATATCTAACGGTTCTTATATTATTACTTGATGATGAGTGACCATGACTACCGGAATGGAAACCTCCACCTCCATGGAATCCACCACCACCATGACCTCCGCCTGAAGAATGTGGCATAGTGTGCCTCCTTTATACCTAGATAAGTATATTACTTATTTTATTATTTGTTAATTAACTAAGTTTGTATCATTATTAAGAATACTGCTATACTTTTAGCAGTTATATATTTATTTAACGTCTAATAAGTGAGAGGTAAGAAAAATGAATAAGAAGTTACTCTTGTTACCTATAGCGTTGTTCTCATCATTTTTAGGTGCCTGTGAATATCGAACAGAATTCATTCCTCTTAAAGAAATCTTCACCATTGATAAAGGAAATAGTTTAGGTTCATGCCGTTATAACGACAAACAACAGTTTGACTATGATGATAGTCTCTTAAATATTCTTAAAACATACACTAGTGACGCTGAAGCGGTAGGTATAGAAGATGGCTCTACCTATAGATACAACATTAAGACTATTAATTATAGTTTTAATATCAGTAATCCTTATAAAAAGATGGACTATTTCTCCATCACTGTTTATGAAACAGGTGATATAGAGACTAATGTCTATGGTTCAGGTTGGCCAGTGAGTCCTAAACCTCAAAGATATCTATATAAGATTAGTGATGAAACCACTAATGAATTATTTGAAAAAGTCAATACACGTATTACAGAAATAACCACTATCATTGAAGCGGAAAAAGAAGAAGCTAAAGAAGCGTCTACGATTGATAAATTCCTTGCGGCTTATTCTGCTTTAGAAAATAGAAAAGTTACATATAGTTATTCAGGTCATGATTCAAGGGTAAAACGCCCATATGTTAGAGAAATCGATATTCCTGATAAAGATGGAGAGTATCTTGAATTAATCGAAGATCTTGAATACAAGAGATACAGTGATGATGTTACTTATGGATTTGATGAATATATCCATGTTAGTTCTTCTGACTGCATAAAAGTAAACGCTAATGAAGGTTGGTGCATGACACTTGATTACAAAGAAGCTACTGGCTGTGTATATTACGAATACAAATCAAAATATCAAAGTCTAGGTTCTTATATATACTATTTCTCTGTAAATCAAAGCAAAATCAACGCATTGTATGAGAAGATATACAACGAAATAAAAAACCAGATTGAGTAACACTATTGCTGGTTAAATATCCTTTTTGCAATATTTAACACATTTTTGGCACTTATTTTGCAGTTGTCTATACGTTTTTTGGCATTTAACAAAAAAAGACCACTTTCGTGATAATCACAAATATGGTCTTTTAATTAGTTATTTTTTGAATGGATTTTCTGTTGGATATGGAAGGTTACTTGGTTGGTTATAGCCAATCTTTTCTGCTTTTAGATATTTGAATACTTCATAGATGGCTTTACCTTGATGACCAAATACTACCGCGCCATGGTGTGGGAAACCATTTTCAATTAAGACATGTCTATAGAATCTATTCATTTCCTTAATAGCGAACACACCAATGGAACCAAATGAATGAGTTGGCACTGGTAATACTTCACCTTCAGCGACATAGGCTAATAAGTGGTTATCAGAAGTTGACTGTAATCTATAGAAAGTAATGTCACCTGGTTTAATATCACCCTCTAATGTACCGTTGGTGACTTCTTTTGGTAAAGCTCTAGCCATAATCTTTTGATATTTCATTTCTGGCTTACATAATAAGGATGTACAAGTATTACCGCAGTGGAAACCCATAAAAGTATCCCTAAAGGCATAATCATATTTACCTTCAATATCTTTCTTATAGAGTTCTTTTGGTAATGTATTGTTGATATCAAGTAAGGTGACAGGTTGTTCACTTACACATGTACCAATATATTCAGAAAGCGCTCCATAGATATCAACTTCACAAGAGACTGGGATACCTCTCGCAGTTAGTCTTGAATTAACATAGCAAGGAACAAAACCAAACATTGTTTGGAAAGCTGGCCAGCACTTACCGGCGATAGCGACATATTTTCTATAGCCTTTATGTTTTTCTACCCAGTCCAAGAGTGTTAATTCATATTGGGCTAATTTTGGTAAGATTGAAGGTATTTTATTACCAGCACCTAGATCTTTAGCCATATCTTCCACGACGGAAGCGATTCTTTCATCATTTTCATGCTTTTTGAAGGACTCAAAGAGATCTAGCTCACTATTTTCTTCAATCTCAACATTTAAGTTATAGAGCTGCTTTATTGGGGCATTACAGGCTAAGAAGTTTTGTGGTCTAGGACCGAAGGTAATAATCTTTAAATTATTTAAACCAATAATTGTTCTAGCAATTGGTAAGAAGTTATGGATTTGTTCCGCGAGATCATCAGCGTCCCCGACTGGGTTTTCAGGAATATACGCATTAATATTTCTAAGTTTTAAATTATAAGAAGCATTAAGTAAACCACAGTAAGCATCCCCTCTATCGCTAGAAAGAACACCGATATTTTCTTCTTCCGCGGCAATAAACATCTTTGGACCATCAAAGTGCTTCGCTAATAAGGTTTCACTTATTTCAGGACCAAAGTTACCGAGAAAAACCACTAAAGCATTACAGTTATGGGCTTTGACGTCCTCTAACGATTTCACCATGTCGATTTCACTTTCAAAAATACAGACAGGGCATTCATAGATATCTTCTTTACCATATTTCTTTTGATAAGCCTCCACCAAAGCTTTTCTTCTTTTGATGGATAGTTCAATTGGAAAGCAGTCTCTAGATACTGCCACTATTCCAACTTTAACTTGTGGGACGTTGTTCATAGTGTTTTCTCCTTTTTAGTTTTGTAAAACTATTATATGACACATCTATTTTTTAACAAATTCAATGTTTTCGGACATCAAACTAACGATATTCTTGTGAATTATTCCGTTTCCATTTTGCGGCAAATAATATACCATATTCGGCTAGTTAACGGGACTAATTTTTAATTTTTACAAAAAAGTCCCATTATATTGCCCATTAACATTCATTTTAGTGTCATTTTCAAGATTTGATTTATTATAAGCAAAAAACGCTCTAATAAGCACATTTTATATGAATGAAAGAGCACTGTGAAGGATGATAAACTTCCGACTAATCGTGATTACAACTACATTTTAGTCGGAAATATTATAAAGTCGATATAAAAGTATTAAATTATTTATATTAGGGCAAAATCGTTGATATGGAGTCTACTCAAATTAGCGTTTCTTTCCTTACTTCATTTTACTACCTAGTTATTAGGCATCATTGTATATTCAATTTCCATACTCACTACTGTGAGATATGAGAACGCACTATATGTGCCATTAGTGTAACCATTCTTTAATGTGACTTTCTTAGCGTTTATATCTTTATAGAAACGACCAGAGTCATGAGCTAAATTACCTGATCCATCAGTAGCCCCTTCGATACATTCAGGGCCTTCAAATCTAGTGAATTCCAAATCATTACCATTAGAGGTAACACTTAAGTTAACACCAGTTAAGGCACAGATGACTAACTTAATAGAATTAATATAGCAGTTATGTCCTGACTTATCTTTAATAGAGATTTCAAGGGTACCACCATTACCGGTAGAAGCAGCATATAATCTAATGCCTTTAGTGGATATAGCTTGTGTACCACTGAAGAGGCTTGATTCATTAAATGCATAGTTCATTAAGATGTTTTCGTCATTGAAGATAGCATTACCAATTTCATTAGTGTTACCACTTGGTTGAGCAACACTATCACTCATTTTTGATGTAGCGGTAAATTCTGTTCTAGTGTTATCCACTCTAGTAAGAGTAATGACACCAGTATATTTATTGTTAACAGTATCAAAATAGATACCGTCTACATTAAATTCCCAACCTAATTTCTCACCGTTATCTAATCTATTGCCTTTAACAAATTGCTTAGAATATTTAGCCATTGAGAATGAATCGTTGGTTTTAAATAGATCAGCACTACTAACTTTAGTGGTTACATCAATGCCCACTTCTTCATTGTTTCTAACAAGGTGTAATAAATCATATTCATCATTACGGTCATATGTGGAATATTTGAAACTATTAGTTCTTGTGTCCACTAAGTCTGGTGAATCTTCATCAGTGGCACTAGCATGGGCCATAATTGAATTAGCGTGCCACACTCTGATACCAGCTTCATTAAAGCCCACTCTATTAGCGTCATATGCATTTAAACCAATAGGCGCATATAATTCTAATAAGAGATATTCATCAAATAAGGAATTATATTCATTCCAATCTTTAGTTAAGAGGATGTTATTACCACTTCCTTGGAAGTCATCTATAGAGATGGTGATTTTATCACCAACGTTATAATCCTTAGTGGCATAGATATCTGGTTTAGACCAACCAAATAAGTTAGTTTGGAATGGGTCATGAGAACCACTGTCATTATCTTGCATAGAGAAGGCACCACATGGATAATGCTTCTCTTCATCCTTAGCGGCATATTCATATAAGTCAAGAGCACCGAATTGGTGACCAACTTCATGGATTACTGTATTAGCGCCTCTTACAAATTCTGGAGGCAAAATACTTGATAAGTCATCAGTATTTAGCTGCCAAGAGGTACTTATTTCTCTACCAAAGCCATAGATGCCACCGATTGGGCAGAAACAACCTGTATTATAAACTCTACTATCGCTATTATTCGTAAAGGCATAAGCCACACTTCTCATAGTAGCGTTTTTAGCGCCATAGTAGTTACCAGCGTAGTAACAAATAACACCATCGACTTTACCATCTCCATCATTATCATAATTATTAATGGAATCAGTTGGATTATTAGAGAAATACCAGTTAGTGGCATCATTAACTAATTTATAAGTTAAGCTACTATCACCAGTATCGGTATAATTCACTAAGCTTGTACCAGATGTATAGAAGTCACTAATAGTCGCGTCAATATGAACTTTACCTTTTGATTCAGTTTCATAGAATGATTTAACTGACCAATAATTATCATCAGTCTTTTCTTCTAATATCTTTGCTCTAATATCTTCTAAGATTTGTGCTTTATGTGATTCTTTAAAGAAACTTTCAGAGTTAGAGAACCAAACTGGAATAACTAAAAACTTAACATTACCTTCATTTGGTAAATAATGAAGTTCACCATACATTGATTTCTTACCATAATCTAAGAAATTAAACGCGGTATCATCACCAACATATTGTTCACTTGCAAAGAATTTAACGTTATATGTCACTGATTTAGTGACGTTATCTTCTGTATATGAGAGCACTACTGACTTAGTCGTAGCGTCATTATCGCTTATGACATATGTTAAGCCATCAGTAAGTGATAATTCTTTATCTTCACCATGATCATATTGGGCTAAGACTTTACCTACGATATAGAGTTTGTTGTTATGGATAAGTAAATCATTACCTTCATTAGGGGCATAGATTTTAGTTAATGTTCTATTTTGAATATTAACTTTGAAGTTAATCTCTTTATCATTATTTTTAGCCTTAACCATAGCCTCACCTTTACTTAAGGCTGTGACCTTGTTATCAGCGATACTGACTTTGTCAGATTCACTAGTTAAAGCATTATTAACTTTTTGATTGTTATATTTAACTTCAAAGCTATATGTATCATCAACATACATATTTACAACAGAGTTATCACTAATAGAGGCACCTGTATCTATACATTTCACTGTGAAAGTATTAACTGGTACTTCTTTAGCCTTGATATTTACCCTGATAGTGACGGTATTTAATACCTCATTAGTGGTTTCACTGACGAATTCCACTTTAACATCACCAGTCTTATCTTCGGTAATATCGCTAGAAGTAGAGATAATACCTACTTCACTAACAGTTAAATAAGAAGAGGTTGTGCTATAGACTTTTTTAAATTCCGTATTAGACCTTGTATTAAAAGCAATGTAATATCTGTTACCCGCATTTAAGCTAATTGTATATGTCTTAATAGAAGCATCATATGTTGCATTATCATCACTTAATGTAGCTTCAACATATTCTTCTTTAGCGGAACCACTAGAATTACTAGTGTCTTTACTTGAATCTGATTTATTAGTGTTACTACTAGTCGTGCTTGTGATAGAAGTGGATGAACCACTATCACCACCAGGAAGGAAATCTAAAAAAGAGCAAGATGCTAGCCCAATCGTGGCTAAACATAATAAAGGTAATAGTCTTACTATTTTCTTCATAACAAAACCTCCAGTGTATTCCTCGTTTTATTTTTCCAATAACTTATTATACGCGTTATCTAGAATTAATTCTTTTCTCAGTTTCAAAATTTTCCGTAAGAACTCTTTTTGCAGCTCGTTTAGAAATATCGAGCGCGGAGTCTATTGGCTTGTTCTTTTGAAATAAGATGTTCAACTTCCGCGACATTGATTGAACTATTTAGTTGATCGCTATAGCAATCAATCAGTGTACTTCCTTTACGAATGGCTTTTCTATACTCAGAAATGGAGTCCAATAAAAAACCAGGCAAAAGGGTTTTAGCTTCTTCTCTCTCTAAACTGAGCAGTTCTTCTATTGAAATATGTAAACTCTTTGAGATTGCCAACAAAGTTTTGCCAGTGCACTCCAAAATATCAGCTTTTCCTGAAGCGATATCAGTTAGAGTTGTTTTAGGAACTCCACTGTCGATTGATAGTGAATATACTGTTGTTTTTTGTTCTGCCAATAAATCCAAAAATGTCATGCATTAATTATATCGGTTAACCGACATTTTTTCAATAAGATGTGCTTGTGTTTTTCATATTCCTTTCGACAAAAACAGCGAGAGTTTGAGCAAATAATTATTCTAAAAATCATTACTCAAATTGAAATATTAATCCAAGTCGAGTAAAATAAAATCGAAGAAAAGGTAGAATTCTACCAAAAAGGAGATTTTATGATTGAACGTACTAAATATCTAAATCAACTTATTGGCGCAAAAAATAACGGGTTTCCAAAAGTTATTACTGGTATCCGTAGATGTGGAAAATCTTATCTTCTCAAAGAAATGTATACTAGATATTTAAAAGAAGAGTGTCACGTTAGTAGTGATAATATTGTGGTTATCGAATTAGATGATGATAGAAACGCTGAATTAAGAAATCCTATCGCTTTAGGAAAATACGTTAGGGACTACTGTAAAGGGAAAAATGATTGCTATGTCATTTTAGATGAAATTCAAAAAGTCACATCCATTATCAATCCTGCTTTCACTAACGGGCAAATTGTATTAGCAAAAGACGGAGATGAAAATGTTGTTACATTTGTCGATGTTGTGCTGGGTCTTTCTAGAGAGCCTAATATCGATTTATATGTCACTGGAAGTAATTCAAAAATGCTTTCCAGCGATATTGTTACTGAATTTAGAGATAAGGCAACAAAAATTCACTTGTCTCCTCTATCGTTTGATGAATACGCTAATTATAAAAAAGGGTATGCCCCAGAAATGATAAATGATTATATAACATATGGCGGTATGCCTCTAGCGGTTTTAGAAGAGAATGAAGAGAGAAGAAGAAACTACCTCAAAAGTCTTTTTAAGACGACATATTTTAGTGATATTTTAGAACACAATAGGCTCAATAAAAGCGAAGCCCTTGATGAGCTAAGCGACATTATTAGCGATTCAGTCGGAGGATTAATCAATTCCGAAAGAATATCAAACACCTACCAAAGTGTTAAAAAAGAAGCCATCGACAAAGACACGGTCACAAAATACATTAATTTTTTTCTCGATGCTTTTATTATTCAAGAAGCCACTAGATATGATGTTAAAGGAAGAAACGAAATCGGTGCATTAAGAAAGTATTATTTCACAGATTTAGGTTTAAGAAATGCTAGGCTCAATTTTTCCAAGCCCGACGAAGGCCACATGCTTGAGAACGTTATATTTAACGAACTTCTTTACAATGGATATTCAGTGAATGTTGGAACTTATGAAAGAGTGGAGCGTAACAAAGATAATAAAAATGTTAAAAAGAAATACGAAATAGATTTTTTAGCCACGAAAGGAACTAGGATATTCTATGTTCAAGTGGCAGATGATATTTCAAAGGATGAAACTTTAGAAAGAGAAAAGAAGCCATATAATCACTTAAAAGATCCTATTCAAAAAATACTTGTTGTGAATAAATCATATAAAGAAATGAGAGATCCCGAGGGATATGTCCTTATTGGTATTGCTGATTTTTTGCTTAGATTCATAAAATAGATGCTTTAACGATGCGTTCACGCATCATAAAACCCTATTCATCTTTATATTCGCGCTTTGAAAATAAAGTTAAATCTAATAACTTACCACCGAACTTCTCGTTTAACAAATAGAGAGGAACCGCTGCTAAAGCATGGACACCAACAAAGACAATTTGTTCTAATGTCATTGTTCTAAATAAGGATAATGTTAAGTTAGGAACAATATGGCTGAAGATATATGGAAAGATCTTAAAGAAACCACCTACTTCATTAACCATCTCAGTACCACTGATGATGAAGAACTCAGGTGCTAACCATAAAATGAATAACACCACCACTAAGGTAATAAAGTATAAGAACTTTCTAAATGTCGTAAATGGACGGCAGTTATTAAAGAAGATAATAAATCCACTGATAGTAACACATAAGGCCATTGTTGGTATCCAACCAAAGCTAACGATTTCACCATCGACAAATTTTGTCGCAAGAACTGATTGTAATATATCCACGGTGAGTCCTTGATTGATTGCTATTTGACTAAACAAGACATAAAGAAGAGCTACCGCAACAGGTATAAACATATAGAAACCTGCTAATAAGGCCCGCTTAGTAACATTCTTATAGAAGTTACCTTTAACTCTTGTCTTATCTGGTTCTAAGGCAACAAATAAACTAGCAATACCAGTAATGAAGATATTAACCAAAGACATGACTGTTGGTTGAATCATATGTGGTAAGGCAATCAACATTGGGAAGATGGTAATAAAGAACCATAAGTAATCCTTCATCACGAATAAGGATGAGGATCTTTGAATATTATTAACCACTCTTCTACCTTGGAAGACAGCTTCCTTCATATTGGAGAAGTTAGAATCTAATAAAACGAGATTTGCGACGTTTTTAGTAGCGGCCGCACCATTTGCTAAAGCAATAGAGCAATCGGCTTGCTTAAAGGCTAATAAGTCATTTAAACCATCACCGGTAACACCAACGATACGATTATTCTTCTTTAAGATAGCGATGATTTCCGCTTTTTGGTCAGGCGTTACTCTACCGAAGATAGCATTATTTAAAACTAGTTCTTCTAAGTTATCTTGTTCAGTCACTTTAGACATATCCACGATTTTATCCCAATTAGCGATACCTGATTGTTTAGCGATATAACTAACAGTACCAATGTTATCACCAGAGATAACTTTGATATCAACATCGTTTTCTCTAAACCATAACATGGTGTCTTTAACTTCTGGTCTGATAGTGTCACTTAAGATATGCATCGCCACTAAAGTAACATCATTTGGTACTGGTTTATCTTTAATGACTACGCCATTTACTTTAGCGAGTACGATAACACGTAAACCACTTTTAGCGTATTCGTTTACTTTATTTAAAATTTCTTGGTCTTTAGTAATGAATTCAGGAGCGCCCATCACAAACCAACCTAAGCCTTCAAATTCCACCGCAGAATATTTTCTAGCGGAGGAGAAATGGATTCTATCATTAACTTTAAGTTGGTCAGCATTTTTAAATTTCTTTCTAAAAGCATTAGAGGAATTCTTTTGACCATAGTCATCAATACGTTCGACGAGTTTACCAAACTTATTTAATAAAGCGGTTGATGTTTGATTAGCCTCATTAAAAGCGTCTAAGTAACTAGACATTAATCTATCTAATGATTCTTCGTTATAACTCTTATCCAAGATAATAGTTTCTTCAAGGGTCATTGAACCATCGGTCAATGTCCCTGTCTTATCTAAACAAAGAGTGTTAACTCTAGATAATGATTCAACAGAATATAAGTCTTGGGCTAAGGTTTTATTTTGTGCGAGTTTAACGACACCTGTGGCCATAGCGACACTGGCGAGTAAGGCCATACCACATGGAATCATATAGGCAATAGTGACACCACTATAGAAGGTGGCTTCAGAGAAGATAGTTTTTTGACCCCAGGTTGTTGGAAGAATACTCAATCCTTCAGTGTTATTAAGTAAGCCATAGACAAATTCATAAATCGCGACAAATATGGCTAACGGGATAGCGATAAGTGTCATATTTCTAATAATCTTGGAGATGGCAATCATCAATCTAGATTTAGGTTGTTTAGATACCTTGGCCTTATTCTCAATTGAGGAGATGTATGTATCATTACCAACTTTATCGACACGGACCGCTAAAGAACCAGCGACAACAAAGGAGCCAGCAAATACTGTATCACCTTTAGTTTTCTTTACTGGTACTGATTCACCAGTTAATAATGATTCATTAACTTCTAAGATTTGCTCATCTAAGACAATACAGTCAGCGGGTATTTGATCCCCTGCTGTTAAGACAACAACATCATCTAAAACTATTTCAGTTGGTAAGAGTTCTACTTCTTTACCATCACGTCTAGCTTTGATTTTGCTATCGTTTAATAACTTAAGTTTTTCAATTGTGTGTTTACTCTTGCATTCCTGAATAGTGCCTATTAATAAGTTACAAACAATAATGCCTAAAAACATTAAGTTGGTCACTACTTTTGGACCCACTAATAAAAGAAGTAAGCCCGCAATAGCGAACATCAAAATATTAAAGAAGGTAAAGATATTACCTAAAACGATTTTGGTATATGACTTATTCGTGGGGCTTTTAGCAATATTTACTTTACCCACACTTTGCATATAGGCGACTGATGCACTATCTAAGCCGCTTTCAGCGGTAGGATTAAATCTTTTAATATCCTCGTTTTTACGACTGGTATTCTTTTTCATAAGACAATAAATAATATAGCACTGTAATTATTTATAAAAAAGAAAAAGCCGTAAGGCTAATTCTTTTACTCGTAGTGAGTCCACATGCGGATTATCACTACAACATTCTCTTCTTTTCTAACTTCGTAAACTAATCGATGTTGAATATTTATACGTCTAGAGTAGACATTTTCAAAACCGATAAGTTTTTCATATGAGGGTGGGGTTTCAAAAGGATTTTTCTCTAAAAGTTCAATCAAGGCTTTTACTTTTTCAACGAGTTTTGGAAATTGTTTTAATTTTTCATAATCTTTGAATGACTGTTTTGAATAGACTATTTCCATGGAGCATCCTTAAAAAACTCAGATGTAGGTGTTTTGACTGCTTCTTCGATATCTTCATAAACTCCCTTTACACCCGCGAGATAGAGAGATTCGATTAGACTACGATAGTCATCTTCACTAAGAAGCACAACATTGCCCTCTTTTGTGCTGATATTCACTACATCATTGTACTTGATGCAAGAAGATGCGAGATTATAGAGCTTATCCCTAGCATTACTAATGTTTAAATTGATCATATCAACTCTCCTTTCACTATTATTATATCGTACGAGATTTCGTACGTAAAGAACTAATATATAGTGATATGCTCTTCTCTATTAACCACGCCATTCTACTCCTGAAACTTTTGCCATTTATGTAAAAACTTTCGGGTGTTTTTTGACATAGATATATTGATATTCAAGATTCATTTTGGGCTATTGTGTGGATCATTATTCGCAAAAGAAAACCCCTCCTCCATTATTTTGGATTTGGGGTTTGTGTTATTTGTTATTTAGCTTCTTGGTTTAACTTAAATATTTCGATATAGAGATATTGATGATTTAAATCATATTCGAAGTAGACACAGTGTGTATTATCTTTGTTATATGCATAATAACAATAGTTATCTTCATATTCTGGATAATGGCTACCATAACCGAATGATTCACCAGTAAAGTCATCTTCTAAATCATCATAACGGAAGAGTCTATATCTAGCGTCTTCTAGAGCATAGAAATATTTCTCTTCTAAATCAATTGTGTGCTTATCTGAAGTGACAATGATTTGTAAGACTTTATTACCTTCATACATATTGATGGAGAAATCAAATTTAATATCATCCATCACTAGAGCGGGAACACCATTATTTTCTCCGAGAACATATTCCACTGGATAAGTTGGAAACTTACTTGGATCGATATTAGGGATATAAGAAAAACCATATATACCTAAACAACCCATTAATTTACCGTTATAGGCTTTTTGGGACGCTAAAGCTTGAAGTTCTACAGCATATCTCTCACTAAGAACTTTATCAGCGTATAAGACGTTTTGTTCCCAAACACTATAGTCTTCACCAACGAATCTAGTTGGTTTAACAACACATTCATATCTATCTTGTTCATAAGCCGCCCAAGCGTAATCAACAATCTTTTCTTCAGCGACTTCTTGGCTTTCGTAATATAAGTAGAACCAAATAGCCTTATCACCATAATCATCAGTGGTCACTTTGTATTCAAAGCCATCAGCCTCCATATATGGAAAGACAACACCTAAGGTATCAAAGCACTTTTGTGCGGCTTCTTTGCCCCATTTAGATTGTTCCACTGCAGTATTAATAGAACTAGATGATGAACTACTAGAAGATATTTCACTACTAGAAGATTCACTATTGCTGCTACTACTTATTTCACTTGTAGAAACATCACTATCAGATGAAGGGGTATTATTACTAGAACTTGTATTTGAAGGAGGAACGTTACAGGCTCCTAAAACAAGAACAGGTAATAATGGTAATAAACGTAATGCTTTTTTCATATTGTTTATTTCACCTTATTTAATGTGATGTTGGTGAAGACATCACCATCACCAGTCTTATATGTTAAGGAAATATAACTACCATCTTCCGCTAATGTGATGTTAACAATCGCGTTATCTTCACTTTCAAATTCATAAATACCAGTTACTTCATCATAGAAATTAAATGAAACATTAATGGTATTCTTGAATTCTTGACCCATGACACTGATGGTGATGGTTAAGGAAGCACTCTTATTGTCTTTAACAAGGAAAGTCACATCCGCGGTATTAACACCATATTGGACATTACTGGCAAAGAATGTTTTACCAACAAAGATATTATTTTCATCATTAATTACATCTTGAGTGTAAGTAGTCACTAAGATTTCATTAGATACCATACTTGGATTAGTCACAGAAACCGCTTTAATTGTGGCAATACCTTCACTAATCGCAGTAGCAAAACCTGTTCTAGCGTCGATTGTTAAGACATCTGTATCTGTAGAAATCCATCTAACATTTGGATTAGAGGCATTGCCTGGTGTAACAACCGCGCTTAATTTCATAGAAGTACCAATCTTTAATCTATTCTTAGGAGCGCTGATGGTGATGCTAGTAACAGGTACTGCTTCAACATCATCAAAGTTATGGCATTCACTATTAGCGGCGAACACAAAGTCTTTCATACCAATGCCTAAGTCATTACCACCAACGGATTTAGCGGTGATGATAATCTTCACCATTGAGGCTGGGGCAAATGTCTTAGTTAAGACCTTAGGTGTCATACCGGTACTCATTGAGGCTTTTTCAAATTCGTTTCTCATTTCATCAGTGACATCAATAGATTCCCATGTATTAGCGTCGTTAGATGTATAGATAGTAATGGATTCAAGTAAGTTTAAGTTGGTTTTGGAATTACATCTAAATAAAGCATAGGCAAATGACATCTTACTTACTTGTTGATTGGAGAAATCAAATAAGACTTCATCTTCAAATCTTGTGGTGAAGTTAGTGGAACTATTAGGGGCACTATAAAGGACGACATCATCATCAGCGAAGTTATCACTATAGTTGCCTGTTCTAGTTTGCATTCTCCATGTGGTGATACTAAATGGCGCTTCACTATTAGCGATAGTGTTATTGGCTTTAATTGTATAAGCACCATCATTACCTTCTTCACCAGTAAAGGTAAAGCGATAGACATCTTCGGCGGTTTGTTCCACAGTTTGAGCGGGATTAACTTTCACTCTTAATAAATCAGAGGAGATAGTTTGTTTTTCACCGTTAACGTGAGTGACATAAATATATGTTTCACCTTCAGAAACCGCTCTTAGATATTGATGACCGGATTCATGTGAATATAGAAGTTCAGCCACTGTATCGTCAGTGGTAAACCAGTTAACTTCTCTTTTATTCGCATTAGCGGGTAAGTATGAGAATGATAAATCAACGACATCATCTGGATTCATGATGATTTGATATTCTTCATCACTATTCACTGTATCGTTGATATTAATTGATAAGTTAGTGATATAGATATCTGGTTCTTCTTCATGACCTAACATATCCGCATATGTCTTGATATTAGATTCATTAATAGCAGGAGGTAAAGTTATTCCTTGAGGAGCGGTACATGTTCCAAAGTTAGATAATTCAATTTGGAAACCATATTCATCGTTATTAGGATCATCAAAACCTCTAATACGAGAGATATATCCAGCTTCATTAACTTTGATATCGATATAGTGGATATCATTTGTTAACCAAGCGAATTTAAGACCTTCATTAATCTTATCTAAGGATGTATCTTTGACCACATATGCCCCCATGACATTGGTGACATCATCTTTAGTTAATCTTTGTAAAAGATATGGCATATAGAAGTAGGCATAATCAATGCCAACACCAATACCTTTAGAACCATTAGAGATCCAACCCTTAGTAGCGTAATAAGAAGCATCCCAATAGGCATAACTCTTATTGTTATAGTAGGAATAAAAACTCCAGGCACTATCTTGTCCATATAATTCTGCGGTTGTGCCATCAAGCACCGCGACGAAATCACTGCCGCCTAAATAGTATTCATAGCCATATTCTTGTCCATATTCCATGGAGTTAAGATAAAAGGCTACTGACATATTCTTATAATCTTTTTTTAAAGCTTCTTCAATTTGACCACCTAAGATAATTGGAGGTGGAACTTCTGAACCAGAAGAACTGCTACTAGATGAACTAGAAGAAGAAGAACTACTTGAAGAAGGAACACTAGAAGTAGATGTACTTGGTAATTCGCTAGTTGAACTACTTGTTTCACTTGAAGTGTTATCACTAGAGGAATTACTAGTAACACTGCTACTTGGTGTAGTTGCACAACCAGTAGCGACAAGAGCGAACAATATCGCACTTAAAAATAATTGTTTTTTCATATATGTTGGAACTCCTATTACATTGCATTTGCTTGATAAAAGACAATGCAAATCATATTTGAAGATAATTGATATAAAACTCTAACAGTGACATTAAGGACTTCAGTTTCACTAAAAGGGACATGAGCGGTTAAATATGTAGAAATGATACCCGTCTCAGTTGTTTCTACTTCTCCCTTAGTGAATCCTAAGTTAATGACACTACTAACATAGTTTTCATAATCAGTCGTGGATGCACTCTTATAGTAAATACATAATGTGAAATCTTTTTCGTTGTTATTACCAACTGGATCAATATATGTATAACCATCATATAAAGCGGTGTCACTTGTTAGTCTTGGGAATTGGGCTAAGTTAGTGAATGAGGCAATTGGCACACTTGGCCAAATATTCACAAAATTGATATATAAGGCATCACAGTCATAATCACCATAAGTGAGATATAACTGCACAGTGAGATAACCACTTTCATCAATAAGAGTGGTTACTCCATATTGGTCAGTACTCTTAACAGTAAAGCCCACTTTATATAGTTCGTTGATATAGTTAGACATCACTGTGTTCTTATCAACGAATAAGGCAAAGACCGTTAATGTGTCTTTGCTATTATCATAGTTAGTGGAATAACTTTCCGCAGGACAAGCAGGAACACCTGTAATATCAGTATATAAATCAACGATGACACTATTCCACGCTACTTCTCTAGTTTGTTGAACGTTAGATTGAATAACGAAATATGGTACTTCGGTATTTTCAGTCACTAAAGAATAGGCAAGGAATAGATCACTATAATAATCCACCATTTGGTAGCCATAGTTATTTTCCGCTGAGAAATAATAACCAAGGGCTTCCATTCTTTCTTTATAAAGGCGTACCGCACTACTCGCGTTCGCGCCATAGCAGGTAATTTGAATGGTTAATGGAGCGTTTTGCTCAGCATAACCCATCACCGCTTCATATCTAGTCGCGGTAAATTCAGGAACCTTCTCCCATAAGTCACCAAGAACAGTCTTGGTCATATTCTTAATGGTTAAGTCCCAATAATTTGATGTATATACTTCACCAATCTTCACTTCTTTTGGTGTTTCCACACTACTTGTGGATGAACTACTACTAGATGAGGAGATAGATGAAGAAGAACTACTAACACTGTTAATAGAAGAACTGCTTGTTACTTCATCACTGCTGCTACTTTCAATAACACTTGAAGAAGTTGTTATATCAGAAGTAGAAGAGGTATTACCCCCAGTGCTTGAACTATTTCCGTTACAAGCACTGAGAGATACCGCTAACAATGTCGCAGTCAATATTGCGAAATGTTTTTTCATTGTATTTCTTTCTTTCTATTTGCTACAAGTATTAGGCTTCGATTAAGTCAACTGTGCCTTCATCAGTATAGAATGACGCAAGTCCATCCATAAAGAAGGCCATATTTGCGCCATAGTAATCTAATAAGTCAGCACCAGAATGTCTAATATCGAAGTAGCATGTATCGTCATTATCGTAGTAATAATGACCATTTGTGAATGTGAAATGGTATGTGTCATCAAGAGTGGCTTCTTTACCTTCGGTGACCGCTAAAGTGTGTTCAGTAGCATCATCATCCATAAAGGTATAGTTTTTAACAACGTCTTGTTGTTGTTCCCAACCTTGGCCTTGTTCGCCACCTTGGCCTTGTTCTCCAACTTGGCCTTGTTCTCCGCCTTGTTCAACTTGTTCACTAGAAACAAATGTTAAATAGATGGAGTCACTGAAGACAGTGATTACATTATCGTAACCAAATAACACCATTTCTTCATCGATGTATTCTAGATAGGCTTGGCTACCAGATACTCTGACTTCAAACATGACGTTTTCATCAGCATCATAGATATAAAGACCATTGCTATATGTGAAGCTATAGGCATCATCAATAGTAGCAGAGATACCTTCTTTGACCACTAAGGTGTGGGCATCACCATTATCATCGTCAAATGAATAAGTAGTAACTGTAATCTTTGGTGTGCCTTTTTCAACAGTGAATTTCATTCTAATGTTGTCATCAGCACTTCTAATAAAGACATTAGCATTACCTTCTTTAATCGCAGTAACTAAGCCTGTTTCACTAACAGTAAGGACATTTGTATTACTTGATTCATATGTTAACCATTTACGGGTAGCATTTGGATCAAGAGTGGCGTTGATTTGATATGTATCGCCTTCTTTTAAAGCAACTTCAGTATCAAATGCAGGGCTAGTGATTATGGCACTATAATATGTATTAACTTTTACATAATATTTAGCTTCTAGACCATTACTAGCGGTAGCAGTTAAATAGAAGTCACCGTTTAATAAAGCTGTTACTGTACCATTTGAATAGGTAGCGGTTCTTTGAATACTTGACTTAAGTTGATATTTTATAGAGCCTTCAATCCAGAATTCATAGTTTTCTAAATCATAATAGCCAATTGCAAGTGTTTCTGTTTCTGAATCAATAGTGACTGTTAATTCTTCGGTAACTTGGAAGACTAGTTTTGTGGCATCTTCTGTCGCAGTGGTTGTTTGAACTTCTGCCCAAGGAATAGCAGGCATAATTGAGTTTGATTCACTTTGAAAACGTAAGGTGTAAAAAAGAGATTCAGAATCGTATGAGACTTCTATTCTTAATAAAGAAAGATCGTCTTCTTCTCCTGAGATGGCATCATACACTGGTATTGGATCATCAAAATGATATGTTCCTGAAAATGGATTGTATTCTTCAGTATAAGTCTCATCAGTATATTTGATAACTGGTGTTTCACTTGGAACAGCGTTACATGTGGCAGAGAAGGTGAATGCATCACCAACTTCCATAGTGGCTCTTGTATCTTTTGTATTAGCGCTTACTTCTTCACCATTAACATATAGCTTAATTTCAGTAGCACCGATGACTTTGGTGTATTCACCAGATAATGATGAATAAGCATCGTTAGTGTCTCTAACAACAACTGCGGTGTCACTGGTGTATTTCACTAATAAACCACCATTGTCGTTAACATAAAGAAGAGCGTCGTTATAGAAAATGCCAGTATATGTATATGTATTATCGTTAAGAGTAACGGTTCTTCCATTGACCGTTAAGGTCTTATCACCTTTAACATATTCACCTTCATTAACGGTTAATGTATTGATAGGTGTTTCAATACCATCCACTAATTCGTGATTTTCATTTCTTGTATATGTGAATTCAATAGAGGAGATATCGGCTGGCCAGTTATCGTATTTACCAACAAACTTGAAGTAATTCAAATTTGGAATATTTTCATAAATACGATCACCACTTTCAGATTCCGCAGTTAAGAATTCATACATTTCAGTTTGTGTATAACCAGCATAGAGTTTGAAGTTACCATTACCACCGTTGACTCTAATCTTGGTGACACCACCTAAAGAGGCAACGTTCTCAATGGTATCTCCTGCCATTAATCTGGTTCTGTTATTAACAATGGTCATAGAGCCTTCAGCGGCACTGACCTTTGTTAATTTAAATCTAGGAGCGTAATCGCCACCTTCAACAGTGCCATTACCTTCCTTATAAGCAACGTTATTTTCAAATGTCGAAGCAACACTTAAATCTAAAGTCACAAGAGTACCTGTTTCCTTAAGAGCGCTTACTTCAACATCAAATGAAGCTTTGCTTTCTAAATAAGCGACTTCAATTGTGGTCTTACCAATGGTCTTTAAGACTGTTCCATTAGCGATGTTCACACTATATTCGGTAACGTTTTCTTGTGAACCATCATTATAGTTAGCGGTGACCACTAAGCCAGTTAAGTCTAAAGCTTCACCATAACTATATGTTTTCTTAACGTTTTCAGTATTAAGAGAAATACGTGTGAAAACTTTGTTAACTTCAACCTCAAAAGATTCATTGAAGTTTTGATAAATAATGTTAACTGTTGTTTTACCAACTTGTTCTAACTTACTGCCATTAGCGGGTCTAGCAACATAGTCAGTTACTACTTCGGTTTTGTTATTGCTATACTTCGCAGTGACCACTAAACCGGTAAGATCTAATGTTTCACCATAGTTATAGACTTTCTTAACATTATTGGTATTTAATTCAATACCTGTTAAGACTGGGATGGCTGAACTAGAACTGCTGCTTGATGAGCTGCTAGCTACAGAGTTTGAGCTTGAGGATGAACTACTACTAACGGAAGTATTGCTTGAAGTACTACTAGATGAGTTACTTGAAGAACTTGTTGTAGAGTCAGATGATGTAAGGGATGATTGTGAGCTTTCAATAGAGCTCGTTGAAGATGCATTACTGCTAGAAGACTTGCTAGTACCACCGAAGTCACAGGCTACCGCCATAGAGATCGTTAATCCAACAAGAAATAATGCTTTTAAAGATTTCTTCATGATGATTTCCTTTCTAATAATGAGTGCGTGTATAGACGCACGTATGCACTCATAGCACTAATCATACTACGCACAAAAAAACATGTTAAAAGAAAAGATAATTTTTTGAATCAATCCTGATAAAACAGAATAAAAAATGGGATTTTTTACTATTTTTTTCTATTTAAAATGAATAGCCACAAGAGAAGGCAACAGTCATAAAAATTAGAAACACCACTAATGCAAAATTGATATAGGCTATGTATCGCACTACAATCTTTCTTTTATTAAAAATGGTTAGGCATAAAATCGAAAGAACTATCTCAATAACACAAAATCCTAAAGTAATATTACCTAGAGGTACGCCCTTGCTATTTAACAAGGAGAATGAAGACATTAAAGTCATTATTCTTTCAGGTTGCTGTCCTGCTGGAGCGGGATATTTGTAACTATAGACTTGGAAAACAGGGATAAAGTAGAAAATGATAAAAATAGCACAAATAACTAGGCTAGTAATTAATGTTATATTTTTCAGCTTTTCACGAGTATTGTGCTCTTCTACAACCATAAGAGTTGTTTCTTCGTACGAAACAAGTTCATTAACACTAACATTAAATAAAAGTGATATCTTTTCTAAAATATCCTTGTTAGGAACGGCAATCCCGCTTTCATATTTTGCGTATAAGCTTCTAGAAATATAAAGTTTATCCGCAACTTCTTGTTGGGTTAAATCAGAGTCTTTACGTAGTGTTTTGAGCTTTTCAGCGAATTCCATATTTTCTTTCTCAACACAGTGTAGCACTTATGTGTATTATTTCTTTGTTCTTTATTGGAACATTTTGTTCTAAATCAAAAATTTACTTATCTTTCTCTTCTTTAGATTTAGATATCATCTTTAATTCAGATGTCGCTCTTTTTGGGTTTTTAAATAGAATTCTAAATAATCTACATAACCAAGCAATAGGAATTAAAATCGGTACTTTATATGCCCATGGATAAGCGGATTTATAGAATCTATAAGGAGGGAATATTCTAGAAAAGAAATATCTAGTTTTACCTTTTTCTTTAACACCTTTATTGACTCTATTTTCTAATGTGCCATAGGTACCACTGCTAGCGATAAATAAAAGTGTTTCCATTTCTTCATTAGATAGTTCTTTTTCATCAAAGACTTTAGTGGATAAAGTGGATATTTGATTAGAGAAATCTACTAGATCCATCTTTTCTAGTTGTTTATTAATGTACTTAAAGTTTAGTAATTCATTTTCCGTGTTCTTCTTTAAGAAAAGATAAAAGTCTATCAGTGTTCTAATACCGCATCCTGCGTTATGGAAATGTTTATAAGAATGTGCGGTGAAATAGACATAAAAGTCATCTAATGGAAAATAGGCTTCTACCGCTAATGGGTTAACTAATCTAAGATTTGGATGCTTAAAATATTTAACAATCTTTTCGTTATCACCAGTTTCACCAAATAAGGCTCGATGCATTTCAAAGTTTAAACATGGCTTTTTTAAATACACGTCATGATTACTTTTCCTATATAGCTCTACTTCATAGCCGCGCTCAACAAAGAACTTTTTAATTAATTCGTCTTTGTCTTTTGCAAACCAAATATCGTTATCTGCGAATTCTCTAGTATATGGATCAGGATAATAATGTTTTAAAAGAATACCTTTAAGTGGAAGATGGATGATATTGTTTTTATTACAATATTCAAACAGTTCTTTTCTTTCTTTATCAAATAAGACATGCTTCTGCACATTAGAAAAATAATATTGCTCTAATACTTTTAGATATTCTTCTTTAATATCCACTTTTACGTCTTTACACACCTTATAAAATAAAGCGGTCAATGAATGCTTCTTAGATAGATTAAGAAAAATATTAAAATTACTTTCATCAATCTTAAAAGAAGGCTCTTCCTTTTTATTTAGATAAAGGGAGATTAGATGAAGATAGTCTTTTAGATATTTGATATATGTTTCTTTATCCATTTATTCACCAAGATCTATCACTTTATCAAATAGTGTCTCATCATATTTATGATGTGAGATTAAGATAATTGTCTTATTTTGCATATTTAAGATATTAGACATCACTTTAGCTTCAGTATTAGAGTCTAAAGAAGCGCTGCATTCATCTAAAAGAAGTATTGGAGAATCACTATAGATGGCTCTAGCAATGGCGATTCTTTCCATTTCCCCTAAGGAGAGGCCACTACCTTTTTCATTAAGATATGTATCACCCTTATTCACTAAAGCATTAACAAAGGATGATGATTCACTTATATCTAAGGCTTTATTAAATAATTCATCATTTGGATTATCTTCAAATAAAGTAATAACTTCTTTAATCGTGCCTTCCATTAATAAGTTATCTTGAGGAACATAGGCAAATAATTTCTCATATCTTTTATTAAGTGGTTGTTCATTAATAGATATTTGACCTTCTTCAGGAGTTAATAAAGAAAGTATTAACTTAAATAAAGTGGACTTGCCACCACCAGAATGACCTTTGATTAAAATCTTCTCATTTTTGTTAATCTTTAAATTAAAGTTCTTTAAGGCTTCTACCTTATTACCATATTTATCTAGATATGAATAAGAAATGTTATTAATCGATAATGATTTGAATTCGTCATTATAGAAGTTATCAATATCAACTTTAGATAAATAAGTGACGTCTACATTATTTTCCATTCTTAAACGTTCACCACTAGCGATTAAAGAGTAGTACTTAGGAATAATAGAAGTGATATTACCTAATGGACCTGTTAATTGAGATAATAACGCGACGATTGCACTTAAGAAGCCAATAGTCATATCACCATTAATGATCTTTTGTCCGCAGAAAATAATCGCGAGAATATAGAAAGCATAATAGACCACGATAAAGCCGACAGAACAAAGGACATTAAATGTATTTCTTTTTAATCTAGCTTTCTTATATTCTTCTAAATTTTGTTCATTCTTCTTAGTAAAGACATCTTCCTTTACGAATGAGTGGACAATCGCTAAACCTTGAAGAGATTCAGATAAGAACACTTTAGCCCTACCATCTTTTTCTTGGGCTAAATGATGATACGCTTTTAAGCGTTTCCTCATAAAATAAGTTATTAATATAACTAAGAGGATAAATGGTAATAAAGATAAACCAAAGACTGGGAATAAAACAATGATAGCGGCGAGCGCTAAGACTAGTTGCACCACCATTCTACATAATGAAGGCAAGATAGAAAGAATAGAATTAGCCACGACTGCGGTATCACTTGTTAATCTATGAATCCATTCTTCATCATGTGTATTTTTAATCTCTTGATAATCTTTATTTAAGATTGTTTTAAATAAGTTATTTTTAAGTCTATTTTCAATATCGATATAACTAACTTCGTAATATAAACGATAAAAGATTTGTAAGATGATAAGAACAACAGCGATGGAAGCAAGAATAATGACATTTCTAATTAATAAATCATTGCTCTTATCTTCGAGAGCGTTTATCACAGGCTTAAGCATAAAAGAGAACGCCACTGTTAAAACACCTAATAATGTTTGCACGATTGAAAGGATAAGAATTTTCTTCTTACTGCCTTTAATATTATTAGTAATAAACTTTAGTGTTTCTTTATTTCTCATATAACTGCAATAAATATATCATATTTCCAAACAAAGAATCTGTGCTTGTGACATACTCCCACCACTTAAAGAAGCGGGGGCTTCTTGCTCGATGACTCTAACGAGCCAAGCATAAACAAGCTATCCGGATGTGTCCCATCCTTTGTAAGTGTTTCAATTCCCTTACTTAGAATATTTTTCGCAGCGTTTATATCTCTATCATGAATAGACCCACATTTAGGACAAGTCCATTTCCTAATAGCGAGGTCCTTTGTGAGCGAGTTTTTATATCCACATGCGTGACATAATTGGCTAGATGGATAAGTAGAAGGAACTTTTATTACTTTTCTACCATACCAATCAGCTTTATATATTAGCATAGAGACAAATCTTGACCAAGATACATCAGATATGTTTCTTGCTAATTTAGAATCA
>JAGAYY010000006.1 GCA_017940265.1 Bacilli bacterium | reverse complement strand
TTATTAAACATAATTATTGATAAATAGTGAATTAAGTATTGTAGTTATATCAATAAATTGATATAATAATAGTAGGAAATAAGGATATAGGGGAAGATGATGCATTTAGCATTTATTTCCCTTTTCTTATATTTCGAAAGGTACATTATGATTAAGACAGTTAAAAGAACATATCGCTTTAGAATCTATCCTAATCCTTCTCAAAAAGAACTAATTGAGAAGACTTTAGGCTGCTCTCGTCAAGTTTATAATGACTTCCTTTCTATGTGCATTGAGTCATATAAGGCCGATAAGAATAGAACGATTAATAAATATGATTTAATTAAGCTTCTTCCTGAATATAAGGAAACATTTCCATATCTTAAAGAAGTTGATTCGATTGCATTACAACAAACAGTTATTCATCTTTTTGATGCCTATATGAATTTCTTTAGACATAATGCCGAATTCCCAAAATTTAAAAAGAAAAAGAATGATTATGGTTATACGACCATGAACAACAGAAACATTATCCGTTTTATTGAGGATGATATCCAAATCCCAAAATTAGGTAGAGTCAAAGTTAAATGTCATCGTAAATTACCAGAATCATTTAAATTCACCATGGTCAGTGTTTCTCGTTTGGGTAGACATTACTACGTTTCTTTATCAGGAGAAGAAGAGTACTTTGACTATGGAGAATATATCAAGGAATCTCTAGATCCTAATAATTCAATCGGATTAGATTTTTCTTTATCTCATCTCTTCGTTGATAGTAATGGTAATCATTTGGATATGCCAACTTATTATCAGGATTCTCTAACTAAATTAGCAAAAGAGCAAAGAAAATTGTCCCACATGAAGAAAGATTCATCTCATTATCAAAAGCAATTGTTGAGAATCAAAAATCTTCATGAGCACATTGCTAATCAAAGAAAAGACTTCCTTCATAAGGTAAGTAGAAAACTTGCTAATACTTACGATTATGTTTTTGTGGAGAATCTAGACCTAAAAGAGATGAGTGAAAGAAGAGATAAGTTAAAACTAGGCATTTCTATTTTTGATTTAGGATATGGGACTTTCCTTAATTATCTTTCCTATAAGCTAACGTGGCTAAATAAGAAATTAATCAAAGTTGATAGATATTTTCCTAGCAGTCAACTTTGTTCATGCTGCAACTATCGTAAAGCCGATTTAGCGCTTAATCGAAGGAGTTGGGTTTGTCCAGAATGCGGGACAAAACATAACCGCGATTATAATGCAGCGATTAACATCAAAAAAGAAGGAATAAGAATAATCCTTAATCCTTCTAATTAGCTTTCGTCTAAACAAGTTGGATATCTTATTAATAAATATCCTTAACCGAGGGACTCTCGGAGATAGCCCATTGATACTGAGGCTAATAGACCTCTTGAGTGGGAAGCCCCAATCTTCTATAAGTGGGGGAGGTCACCGCCAACCGTACCAGTGTTTAACAGCGGCCATTCTTTCGCACGTCATTAACTGATAACCAGTTGGGTCTAAGACTTTATGGAAGTCTTCTTGATCAAGGTTTAATTCAGTGAAGACCACTATTTCTTTCTTGTAGCGGTTAGCCTTCACTTTCTTAACATTGATATTTTTAGAGATTGCTTCTTCAACATGTAATTCGCACATGCCACATCTCATACCGAGTACTTTAAGAACATATTTATTCATATTAGAGTTTTCCTTTATGGTATTGCTTTAATATCTTTTTCTTATTGATATGATGGCAAGCACAATCGCCTGTTGGAAGATGATGGATTTTTTTATAGATATATCGACCAAGAACAAGCGCAACGAAAGAGATAGCCGCGACTAGGACTAATACTTCAATCCAAATTGTACTAGGATCTTTAAACATCGATATTCTCCTTTATTAGTTATTAGCTAATGCTAATTTGTGACGTCTGCTGACAACGATGCCAGCACCGGTAACAGCACCCGCTAAAGCGAGGGTTACTAATAAGCCACCCCACCAAGCAACTTCATATAAAGCACCAACCCAGTAGACTAATAAGGCAAAGCCATAGGACATAGCGAACCACCATAATAAGGTGAGCCAGAATTCTTTACCTTTTTGTTCACCATGTGTAGCACCGATAGCGGCGAAGCATGGGATAGTGAATAAGTTATAAACAGCAAAGCTATAAGCACCGGCTAAGGATAAGCCAATTGTGCCTTCTTCTAAGCCAAGTTCTGCCATTGTGGCAACAACATCTTCTTTAGCAATTAAACCAGTTAATGTAGAGACGACATATTTCCAGCCATCTGTACTATTGGTCCAACCACCAGCAAGAGGTCCTAAAGGATAGAAGAAGTATCTTAAGCCTTTACCTAAGTAAGCAAGGATTGAGCCATCAATATGTAAGACCCATTCCATTTCGCCTTCAGCGTTAGCTTCTTCGAATAAGAGTAAACCGAATTTGCCATCTTCCCAACCAAATGATTTAAGGAACCAAATCACGATTGTACAAGCGGCAATGATGGTACCAGCTTTAATTAAATAGTGTTTGAACTTTTCCCAAAGGTGGGCACCAACGTTTCTTGGTTGTGGTAAGTGATAAGCAGGAAGTTCCATGATGAATGGAGAGACATATTGATCTTTGGAGAATAACTTCATAAATAAGGCGAATATAATCGCACAAGCAATACCACCAACATAGATAGTAAAGACGAAGATATCACCCGCAAAACCTGCCATTGCACCAATGCCCGCTAATAAAGCCCAAATAGGAGCTTTAGCGCCACATGAGAAACATGTCATTAATCTAATGGTTCTATTCTTTTCTCTTTCATCTTCTAATGTTCTAGTGGCCATAATCGCAGGAACACTACAACCAAAGCCTGTTAACATTGGGATAAAGGCTTTACCAGATAAACCAAATTTTCTAAACGCTCTATCTAAGATAAAGGCCACACGTGCCATATAACCACTATCTTCTAAGATTGCAATGAATAAGAAGAGAATCATGATTTGTGGGACGAATGATAATACTGCATCAAGACCAGTTAAGATACCATCGCAAACAAGGGATGTATACCATTGGCCTGCTGGCATCCATGAGCCAACCCAGTCGATCAAACTACCAGTGAGCCAACCAAACCAGCTTTGTAACCAAACACCTAATGATGGAATACCACCTAATGGTTCACCTTCATAACCCATGCCAGTGAAGAAGTTAATCCAACCTTCGTGGGTAATTTCTAAACCGAAGATTCTATTTAAGAATAAGATATCTTCAGAGAAGGTGACGTGGAAGATTAAGAACATGATGACCACGAATAATGGTAACGCCCAAATTCTATGTGTCATGACTTTATCAATCTTGTCAGATTTAGTTAATGTATCTTTTCTTTCTAAACCACTTGCTTGTTCAAAAGCAGTAGCATAGTTTTTAGCAATATATTCATAGCGGTTATCAGCGATTAAAGCTTCAAAGTCACTACCGAATGTATCGTTTTTAAATGTTGCTTTGAATTTATTAACAGTTTCCACTGCTTCTGGATGCATCTTGACTTCAAGTTCATCCATTTCCACTAGCTTGATGGCGTGGAATAATGGGTTTTCAATACCTTTTAATTCAAAAGCGATTTGGACATCACTAATTAAATGTAATAAGGATTTGTCTTCAATGATTGTCGCACCTTTACGTTCTTTATTACTGGCTTTAACAGCTTCTTGCATTAATTCATCTAAGTTTTCTTGTTTTAACGCAGAGATTTCAACAACTGGAACACCAAGTTTTTCTTGTAAGGCTTTGGCGTCAATCTTATCGCCGTTTTTTCTCACGACGTCGCTCATATTTAAGGCCACGACCACTGGAACATCAATTTCCAAGATTTGTGTTGTTAAATATAAGTTTCTCTCTAAGTTTGTGGCGTCTACGATGTTGATAACGCAATCTGGTTTTTCATCTAAGACGTAGTTTCTTGAGATAACTTCTTCTGGAGTGTATGGGGATAAGGAATAAATACCTGGTAAGTCAACGATGTAAATTGGTTCATCGAGTTTACGGTATGTACCTTCTCTTTTATCGACTGTAACACCTGGCCAGTTACCAACGTGTGCGGTCGCACCAGTTAAGGAGTTAAATAATGTGGTTTTACCGGAGTTAGGATTACCCGCTAACGCAAATCTTTTCATATTACTTAGCATCCTCCACTTCGATATTGACTAGCTCGGCTTCCGCTTTTCTAAGTGAAAGTTCATAACCACGGATGGTGATTTCGATAGGATCACCAAGAGGTGCTTTCTTTCTTAATGTTACTTTTGCACCAGGAGTAACACCCATGTCGAATAAACGACGACGAACTTTGCCGTCTCCTTCAACACTCTTCACAAGGCCAGTCTCACCTTTTTCTATTCTATCTAGTTTTTTAAGCATAAATTCCTCCCCTTCTACGCTACTAGAATTTTGCTCGCGGTTTCACGGTTGAACGCTAAACGAATACCTTTTACGACACAGATGGTATTTCCACCACGAGAGGAGATAACTGTGATTTTTCCATTTGTCACCACTCCTAAAGATTCAAGATGTCTTTTGGTCTTTTCATCCGCTAGTACTTTGATGATTGTTAATTCAGTATCAGTTGGGGCAATAACAATTGGCATATAATAGTCCTCCTATAGTTAGTTTTCACTAACTGCAACTATTATATACTTATAATTGTCTATGTAAAGAAAAAAGTTAGTTTTCACTAACCTTATCTCTTTATTGTAAATAAACCAATTATTTCTTCTCACACGCTCTTTTAATGGCTTCCCAGGTTTTATCTGAGATATCATGTTCCATTTTACAAGCATCTTCCATCGCTGTTTCTTCATCAACGCCTAGTGAAACAAGCAATTGAGTAATGATTGTATGTTTTTCTAATGTCTTTTCCGCGATTAATAGACCAGATGGGGTTAATGTAATTTCACCTTTATTATTGATTTCAATATAGCCTTGGTCTTTAAGTTTATTCATTGCTACAGAAACAGATGGTTTAGAAAAAGATAAACCACGCGCGACATCAATAGCGTGCACATTATCCTTTTCTTTACTTATTTGTAAGATCTTTTCTAAATAGTCTTCTTGCGATTCTAAACGTTTCATATTAATACTTTAAATTGTTTTTTATTAAATAGCAAAAATATTACTCTTCATTATTGAGATATTTATATAATTCTTCGCACGCTAACGACATCTTAGTCACGGAGAACTTCTCACATTTTGGATAGACATAGAAGGTATCATTGAGTGTATTAAGATCAACACAATCACCAAATTTACCTAAATATTCATATTCAATATGCGCACTGTAGTGATCTTTGGCTAATAAGGTGACTTCATAGTCTTCATCTTTATATCTTCCTTTCAAGGTGAAGCCGTTCATATCGTGCACTAATGTGCCCATGCCTAAATCAATATATCCTTTAGCGTTCGGTAAAGCATCCACTCTGACTGGACATTCAAAATGATATTTACCTTCTCTAACTTCTTTTCTAACATTACTTCTTTCCCATTCATACCAATCAGGAATATGTGGAAATTCAGTCTCACCTTCAAGAGCATGTAATACCCCGTGTTCGTCCATTTCATATGTTTTACCACAGTGATTACACTTTATTTGTGTGCCTTCACTACTCATTTCATATTCAGCACCACAGTGTGGGCATTGATATAAAACTTTATGTAAACCTTTAGCCCTATCTTTATCGGTGAGAAGAATACCGCTTTCTTTTAACCAAGCATAATCATCGTATTCTAAAGCTTTTTGTAAGCGAGCATCTAATTCATCCACTGATAACTTTTCTACTTCTTCTTTAGTGGCGATACATTCTAATGTGGCTTCTAGTCCTTTAATCTTTCTTCTTTTTGGATTATAGAAAGGTTCAACGATATGGTCACCATGAGTGGTTAATGTCACTAATGGGACTTTAAAGGCTTTCGCTAAAGCAGCATTACTCTTCGGTACGATTGATTTAGTGCCACATAATGAATATCTAGCTTCAGGATAGATAACCATAATGTCACCATTATTGATAACTTTACGGATTTGTCTAAGTAGGTTCACATCATTAGTGAATTTTCTTTTACAAATACCACCTATAGAACGGAGTAACCATTCTCTTTTAATAAAACCATCAATAGCCACGATATAGTTGCAGCGGTTAGGTAATATCGCTTTTTCAAGCACCATTAAATCATAATAGGAATTGTGGTTTCCCATTAAGATATATGGAGGTTTAATACCTTCCATATTCACTTTGTGAATAATTTGACCTTGCTTACTGGTGGTCATACCAGCGATGATTTTCATTAAAAAACGAAGCTTCTGCCTAGTAGGCGGCTTCTTCATGTCAAATCTTTTAACATTATCGAGCATATCTATATTTTAGATATAAAAAGACTTTGTTTCAACAAAGCCCTTTTAATACTGATCTATTTGATCTTCTACAACCTTAATGTTTTTAATATCGATATAGCATTCTTCGCCTGCCACTAAGCATTTATCGAAAGAAGAGGAAGTGCTAATTGATGCTCTAGAAAAGAAAAAATCTTCCTAGAATGGAAGATGGTTTCGCATTGAGCCGCTTACCCCAATAAGCCAGTGCATAATCTCTATGACTCAAATGCTATCGTATAGTTACATGAATGGGGGCTATACTTACCAAGGATGGATTATCATCCTTCTGTGTTGAAGCATTCTTTTGGGAATTGCTTTTTTTATTATAATCATTTTTAAAAAGTTTTCAAAAAAATCGGACAAATATAAAAAATCTTACCTATTTATCTATTAGGAGGACTTTTTATGGCAAAGTTCAAAAAATATAATGGAAAAGATAAATACCATTTCAGATATTACCGAAAATCAGTTTATCATCCGTTTTTAGTAATAATGGTAACTGAAGAGATAGAAAAAGAAGGAAAATACACTATTACTGGATTCTCTTTGACTCATTCCGCTGAGATGGTGCTTAAAAGGCCATCAAAGTTTGTAAGGTTCAGCAAAAACCCAAACCCAGAAGATAATGAACCAAGTTATTTTTGTATTGATATAAAAAGTGATAAGTCTAAATACTTTTCTGAGCCGTTGAAGAAATGGCATCTGGACAAAAAAGATGAACAACTCATTGATGAACTGATTAAAAGAAAGAAAAAATGATCCAAACTGGATCATCATTCCTTTAATAAGCACTTACTATTTTCATAGTCCTGCTAGAAGCAACATCCAGTGCTTATAATGAAGCATTCCCCGTAGAATCAGCTTCATGTCTATTGTTACTAGTTTAACTAGTATCGGGCTGTTTGGTGGATCCGACGAGGATCGAACTCGCTACCTCCTCCATGCCATGGAGGCGCTCTCCCAGGTGAGCTACGGACCCACAGTGCGATATTTATTATACATTAATTCATTTGTTAGACAACAATTAATTTGTATTTTTGCAAAAAGAAAAGGTGATAACCACCTTTCTTATATAGTGGCGCGCTTGAGACGATTTGAACGCCCGACTTCTTCCTTAGGAGGGAAGCGCTCTATCCAGCTGAGCTACAAGCGCGTGATAAGTTAATTACTTATCGTAGCCGTTTGGGTTCTTGGACTGCCATCTCCAGGAATCACGGCAAGCATCTTCGATGTTGAGTTTTGTTTTAAAGCCCATTTCTTGATAGGCTTTAGAAACTTCAGCGTAGTTTTCATCAACATCACCAGGACGTCTTGGGCAGATGACATATGGAAGTTTCATATTATTAGCCTTTTCAAAAGCGTGAACTAATTCAAGAACTGATGTGCCTTTACCTGTACCTAAGTTATAGATAACTAAGCCTGGTTTTTCTTCTAATTTCTTTAAGGCACATAAGTGACCGTGCGCTAAATCAACGACATGGATATAGTCTCTAACACCAGTGCCATCCACTGTTTTATAATCATCGCCGTATACGTTTAAGCGAGGACGTTTACCAACAGCGACTTGAGTGATATATGGCATTAAGTTATTTGGGATGCCATTTGGGTCTTCACCAATAAGGCCACTTTCATGAGCACCAATTGGGTTAAAGTATCTCAAGATAGCGATATTGGCTTCTTTATGTTCTTTAGCGTAATCTTTTAATAAATATTCGATATCTAATTTTGTTTGACCATATGGGTTGGTGCAGCCACCAACTTTATCACTTTCTTTAAGTGGGACATGATCTGGGACACCATATACTGTCGCACTACTTGAAAAGACAATATTAGTGATATTAAATTCACTCATAAGTCTTAATAGGACTTTACTACTACCAATATTGTTATCGATGTATAGTTGTGGTTTTTCAACAGATTCCGCGACACTCTTTAAACCAGCGAAGTGAATGATATCTGTAATCTTTTCTTTTTGGAAAACTTCTTTTAGTTTTTCATAGTTGGTGCAATCGACTTCATAAAATCTTGGTTTCTTACCTGTGATTTTATAAATACGATTTAATACTTCTGGTTTAGAGTTAACATAGTTATCAACGATTACTACATCGTAGTTATTATTTAAGAGTTCCACGACTGTATGAGAACCGATATAACCTGTTCCACCTGTGACTAAAATTGCCATATTATTTTTCCTCCAATTTCATCAAGAGCATATCTTTGATTTTAAGTGAATCAACTTTGTTTTTAGTTTCTTTATAGATTTGGCCTAATAAGTAATTTAAGGCCTTATCTTTGCCGGCTTTATAATCTTGAACCGCAATATTATATTTTACCAGTATTTCATCAATGATGGCGGATAATTCTTTATTATCAAGACTATGAGAGAAACCATTTTCCTCTAATAAGCTATCTAAATTCTTCTTAGATTCTAATAATTGTTTATAAAGAATTGAGGCTTGTTTGTATGTGATTTCTTCATCGTTATAAAGCTTTAATAAATCGATTAAGTCATTCTCAATTTCTAATAGTTTTTCACTACCGTGTCGCTTAATTTCACTTCTGACACGTGTTAAAACGAAGTTACTAACTTTAAGCGTAGCAAGGCCTTCTTCCTTTAATTCAGAGAATAGTTTAAATAGGTATGGATCGTTATTAATTTCATCAATTGTTTCTGGTAAAAGGAAGTCGACTTTAAATTTCTTATTAGCCTTATAGTTAAGCGCTTCATCTATGAGTTCTTTGCTAATTCTAATAGGCGCGATTGTGGCGTCCGCGAAATAGCGATAATCAATCTTTGTGTTCTTTTTACGCATAAAGACTGTTTCGTTTTTAGCCTCATCATATCTTCTTGTTTCTGGTTTAACAGATTTACCACTACTAACGATTTCTTTTTGGCGTTTGATTTCGCTAGTGATAGCTTTTTCAACATTCTTAAAGCCGTTGAGATTCTTAAGTTCAACGATTTCACCATCAACACCATCAACTTTAAGTGAGACATTAACGTCCACTCTCATGGTACCTTCTTGTAAACGACCATTACTAACACCTAGCGACATAGCAATATCTCTAATATCTTCTAAGAAGATTCTGGCTTCTTTACCATTTCTAATATCTGGATCAGTAACTATTTCAATTAAGCCCATACCCGCTCGATTAAAATCTAATAATGTTTTATCTTTAGCGTGTATTTGTTTCGCAGAGTCTTCTTCGATATGTAAATGGTTAATTCTAATAATCTTGATACTATCATCAACATTAATTGCAAGATGACCGTTTTTACCTATTGGATGGAAGAACTGTGTTAATTGATAGCCTTTGGCTAAATCACTATAAAAATAGTTCTTTCTATCAAATCTAATTAATCTATCTAATTCCATATGAAGGGCGTTAACCATTCTTATCGCTGATATCACGCACTTCTTATTAAGCACAGGCATTGCACCTGGAAAAGCCATATCGATTAAACCGACATTACTATTCGGGGCTTTACCAAATGTTGTGGGAGCACCACAAAAGAGCTTAGATTCACTAAGTAGTTGTAGATGTATTTCAAGGCCTATTATTGCTACGTAATTCATACTATTTCTTAGTGAGGTCCTTTAAGCCTGTAATATCTTCCACTACTTGGGCAATATTAAATAATTTAGATTCAGTGAAATGATGAGAGGTGATATTAACACCAAATGGCATCTTACTTTCAAAGCCTAATGGTAATGTAATTGACGGATAACCACCTAAGTTAGCAAACGCTAAATAGTTATCAGAAATATCGGCATCCTTATTAAATGATTTCTTAGGTGTATCATCACCAAATAAAGGAGCGATTGTTGGAGAAGCAGGTAAAATAATTGCGTCATTACTTTCTAAGACTTTATTTAATGTTTCCACAATCATTCTTCTGCAGCGGAGCGCTCTTAAATATATTTCTTCTTGGTTTTCTTCAAGAAGAGAAATAGAGCCAATCACAAATCTTCTTCTAATACGATCAGAGAAGCCTTCGGTTCTTACTTTGAAGAGCATTTCTTCATATGTATCAGCGTCTTTATATGTGCCAAATTTAATGCCGTCAAGATTAGCGTTACTACTTGTGGCTTCCGCGCTTGAGATAATGTAATAAGCGGGATAAATAGCCTCTGCAATAGGCAAAGTAATTGAGACGGTATTGATTTTGTGTCCTTTTTGTTTAAGTTCTTCGATTAATGAATCAAAGGCTTTTTTAATTGTTTCATCCTTTAAATCATCATAGATTTCTTTAATAACAGCAAAAGTATATGGTTCTTTATTTTCTTTGATCGCAGCAACATAATCTTCCATTGGTAAAGAGGAAGAAGTTGTATCTTTATCATCATGTCCTCCTAAGACATTAAGTAGTAAAGCGCTTTCCTTAACGTTCTTAGTGAAATATGAAACATGATCTAAAGAAGCAGAAAAAGTAAATAAACCAAATCTAGAGATTTTACCCCAGGTTGGTTTAAAGCCCACAAGTGCACTATAGGAAGCAGGCTTACGCACACTATCGCCCGTATCAGAGCCAATAGCGTAAGGAACAATACCTGCAGCGCATGCAACGGCGCTACCACAAGAAGAGCCGCCAACCATTCTTGTTTTGCTTTCATCCCAAGGATTATATGTTTTACCAAGATGACCACTACTACCTGTACCACCCATCGCTAATTCATCTAATGTTGTTTTAGCAATTGGAATAGCTTTTTTATTCAATAATCTCGTATATACCTCAGCATCAAATGGAGGGAGGTAACCTTCTAATAATCTAGAAGAGGCGGTTGTAGGGATATCTTTCGTGGAGAAATTATCTTTAATCGCAAAAGGAATACCCCATAAAGGATTATCTACTTCTACTTCTTGATTAGATAACTCAGTAGCGAGTTTAATCGCTTCTTTTTCATAAACATATTCAAAGGCATTATTAGTGTCTTTTTTAATCTTTTCTAAAGCTTCTTTAACTAAATCTAAAGGAGTGACCTCTTTATTAACTAAGGCTTTATGTATTTCAAAGATGTTTTTAGATAAATAGTCCATTATCTTACCACCTTTGGAATGACGATTTGTCCTTCTTCCACTTTGGAGGCATTCTTTAAAGCCTCTTCTTGTGTTAAGCAAGGTTCAGTTACATCTTCTCTTAAATAATCAGTCACTAAGTCATAAGGAAAGACCATGGGTTTAACATGGTCAATATTAGGAATATTCTTCATACATTCAATGGCTTCTAATATATCAGCGTATTCTTCAGTTAATACTTGAAGTTCAACTTCATCAATATCAAACATCAAATTATGCGCTGCGGCTAGAAGCGACTTTTGACTGACTTTTTTCATATTATTTTAATAATTCTAAGAATTCTTCTTCGTTTAAAACTGTAACACCTAAAGCTTGGGCTTTATCAAGTTTGCTTCCTGCTTCAACGCCAGCAATAACTACATCAGTAGCCTTAGAAACAGAGCCTGTCACTTTAGCGCCTAAGTTTTCTAATATTTCAGTCGCTTCTTTTCTACCATATTTCGTTAAGGTACCAGTTAACACTACTGTCTTACCAGAGAAATATGAATCAGCGGCTTTGACTGTGCTACCTAAGTAGTTAAAGTTAACGTGTTGTTCTTTTAAAGCATTAATGGTTTCGATATTTTTTTCATCAGCAAAGAAATTAACAATTGATTTAGCCACGACTGGGCCAACATCAGGTATTTCTAATAATTCTTCTTCACTAGCGGCGATAAGATTATCGATATTCATATATTTTCTCGCTAAGGTTTTAGCCATCTTCACACCGACTTCTTTAATACCTAAACCAAATAACACTCTTTCTAAAGAGTTTTCTTTACTCTTTTCAATCGCATTAATTAAGTTATCTACGGATTTGGATTGCCATCCATCTAAAGAGATGATTTCATCACGGTGATCCGCGAGAGTATAGATTTCTTTAACATTTCTAAAGAAACCTTGGTTAAAGAATTGTTCTGCCACTCTTTCACCTAAGCCTTCAATATCCATAGCTTCTCTACTTGAGAAGTGAATAATAGATTCAATTTGTCTCGCGTCACAATGTGGATTACAGCAGAAATGCATCGCATCTTTTCTAATTAAAGGCATACCACATACTGGACAGTTATTAATCATCACAAATGGGATTTCTGTACCTGTTCTTCTTTCTTTAACTGGACGAACGACTTCAGGAATAACATCACCCGCTTTACGGATAACGACATAATCGCCAATCTTTAAATCTTTTTCTTTAATAAAATCTTCATTATGAAGAGTGGCTCTTTGCACCACTGAACCAGCGACTCTAACAGGAGTTAAAACAGCGTTAGGGGTAATCTTACCAGTTCTACCAACAGTGAAGATAATATCTTCAAGTTTAGTAATAACTTCTTCAGGTGGAAATTTATAAGCAATCGCCCATCTTGGGGTTTTCGCAGTATAACCTAACTTATCATATAAAGCCATATCATCAACCTTGATGACGATACCATCGATATCATAGGCTAAGCTAGGACGTTTTTCGGTATATTCTTCAATGTATTTAAGCACTTCATCAATGCCATTACATAATCTTCTTTCAGGGTTTGTTTTAAAGCCAAGAGAGTCCGCCATTTTGAGAGCTTCACTATGGTATCTGATACCAAAATCACTAGCGTTAACAAAATAATACCAGAAGGCATCTAGACCACGAGAAGCCGCGATGCCACTATCGAGTTGTCTAATACTACCAGCAGCAGCATTTCTTGCGTTAGCGAATAATGGTTCGCCTGTTTGTTCTCTTTCTTTATTTAGTCTTTCAAGAGACTTTTTAGGCATGAATACTTCGCCTCTAATTTCAAAGTCATCTGTAATACTTATGCGAGATGGTATTGATTTAATGGTGATAACATTCGCAGTAACATCTTCACCAGTGACACCATTACCTCTAGTCGCAGCGTATTCTAAATTGCCGTGATAGACTAACGACATGCCTAAACCATCAATCTTCATTTCTGCCATATAGGTGACTTTATCAAGGCCAGTAATTTCTCTAACTTTTTTATCAAAGTCTCTTAAGTCATCTTCATTAAAAGCGTTAGCTAAAGAAAGCATCATTCTTTTATGAGTGACTTCTTTAAATTTATCTTGGACAATGCCGCCCACTCTTTGAGAGGGACTTAAAGGAGATTGGAATTCAGGATGCTCATTTTCGAGCATGATTAATTCTTGCATGAGGCGGTCATATTCCGCGTCAGTAACTGATGGGTTATCTAATACATAGTATTCGTAGTTATACTTTTCTAATAAATTTCTTATTTCATCAATTCTTTCTTTGACACTCATGCTTCATGTCCTCCTTTGGAAACACTAGGGTGTGTTCCAAGTATTGATTTTTCACCATGTTCTTCGAAATTCACTTTAATAATATCATCGCCTTCTAAGGCTACGACAACACCTTTGCCTAGTTTCTTATGAATAACGATGTCACCAACTTTCCAATCATCGACATCATTTCTAACATCATCAAATATTGGAGTACTTGGTTTCTTTTCTTTTTCAAAGTCTAAATGATCACCATCATCAAAATGGTAGACCTTTGGTCTTTGCACTTGTGGGCGAGGGACACTACGGAACATAATGTCTCTATTTTGCACCACTTCATTACCAGATTCTTTTAAGAATTGGGATGGAACTAAATTACCTTGGATAACATAAGAGAAGTCCATCGCTAAGGTGAGATAGAGTTTCTTTTTAGCTCTAGTCATAGCGACATAGGCTAATCTTCTTTCTTCTTCCATGGCAATATAGCCACCTTCCATCATCGCTCTTTGATTTGGGAATACGCCTTGGTTAAAGCGTAAAACAAAGACGACTGGATATTCTAAGCCTTTCGCGGTATGAACGGTCATCAATGTGACATGGTCACCATCAATGATTTCATCTTGCGCACTTAATAAAGCAATGTTTTGTAAATATTCATCAAATGTGGATGAAGGATTGTTCTTTAAATAGTGACGGATGTCTTCAAATAAGGCTTTAACGTTTTCAATACGTTCATCACCATCATCTTCTTTTCTAAGATATTCTTGATAACCTGTATTCCAAATCATATCTTCTAAGATTTTGGAGAATACTTCTTCGTTCTTCTTAATATCTTCTCTAGCGATTTCAATGAGTTTAACCATGCCTTTGGCAGCATTGATTAAAGATGTTTTGATTTCACTATCTTTTGGATCGACGTCTCTTACATATTCATATAAGGATTTATTAGCGGCATCCGCTTCGGACTTTAGTAAGTTTTCAGAAGTTTCACCAAATCCTCTTTTAGGAACATTTAAAATACGAGAGAAAGAGATATCATCTTTTGTATTTACGATTAAATGGAAATAGGCTAAGACATCTTTAATTTCTCTTCTTTGATAGAACTTAGTGCCACCAAAGATTTTATAAGGAATTTGATAGCGAGTAAGAGCCGCTTCAAAGTCCATAGTGATGTAGTTAGAGCGATATAACAATGCAATATCAGTGTAGTTATAACCACCATAATCTTTAAGTCTTCTAATTTCTCTAGCGACGTAGTCGGCTTCGAGTCTACCAGAAGGAGAACAATTAACAGTGATAGGTTCGCCGCCTACTTCCTTTGTATATAAGTTCTTAGTGACTCTAAGTTTGTTATAGGCGATTAATTTATTCGCGGCATTTAAGATAGCTTGTGTACTACGATAGTTTCTATCCAAAACGATAGTAATCATATCTAAATAACGCTTATTTAAATCTAAGATAATGTTTTGGTTAGCCCCTCTCCAGGTATAGATGGTTTGGTCTGGATCACCAACGACATATAAAGATGTTGATGGTTTTTTAAGGAAACTAATCATTTTCCATTCCACATCATTCGTATCTTGGAATTCATCGATTAAGATATGTTCAATTCTTTCTTGCCACTTAATACGGATATCAGGATAGTTTTCTAAGATGTAATTTGTTTGTAAAAGCAAATCATCAAAGTCTAAGGAGTAGTTTTTATACTTTTCTTCTTCGTAGATTTGATAGATTTCTAAGCATGTCTTTTCATCTTCAAAAGATGGCTTAATGATTTTAATATCATCAGGATATTTGCCTAATAGTTTTTGTTTGCCAATATAGCCTAGGGCTTTACCAACAATCTTATCACCACGTTTGAAACCCATAGTGGCAGCGATATCTTTCACTAATTTGGTTTGATCTTCTTCATCTAAGATTGTAAAAGAAGCAGGGAAACCAATGATTGATATTTCATGACGTAAAAAATAAGCCGCAAAGCTATGGAAAGTTCTAATGGTTAAGTCTTGGCTTTTTTCAGGGAACATTTTGTCCACTCTAGATTTCATTTCATTAGCGACTTTATTGGTAAAAGTAATGGCTAAAATCTTCCATGGAGCAACGCCCATTTCACTAATAAGGTAAGAAATACGATACGTTAAAACACGGGTCTTACCTGAACCCGCACCTGCAATAATTCTAACGTGTTGAGCTTCTGTAGTCACAGCCTCAAATTGATTTTCATTTAATTCTGTTTTGTAATTCATATATTGTTAACAATATATTACAAAGAAAAATGCCTACATGCAATAAAGAGTTAATTTTGTTTCACTCTTTGCTCATTTAAGTATGTGAGGCAGTCATCTATACCAGCGATGTTATCAGTGATTGTAGCTTCTTTTACTTCTAAAATTGTTGGTGTACCAGTAATTGAGGCTTCTTCATAGTTTTTAACGTTAATTACCTTATCTTCTTTAATAGAAACAGTGTTTTCACTAGTATTCAAAAAATGGGTTTTTAGTGGACACGTGATAGCAAAATCTATCACTTCTTGTTGCATTTCGTGACAATAAGCACATGTCTCAGAATAAAAGAAAATAATGTAGCTTTTCTCTTCTTGATTTAAGATTTCTGGCCAAGTAATCGAATTATTAGCCACGACTTCAAAATCTTTATATGCTTTAAAAGATTCTCTAGTATTTTCACTGTGTGAACAAGAAGCTAATAAACCAATGCTTAATACAGAAACGATGAATCTAGATAATTTCATAGCTCTAGTATACGGGTTTTTGTGATTTCTTACACAAAAAATAGTAAAATAACTATATGGCGCTTTTTTCTAAAAAGACAACTTTAGTTCATAACATTACATATATGGCCATCATGACTGCGATAAATCTTATTTTTATCGTCCTTGATACTTATGTGCCTTTTTTAATGGTTTTACTTATTTTGTTATTACCATTTGTTAGTGCTGTTGTTTCTTATTTCTGCCAAAAAAGATATTACATTATCTACGCTGTAGCGAGTATTGGACTATGTATGATCTTTAATATCGCTGATACGGTTTTCTATATTGTCCCAGCGTTATGTTCTGGCTTTGTTATTGGTCTACTTTTAGATAAGAAGATTCACCCATTCTGGATGATATTAAGCAGCACTTTAATTGAAGTAGCTTTAACATATGCTTTTATTCCATTAATTAACTTTATGACAAATACCGATATGGTTGAAACTTTCTTAACCATTTTCCATTTAAACGAATTTGCCTTTAAAGAAGAATTAATGCATCTATTTATTCTCTTTATTGCTTTAACACAGTGCTCTATCACTCACTTTGTTTTATTAACTGAGATTAAGAAACTTGGTGTAGAAACTGATACCCGTGTCAATTCTTTTACTCCATATATCATTGGTTTATTTGCTTGTTTAGTGGTCGCCACTATCTTAGCTTTTACTTATAGACCTATGTCATTATCTTTTGTGACTCTATCGTTCTATTTCGCTATTTTCCTATTAATAGATATCATCCTTGCCAAACGTACTTTTGCCTATGTTTTATTAGGCATTACGATGGTTGCATCTTTTATCGTTTTTGCGATCTTTTTCACTAAAATTGATAAACCAATGGGCTTCATGTTATTCGGTTTATTTCCACTTGCAATTGGACTTACAAGTTTTGTTAAAAATATCTTGTTATCTAAACAGATTAATAATTAAAATATTATTACCATGGTAGATTTACTTAAGGCATTCGGTCGCGGAATTCTTTACATCCTTTGCTTCCCATTCTTCTTGGTAGCATTGGCGATTTTTGCTGTGATTGGCTTATTAGCGTTTATCTTCCAACTCATTAAATCTATTTTCTATTTCTTCACTGGTCAAAAGTTCTTCCCAGAACTACCAGAAGATAAAGAATTAAGACTGATGAAGGAAGCGGAAGAAGCTAAAAATAATCCTCAACCACAACCACAACCTCAAGTTAATAATCAAGGTCAAGGTGGACTTCTTTATGAAGAAACATATGATGAAGATGATTTCTTGGAAGAACCAACTCCTGAAACACCACTTCCTAGACAACAGACCACAATTGAAGAAGTTGTCTTTGAAGAAGAACCCGCTCCTGAGGTGGCTCCCATCCAAGCGCCAGTAGAAGAGACACCTGCGCCACAACCACAGGTACAAGAAGAAGTCAAACCTGAACCTGTTAAGGAATTGATTCCTGATGACCATGAAGATCCATTAGATGACTTCTTAGATCCTTTTGGAGAAGATAATAAACCAGTGGAAGAAGAGGAAGAACTTGAGGTCTATAGACCAAAAGGCACTACTGATGACACATATTCAATTGATGAAGATGATGACACCGATTCAGGTGTGAATATAAATTTTGATGATTGGGGTAAACGATGAATTTTAATTTATTAATTAAGTTAACGGAAAATGACAAAAGAGTAATTATCGCTCTTCTCTTTGCGATTATTCTTCTTTTCGTTATCATCGGTTTACTCGGTTCATTAATTGTTAGAACAATGAGATGGCAAGGTAAGAAATGCGATACTTTAGTAAGTGATGTTGTCACTAATCACATTGTTAAAACACCTCACCAATTAAGAAAATATGCGGCTAAAAAGAATATCCGTCATTTCTTAAAACAAGCTTGGATACCAATTATTATCATCCTTGTTGGTGTTGCCACTCTTCTTATTAGAAATGCTATTACTAAAGATTGGTCTTATGACTTACTTAATTACAATAACGGCACTAAAAATGAAGGTGGCACAGGCTTTGGCACATTACTTTGGATTTGGGACTTTACAGATTCAGATTCATACACAAAGATTTGGGGCTTAACCTTATTAGCGAAGTGGCCTCCACTTCTTAATGAACCACACTTCTCTGTGGACGCTATTTGGTGTTATGTCTATATCGTTTGTATGGTCGTCGGTGGCACATGGTACTTCATCGCCGCTCAAGCCTATTTAGCGAGAACCATCAGAGCGATTAAACTTTCTAAGAAAGTGTTTGAAAAGAGTTTAGATAACTTTGATCAAAACACTCCACCACAACAACCTCAACAACCAAATAATCCTGCTCAACCAATGTAAAAGAAAAAACCTCGTCGAATGTAAACGAGGTTTTCTTCTTACTTATTTTTACTTAACCAAGTTAATGATAATCATTACGATTTCATAAGCTGCGTAGCCAAACAAAAGTAAGTCTAGGATAATGATAACCCAGAGGAATCTTGTTTTAATTCTAGCCTTACGAGCCTCTTTTTCGCTATCGACAACTTCTTCAATCATAATAACCTCCTAGTATTTAATGCTATTGCTTGTTCTTGGATATGGTTGGACATCACGAATGTTTTGCATACCGGTGATGTACATAAGTAAACGGTCAAAGCCGATACCGAAACCAGAGTGTTTGCAGCCACCGTATCTACGGGTGTCTAAGTACCAATCTAATTCCTTATCGTTACCGAGTTTTTGCATCTTCTTAAGTAAAACATCATATCTTTCTTCTCTTTGAGAACCACCGACGAGTTCACCAACAGCTGGGACTAATAAGTCACAAGCGGCAACGGTCTTGCCGTCATCGTTTTCTCTCATATAGAAAGCTTTAATTTCTTTTGGATAATCGGTTAAGAATAATGGACCTTTAACGATTTCTTCAGTGAGATATCTTTCGTGTTCACTTTGTAAGTCCATACCCCATTCGATATTGTTGTTTTCGAACTTATGGCCTTCTTTAACCGCTTTCTTTAAGAGTTCAACACCTTCAGTGTATGTCATTCTCTTGAAGTCACTGTTAGCGACGTGATTGAGTCTTTCTAATAAGGTCTTATCAATCATGTTGTTGAAGAATTCCATTTCTTGTGGGCAAGCGGACATAATGTAGTTAATGCAGAACTTCACACAGTCTTCAATAACATCCATATTACCTTCTAAATCAGTGAAGGCCATTTCTGGTTCCACCATCCAGAATTCAGAAGCGTGTCTAACAGTGTTAGAGTGTTCCGCTCTAAAGGCAGGACCAAATGTATAAACATCTCTAAAGGCTAAAGCAAATGGTTCAACGTGCAATTGACCAGTAACAGTTAAGTTAACTTTACGGCCATAGAAGCTGTTTGGATCTTTTGTGTCATGTGTGACAACGTCAAAGACGTTACCTGCGCCTTCACCATCGTTTGTGGTAATTAATGGTGTATGCACATAAATAAAACCATTGTTTTGGAAGAATTCATGAATCGCAAAGGAAAGAACGCTTCTCACACGATAGACCGCTTGGAATGTATTAGCGCGTGGTCTAATGTGAGCGATTTCTCTTAAGAATTCAAAGCTGTGTCTCTTCTTTTGAAGAGGATAGTCATCAGCAACATCACCCTCTAATTTGCAAGATTCAACAGCGATTTCAAATGGTTGTTTGTTTTCTGGAGTTAAGACTAACTTACCAGTAACTGTAATCGCGGCCCCTGTTTTTAATGAAGATAAGACATCATGATTTTGACATTTATCTGTATAAACAAGTTGGACGCTTTTGAAATATGTACCATCGTTAAATTCAACGAAACCAATTGAACCATTATCACGGTTAGTTTTAACCCAACCTTGGAGTTCTAATGTTTCAAGGGAATTAATCTCTTCTTGGTCACCGTTTGTGACGATGTCATAGAGTTCAAAATTAGTAATTTTCATAGGTTCCATAAAATGCTCCTTGTTATTATCATAGTTACTTAAAGTAACAATGTCACTTTAATTTTCAAATTCGTTCCACTTTTCGATAGACCAGTTAGGGTCAACCCCTAAATCTAATCCGGCGAAGACTTTCATATCGTATAAATGCTCAGCGACTTTTGCAATCATCGCAGCATTATCAGTGCAGCACCACATTGGTGGAATGATGATATGGGCATTAAGTTTTTCACACTCTTTCACCATTTCACTTCTTAAGTATGAGTTAGCGGAAACTCCTCCCGCTAAAACGACTTGTTTAACGTCGTATTCTTGGATGGCTTTGACTGCTCTAGAAATAACCATGCCAACAGCAACATCTTGGAAGCTACGGCACATATCCGCTACTCTAATCTTTTCGCCTTTTTGCTCAAGATTATGAACTAAGTTGATAACGTTGGTCTTTAGACCAGAGAAAGACATATCGTAAGTATGTTCGCCACTGAGTGGTGTTGGTAAATGATATGTGTGTTCACCTTCTTTAGCCAACTTATCAATTGGAATGCCACCTGGATAAGGTAAGCCTAAGACTCTCGCTACTTTATCGTAACATTCGCCAATCGCATCATCTCTTGTTTCACCAATAATTTCAAAATTCATATGGTCTTTCATGATGACTAATTCAGAGTTACCACCACTGACAACGACCGCTAATAATGGGAACTTGAGTTCTTCATTAAATTCATTAGCGTAGATATGTCCTGCTAAATGATGGACTGGGATTAATGGTTTCTTATAAAGCATCGATAATGTTTTAGCGCATTGCATGCCTACGTGAAGAGCGCCGATTAAACCTGGGCCTCTCGTGACAGCAAAAGCATCAATGTCTTCTAATTTAACATCAGCTTTTTCTAAAGCTTCTTTAAGCACTAAAGAAATATTTTCGCAGTGGAGTCTAGATGCTATTTCAGGCATCACACCACCATATTTTTGATGGACTTCAATTTGTGTATTGATGACATTAGAAAGGAGTTTACCATCTCTAGTAATCGCTACACTTGTTTCATCACAACTTGATTCAATTGCTAATATTAATGCCATGTTATTTCACTTCCAAAATCATGTAATACGCATCATCACCGTTATCGTAATAATGCGGTTTTGTTGTTTCTGTTTTAAAGCCATGCTTCTTGTAGAAGTTAATAGCTTTTTCATTAGTGGTTCTCACTTCTAAGGTGAGAGTTCTAATCTTTTTAGCGTAACAATCGTTATAGATTTCATCCATCATCGCTGAGCCCAATTGTTTTCTTTGTAAATATGGGTGAACAGCGATTTGGCAGATTGTCGCACTGTCGAAGGTTTCCCAATAGTCACAGAACCCGACTACTTGATAACCATCTTCGTTATTAATTGAGAGTTCAATAACCCAGAAATGGGCTACTGGATTTTCTTTTAATTCATAGAGGATATTTTCCTCTTTCCAAGCGCCATGAGGAAAGCATAATTGCTCGATTTGCATAATCACTTTTAAATCGTCTAATTTAGCTTCTCTAATGTTCACAAATAAGTTTTGCATCTTAGTCCTTCATGTACACTGGTTTTAATGAAAGTGGGTTAATAGATTCTAATGAATCTCTTAAATCTAACATCTCTTTCATGGTGTTAGATTCAATACCTTCAACGTTAAGGTATTTAGTGTCACCACAGACACTGTAGTCTGGGTAATCTTGAATATATTTCATGACTTCATCGTTTCTCATAATGCAGTCATTCAATAAGATTTCTTGGCCTTGATAAACGCCAACGTAAGAACGGTTACTTCTAGCGTTAATAAGGCAAATAGAAGGAACGTCACCGTTTTTCTCCACTCTTAAGGAGCTTACAGCATATAAATTAGCGTTTAATGCCACCGCAATTGTTTTAGCAATTGTAATAGCGATTCTTACGCCTGTATATGAGCCTGGTCCTTTAGCGACCATGACATCGGTGATGTCTTCTTTTTTAATGTTGTGTTTCTCTAAAAGCTTATTAAGTTCCACAATCATATATTCTGATTGTCTTTGCCAAGCTTCATAGGAAATGTAGTCTAAAAGAATATTGTCTTTAGCAATACCAACTGAAAGGTTTGTGTTTGAGGAATCTAAAAGAATTGTAACCATTATTTAAGTCCCTCCATAAAGTCTTTATCATCACTCTTGATGGTGATATTTCTTGTATCGCCTTCAGCATGTCTAATGTTCACTTCTATCGCATTTTCTGGAATCAAATCTTTAATGAATTCAGGCCATTCAATAACGGTGATTCCTGTTTCATAACCGATGTATTCATCTAAGCCGATGTCAGTGTTAACATCCGCGAGACGATAAGCATCGATATGGATTAAAGGACGCTCTCCATCAAAGTAAACTTTCATAATATTAAACGTTGGTGATTGCACCACACTCTTGATATTTAGAGCTCTTGCAATACCTCTCACTAAAGTTGTTTTACCCGCGCCTAAATCACCAGTTAAACAGAATGTTGAACCAGGTTTTGCAAGGGCAACAAATTTCTGCCCAAGATTCATTGTCTCTTCGGCACTATAAGTGATTAATTGATGTTCCATTTTATTCCTTCTTCGTACTTTCTAGATACTGATTGAAGTAACGGTTAATTAAATCGTCATCAAATGGGAATTCACGATTCCTCATTCTTTCAACGATGATTTTTGTTTGGTTCTTTAGAACTGCATCGAGTTCATCGCTATATTGATAAGTGTTTTTATGATGGAGATATTCTTTCTCATCTAAAACTCTTATTTCATTGTCGTGGAATAATTTAGCATCTAAATCGTAATCAATGTATTTGATTGCGTCTTTATCAATGATGCTTGGAGAAGCAATGTTGCAGTAATAGCAAACACCATCTTTTTTAAGCATACAAATAACATTCCACCATTCTTTCTTTGAAAAAATGGTAACAGCTGGTTCTTTAGTAAACCAGCAACGACCATTAGCCTCGATGACTTTAGCTTTCTTCGTGGCAATAACTAAATAGTCTTCGGTATTTTCCAAGACTAAACCACGATCCCAAACGCGATGTAAGGCACCGTTATGTTTATAGCAACGGATACTATACCAACGTCCGACGGAAGACATTTTATTCTCCTGCTAATAATTTAATGATGGCGTCAACATCCTTAAAGGATTGTTCAAAACCAGCAGTATCAAATGGTTTATCGAATGGAACCGCCATAATGGCGTCATCATAACTTAAGTAAGCTGCGGAATGACCGCCCCAAACCACAACGTTAACGTTGAATAAGCGACCTTCGATTTTAATCTTACGAAGATCACTTAAGAATGTGCCCTTAAGGACTTTACGGATATCCGCACCTTCTGGACCATAAACGATAATGCCATCTTTTTCTTCTAAGACTTTTAAGTCATCAATATCGTTTGGTAAGTCATATGGTTGTTTTTCATTTTGCATAACGATGACAAAACGACCTTCAAATTCTAAGTCATTTGGGAGAGTGACATATTTACCAACGAATAAAGGTGGAACTTGTTGTTTTCTTGTGGATGGTCTTAATAAAGCCAATTCACCATAGGTGAAGTGATGACCTTTATATTCACCTCTGATGATGTTTCTTGAATTGATGCCTGAGGCTTCTTTATAAACACCATCACCGACGAAATCCGCTAAAGCGAATTTTTCGGATTCATCAAAAGTAACATTTTCATATGGTTTAGTGCCAAACATTCTATCTCTTAATTTATTAGAGAAGAAAGAGATATAATCTTTTGTTTTGTTTGGGAATTTCTTTCTTGTTAAAAGATAATAAACAATCATGCCGACGATTAAAGCGCCACCACAACCAAAGCCAATGTATTTAAGGACTGGGTTGTTATTCATAATTAAGAACATAATGCCTACAATCGCTGCTAAAACAACGAACATGATGATATTACTAATCTTTCTTGTTCTTGAATATGAGGTGTAGAGTTCTTTTCTCGCTTCTTCAATGGCCACATTGTATGGCTTATCTTCTTTTGGAGCTTCTTCATCGAGTTTTGGTTCTTCGATTTTTGGCTCTTCTTGTTGTTCATCAATAGTCTTGATATCTTCGTTTTCCATGGTGTACCTCCAAAACTGATATAACTATAACACAACAACAATAAAATTGTTACTTGTTTATATATGGATGAATAGAAAAATCATTTGCAATAGTTAAACAAAAGTTTATTATTTTTGGTGGGAGCTGAACGAAATTCGGCTGAGAGGATCCTTCTTGGGATCGACCGTACCTGATCTAGGTAATTCTAGCGGAGGGAACTTTTTTATTTGAAACGTTTCCCCCTCATTACTAGATATTGAGGGTTTTTATTTAGGAGGAGTGTGTTTATGAAAAACACTACAACTGCGGTACGTACCATTTCTGAAGTTGGTATTTTTGCCGCGTTAGGATTCGTCTTTGACGAATTACAAGGTATCATCTTTAAAGGTGTCTTTCCAAATGGTGGCTCCATTGGCTTTGCGATGATTGCGGTTTTAATTATTGCTTATCGTCGTGGTTTAATTCCAGCCTTAGTCACCGGTTTAATCATGGGCTTACTTGATATTGCATCAAACGCCTACATTCTTAACGTATTTCAATTATTCTTGGACTACATCTTTCCTTACGCTCTTGTAGCACTTGCGGCTTTAACAAAGCCACTTTACGATAGAGCCACTAGTATTGATAAAAGAATAGCCGTACTTGTACTTGGTACAGTAATTGGCGGTATAGCTAAGTTCTTTTCTCATTATTTTGCGGGCATTTTCTTCTGGGCTAACCAAGCAGACTTTGCCTGGGGATTAAACGAAATGCAACCTTGGTTATATTCATTTGTTTATAACATTGCATTTATTGGTCCATCCATCATCTTAACTGCTGCTTTATTAATCATTATTCAATTATTTGCCCCTAAGATTCTTGCAACTAGAAGTACATTTATTGATTCTGAAAAAGAAACCAACACCACTGGTCCAATGATTGTTTCATTCTTAACAGTATCCACTGGTTTATTCTTCTTTATCTTTTTCCTTGTTAGATACATTAAGAGTTTCTACTTTGAAGACTATGGTGGCAGCTTTGAATATGACTTTGACCCAGACAGTATGATTCTCTTTGTCATGGGTGCATTCTTAGTTGTCTTAGGTGTTATTTCCTTGATCAAAACTTTCAAAAATGATTTCTCTTTTGTCACCTATACTGGCGCTTTAAGCGCGATTACAACATCTACATTTGTCTTTGGCATTTATAGGTTAATGAAAATTATTAGAAAAGGAAAAGATCCAACTCTTTATTGGATCTGGTTTGCTATTGGTGGAGTAGTAATGCTTACATCAATTACGTTATTGATTCTTGCTATTATTAAAAGAAAGAAAAATAACGAATCAATTATTTAACCAATTTATTTCGCTGAGGCCGTGCTCCCTAAGATACCTATTCGCCTCTTTGAAGTGATTATTTCCGAACCATCCCCCATGATTTGCCGCAAGAGGCGATGGGTGGATGCATTCTAATATCAAATGTGAAGGGTTATGCAAATAGCCCTTTAATTTTCTCGCAGGACCACCCCACAATAAGAAAACTATTGGGGTGGTTTGTTTATCTAAGACTTCTAAAACTCTAACTAAAAACATCTTATATTCGTTTGTGTTATGGCTCATCGCTTGATGTGCTCTAACGGAAAGAATGGAGTTTAATAGAAGTACTCCTTGTTTTGCTAAATAGGTTAAGTCACCAGATGAGAAATCCATCTTGCAATTATACTCTTGAGCAATCTCTTTATAAATGTTCACTAATGATGGAGGAACCTTAATTCCTTTAGGCACAGAAAAGGATAAGCCCATCGCTTGACCTGGTTCATGATAAGGATCTTGACCCACTATTACGACTTTAACTTTATCTAATGGAGTTAATCTAAAAGCATTAAATAATAACTCCCTTGGTGGGTAGCAGGTATAATCACGATATTCTTTGTTAAGAAAGTCGTTGAGTTTTAAACAGAATTCTTCGTTTTGGAGTTTTTTAAAAAACTCATTCCATGTTTTAGGTGCTTTTTCCATGCTTCAATTTTAACATTACTATATGATTTTGGAAGATAAAACACTATAATGTAGGCGTGTTTGGCGGTGCCAAACAGATAACGATATATGAGAATTATCTATTTCACAACAGCGTGTAAAAAAGAAGACTATGTGTCCTTCTCTAAGATGTGGGACTCTTCTTTAAATGCGTCTATTCAAAATCTTCATAATCGTTTTATCCGTTCTTTAGCGTTGACTCACGAAGTGGAAGTCTTCTCAATGCGTCCTTTTTCTAGAAGATATTGCAAGCTTAAAAAACTAGATGCTGAAACTAAACAAGAAGGCAAAATTACTTGGCACTATTTGGAAATCAAAAGAAATAAACTTTTACGTTATTCAACAGTCACAAAACAGTGCAATAAAATCTTAAACAAAATGAATCTTAAAGACTGCATCATCATTACTGATACACTTAATCCAAACGTCTTAAGAAATTCTACGAAGTTCGCTAAAAAGTATAATCTTCCAATTATCGGTGTTTGTAATAACACACCAAGTAGTATCCATAACACTGGTAAAAGCTATGCTACTTCGATATTAAGCCTCGCAGAAGACTTATCTGGCTATATTGCGTTAACACCTGGATTAAATACTTTGTATAACAAATACAATCGTGCCTATATGACTTTTGAAGGCATCTTGGATGATGTTGTTGTTAAGAACAAAGATAACGAATATGGTGATTATATATTCTTTAATGGTTCACTTGATCCAAACCACGGTATCGTGCACCTCATTTTAGCCTTTAGAGAATTAGACAATCCGAAACTTAAATTAATCATTTCTGGTTATTATCCAGATAACGAGACACTTATTAAAGTCATCCATGGCAATCAAAACGTTATCAATCTTGGAAACATTCCAAGCGATGAAGTAATTTCATTAGCAAGTCACTCTTTATTAAATGTTAATCCGTTACCATTTACTGAAGACTTTGATAGATATTATGTTCCCGCTAACTTAGTGGATTACTTCAATAGCAATTCAATTGTGGTTTCCGTTAGAAACCGTCAATTTATGAAGTCATTTAAAGATGACGCTATTTGGGTTGAGGATTGTGAAATCTATGACTTATTAAAAGGTCTTAAGGCCGGTCTTTCTTTGAGCAAAGAAAATAGAGCGGAAATGATTAAGAAGGCTAACGCTGATGTCAATAAGCTTTATTCTATGTCAGTTATTAACCGCAGAACTATTCTCTTCCTCAAGCAATTCTTGAAACAAAAAGAGTAATTTGAAAACACTTTTGCCCCTACTATTTGCCTTTTAGACAAATATTTAATAAAATCATTAACGGTTTATGGAAAACGATATTACTAACCAACAAGAACTATTAGCGAAAAATCTCGCTTACTATCGTAAGGCCAGCGGTCTCACCCAATTAGAGCTCGCGGATAAATTTAATTATTCCGATAAGTCTGTTTCTAAATGGGAAAGAGGAGAAGGCTTCCCTGATATTTTTGTTTTGAAATCACTCGCGGATTTCTATGGCATCACTGTTGATGACTTCTATCAAAGTGAACATAAAGCCGTTAAGGTTAGTCAAAATAAGAAAAGAAAACAAACATACTTAAAGTTATTATCCATTGGTATTAACTGGTTAGTGACTGTTCTTACATTCTTCTTATTAAATACTTTATTAAGTAGATTCGCTCCAGATGCACCATTTGAATCTTGGTTAACATTCATATATGGCACATTAACAACTGGTATTATTCTTCTCGTTTGGGAATTCATCTATCACAATAGATTCTTAAGAATGATTGCTACTTCCATTATTATCTGGACTGCGGCGTTATCTCTCTTCTTAACATTCTTAGTGGTTATGAACTTACCACTTCCATTATTGTTCATTGTGGCTATCCCATTAGAAGTATTAGAAATCATTTGGTATCTATTTAGAAGAAATAGAAAGAAATAAAAGAAAAACTGGCTTTGAACCAGTTTTTTCTTAGTCTTCTGTTCCTCCATCATTGATGAAGAGGATACCTAATGTTTGTGGACCACAGTGGCTGGTGATTGTTGCACCGGCATTTGTTTCATAGATGGTTTTAAATCCTCTTTCCTTAAGAGCGTCAATCGCCACAGCGACCATTTCAGGTGTCGCTTGTGTATGAGTCACAAACGCCACTGATAAGTCAGGATTAGCAAATTGTTCTAAGGTGTCTTTACAATAGCCATTGATAACTTGAGTTTTACGGCCGATGTACTTTTTAGCAGGTGCCATTTTACCATCACTAACGATGATTTGTGGTTTGATTCTTAAGATTGTAGCGCCAAAGCGTAATAAGCCAGAACATCTACCACCTTTATGTAAGTATTCAAGGGTTTGAATAACAAAGCTTGCTTGAACATAAGGGATACGGGCCTTAACTTTCTCCACAATTTCTTGTGGTTTATAGCCTTTATCTCTTAACTTGCAAGCATAGATGGCAAGTAAGGCAATACCAGTAGATAAGCTTCTTGAGTCAATGACGTAAACGTTATCGTATTTAGTAGCGGCTAGTTCAGCGTGTGAGAATGATGATGAGATTTCAGAACTTAATGAGATATGGATAATAGCATCATATCCTTTAGCCTTTAAATTATCGAAATACTCACGATATTGGAAATCATTAATAGCGCTTGTCCTTGGTAAGATCTTTTCTTTGGCGACGAAGTCAAAGATGTCTTGAGATGTGATATCGCCATCTTTATAGGCTGTTTCGCCTAATAAGACAGTGAATGGAATCATTTCAAGATTGTATTGTTTAATTAATTCTTTAGAGAGGTCGACAGTAGATTCGACAGATATAGCAATTTTCATAACGCCTATATTTTATCAAAAATATTCTTAATGTCTACATTACGAGAAAAATGATACACGTGTAACGTGGTTTATATTACATTTCTATCGCTTTTTGGTCCGCTTCATCGAATTTTTTTAATAAATCTTCAACGGTGAGTTTTGTTTTTTCTTCGCCTCTGACGTCAAAAATGATATGGCCAGTGTGGAACATGATTAGTCTATTGCCATATGTTAGAGCATCTTTCATGTTGTGGGTAATCATTAATGTTGTCATTTGGTTTTCTTTAACGATTTTATCTGTTAATTCCAAAACCTTTTTCGCTGTCTTTGGATCAAGAGCAGCAGTATGCTCATCTAATAAAAGAATTTGTTTTGTTAAGTCAAATTGACGAATCTTTTTATCAAATTCATCATAAGCTTTTGCTAGTGCGTCGCGTTTTTCTTTAAAGGATAAGGATTTATCTTTTCTAATAGAGGACTTATTAGCTTTATATTCCGCGAGCGCTGGTTTATAGACGCTTTCAAATTCTTTTCTAGCGACTTCATGGTCTTTTTCACAGAATGTGATGTAGTCTTTCTTAACTGTTTTATGTGTTGGTTTATTACGCATTGTGGCCATTAACAAAGTTAAAGCTTGTCTTTGACCACCACTCATAACACCAACTTTTTGATTAAGTCTATCTTCTAGACCTAAATCAAATCTTTTTAATTCACGAATGAATTCTTTTTTATGAGATTTTCTAAAGCCCCATAAGAATGGAGAATGTTTTCTACCACGTCTATAGGCGATTTCTAAGTTTTCAATAACGGACATTTCACCACATGTACCCATCATTGGATCTTGGAAAACGTGACCGAAATAGGCTGCACGTTGATGTTCATCCATCTTAGTGATATCAACATTATTTAATAAGACTTGTCCTGAATCTGGTTTAAGAACACCAGTGAGGATATTCATCGTGGTACTTTTACCAGAACCATTACTACCGATGATGGTGACGAATTCACCACTTTCGATTTGTAAATTAACATGGTCTAAGGCCACTCGTAAGTCTTCTTTATTACCAGTGAGGTTGAATGTTTTAGTAACGTTTCTTAACTCTAACATAGTTATTCAGCCTCCTTTTTCTTTTTGGCGAACAGTTTTAATATTGCTTGCTTTATCATTGGTAAGCAAAGCGCTAAAGCAATTAAGATAGCATATAATAATTTAGTTAAGTCTGTTGGCATCTTGAATACTTGGGTCGCAAGCATGATGATAGCGAAATATAGTATTGAACCTAAACTAATGGATATAAGAGAGTTTTTAAATGATCTCTTACCAAATAAGGTTTCACCGATAAGAATACTTGCTAAACCGACAACAAGATAACCAGTGGCGCCTTGAGCATTCATACCACTATCGATTTGGGCAATAAGAGCGCCGGCAAGGCCGATAAGAGCGTTACTAATGGAAACGCATATAATTGTGGTAACTGTGGTATTAATGCCTTGTGATTTAGCCATTTTCTCATTGATACCAGTAGCACGTATGGCCATACCATATTCAGTACCAAAGAAGAAATAGGCGACCGCTAAGACAATAGCGACGATAACCGCGACTACCATTACTTGTTGCCAACCATGGAATATCTTTGGATCTAAGAAACCAAAGATTGTTTTAGAGTTATCAATGCCGTTAATCTCTGAAGCAAAGATTCTACCATTGGCTATGCCAAATAATAATAAGGCAATAGAACCAGAAGCGGTCATGGTGATAATACCACTTAATAGCTTAGGTATTTTAAGCACTCGATTTAGGAATCCAGTGATAAAACCACACACACCACCGGCAAGCATACCGATGAATGTCGCAATAAGTGGAGGAACGTTTTTAGTAATCATTAAGGCACAAGCTGCCCCACCGATTAATAAACTTCCTTCAGCGGTCATATCAGCGAAATCGAGTATCCTGAATGTTAAGAATACACCAAGGGCCAATAGACAGCATGGAAGACCCATGCTTAATGTCAAACGTATTAGCTCAGTAATATCCATGTTTATTTAGCTTCTTTCCATGGGAATTCGGATGGTAAATCTTCTGCTTTGAAACCAGCGGCTTCTAAATTTGCTTTATTAAATGTGTAAGAACATGTATCTGCAGTGTTGAAGAAGACAGGAACATCTTTAACAGCGGTACCTTTTAAGATTTTAGCCGCTAATTCGGCAGTCTTAACACCTAAATCATAGTAGGAGATAGAAACGGTTACTTGGCCACCATCAAGCATACCTTCTTCACCGACGATGACTAATGTTTTATTTTGTCCTAAGCCGTCTTTGACTTTTGCCATATTACTAGCGACTGTGTTATCAGTTGGAATCCAAATAGCATCAACTTCCGCGGCTAATTCAGCGATATTTGTTTTAATGGTAAATTGATCAACACATGTTTTAGTAACAACTTCCAAGCCTTCCGCTTTTGCAACTTCTGAAGCCATTTCAGCTTGCACACGTGAATTTTGTTCATTCGCGCAGTAGAAGATACCTAACTTTTTGGCATCTGGAATCATTTTCTTTGTTAATTTAATTTGATTGCCTAACGCTTCTTCTGGTTGAAGGTCGCTTGTACCAGTAACGAAACCTTCAGGAGTATTATTATCTTTTAATAAACCCGCACCAACTGGATCTGTAACAGCAGTGAATAATAATGGAGTTGTAGAACCAATATTTTCTTGCGCTGCTTTTAAGGCTGTCGCACATGGAGTAGCAATCGCTAAATTGAGTTTGTGCTTTTTACTTGCCATACCTTTGGCTAATGTAGAGTTTGTCGCAGCGGTTGCTTTAGCGTTTTGAATATCAAATTTTAAATCGCCGAAGCCTGCATCTTTAAGACCTTGAATAAAGCCTTCTCTAGCATCGTCTAAGGCTGCGAATTCACCGAATTGGAGAATACCAATATCAGTGCTGTCATTGTTACAGCCTGTCATCATAAATGGTGTAAGCATAAGTGGTAAGAGCGTTAATAGTTTTTCTTTTTTCATTTTATTTGTCCTCCTTAATGAAATAAAAAATTGGTGTCCTATGTGGCACCAATTAATAATTCATTTTCTTTATTACCAGTGCCATTGATTAAGTCCTTGTAATCAATAACACCTTAATAGCTAAAAGGCCAAGATTATTGATTACCTCTTGGATAATAGTAGCTATAAAAGTAATAAAATGCTCTTTTCATAATTTTACTTGGCTATAAGTTTAGCACTATCAAAGAAATGCGCAACAAAAAAATTATATTCTTATTATCAATGTGAATTGAAAAACTATATTTGTGTGTCGTTTTTAAAAATATGTAAGCACATATGCAAACAAATAAAGTTTTTAATGCACATGCGCGAATGAGATGAGTAAAATTAAAAGTGCTTAAAATAACATAAAGGAGTCCTTATATGGAAAATTCTGTTTTTAAGGTGCACCTTATTCGTAAGCTGATTGTCGCAGGTGCTTTTACTGCGCTCACAATTGGCGCGATTATTGGTGTGAAACCGACAAACGACCTTGTTATTACTCGTGAACTTACTCGGCAATTGAATAACCGAGCATCTGGGTTATATATTGGTGAATGATATCTTCCAATATATATCCATCTGGGTAGTTCCTACCCGATATCCCTACGTTACCAGCTTTACCATTCCAATTAATATAATCTTCATTTAAAAACTGATCCGTTACAGGAATATATTCTCTTCTTGGATTAGATAATCCTTT
>JAGAYY010000049.1 GCA_017940265.1 Bacilli bacterium | reverse complement strand
ATATGTCTGAAACAATGGACTATAAGTCAGTTGGTGGTGCGATGCTTTTAGGTATCAATGGTGTTGTTGTTAAAGCGCATGGTAATAGTGATGCTTATTCATTCTTCAGTGCCTTAAAAGTCGCAAAACAAATGGTGGACTATCAAGTCGTTAATAATATTAAGGAGAGTTTAAAGAATGAATAACGTAAGTGATTTACTTAAAAAGCTTCATATCACTTATAAAGACCTCGCTATTTACGAGCAAGCTTTAACGCACCCTTCTTATAATGGTGACGCTAATACTAAGCACCAAGACTATGAGAAATTAGAATTCATGGGTGATTCAGTTTTAGGCTATGTGACCGCTGACCTTGTCTATAAGAATAGACCAGAAATGTCAGAAGGCGACTTAACAAAGTTAAGAAGTGTTTTGGTTTCCACTAAACCATTAGCGGCTTATGCTCGTAAAATCTCCTTAGATCAATACGTTAGAATTGGTCATAGTATTTCCGCTAGTCAAGTCAAAGAAAGCGATAAGATTTTAGAAAATGTTTTTGAAAGTCTTATTGGTGCAATCTATTTAGATGCTGGCTTAAAAGCAGCTTATCGATTTATTAAATATATCTTATTAAAAGATATTAAGACATATGACGCTGATAATCTCACAGACTATAAAACAAAGCTACAAGAAGAGATTCAAGCGGAACATCGTGACGCTGTACAATACGTCACAATTTCACAAAGTGGTCCAGCGCATGACCGCACCTTCACTGTGCAAGTTAGATATAACGACATCGTTTTAGGAACTGGCACAGGTAAGAGCAAAAAGAAAGCCGAAGAAATGGCGGCTAAAGATGCGCTTAGTAAAAGGAGTGTCCTCTAATGGGTCTAATTGCTTTTCTAAAAGAAAAATTTGCGAAAAAAGATAAGAAAGTTGATAAATATCAAGAAGGCTTAAGCAAGTCGCGTAAGAACTTTTCTTCTAAACTTAATAACTTATCTGAACGCTATAAAACCGTTAACCAAGATTACTTTGATGAATTAGAACAAATCTTAATCGAAAGTGACGCTGGTATTTCCTTTACCTTAAGTGTCATCGAAGAAGTCCTTAATCAAAGTAAAAAAGAGCACATCACTGATCCAAAGCAAATCAATGAAATCTTAGTTGATAAAATGTTCGTGGGCTACGCTGAAAAAGGTGACATTCAAAACGATGTCGTCTTTAGAAAAGACGGTCCAACTGTTTTATTAGTGGTTGGTGTTAATGGTGTGGGTAAAACCACAACAATCGCTAAACTAGCGTATCGTTACCTTAATCAAGGTAAGAAAGTTCTTCTCGTAGCCGCGGATACATTCCGCGCGGGTGCGGTTGAACAATTAACCACTTGGGCGGAACGCCTTAAGATTAATATCGTCACTGGTAAACCAGAAAGTGATCCTGCTTCTGTCGCCTACGATGGTGTTAAAAAAGCTAAAGAAGATAATATCGATTTAGTCATTGTTGATACCGCTGGTAGATTACAAACCAAAAACAATCTCATGCTTGAGCTTGGCAAGATTAAACGTGTCATGAGCAAAGAGATTCCAGAAGCACCACATGAAACATTCTTAATCATTGATGCTACAACTGGTCAAAACGGTGTAGTGCAAGCCAAAGCCTTTAAAGAAGTGACTGATTTAACTGGTATTGTGATCACTAAGATGGACGGCACCTCTAAAGGTGGCATTATCCTTGCGATTAGAGACGAATTAGGCGTTCCTGTTAGATTCATCGGTCTTGGTGAAAAGATGGATGATTTAGAGGAATTTGATTTAGATAAATACCTCTATGGTTTATGTGTGGAGAATAATTAATGGATAAGATTAAGAAGACTATTCGTTATAATACGCTCCTACATATCTATGGTAGTTTATTGAGTAAAACTCAATATAGCTTCGCTGATGCATATTTCTCTTATGATTTATCACTAAGTGAAATCGCGGAAGCTCATGAAGTTAGTAGAAGCGCCGTTGAGGATGCTATTAAAAAAGCGCTTAAGAAATTAGATGATTATGAAAAAGAACTCAAAGTTCTTGAAAAGAATAATAAAATCCTCGAACTCGTGGCCAAGGCCAAAGATTTAGAGGGAAATGAAAAGATACAGGCATTAGAAGAAATAGAAAGGATTATTTATAGTTATGGCATTTGAATCATTAACTGAACGCCTTTCTGGCATATTTAAAAAGATTCGTGGTCAAGCTCGTTTAACTGAAAGCAACATGGAGGAAATGCTCAAAGAAATCCGTGTCGCTCTTTTAGAAGCTGACGTTAATTATAAAGTCGTTAAAGAATTCACAAATAACGTCAAAGAAAAGGCTTTAGGTCAAGATGTATTAAGTAGACTTAATCCAAGCCAAATGCTCGTTAAAATCGTGCATGAGGAATTAATTGAATTATTAGGCAGTGATGATGCTGAAATTAAGTATCAAACTGGTCGACCAACAATTATTATGCTCGTTGGTTTACAAGGTAGTGGTAAAACCACAACCGCTGGTAAACTTGCCTACTTATTAAAGAACAAACTTAAAAAGAAAGTCTTAATGGCAGCTTGTGACGTTTATCGTCCTGCGGCTATTGACCAATTAGATCAACTCGCTAAATCAGTAGGCGTTGATATCGTCAATATGGGTACAAAAGTGAACCCAGTTGATATCGCTAAAGCGGCTAAGAAAAAAGCTTATGATGAAGACTATCATGTTTTAATCATCGATACCGCTGGCCGACTCCAAATCGATGAAGCTTTAATGGATGAATTAAATAACATCAAACGTGATGTTGAACCACAAGAAATTCTCCTCTTAGTGGACGCTGCTGCTGGTCAAGATGCAGTGAATGTTGCTAATGCCTTTAATGATAAAATATCATTAACAGGTTGCATTATGTCCAAGTTAGATGGCGATGCCCGTGGTGGTGCCGCTTTGTCTATTAGACATATGACTGGTGTTCCAATTAAGTTCACTGGTGTTGGTGAAAAAGTCACAGATTTAGATATCTTCCATCCTGACCGTATGGCGGACCGTATCTTAGGTATGGGCGATGTCATGACTCTTGTGGAAAAAGCCCAACAAGAATTAGACGAAAAAGAAGTCAAACATTCAATGAACAAGATGATGTCTGGTTCATTTGATTTAAACGATATGCTCGCTCAAATGAAACAAGTTAACAAACTTGGTTCATTAGGTGGTCTTCTCAAACTTATTCCAGGTATGCCAAAAATCACGCCTGAACAACAAGAAATGGCCGAAAGAGAAATGCGTAATTTTGAAATTATCATTAACTCCATGACCAAAGAAGAAAGAAAACATCCCGAACTATTTAAATATTCTCGTAAACAAAGAGTCGCTAATGGCTCTGGTAAGACCATGCAAGATGTAAATAAGGTCTTAAAGAAATACGAGCAAATGAAAGAAATGATGAAGAAAATGGAGCAATACCGTAAGACCGGAAAGATGCCTCCAGGCGGCTTAGGTGGCATGGGTGGCATGGGTGGTATGGGCTTCCCAGGAATGTAAAAAAGAGTGAGGAAATAATTAACCTCACTTTTCTTTTATAAACTTTTTACCTTTTTCAATGGCGTCCTTTTCCCATTTAGGAGTTTCATCGCTATTTAGTTCATCCATTAATTTCTTTTCTTGCTTACTTAATGGATAGTCCTTTAGTAGATCTGGGCGATACTCTTTTGTGAGCTTTAAGGATTGCTTTTTACGCCATTTCTCAATCGCACCATGATTGCCTGAATATAAGATATCTGGAATATACTGACCATCATATTCAAATGGTTCACTGTATTGAGGATATTCTAATAATCCGTTTTCAAATGATTCATCAACGATAGATTCAGAAGCAATAACGCCATCGAGTAAACGGATAACGGAATCACTAATAATTTGAGCGCCGATTTCTCCACCAGTGAGAATATAATCACCAATAGATACTAATTCATCGACGTATTTATTGATGCGTTCATCTGTACCTTCATAATGGCCACAAATAAGGATAAGGTGTTCATAGTTTTTAGCAAAATAGTGAGCACGGGCTTGTGTATACGTCTTTCCTCTTGCAGAAAGAAGAATGACGTGACTATTCTCTTTTTTGACTGATTTTAAGCAATCAATGACTGGTTGACACTTCATGATCAAACCAGCACCTCCGCCGACAGGCGCGCTATCGACGCGGCCATATTTATCAGCGGTAAAATCTCTAATATTAATAACTTCGATTTGAACTTTTTCTTTCGCGATTGCGCGTTTGATAATGGAGTTGGTTAAAAAACCATCAAAGAATTCTGGGAACAATGTAAGAATACTTATTTTCATAACATGCCTCCAATAACGTTAATCTCGATTTCCTTTTTGTTAATATCAACTCTTCTAATAAAAGCTTTAATGAAAGGCACAAAGAAATCTTCTTTTCCTTTTCTTTTTACTCTTAAAGTGAGTTGAGCAGGGAACTCTTCAACTTGACTAACTTCGCCTAATTCTTGGCCTTTATCGTCTAAAACTTCGCAACCTACAAGGTCCACAAAGTAGTATTCATCTTTTTCTAAAGAATCGTAGTCTTTTTCGGCTCTGATTTCATAGCCTTTATACGCTAAAGCTTCTTCCTTAGAATTGACACTTTGAACTTTAACAAAGTCGAACATACCGCTTCCACGATATGCTTCCACAGTCACAACAATACGTTCCTTGGTATTAGGCGAACACAAAAATACTTCCTTACCTTTTTGATAACGAGTTTCAGCAAAATCAGTTTTGCTTAAAACCTTAAAAGTACCATCTAAGGAGAAGGCATCGGTAATATAACCAAGTAATAAGCATTCGTCTTTCATATTATTAACAAAAAAGAGGATTAATCCTCTTTTCTTTCATCATCAAAGGATTCGAACTTGAGATGGACGTGCTTTTCTTCACTTTTGCCAGCGATGGAAACGACTTCTCTGATAGCGTTAGCGATTAAACCTTTACGGCCAATGAGTCTAGCGGTATCGTCTTTTTCCGCGGCAATGATAATTAAGACGTCTTTTTCTTCTTCGTTCACTCTAAGAAGAACTGAACTTGGATCTTCAATGATTGGATCAATAATTGTTTTAACAATTTTCTCGTAATCCATCGTTAAGCTCCTTATTTCGCGTTTTTCTTATTTGCAACGTATTTGGCGTTTAAACCCTTACGGTTGAACATAGCTTTAACTGTTTCTGATGGAACAGCACCGGCGTTTAACCATTTTAATGCTAATTCTTCATCGATGACGGCATTTTCAATACCTTTGGCTGGATCATAGTAACCAATTTGTTCAATGATACGACCATCACGAGCGAAGTGACTGTCAGCGGCGACGACACGGAAGAATGGATCTTTATGT
>JAGAYY010000048.1 GCA_017940265.1 Bacilli bacterium | reverse complement strand
TTAATTCCCTTTTGAACTTTGATATTATATCAACTTATCCGTTTTCTATCAACGGAGAGCGTCTTCTCTTTCTTTTTTAGTTAAGACTGCTTCACCACTAGCGTGGTTAATAATCATTCTAGAAAGATTAACAATCGCTCTTTCATCTGAGTTACCACGCGCTTTAATAACGAGTTTTCTTGTACCTAAGACAATACCACCACCTAAAGCGGAAATATCATATGATTTCATTAAATATTGAGCGACTTCCATGAATTCTGGTCTATTTCTCTTTTTAGAAAGAACAACGATATCAGTGATGATACGTTTAGCCATACCTTCAACATTCTTTAAAACTTGGTTACCAGCAAAACCATCACAAACGATGACATCAACATCACCAGTTAATGTATTGTTGCCTTCAATGTTACCAACGAAATTGATTTCCTTATCTTCTTGTAAAATTGGGAATGTTTCTTTAACTAAGTGGTTACCTTTTGTTGGTTCCGCACCATTAGATAATAAACCAACACGAGGTTTTTCAATTTGATACATTCTTCTCATTAAGTCGCTACCTAACTTCGCAAAAGAATGTAATTGACCAGATGAACAGTCAATGGTTGCACCTGTATCCACTAAAGCGGTATAACTGCCCTTACCATTTGGTAAGATAGCGGCCATACATGGTCTAGTCTTATTTTCATCCGCTAAGAATCTAAAAGAACCCATGAGAATGGCGCCACTACTACCAGCGGTAATCATGCCAGCGTAGTCTTCATCATCTTTACCGGCTTCTTTCATCGCTTGGACTAATGAAGCTTGTGGCTTATTCATGATGCCAGTATATGGGTTTTCATAGTTTGTAATTGTTTCTTCAGCAGGAATAATCTTTAAACGTGATTGATCGATGCCAAGTTCTTTGATTTTTTCATTAATTAAGCCTTCTGGGCCCACTAAAGTGATTGATAAGTTAGGAAATTCTTTTAAAGCCATAGAAACGCCTAAAATAATCGTTTCTGGTCCTTTATCGCTTCCTAAAGCATCAATGACGATTTTGTATTGTTTTTCCATAATGCTATATGTCCCTTTTCACAAAGGTTATTATAGCATATTTATGTTATATAAATAAATCTATTGTCTACCGTAGAGATAATAGTAGTTATCGTTTGTAAATCTTAAAGCCACTAATTCTTCGTATGGGGCATACATAAGTGTGAATATACCAGCGTCGATAGAACGGTCAACGCCAATATCATCTTTTGCGGTTAAAACGATAACATCAAGTTTGTAATTGATAGATTGTTCACTAACATAATTATCACCATTTACGGTTTCATAATTAACGCCTTGATAAGTGAAGGCTGGGAATTTTTTATAAACTGGTAAACCTTTCCAACCTGTTTCACCTTTTTCTCCTGGAGTCACCTGACTTGGTTGAGCAGGTGCATAACTACTTGTTGCTGGGCTCTTACTTCCTTGAGCGGAACCTGGATTAGACGATGCTACTGGGCTTTGACTTGTATCTGTTTGTCTACCTTTTGGAGAGAACATATCAATTGAGAATGAGCTAACGACCACTGCAAAGAGAGCTGTAGTTAAAACAGCGGTTGGAATAACGACCTTTGGCCATAGAGGAATACGTTCGAACCAAGATTTTTTCTTAACCTTGTACGGATTCTTTGCAAATTTATCGAGCTTCGCCATCCCCCTTTTGCGAAGCTTCTTTTCGATATCGTTCATCGTAGCTCCTTTCTCAGTTTCTCTAGAGCTTCAGCGTAGATTTTTCTCGCTGTAGACTCCGCAATACCTGTTAGTTCCACTATTTCTGGCCAGGTATATTGGAAAACTGCCTTGTAATAAGTAACAATCGTCTCTTTGTTGGTAAGTAGAGGTTCTAATAAATTGAGCATGACATTATAACTGTCTGTTTCCCCATACATCTCATCGATTAAATCGCTATTCGCGGTTTCTTTTTTCTTTCTTAAAAAGTCCAAAGCGGTGTTTCTTGAAATAGTTGTTAAGAAAGACTTAATTTTCGATGGATCTTTTAAGTCAGTACGATGTTCCATGGCCTTAATAAAAGCGTCATTCAAAACATCTTCACAATC
>JAGAYY010000005.1 GCA_017940265.1 Bacilli bacterium | reverse complement strand
GCAGTTAGTGGTGTCAGCGCAACAGCTCGCGGTGATGGATTTGAACCAACATATGGTGATGTTATTAATTTCAACAGCCAAGCAGTTATCTATGAAGCAGCAGCCGATGGAGAAACAAATAAAGTCTTTAAGGTCGTTGTCCGTCTCTGGCTCGAAGGTGAAGACACAAAATGTTACGTTGATAATTACAAGACATTATCTGCAGATTACACACTCAGCCTTAGCTTTGTTACAGAACTCGCATCAGTAGATCCTTCTACAGCTGTTTCAAACATTGGTTAATAGTATAATCTAAATATAAAGATCCTCGATTCATTCGGGGATTTTTTATTACAAAATAAAATAGAACTTGCTACTTTTCATTTGAAATGGTATTTTATATGTGAGTTAAAAGTACAACTACAGTGATGTAGTGCCACAAAACTACAGGGTCTTAATTAATTAAGAAGGATTAAGATAGCCAGTTGCCTTAGGAGATGTAAATCTCGCCAATGTATTGGATGATAGGCAACTGGCATTTTTATATCTTCGTTGGGACATTAATTCGCCTCCACCTTCTGGGGCACACCTCACATTATGTACGAATTAGAATACGTTAGAAGACGAAAAAGAAGAAAAAGAGCAGTAATTATCGGTGGAATTTCTACCGTTGTCGTTTCGACATTGTCAATTATTGCCTTTTTAGGCCGTTTCGTTGGTACATTCACTGTATCGCTTGATACTGGTAATGTTAAGCTAGCGCTTTCTGAAAAAAGTACATTTGCGAATCCAACTGCTTTCTTAAGAGTTAACAGTATCGCCAGTTTTGGTGAATATACTTATCACTCGATTGAAAAGTTCACACATGAAGCAATTGACAGTGAAGAATCTTCACTAGACTTGGGTGCTAATTACAAACTTGATGGAGTGACAGTGGAATCACTTAACTTCCTTAAGTACACCTTCTATGTGAAAAACGTCGGAAACACAGTTGCAAGCTACAAATTCACACTTAATTTAGTGGAATCAAAGCCAGCAAGTGATGGAAGAACGTTAGATGACACTCTTAGAGTGATGATCTATCAAAACACAGCAAGTAATGAGCACAATCACACAGTCTATGGAAAAAGACTCAGTCAACCAAGAATTGTTGATGGCAATCCAGACTATCGCCCTCCTATATCTATTAATGAGGAACAGGCGCCTATGGCCGGGTATGATTTCCCAGGATATGCCGAGATATTCCAATCTCAAACAGTTATTACTAGCTTCATGGTACCGCAAATTGACGCAGGTGAAATGAGAAGGTACACAATAGTAACCTGGCTTGAAGGATTCAGGTCAGACCCCGAGACTGCACCAGTAGGTGCAACAATAAAATTAGGAGTTGAAATTAACGCTTATGAAATTTAATAAGAAATTAGTCGTTGCAACTTTATCTACAGCATTAGGTCTTGGTATCGTCGGTAGTATTACTGGTACCGTTGCTTGGTATCAATATTCTACAAGGGCGACAACATCTATCATTGGAAGTTCCGGAGGCAAAACCGGTGTTCTCCAAATCAAAATGGCAGGAGCAGAAGACTCTACTTACACTAGAGACTTATATACCGCCACATTAACATCTGGTAGATCAAACACAGTTCTTTATCCGTGTACATTCGGTGGCATTGAAAATAATGTTGCTCTTCCAGCAACAGCAAAACGTAATCCAAGTGTCGGAAAAGGCAACCCAGAGAACTGGGCAGATGCAACTTCCGCAGTTGATTATATTCAATACTCTGTTACTTTAAGAGCACAACAATATAATGCATCTACCGAACAAGTTGAACCACTTCAAGATATCAATATCTACTTATCTGATATTATGCTTGAAGATGCTGATACAACTGCAGGAGATTTAACTAGTGCATTAAGAATGCATATTCACACAAATGATGGTACAACTGATAAATATTTCCTTATCGGTTCAGCCGCTACAACATTAGACACTTACGGACATCTCGATATCGATGGTGATGGTGTTGCTGACAAAGTTGGTGGATATGAAAAAGATCCACATCATAACGATCTAATTATGTATGGTGTTGAGAACTCTCAACAAAAATGCATGGGTATCTCTGATGTTGAAGGCACAACAACCGCAATTGGTAAAACCAATGCTTCTGGTACATTAAATGTAACAGTGACACTTTGGCTTGAAGGTTGGGCACAATTAAACCCATATACATCACCAAATACCGATGTTAAAGCAATGTGGAGCAATAAAACAATTGGTAAGACCATTCATGCTGGATTGACATTCGATGTCGATACACAATTTGATGCATAATCAATAAATAATTATTTATGTCTTTAAAAATTTAGGGGAGAGGAGGAAAGTATGAAAGCTAGTAGAAAAGTAAATATCGCTTTAGCTGTGATGTCTTCATGCGTTACAGTTGGAATATTCGGCGCAGTTACTGGTACACTCGCGTGGTATGTCAATAGCACACGTGTAACCGTTTCTTTTACTGGTACATCCGTGCGTAGTAGTTTACATTTACAAATTGGCATTATTGATAATGACAATATTTTCAGTGATGACGACTTACTTAACTACAATCTTGTTAGAGAATATCAAGATAGTCATGGTGCAGACTTATGTGATGGAAATTCCATTGTATGGAATAGATCATCTAGCTTACCAAGCGATGCGATTAATCACTATCTAGCAGGGACACATACTTTCGCAACTACAGAACTCTCCCCTGTTTCTTCTAAATCCAGATTAAAGACAGTCACAAGTGATATCTCTTTATATGAAGCTCCAAAAGTGGGAAATCTTAATCCAACTGGAGTAGCAGAAAAAAGAGGATATATCCAGATTCCATTCGCATTTAAAGTTTTAAGTAATGAAGACGTTCCATTAGATAATAAGGAAGTCTGGTTATCAGATGCTTTAACTGAAAGTGACGCAACTAATGTTGATCAAGCGATTAGAATTCACGTATATAACAATCACGGAAAAGATGAACATGATGTCATCAAACACGATTCATTTATTATCAACCCATCTTCAAATAATGACGGAGCAACGACCGTCGCTGGAATGCTAAATTTGGATGGAAATGATACATATGATTACGATGCTGATCATGAATTAATTTATGGAGAATATGGTGATGTGACACCTACTTTCTCTACAAATTCTTATGAAGATGATGCTGGATTTGATGAAGACGCCATTTACGATGTAAATGACACTCATGATACTAGTGGTAGAGCAACAACTTTTACCGCTAAACACAATAAAGAATGTAAATCAATTTCTAACTGGGATGCTTTTAAAGCAGGATTCAAATACGCTGATTATTACGGTATGAATTCTGTTAAACCAGAAATTGCCGCAAGTGGTGATTATACTGGTGGTAAACCTATCGCATACACTGATAGTGCATGCAAAATTGGTTATTCTAAATTAACTATTTGGCTTGAAGGATGGGACCATGCGATTATCGATTCTGCAATTGGTCATGAATTCAACCTTGGATTAACATTTGAAGTAAACAAAATCGGAACTAATCACTAAAATGAAAAGCAAAAAACTAATTCTTACTTTCTATGTAGGTCTTGTTGCTTTAAGTTCTGTTGGTCTAGGTTTCTCCATTGCGTGGTACGCTAGTAGCGCGAATTTGTATGTGGATACATTTAATGTATCAATTATTGGAGAAGCAGGGCTATTTATATCCGAATCCAGCGATATTGAAACCGCTGGGACTGAGATTCAATATGACTTCACTGATGGCAAGCTTTTTGAGCCTGTCACAAGTGCGTATTCATCAACTTGGATGAATGAAAAGAGTGAATTTCCAAAATTTTACGTTGAAAACGAACGTTTTTCAGCAACTGAATATATTCCTCCTCTTAGACCGCACACATCAGGATATCTCTCTAAAAAGCTTTACTTATTCTCTGATCAAAATGTTAACGTGACAATTGATCCAGGAAATATAGCAACCGGAGAGAAGGCTACTTATATTGAACCAGATTCTCTTTTTAATAACGCGTACGCGGGCACACTTTATAATGAGATACAAGCGAGCAAAGATGAAAAAGATGAACCTTTAAAGAATCTCACCGTGGATGAGCTCAAAGAAAGACTCAACAAACTCCCTAAAGCAATGCGTTTTTCTGTGCTAGTTCCAGATGAAGACAATTATCAATATGCGATAATTGACCCAAATAGAGACGAAAATGAAGTCCAATTTGGAGGATTACTTGATGTTGACGTTGATAGATATTACGATTTTTATAGGAACGATCTTGGAAATCTCTATGAAAGAGTCTATGGAGAAATAAACGATAGAAGCTTAATCGTTTACGATGATGAAGTTGATCATGACTCTTCATACACCGATCCAACTATTGAAGGAAATGCCTTCAACGCTAAACATAAAGCTAATGTTAAAACATTTAATTACGAGGCTTCGCTTGCAAACGGTCTAACATTTGAAAAAGAAAAGGCATATACATTAGACCAATTTGAAAGAGAAGACTTATTCAAACCGTTTGTCATTCCAGTGTACGCACATAAACCTCAAGAAATCATTCTCTCAATTTATATTGAAGGATGGGACCTTGAAAGTGTTAATTACACGATGGGAGCGACATTCGACGCTGCTATATCATTCACAGTAGACCATGCAATGATTTAGAAGATAGGAGAAAAAATATATGGAAGCTTATTTCGAATATTTACGTGAGATGCTTGTCAAGTTCTTTGAAGACCTTGGAGTATTCTTCTACAAGTGGTGGGTGTCACCATGGGAAAACGTTCCTGGTAATTTTGAGTTATACAATTCGATTTTCCAATCGCATGTTAATGACTTTGGATTCCTTGGATGGTTTTTCTACGTCCTCTTCTTCATTTTCTTTGTTGCGTTAATCGGCGCAATTGGTTTTGGTCTATTTATTCTACTTAGAAAATATGTTCGCTTTGTTAAAAGAGAACTTGATAAAGATGAACTCCGTCGTCAAGTTGAAAGACTTAACTATGAATTATATGCCGCAATTCAAGAAAGAGATAAGATTTTAAATCTTAAAACTGCTTATATGGGTATTAAACCTCAAGAAGGAAGCGAAGCTGCTGAAGTTATTGAAGAAGTTCAATCTCGCTTCCCAAAACTTATTTCTGTCGATCATGCCTATAAAGATAAGAACACTCAAATCTTAAATAAAGAAGGCTTATCTCTTGAAGAATTATGTAATTCTATGAGAAACTTCGCTGCTAGCAAGCTTCACTTATATTACACAATTGATCAAATTAGAGAATTATTCGCTGGTATTGCAACTAGTAAACTCATCATTCTCGAAGGTATCTCTGGTACAGGTAAAACTTCCTTAGCAAACGCTTTAGGAAAATTCTTCTCCTTTGATACTTCTATTATTCCAGTCCAACCATCATGGAAAGACCGTTCAGAATTATTAGGCTACTACAATGAATTTACTAAGAAATTCAACGAATCCGAATTCTTAAAAGCTTTATACGTTACAACATATCGTAAAGATTTAAATGTCATCTGCTTAGATGAAATGAACTTAGCGAGAATTGAATATTACTTCGCTGAATTCTTATCCGTCATGGAAATGACTGAAAAAGATAAATGGATTATCGATTTAATTCCTGACACTGTTAAGGGTGATCCAATTCACTTAACTGAAGGTAAACTCGTTATTCCTCAAAATCTCATCTTCTTTGGCACTGCCAATAACGATGATAGTACTTATACAATTTCTGATAAGGTTTATGACCGTGCTATCTCCATCTTCTTTGATGATAAAGGAAGACCATTTGATTGCACCGAACAAGAACCAATCACCATTCCTTATTCACAATTAGATTCTTTATATAAAGAAGCAATCAAACAAAATCAAATTTCAGAAAGTATGCTTCGTAAGTTTGATCAACTTGATGATTTTGTCATTAAGAAATTTAAACTCGCATTTGGTAACCGTATTTTGAAACAACTCGAAACATTTGTTCCAGTTTACGTTGGCTGTGGTGGAAGCGAAACTGAAGCATTTGACTTTATTTTCACAAACAAAATCTTAAAGAAATTCGAATCCTTAAATATCGCTTTCTTAAAAGATGAATTAAAAGAATTACAAGCATTCTTAGACAAGCTTTACGGCAAGAACCAATTCAAATTAGCGCAAGCAAAAATCTCAGCAATGCTTAAAGATTAATTAACTTAGTTAATTATTAAAATCATTTATGGCAACAAGTGGTAAAAGACTTTTTCGCAAATACATCGATAAGATGAATTCCTTCAACAAAGATAAAAATGTTGAAGCGATTTACGATTCCTTACTTAATGGAAGGAATTCTTATTTGAGATTGTCTAAAAAAGGTTCATCTCGATTTGACCCAAGATGGATTACCGTTATTGAAGATTGCCTATTTGATTTAGGAGATATTATTAATAACCCAAGTGAAGTGACCGCTATTGATAGTAACATCACTCCAATTGAACTCGCTAAAAAGATTGATGGCAAGTCCGTCCAACATTTAGCGTCACACTCTCAATATGTCAAAGAAATTGATGAAAATGGCAATGTCATTCCATCAAAGATTTTATCTCACTCTAATGTTCAAGATTTCCATACTTATGAGAATAGATTTATCGCGACTTTCGTTCGTCGATTAGTCCTCTTCATTGAGAAACGCTATGAATTTATTCATAGTAATCTTAATTTAACTAAAGAAGATGTCTTGATGATCAAGAATAAATCTATTGTTGATGGTCAAGAAGTTGAAATCGAAACTAAAGTGACAATTAGAAGAGAAGAAAAAGATAAGAGTACGGTTGAGGCTAAAGAATATATTGAACGTATTAAATCAATGAGAGAATACGTCCAATTCTATTACACCTCTCCATTTATGAAGATGATGAAAAACGAACGCGATGTTCGTAAGCCAATCATCCAGACCAATATCTTAAGAAAAAATCCAAAATATCGAAAATGCTATGAAACATTCCTCTTCATTGAAAAATTCGATTCTTTAGGTGTGTCTTATCACTTAAACGAAAACTATCAATCTTTCGATGAAGAAGAAAGAAGAAAAATGAACTTCTTAATGTTATCTGGCTTTTTAAGCGCTCAAACAAGAGACCGCATGGAAAGTATTAAGGTATCGAATAAAGTTTATAAACCTAAATTCCT
>JAGAYY010000047.1 GCA_017940265.1 Bacilli bacterium | reverse complement strand
TGAAATTGACTTTAATGAAATATTAGATTTTTTAAAGACCAGAAGAGGGCTTATTGACGCTGTTGTTTTCACTGGTGGTGAACCAACGATGGAGCCTGATTTGAAGGTTAAGATAAAAGCGGTTCGTGACCTTGGTTTTTTAATTAAACTAGACACTAATGGCACTAACCCAGAAATCGTTAATAATCTACTTGATGAAGGGCTTGTTGATTATGTTGCAATGGACATTAAAAACTGTCCAAGCTTATATGCCGAAACAGTGGGCTTAAAATGCATCAATATTGAAAACATTAAAAAGAGCATTTCTATTATTATGAAGAAAGCCCCTGATTATGAATTTAGAACAACATTAGTGAAAGAATTCCATGAAAAGATGGACTATCAGGAATTCTTAAATCTGATTAAAGGCGCTAAAAGATTATATTTGCAAAAGTTTGTGGACCGTGAAGGATGCATTAAAAAAGGCCTCCACGATGTTGACGAAGTGGAAGCCAGTAAATTAAGAGATTATTTGTCTTCAGAAATTCCTGAAGTTAATCTACGTGGTTATTAACGATTATTAATCATTAAATATTTATCAATAAAGACGCTAGCAATAGAGGCATCGCCAATCGCTGAAGCCACTTGACGAACGTCTTTTTTTCTGGTGTCGCCTACGGCGAATAAACCAGGAAGAGATGTTTCCATCTTTTCATTTGTTATAATGAAGCCGTGTTCATCAGTTTCCACTAAAGATTTGAATAAATCGTTTTGTGAAACTTGACCGATAGCGACGAAAACATTGTTTGTTGGATATTCATGAACAGTGTGGTCCATTGTGTTTTCAAAACGTAAACCCGCTAATTCATTTTGTCCTAAATAAGCGACAAGATTCATATTGTGAGTAATATGGATATTATCTTTTTGTCTAAGTCTATCGATGAGAATTTGATCAGCAAAGAAACGATCAAATAATGTAAACATATAGACGTTAGAACATGTTTGAGCAAGCATTAAGGCATATTGTAATGCAGTGTTAGCATCCCCGATTAAATAAACATCTTTATCTTTATAGAATGCCCCATCACAAACAGCGCAGAATGAGATACCTTTACCAATGAATTCTTCTTCGTTAGGAAGGTTCATTTCACGATGTTTAACACCATTAGCTAAGACAACAGCTTTTGCTTCGTATGTATGGTAATTAGTGGTGACTTGAAATACGTCTTCAACCTTTAAAATTCTTTGCACTTCTTCAAGCTCAAATTTAGCGCCTAAATCTAATATTTGTTCAAAGAGGTTGCCAGCGAAATCTAAGCCAGAAATTTCTTTAGTTCCGGGAATATTTTCCACTCTTGGTGAATTAGCAATTTGGCCACCAAAGTTTTCTTTTTCAAGGATCATGACTGAGCGTCCAGCCCTCAACAAATTGAGGGCGACACTCATTCCTGCGGGACCACCGCCAACAATAATGACATCAATCATATTAGTTTAAACTCTCGATGTAACCTTTAATGTTAGAAGCGTTTTCAAAGACATCGTTTGAACCATCTGCCTTTGGAACAATTAATGTTGGAGCTTTTCTAACGCCAAAGGCTTTTGTTTGTTCAACGTTTTCTTCAGCGTCAACAACGTTATATTTGATACCAGCTTTATCTAAAAGCATCTTAGCCATCTTGCAGTTTGGGCATGTCTTTGTGGCGAAGAGTAAGATTTCGTTTGTCGCGACTTTTTCTTCTTCACATTCCTCTTGACTACCTAAAACGTCAGTGATTTTGTGTGTGAGTTTAGATTTTGAAGGCTCGTAAACTTTACGGTGTTGGAATTCCTCTGTCTTACCATCATTCCAGTTTTGAACTGGTCTATAGTAACCAGTAATACGGCTATAGACTTCAGTTCTCTTACCACATTTTGGACAGACATATTGTTCACCGGTGATATAACCATGGTCTTTACATACAGAGTATGTAGGAGACATTGTGTAATAAGGAATGTGATAGTTTTCAGCAATCTTTCTAACAAGGTTCATACATGATTTCCAGCTTGGTAATTTTTGACCTAAGAAGCAGTGGAAAACTGTACCGGATGTATAAAGAGTTTGTAATCCATCTTGAATATCAAGAGCTTTATAAATATCTTCTGTATAACCAACT
>JAGAYY010000046.1 GCA_017940265.1 Bacilli bacterium | reverse complement strand
TATGTTTCTCTTTAACGACAGCATTTTCCAAACCAACTTACTCGTTAATTCTTGGATTGATAAAATCAACTTCTTAGATAACATTTTGATTTATCAAACTAAAAATGGAGAACCAATTACATTACGTAGCATCTTTAATAAAGATGGAAGCGGTATAACGCTTCGTCAATTCGGTGAAACCAATATGATTGGTGTCTCTATATATAACACCAAAGATGAAAATGGTTACTTATACGACTGTGCGCATATGTATTCCATCGTTATTAACGCCAATACCCAAATCCCATCATTTGAAAACGGAGATATCGGTTATCGATTAATCGAAGAAAAGACCATGATTATTAATGATGAGTATGGTTTAACTGGACCAATCCCAGATTCAAAAGATGACCATGGAACATTCCGTTTATACGAAGAATGGAACCTTAATTGGAGTGTTGTTAAATGCTTAGTGACATTTACAGTTGTTGGTATCGATGGATTAGAGTTTGATGACGTCTCTTTAGTCTATGGAGAACGCATCTATTTAACTAAATATGAACAAGAAGGATATAACTTAGAAGCTACCACCGATAAAGGAGATCACATTTATCAATGTATCATCGGTGGAAATCATAACTTAAACGTTATTCTTACTTATACATCTTCTACCCCTAATAAGGGTTTAAGCACTAACTTAATTCTTATTATCTCCATTTCTGGAGGAGTCCTCTTAACGGGTGGAATAGTGACATCAATCATCATTTTTTCAAAGAAAAGGAAGGGGAAAATAGATGAAAAATAATATTAAAATTGCTTTATTACTTTGTCTTTCAATTCTTCCTTTAACTTGCTGTAATAAAGAAAACCCAATTGATAAAGATGAAATCACATATGATGGAATTAATCTTCACTACAACGCGAGTGATTCCAATATGACGACTTTCTTAAACGACTTCACTCATCGTAATATGCGTTATGATAGTGAATCTTGTGGCGAATTCGCTGTTACTAACGGAACTGGATTTGCTAAAAACTGGGAAGCAATGGCAGTTACTTTCCAAAACGCCGTTAAACAAGTTTATCGCGAAGATAAAATTGCAAAAATTGCTAATTATTTAATTATTGCCACTCAAGATGGCCAAGGAATGATTTATAACACTCCTATGGCCTTTGAACCAGCTTTCTCAAAAGCCTCTTATGACTTAACAGGTTATTGTGTCCCTCAAGGTTGGCCATTCCCATCCTGGGTTCATAGTGTTTCAAATATCTTAGACTACGGCAGTTTAGAAGCTACTCACACTACCGAATTCAATTTCAATGATGTTGGCAATGAACAATCACAAAATTGGTATTCTACAAATGGTAATTTTGAAATTGGTCACGGTGATCACCAAACTGGGTATGGCTATTTCTCTACCGAACAAAGTATTGGAACAGGAGCAAGTTTCAAATTCTATAGAACTCACTTAGATACCTTACTTCCTATTTGTGAAGGTATTGACACTAGATACGCTCCAATGGTGGATATTGAAATCGGCTTTACAGGTAAAAACGTTAAAGATTATGGCATTTATTTCAAAGTTGCTGGAGATGATACAGAATATTTCGCTCCACAAAGCGAATATGCATCTACCCCAATTGAAAATCTCAACACCAGCTTATATACTCGTCAATTCTTTGATATGTATTTATTAAATGATTGGAATAGAAAAATTATCACCGAAATCGGTGTGAAATTCATTCCAGTTGAAGGTAAAAAGATGTC
>JAGAYY010000045.1 GCA_017940265.1 Bacilli bacterium | reverse complement strand
TACAAAGATCCGTTTACGGATAAGTAAGGGTGACAAAGGCAACTGGGCAAACTAAAAAGCAGCATTATTGCTGCTGCCAGTAACCTGTCTTGGAGACAGGAGAGAAAAACCGCGCCTTGTAAGACGCGGATTGTTATTTTTCAAACTTAAATGAACTATAAACTAACCCAAAAGTCATAATGACTATACAAAAATAGTCACTTTTATTATTTGTCAAAAAGTAATAGAATGTTACCCAGAGGTATTAGATATTATGAACAAAAAGTATGTTTTAGGTTCGCTTCTTATCCTTGCTTTAACCATGACTGGTTGCCAAAGCGGTAACAATAATAATCCAAGTAGTGGTGGCGCAAATAGTGATAGTAGCATTATCCAACCTAGCAAAGACCCAGGTGAAATCACCGGTGGTACATTTAATTTCAACGAAGAAGAGCTCAACACCGCTCAAGAAATTCACACCGCTAATCAACTCAAGTATTTAAATCTTTCCAAAGATTACTATGATATGACAAAGAGTGATTTAGATGCTTGTGATGCGATGGGTAACAAGAACGTTTCCACTCCAGAAAAGACAACACTTAACTGGGAATTCACTGCTCCAGAAGGCTATGAAGTCAAGAACTACACATTAGTCTTCTCTCAAAGCATGGATTTAAGTGATCCATATACTGTTGTAGGAACTAAAGAACCAACAATTAGTTTCTATAACTCCTTCTTAGGCACAAACTATTTCAAAATCGTTGCTAACTTCACAACAGGTGATAAACAATCAAGTGATGTAAAAACCTTTAAAGTGACAGAACAAGCTCCAAGAAATTTATACGTTGGTAATATGCCAAACTTCCGTGATATGGGTGGTAGAACTACATATGCTGGTGGTAAAGTTAAACAAGGCTTAATCTACCGTGGTGCTGGCAATAACTTTGACTATAACAGCGCTCCAGACGCTGATGCACAAGACGTCATGTTGAATCAATTAAGACTCAAAACAGAAATCAACGTTTCTAATAACACAGGCAACAACATTAAATTAAGTGGTAACAAAATCGTAGATGCATTCATGGCTTATGGTGCAGTTCCATATTCTAACTTAGCTAGAAACTCCGTGAGAATTAGACAAGTTATGGACGTTTTAGCCGATGAAAGTAACTACCCTGTCTTCTATCACTGCCGTATTGGTACAGATAGAACTGGTATTACAGGTTTTATGATTAATGGTTTACTTGGTGTTTCATTCAATGAAGCAGTCCAAGATTATGGTTTCTCAAACTTTGCTCCAATTGATAACCAAAGATATCCACACAAGCCAAACGACACAAATGGTGATGATATCGCTAAATATCTCGATGAATTATTAGCTTTACCAGGTGAAACATTCCAAGAACAAGTCTACCTTGCACTTCGTATGATGGGCGTCTCCGCTGAAAAGTTAGATAAGATTATCGATATCATGACAGAAGGCGCTAAAGCTGAAATTCCAGCTTCCTTCAAAGTTGGTGAAGGTGATTTATTAACATCTGATGTTGCTAAATCCACAAACTCAGACTTCAAAGCACCAGGTACCTACTATGCTATGGCTAGTGGTAAAAAAGTTAGCTTCAAAGCAACCACAACCGCTGGTAAAAAAGACGTTATCGTTTACATGGGTTACACAGGTTCTGTTAACCAAAACACATCCACAAAATTATCAGCTTCCATTACCTTGAAGATTGATGGTGTTGAACAAACAATTACTAACTCCAAGAACTTATGGACTGCTGGCTTTGGTGCAACTCAACAAGATAATAGAATCGGTTACATGTTCAATGTTTTAGGCAATTATGACTTCACTGCTGCTGAACACACAGTTGAAATCAGCTCCAAGAGTGGTACATTCAACGTTGGTTCTATTACCATCGCTGATCGCGCTGCTTAATTTTAATAAAAGATTTAAAGGCTCTCACATGAGGGCCTTTTTCTAACTAGGAATTGAATGTCTTAGCGTTACATTTGAAAATATAAATAACAAGGAGTTACATCTATGCAAAAAAGAAAAATGTTTCTAAGCTTTGCTTTCTTATCAACTTTGATTCTTTCTTCGTGCACTGTTGTGGCAAATAGCAGTCAAGAAAGTAAACAACCAAGCAGTCCAATAGAAAGCACTTCAATACCTGCTTCAAGTGATTCTGAGTCAAGCGCACCAGCATCTAGTGAATCAAGTAAACCATCAAGCTCAAACTCAAGCAAGAGTAGTTCTTCTAGTTCTAGTAAGAGTAGTAGTTCTAGCTCTAGCAGCAAACCATCATCAAGTAGTTCGTCTACTAGCGAACCTCCTGTTAGTGAAGGCAATTTCTCTAATATCACAGAGTTTAATACTCCAGTAGAGATTCATACCGCTGACCAAAAGACATATTTATCTTATTCAGGTAATTATGATCAAATGCCTGAGAATCAATATCCAGATGGCTCCCAGCATCGTTCAGATTCATTGCCAGTTAATCTTTCCTGGAACTATAGCGCTCCTAGTGGCAAAACAGTTTCTAATTACAGCTTTATAAGTGGTCAAAAAGAAGACTTAAGTGATGGCTATGAAATAAAGACATCCAATAAGTCAGTAGCATATTACAATCCATATTTAGGCCGAAACTACTATAAATTAGTGGCTAACTTCTCTGATGGACAAAAAGAATCCACAGCGGTTAGATTCTTTGACGTTGATACTACTTATCCAAGAAATCTTACTATTGGTGGTATGACTAACTGCCGTGATATGGGTGGTAGAATTCTTGAAGATGGTGGCAAGATGAAACAAGGTCTTGTCTATAGAACAAGTGGTTATAAATATGACTACAGCACAACAATTACAGAAGAAGGCAAAAAAGAAATGCTTCAACACTTAAAAGTTAAAACTGAAGTCAATGTTGCTGATGGTACAAGCTACAACCTTAAGTTAAGTGGCACAACCGTTAAGGATTTCAAGATGGACTATAGTGGTGGTTCTCATCACTTCTCAAGAAATGCTGAATCAGTTAAAAACTTCTTTAACTTATTAGGTGATTCAAATAATTACCCCGTTTATTTCCACTGTCGTATCGGTACTGATAGAACAGGCTTATGCGCAATCTTATTATCTGGTTTATTAGGTGTCTCCCTAAATGAAATATATCAAGATTACTTATTCTCTAACTTTGGTAAGATTGGTGAAAAGAGATATATCGGCACAAAGGCGGGTGCGGATAATATTCAAAACTATATTTCCGATATCCAAAACATGTCCGGTAAAACATTCAAAAATAAAGTCTATAACATGTTACTAGCAATCGGTGTTTCTAAGACTACATTAGATACCGTCATCGCTAATTTGACAGAAGGACAAACCGCAAAAGATAATGACGCGGGTCAAATTATTGCCCCTGCTAAATCATTAACAGCATCAGGCACAAGTCTTAAAACTGATACTTCTGATAGAGATAATCCAGACAACTATTACACCTTAAATAGTTCATCTCAATCAGTTAGTTATTCATTTAGTGCCTCTAAAACATACAAGGGACAAGTCGTTGCCTATTTAGGTAATGGTGATTCATCTACTTCTAAAAAGATCGCTGATGCAATTGGTTGTTCTTTAGATAACGCATCCATTAGCATGAAAGATCAAACATACTCAGATGCAAGAATGGGTAAATGTAGTTCAAGACTTAACTACTATCCAGTTATCTTAGGTGAAGTTGATATTCCAGCTGGAAATCACACAATTAAGATTACAGGTACATCAAATTCCATGAATATCGGTGGTCTTTATATCTTTGATGCTTCTACCGCTTCTGGTGGTGGTTCTCAAGGTGGTGGTGAAGGTGGTGAACACACGACACATAACTACGTTGCACAAACCCCGGTCACGAACAAAGCTGGTAAACAAGTCACTACCTACTTATGTGATTGTGGTAAGAAATATATCGCTATTAAGTTTACTGATTACTCATCCATTGATGGCGAAATTGGTAGTGATGGCAAGATTGGTGGCACTAATAAAGTTAAAACAACATTTAAGTGGGACATTCCTGCAAAAGCGGGTGAAGTCAAACTCCAATTCAATGTGAAGATGTCTAATGGCGCTGATAGCCATAAGAATCATGTTTTTGATAGTTCGCTTTATTCCGTGAAGATTAATGGTGTTACTCAATCAATTCTTCTCACTAACGGTCAAACATATGGCCAATTAGGTTTAACGACATCTGGCCAATATTTTGACATTGCAAGTTACAGTGTTGATAACGATACTAACTTAGAAATTGAATTTGTTCATAATAATTCCGATTATCGTCTCTTATTTACTGAGCAAGTGAGATTAGTTTATTAAAAAACATCATTCAAAATAGTTAAGAAAGACGGCTTATTCACCGCTGTTGTTGATGTCACAGTTAGACCAGCAGAAGTTCCTGGACAAATCATCTTAGAAGCTGAAGATTATATCCCAGAAGGCAGCGAAATGTCCGCTGAACTTCCACAATGGGGTGCTGCTTCCGTTTATAGCGGTACAAGTTACATCACTACATGGCCAGCCGAAGCTGAACTCGCCATTGATTTCAACGCTGATGCCGCTAAGACAATGGCTTTATCCATTACTGGTGCACCAAAGATGAATTCTTCATGGCAATATGAAGATCTCAATTTAGCAGAAGCTTTTGAAATTAAAGTTAATGATGTTGCGGTTGATTTAGCAGAAAAAGTATTACCAGCTCCAGCAGGCATGTGGCAACTCGAATTAGCCGAAGTCGATCTCGGTGATGTTGCTATTAAAGCCGGTGCTAATAAGTTAACAGTTAAGGCTCTTGTTGATGGTCCATATGTTGATTGCTTCAAACTCACACCAAGGGCCTAAAAAAATAGTAAAGCAAAATCTTTGCTAAACACTAACCCTCTATGGCAAAATAACCTTAGAGGGTTTTTATATGAAAGAATTTATTATATCTAATGGTGTCAAAGCACCAGCTTTAGCCTATGGTACATGGTTAATTAAAAATGAGAATGCCGCTAACTGCGTAAAGATGGCACTAGAAGCCGGTTATCGTCATATCGATACTGCGCAAGCCTATGGCAATGAAGAAGGCGTTGGCCAAGCGATTAGAGAGTCTGGTCTTAAAAGAGAAGAAGTCTTTATTACTTCTAAAGTCAAAGCGGAATTAAAGTCCTATAAAAAAGCCAAAGCATCAATTGATGAATCACTTAAGAAATTAGGCGTTGATTATATTGATTTAATGCTCATTCACTGCCCACAACCATGGGCCTTATTTAGAGGACCATTTAGATATTTCAAACAAAATATTCAAGTGTGGAAAGCGATGGAAGAAGCCTACAGAGAAGGTAAACTTAGGGCGATAGGTGTATCAAACTTCTTAGTGGATGACCTTGAAAACATTATCAACAACTGTGAGATCAAACCAATGGCTAACCAAATTCTTTTACATATTGGTGAAACTCCTGTTGATGTTATTAAATTCTGTCAAGAAAACGATATCGTTGTAGAAGCTTATTCCCCAATCGCTCATGGTCGGGCGTTAGATGATAAAAAGATTCAAGCAATGGCTAAAAAGTATGGTGTTTCAGTGCCACAGTTATGCATTAAATACACCTTACAATTAGATACAATCTCTATTCCAAAAGCATCTAGCAAAGAGCATATTAAAGATAATATGAAACTAGATTTTGAAATTAGTGAAGAAGATATGATTGAACTCATGAAACTCAATCGTATCGATTACGGGGCAGATGCTTTTTGGCCGGTATTTAACAAAAAGAAACAAGGCTAGATAAAACAACTAAATTCAAAAGTATTTGAATAGTTGTTCTACAAGCGTAAAATATCTCCGAGGACTTTTTTATGGAAGAAATTAACAACTTTATCAAAACAATCATGGAAAAAGACTTGGAAGAAGGCCGTGTAAAAACAATCGTTACACGTTTCCCTCCAGAACCAAATGCCTACTTACACATTGGTCACGCTAGAGCAGTTATCAATGACTTTGAACTTGCGAAAGCATTCGGTGGTTATACAAATTTAAGATTTGATGATACTAACCCAGTCAATGAAGGCGCTGAATATGTCCAAGCTATTATTAACGATATTAAATGGTTAGGCTATGAACCTAAGAACATTTTCTTTGGTAGTGATTATTTTGAAGAAACATACAATAGAGCAATTCTTCTTATTAAAAAAGGCTTAGCGTATGTCGATGATCTTAGCGCTGATGAGATAACTGCATACCGTGGTACATTAACTGAACCTGGTAAAGATTCTCCATATAGAAATAAATCAGTTGAAGAAAACTTAAAATTATTCCAAGAAATGCGTGATGGTAAATACGGTAATGGTGAGAAGACCTTAAGAGCAAAAATCGATATGGCTTCTCCAAATATCAATATGCGTGACCCAGTCATGTACCGTATTTTACACGTCCCACATCATAGACAAGGCAATAAGTGGTGCATCTACCCAATGTACGACTTTGCGCATCCATTACAAGACGCAATTGAAGGTGTCACCCATTCCTTATGTTCATTAGAATTTGATAACCATCGTCCTTTATACGATTGGTTTGTTGAAAAATGTGAAATGCCACATGTCCCACATCAATATGAATGGGGCAGATTAAATATTACTAATACAGTGATGTCCAAAAGATATCTCCGTCAATTAGTCGATGGTGGTTACGTTGATGGTTATGATGACCCACGTATGCCAACATTAGTCGGCTTAAAGAGAAAAGGTTTAACACCAGAAGCAATTAGAAACTTCATTCTTTATACTGGCTTATCAAGAATCAACAGCACCACAAATGCGGAAACTCTTGATAACTTCCTTAGAGAAGAATTAAAACTTAAAGCTACTCGTCCAATGGCGGTCTTAAATCCATTAAAAGTGGTGATTGATAACTATCCAGAAGGACAAATCGAATATTGCGATGCTTCTAACAATATGGAAAATGAAGAATTAGGTCATCGTCAAATCGCTTTTGGTAAATACTTATATATCGAAAAAGAAGACTTCATTGAAGAAAAACCAAACCGTAAATGGAAGAGATTATCTGTCGGTGATGAAGTCCGTTTAATGCATGCTTATTTCATTAGATGTAATAGTGTAGTTAAAGATGAAAATGGCAACATCGTTGAAATCCACTGCACATACGATCCAGAAACCAAATCTGGCAGCGGTTTTGATGCCCGTAAACCAAATGGTACAATCCATTATGTTGAAGCCATCACAGCCTTACCAGCCACATTTAATCTATATGAACCATTAGTGTTTGATGAAACCGAAGAAACAAAAGGTCAATCATTCATTGAAAGATTAAATCCAAATTCATTAATTAAATTAGAAGGTTTTGTGGAAGCATCATTAAAAGACACACAACCTTTAGACCATTTCCAATTCATTAGAACTGGTTATTATTGCACTGATAAATTATCCACAAAAGAACACTTAATTTTTAATAGGACTTGTCCATTGAAGTCTTCTTTCTAACTAGATTTTTTACTCAAAAACTTACAAAAAATTTGAAAAAATGACATAATATTAATGTATATGTCAGATTTTAATGTGAACAACGAAGTGATCCATTGCCGTGAAGGCCTCTCAACAATTATTGGGAGCAAGGAAATGAACGGTAAAGATTATTTTCTTGTGCAAGTAAATCGTATCAGTGGTGAAACATTCTATGTTCCAGTAGGTTCCGCTAATAGTATTATTCGTCACATCATGACAGTTGAAGAAGCTGATGAACTTCTTAAATTAGTTAAAAAGATTGGTAAAGACTTCAATACAAATACCAAGCAAAGAAGAGATGCTTATAAGAAGAGATTATCTTCTGGCGATGTTAAAGATATTGCTTATTTATATCGTCAATTATTCTTCTATAACAAATTAGGTGAGAACAATGATGAGATTAAATTAGGCCCTGTTGATTTGGATATGCTTAACTACGCTAAAAACATGTTATTGGATGAATTAGCGATTACATACAAGCAACCAAGAGAGTCAGTTGAGAAGTTTATTGAGGAAAGAATCGCCTCTTTATAAGTTAACCCACTTTAATAGTTGATTATATAGTTCATTTACAGAAGAAAGAGTTGTGTCGTTAGGACACATTTTTTCTAGCTCTTCCTTAGTGCGATAGCCATAGTTCACTAATAAATATGGTAGGCCAGCATTAGTAGCGCTTTCCTTATCAATATTAGTGTCACCAATATAGAGGCAGTTATCTCTATCTATATTATTTTCCTTAATTATTTTATTAATAAGATATGGATCAGGTTTCTTAGGATGATCTAGGTATGAACCTTGGATGATATCAAACAAACCAGGATACTCTTTATTAATGATTTTATTAGTTAAATCGTTGTCCTTATTAGAGACTACCGCTAGAGTAACTTTACCTTTTAATTTGGTAAGCATTTCCTTAATGCCTTCATATGGCTTAGTGTAGTCTACATAATGTTCTAAATAATATGATTTAAAAGTATTGAATACCTTATTTCTTTCTTCATCAGATAGGCAAGACGGTGTGCATCTTTGAATTAAAACAGTAGTGCCATTTCCGATGGCTTTTCTCACGAATTCTAGGTCCTTTTCAGGCAGATTATAAAAATTTAACGCGTGATTTACAGCGTTTTTCAAATCTTGAAGTGTATCTAGGATAGTGCCATCTAAGTCAAAAATAAGTGTTTTCATTATTTTAAGTTCTTAACAACGTTGATAACGTCTTCGTTGAAGACTAAGTCACACATATTGTCATATGATGTAGATTCTTTATTGATAACCACTAAATAGCGGCCTTTGAAGTAACGGATAAAGCCCGCTGCTGGATAAACTTTTAAAGAAGTTCCAATCACAATCATGACATCGCAAGTCATAATTGCATTAATAGATCTTGAGATGATATCTTCATCTAATGATTCTTCATACAAAACAACATTTGGTTTTACAATGCCACCGCATTTATCGCAGTGAGGAACACCCTCAGAATTCATCACATAATCAAGACCAAACAATCTTCCACATCTTGTGCAGAAGTTTTGATGAATAGTGCCATGTAATTCATAAACAATCTTAGAACCAGCTTTTTGATGAAGGCCATCAATATTCTGAGTTACAATGATGACGTTTTTACCCTTCTTTTCTAAATCAGCAAAGTATTTATGAGCGGCATTTGGTTGGGCTTTTGGATAGCACATCTTATCCTTATAAAACTCATAGAATTCTTCAGTGTAGTTTTGAAAGAATGTGTGAGAAATAATTTCTTCTGGTGAAGCTTGGTATTTGGTTTTTTGATTATAGATACCGTTAGCGCTTCTAAAATCAGGAATGCCGCTTGGAACGGATATTCCAGCGCCTGTGAAGACAACGATTTGACGTGCCTCATTAATTATCTTTTGTAATGTTTCGTATTTGTTTTCCATGCATTTATGATAGCAACTTTGACTGAATTTGTGTATTTCAATAGTTAATTATGTGTATACGAAAAGAAATATATTCAATTTTCTGTCTAACGTGTATAATACACGTGGGACAGTGAAGGGCCTTTATTTAATAACTATATGGGGAAATTAAGATTTACTCTCACATATTTACTATTTTGGTTTATCATCGTGTTCTCTTGCTTACTAGCTGAAAACTTTGCGTTATTCAGTTCTAATCACATGGGAGGCATGAGTATCGATTCTTTAATCATGCTTTCAATGTTCGTGATTTTCTTACTCATTGTTTATTACATTAGAGAGCGAAATAGAAACAAGATTACTATCGATAAAGTCTTGCTCCCGATTATTGTCATATTCGGTTTAGTTTCCATCGCTACTGTCTGGCGGCAAGGTGACCGCTCGTTCTTAACACAAAGCAATGACATAGTTAATGTTTCTTTTACTGTCCAAGAAAAGGTTTCATATACATTGCAAATCATCGCTTGGTGTGCGGTTTTATATGGCATTCTCTTTGTCTTTAATCGTTATTCGATTTCTAGAAAATGGTTAAAGTGGCTTACTTTCGCATATGTTATAGGTGTATTTGCCTGTACGCTTACGGATATCGTGATGGAGTTTAAAGACATTATCGCAATTTTCACCAATACATATACCGGTAGTGGTTTATCTTTCGTTATTTATAATTCAAATGTCTGGGCAAATATCATCTTAGTTGCAGTATTTAGCTGCATCATTTTATCCATTAAGAAATTTAATCCATTCTATTATGCTTTGATGGTTCACTTCTTTGTGATGATTGTTTTTGCCTCGTGTACAACAGCTGTTTATATCAGCGCGATAGCGATTGTTGCTTATACCTTATATGAAATCTTCTCCAAGTTTGTGGATCGTAAGAGATACGTTGCAAGATTATTATTTGTTTATTTCAGTGTTCTTTTATTCTTGTTTGGTTTCATCACAATGATGATTAATCTTAATGTGCCAATTTTCGTTAACCTTTGGTCATTCGTGAACACACATATCTTCAAGAAAGACTACAGTACCCTAACATCAAGAACAGGTATATGGGCATCAGTATTCCATCTGCTTTGCGAAAGACCAATCGATTTAATATTCGGTTTAGGTTACAAAACAGGTAATGCAATATTCACAAAATATTTCCCCTTACAAAGTGGTGGTTTTGAAGCTAGAAGCGCTCATAATGGCATTGTTGAAATCACTTTAAGACATGGCTTATTTGGCTTATTACTTTATCTCTCTTTATTATCAGCGTTTGTCGTTGGAATCGCACATTTAATCAAAAATAAGAAGTACCGTGTCGCTTATATTTATGGAATTTGCTTCCTCGGTGTCATGGCGCACAGTGTCACAGAATCCACAATGCTATTCGTACCAAATATTGAAGGAACATACTTAACAATGGTCTTCTTTTTACCAGTGGTGAACGCTAGTAAAGAGAAGTATTTCATTGAACTTAATAAAGACTTACAAAAGCAAAACACACCATTAGTTAAGCCACATAGAGGAGATGTTTTATATTTTGTTGGGACATTCTTGTTGTCTATTATAGTGGCCTTTGCAACTTCATTCTCTGTCCGTCCAATTTATTCTCATCCAAGACTTTTAATGATTTATATTATCATTGCCACAATTGCGGCAGTTGCTTTAATCGATGTCTTTATTACTCTTGTCTTAATGAGTAAGAAACGTGGAAACAATAAGTTATTATTCTTAGGCAAAGAATTTGTTATTCCATTTGTGTCTTCCATCATCGTGGGCGTTATTACAAGTCTATTACTGCAATTAAAATTCAGCTTTGACACATTCTCTATCTTGTTATTTACAATTTTCGTTATATTCTTCTATATGATAGTGTTCTCTATTTTATATAAAAGAGAGAATAACCATTTATATGCATTCTTTGATGTAGGATTCACAAAGGTGCTACAAACAATTTCTCGTGAGGGTACAAATGAATAAGACAGATACTGGCATTAAAATCATTACTAGTAATAAGAAGGCACATTTTAATTACTTCTTAAGTGAGTTTACAGAATGTGGTCTTGTTTTAGTGGGTACTGAAATCAAATCCTTACGTACACATGGTTGCTCATTAAACGATGCCTATATCGTTATTAGAAGTGGTGAGATGGAAGTTCTTAATATGCATATTAACCCATATGATAAGGGCAACATCTTCAATCATGATCCGTTAAGAACTCGTAAGTTATTACTTCATAAAAAAGAGATAAAATGGTTCGAAGAAAAAGTTAAACGTGATGGCTATACAATCGTGCCTACACGCGTTTATCTAAAAAGAGGCAAAGCTAAAATGGAAATCGCTTTAGCGAAAGGCAAGAAGCTCTATGATAAACGTGAAACTATTAAACAAAGAGATATCAAACGCAGCATTAAAAACGGAGAAGATTAATATGAGCAAGATAGATTTAAAAACATATTTCGATAACGTTGGTCATGGTGAATACCAAAGAGAAAACTTCGACTCATTTCTAAGGAAAGTCGGTTTTTCTTATAATGTTCATTCAATCCATATTGCCGGTAGTAATGGTAAAGGTAGCACTGCAAATTATCTTGCTAATATTTATCGCGCTCAAGGATATAAGGTCGGTTTATTTACTTCTCCATACTTAGAAGTCGTTAATGAAATGATTAACATTAACGGTCAAAACATCACCGATTATGAGATGGTTTCAATCCTTGAAGAATTCGCTAAAACAATTGATAAGTTTTCTTTATCACCATTTGAAATTCAAACATTTATTGCCTTAACATATTTTGCTAGAAACAACTGTGATTTAGCGATTATTGAATGTGGTATGGGCGGAGAAATTGATGCCACTAATATCTTTACTCCAGTGGCTTCAGTTATCACTTCTATTAGCCTAGAACACACAGCATTTTTAGGTCGTTCAATTTGTGAAATTGCTTATCAAAAAGCGGGCATTATTAAGCATGGAGTTCCTGTTATTACAGGTATGTTAGATGAAGAGGCTATCAACACAATCGTTGAAGTTTCTAAAGAGAATGAATGCCAATTATCAGTATCAGTTGAACCTGCAAAAGTAGTGTATGAAAATAAAGGCTTCAACTTTGCTTATGGCACTTTATTTGACTTAAGAATTAATTCCGCTGCGACATACTCTCTTAAGGACGCTTGTATTGCTTTAGAAGTCATTAATAAACTCAATGAATCATTCCCAGTCACTGAAGAATCTATCAAAGCTGGTTTGGCCAATACTTATATGCCAGTTAGAATGGAAATTCTCAAAGATTCTCCTTTACTAGTGGTTGATGGTTCTCATAACCCAGAAGGTGTCTTAAATCTTACAAAATCTCTGCAAAACGTGGTCGGAAATCGCGCAATTCACGTTTTATTTGCCTGTTTCAGAGACAAAAATATCGAAAGAATGATCGCCTATTTAGGTGAATATAGTAAGGACATTATCTTAACAACATTCCCTCATGAAAGAGCGAGAACTGAAGAAGATTATTTCCTCTATTTGGATGATTATTCATTCAAAGAAAACGCGCTTGAAACACTCAATGAATTATTAACAAATTATCCAGATGATGCGATCTTAGTTACTGGTTCATTAGCGTTTGCAGCTTACATCAAACATAACTTGAAATGAGGTTAATATGAAATTTAAATGGATTAAGACAAATATCACCCCAATTCAAAAGATTTGCTTAACAGGTTTATTCATTGCCTTAGCTGTTATTTGCCAAAAAGTTATGGCGGTCAATTACATCCCTGCTTTGCCTTTTGTTCGTGTCTCATTTTGTGGCCCAGCTTTAATCATTTTTGCCTCCGTTATTTTGGGACCTTTCTATGGTCTAATTGTCGGTGCGGCATCTGATTTACTTGGCTATTTAATCTTCGATCCAAGAACAAATCCAATGTTTATTCAAATCACTGCAATCTATGCCGTTTTAGGCTTTGCTTCTTATTTTGTTTTTTCTCTTGTTCGTTCAATCACTAACCGCAAGTTGATGTTAGGAATTGAAATAGGAACGCTCCTTGTCATCTGGGGTGCGGCTACTGCATTCTTAATAACAAATGCTAAAGTTGATTTGATATTCAAAATCATTGTCCCAATTGCTTGTGGCTTATTATTTATCGGATTAATTTTGTTCTCCATTTTCTTCAAGGGAAAAGAAGACAATCCATTTATTAGTCCATTACATATTTGTTTTGCGTCATTTGTTTGTGATTTCTTTTTCTTATTATGGTTTGGCTCATTTATGAAGGCTCTAGCGTTTGGTTTAGACTTATTCATTACTATCTTCTTATGCCAAGCCCTAGTAATGTTTGTGAATGTTGTTTTAGACACATTCTTCATTTCAACATTCCAAAGATTCACAAAGAAATATTTTGTTGAGGTGAGATAGATGGAAGAAAGAAGAAAAGTTGAAGATTTAGAACCAACTGAAACTGTCCCAGTTGATCCAAAAAGAGAAACAATTCACTTCCCTTGGGGAATGGCGATTATCATGGGAATTTTGATGTTATGCATCATCGCTTGCTTCATTGTTGTCATGATTTTAGGCCCAGTAAATACTGCCTCAACTAGCAGCGCAATTTCCAGTTCAGCAGTGTAAAGACATAAATATTTCTTTACAATATTTGGTAGGAGTGATAAGTTATTAAAAGTTAATTGTGATAGGGGGGTTAAAGATGAGAGAAAAAGTTCTTTTGATTTGCGAAGAGTGCCTCTCAAGAAACTACACAACCACAATTAAAAAGGAAGGTGCAAAAAACCTTCAGATTAAAAAGTTCTGTAAGCGTTGTAATAAGATGACGCTTCATAAGATTAGCAAGTAAGGAGGTCCTTCTCATGGGTGTTAAAAAATTCACATCAGAAGTTATCAAAGAAGGCAAACGTGTTCGTTGGCCTAAGAGAGACGTCTTAGTTCCAGCATTTATTGTTGTTGTCATTATAGCCGCATTAGTGGGCTTAATTTTAATGGGCGAAGATGCCTTAGGTAAAGGTTTAATCGATGTCCTTAGAAAGACATTCAATAGCTAGGAGGTATTATCATGGCAGACGAAATCAAATTTACAGATAGTACAACAGATTTAAGTGAAGGCGATTCATCTAATGCTACTTTAGGTGAAAAAGCTTGGTACGTGGTTAATACCTATTCCACACACGAAAACAAAGTCAAAGAAAACTTAAAACGTCGTGTTGAATCAATGGGCTTACAAGATTTAATCTTCCGCATTATTGTTGCGGAACAAGAAGTCCCAGTGATGAAGGACGGTATGCCAACCGACAAAACCAGAATGAAAAACCTTTATCCAGGTTATGTCTTCGTTGAAATGATTATGACAGACTACGCATGGTACGTTGTTCGTAATACTCCAGGTGTTACCGGCTTCGTCGGTTCCTCTGGTAAAGGTACAAAACCATTCCCAGTTCCACGTGAACAAATTGAACCAGTTCTTAAGAGAATGGGTGAAATCGACGCTGATATGTTTGACCGTTACAGTGTTGATGACTACGTTAAAGTCATCCACGGTCCATTAGAAGGCACCGAAGGTCGTATTCTCTCCATCAATAGAGACACCAAAGTTGTTGAACTCGAAACCATCTTCTTTGGTAGATCCACAAAAGTGGAAGTCGACTTCTCCGAAATTGATAAAATCTAAACTTGTTAATAACAAGCAACAAAAAACCAGCTTCAAGGCTGGTTTTATTTTTGCGTTTTACCTATTGTTTTTTCTTTCTTCTGGTCTTCACACCATTAATGGCTTCACGGAAGAGTCTAATTTCTTTTGTACTACCAACAACGAAGATGGTGTCATCAGGAAGTAATGAGTCATTACCACCAGGGACGAAAGAACGGCCGTTACGCATGATAAGAACCACGCTGACGCCATATTTATCTTTAGTCGCTAAATCCTTTAATTGTTCTGGAACATAAGCGCTATTGACGACGATAGAGACAACAGAATACTTATCATCGAGTTTATAGAAGTCTTTAAAGTCTTCGTTGCCTAATCTATTTGCTAAAGCAACACCAGCCGCTTTTTGTGGCATGATGACCTCTGTAGCGCCCAATTTCTTCATAATTGGTAAATAGTAAGCATCATCAACACGAACGATGATGGATTTAACACCTAATTCTTTAAGAATAACTGTAGTCAAAATACTAGCTTCGATATGAGAACCGAAAGCAACGATCGCGGCATCAACATCTTTAATGCCTAAATCTTTTAAAGCTTCTTCATCAGTCGCGTTAGCAACAGCGACAGTTGGAAGCAAAGCACTGATCTTTTTAACGGCTTCTTCATCGGTATCAATCGCAATAACGTCCATGCCGTTACCAACGAGTTCTTCGACGACAGAAATACCAAATTGACCTAAGCCGATAACTGCAAATGATTTTTTAGCCATATAGAGTGTCCTCCTTTAACCGATTAAAAAATCTTCCTCAACAAAACTATAATGCACATTAGAGTTTTTGTCTAAATGATTTTGGAATAACTGGAAAAATGTCATAGGTCCAAGATGACCCAAAAGCATTAAGAAACATAAGACTATTTTTGAACCGACAGTCAGGTATGGTTCAATGCCTGTATAGAATCCAACATTACCAAAGAAGGAGAAACAAGAGAATAAATATAGACCCAGTAAATCTCCTTTAGCGTTCTCCGCCATTGTGTGTCCTGGTATTTCTCTCACCCCGAACAAGGAAACGAGAATGAAACTAACAATGATGATCGTCACAACGACAAACACTAAGCTCATACTCTTAGCAACGATATTGTCAGAGAAGTTACGCTTAAACGCTGGAATACGTTTGCCTCTAAAGTAAGAGACAATGGAAATGACAATGATGAAAATAGTGGTGACTTTAATACCACCCGCTGTAGAAAGAGGTGAACCACCAATGAACATCATTAAAGAGCAAACCATCTTGCCAGGAAGAGAAATATCACTAATTGGGTAAACACTATATCCAGCGGTACGACAGTTAACAATAGTCATCACGACTTGGAAGATATTCATTGGATTATCTGGCTTAAGCCCATCCGTTAAAAAGAGGAATAAAGACATCGCCAAAATTAAGCCACCAGTAGCAGCTAAAATCATCTTGGTAAATGAGCTCCATCTTCTTGGATTTCTATGCTCAATAACAGCGTCAATAATGACTAAAAAAGAGATACCACCAAGTAGTGATAAGAATCCATTATAGATAGTGAAATAGTAGTATAACCAATTATCAGTTAAAACCGCAGTGCCATTAATCGTGTGTAAACCATTAATCAAAGAGTTTGTGGAGTCGAATAAGTCAAATCCAGCGTTATTGAATGATGATACTGAATAGAATAAAGAGTTCGATAAGATATGAGGCCAATCACCAGGGTATAGTGCCATAAATACTGGTATACCCATGCCAAATCCCACTAATTCACAAATAACTGTGATAATAGTTAATCGACGAACAAATTGCACAATTTCACCAAAGTTATTAAAGGCAATAGCTTGGGAAATCATCAAGCGGTCTCTGAACTGTAACTTTCTTCTAAAAATAGAGAATAAGAAGGTTAAAATAGTAACGATACCTAAACCACCAATTTGCACTAAAACCATAACGATAATTTGACCAGCCCCAGATAGTGTATTTACTAAGCCATCTGGATAGGTGGTTAAGCCTGTTAAACTCATCGCTGACAGTGATGTGAAAAAGGCATCCATATAGGAGCCAACATGGCACCATTCGTTATTAGGATTATTTCTAAACACGAAAGGCATACTAAGCAAAAATGAACCTAGTAAGACAATCGCTAGGAATGAAATGATAAGCATCAAATATGGGTTCAATAACTTGTTTTTCTTGATCATACTATTTGCTCTCTAGACGCCGATATAATACACTTTGTGTTTATAAAAGTCAACTGTTAGCAAATCACAAGTGATTTGAAATTGAATAATTCTTCTTACTTTAATCTAAATATAAAAAAATTCTTGCAACGTACATACGTATTTTGATACGATATATGAGCATGTTGTCTTGCGCCATGAGAGAGCGCAAGCGCACGTGTTAAAGAGTACGTTCCGTGGAAGAGTGGCGATCACTCAATCACCACGGCACTGACAAATCTACAAAAGGAGGAAAGTCAAGTGAAGAAAATCGCAAAAGTCGTGAAGATGGAACTTCCTGGTGGCGAAGCTAAGCCAGGTCCAAAACTCGCTTCTGCTGGTGTCAACATGGGTAAATTCTGTACAGACTTTAACGCCAAGACCGCCGACAGAAAAGGTGAAATCGTTCCTGTTATCATCACAGCTTATGAAGACAAGTCCTGTGACTTTGTCATCAAAACCTCTCCAGTAGCGGGTTTAATCTTAAAAGCCGCTGGAATCCAAAAAGGTTCTGCCACAGGCCGTAAAGGTCCAAAAGTTGGCAAAATCACTAGAGCTCAACTCAGACAAATCGCTGAATACAAGCTCCCAGATCTCAACTGCGAAGACATTGAGGCAGCTATGAGAATCGTTGAAGGCAGCGCCAACAATATGGGCGTTGAAGTCGTTGACTAAGGTGAACGGAAATGTTTAGAAGTAAAAATTACAGAGCCGCCGCTGAAAAAATCGACGCAAACAAACTCTATACAATCGAAGAAGCAGCCGCTTTAGTGAAGGAAACTTCCACTGTTAAGTTCGATGCTACTATCGATGTCAGTTTCAAACTCAATGTCGACCCAAAACAAGCTGATCAACAAGTCAGAGGAACTCTCATCCTTCCACATGGTAACGGCAAAACCAAAAAAGTCTTAGCTATTACCGACAAAGTTGATGATGCATTAGCCGCTGGTGCCGATTTCGCTGGTGGTAACGAAATGTTAGAAAAGATCCAAAAAGAAAACTGGTTCGACTTCGACGTTATCGTTGCGACACCAAACATGATGGGTAACATCGGTAAATTAGGTAGAGTGTTAGGTCCTAAAGGCTTAATGCCAAACCCAAAGACTGGTACAGTTTCTCCAGATATCGCAAAAGCTATCAAAGAAATCAAAGCCGGTAAAGTTGAATATCGTGTTGACAAGGAAGCTAATATGCACGTGTGTATTGCTAAAGTGTCATTCGATGCCAACAAGATCGCCGAAAACTTAACCGCTTTAGTTGAAGCAGTTAAAAAGGCCCAACCAGCCGCTGTTAAAGGCGTCTACTTCAAAAAAGCTGTCATCCATACGACCATGGGTCCAGCCATTCAATTCACATTTGCTGGTCGTTAATCAAATCAAAGCACAATATACCAAAGACAGTAACGGACGAAGCAGTCTTAATAATGTTACCGAGGCGTATGCATAAAGCCCACCGTATATTGGAGCCTTCAAAACAATTTTAGAAAAAGGAGGTCAAGAATATGAATCAAGCAGTCTTAGCAGCTAAAACAGAGACAGTGAAAACTATCACCGAAAAAGCTAAAGAGAGCCAAACCATTATCGTTTGTGAATATCGTGGTTTAACAGTTGCCCAAATTCAAGAAGTTAGACGTGCTCTTCACAAAGAAAACGCTGAAATGAACGTTTATAAGAATTCTCTTGTCGAACGTGCAGTTGATGAATTAGGTTACAACGAAATGAACGACATCTTAAAAGGTCCAAACGCTATCGTTTTCTCTAAAGATGTTATCGGCGGTGCAAAAGTCATTGCCAAATATGCTAAAAGACACAAAGACGTTCTCATCGTTAAAGGCGGTGTCGTCGAAGGTAAATTCGTTGATGCAGCCGGTATGCTCGAAGTTGCAAAACTTCCAGGCAAAGAAGGTCTTATTTCCATGTTCTTATCGTGCTTACAAGCACCTATCCGCTCCTTCGCTTGCGCTGTCAAGGCAGTAGCGGACAAATAATGCCAATTTAGGAGGATTAATACTATGGCAAAATTAACAAATGAAGAAATCATTGCTGCATTAAAAGAAATGACAGTAGTGGAATTAAATGAATTAGTCAAAGCCGTCGAAGCAGAATTCGGCGTCACAGCAGCCGCCCCAGTCGGTGTTGCAGCTGCCGCTCCAGCTGAAGAAGAAGAAAACAAAGGTCCAGCCGAAGTTTCCTTAATCTTAAAAGCTGCTGGTGCTTCCAAAGTCCAAGTCATCAAAGCTGTCCAAGCTATCACTGGCTTAGGCTTAATGGATGCTAAGAAGTTAGTTGACGCTGCTCCAGCTCCAGTCAAAGAACACATCTCCCCAGTCGAAGCTGAAGAACACAAGAAAGCTCTCGAAGCCGCTGGTGCAGAAGTCGAAGTTAAGTAAGTTCCAAATTTCGTTTTTAGGGGGTAATTTCGCCTAATGAGCCACTATTTTCAAGACGATCCTAATCTTGTTTCTAACATCAAAGAGATCACCTTTGAAATAAACGGCATCACTATGAAATTACTCACTGATAATGGTGTATTTTCTAAGAATAATGTCGATGAGGGTAGTTATGCCTTTCTAAAGGTCTTACTACCCCTCGACTTAGGAAATCACATTCTCGATTTAGGTTGTGGCTACGGCACGATTGGCTTAACTCTTGCCAAAGCCCATGAAGAAGCAAGAATTACTCTTGCTGATGTTAATCCGCGCGCAGTTGCGCTATGTGAACGCAATGCCGGGTTACTAAACTTAAGCCCACGAGTCACTATCCTTCAAAGTGACATCTATGAAAAGATTGAAGGACCATATGATTCAATTGTTGTTAATCCACCGATTCGTGCGGGTAAGAAGGTTACTTACCGCATGTATGAGGAGGCAAAGCAATATTTAATTGATGGCGGCTCTTTGTACATCGTGATTAGAAAAGCCCAAGGCGCTGAAAGTGCGAGCAAATATATCGAAACTATCTTCGGTAATGTCACACTTCTCAAACGCGAAAAAGGTTACTACATCTACCGTGCAACTAAGAGCAAACAGTAAGCAAAAGGAGCCATTATATGATTAGAAATATTGAGAACTTAAACAAACTCAACAATGATCGTTACGATTACAGCAAGATCTCTGGCAAGTTACCTTTACCAAATCTTGTTGAAATTCAAACTAAATCATACGAAGAGTTTAAGGAAAAAGGATTAGACGAAGTCTTCAGAGAATCTTTCCCAATTGTTAACTATACAAATACATTATCAATTGACTACGTCTCCATCCGTTTTGGTGAACCAAAGCATACATTCTTACAATGTAAAGCTCAAGACCTCACCTATAGTGCGCCTATTTACGTCATGTTACGTTTAACTCACCATGACACAGGTGAAATCCAAGAATCTGAAGTCTATATGGGTGAATTCCCATTAATGACCAAGTCTGGTACATTCATCGTCAATGGTGCTGAACGTGTTATTGTTTCCCAATTAGTTCGTTCCCCAGGCGCATACATGTCTTTAACAAAAGATATAAAGACAGGCAAAGTTACTTACGAAGCAGACCTCATTCCTGGTCGTGGTACTTGGTTACAATTCGAAAGCGGCACTAAAGATTTATTAAGTGTCCGTATCGATAGACAAAGAAAGTTAAATGCCACAACATTCTTAAGAGCATTAGGCTTAGAAGAAAATAATGACATTTTAAAACTCTTTGGCGAATCCGAAGCCCTCAAAGTCACTTTAGCAAAAGATGATGATCAAAAGATCAAAACCGCTAAAGCTGCCTTAGTGGAAATCTTCAAGAAGATGAAACCAGGTGAACCAGTCACTGAAGAAGGTACTATCAATTTCTTAGTACAAAAATTCTTCGATGGTAAACACTATGACTTAGGTAGAGCAGGCCGCTTTAAATACATCAAGAAACTTGGCGTGTATAACAGATTAACTGGTCGTACCCTCGCGGAAAACCTCGTCGACGCTGACGGTGAACTCCGCTTCAAGAAAGGCTACACCTTAACCGCCGCTGACGTCGACGCGTTAAGAGATGAAGAATTCTTCGAAAAGGGTGCCCACATGAAGAAACTCAAAGTCAACGATAAGTTAGATGACCATGGCATTGTCAATATTGTCAAAGTCTACAATAACGATCGTGAAAAGAAAGTTTGTAACATTGTTGGTACAGACTTAAATGGCACAGTTTCCTATGTGACAATCAGTGACATCATCGCCTGTTTCTCCTATTTCTTAAATGTCATGGATGGATTCGGTGATACCGATGATATCGACCATTTAGGTAATAGACGTATTCGTTGTGTTGGCGAATTGATTCAAAATCAATTCCGTTTAGGCTTAGCCAAAATGGTTAAGACCGTCCAACAAAAAATGTCCATTTCTGATTTAGGCAACGTCAAACCAAAAGCCTTAATCAACCCACGTCCATTATCTGCGAGTATTAGAGAATTCTTCGCATCCTCTCAATTATCACAGTTCATGGATCAAACCAATCCTCTCGCTGAATTAACCAATAAGAGAAGATTATCCGCTTTAGGTCCTGGTGGTTTAACTAGAGATAGAGCTAGTACTGAAGTTCGTGACGTTCACGTTTCTCACTATGGTCGTATTTGTCCAATTGAAACACCTGAAGGTCAAAACATCGGTTTAATTAACAACCTCGCCTCATACGCGAAAATTAATAAATATGGATTTATTGAAACTCCATATAGACGCGTGGATAAGGCCACATGCCGTGTCTTAAGCGAACCAGAAGATTCCGTTTATTTATCCGCCGATGAAGAATGGGACTATGTTATCGCTGAAGCTAACATCAATCTTGATGCGGACGGCACAATTCTCGATGAACAAGTTATCGCCCGTTATAAAGGTGAAAACGTTATGGCTCGTAGAGAAGATGTCGACTACGTTGACGTTTCTCCAAAACAAATCGTTTCCATCGCTGCGGGTTGTATCCCATTCCTCGAAAACGACGATACAATGCGTGCCCTTATGGGTTCTAACATGCAACGTCAAGCCTTACCATTATTAAGACCACACGCTCCATTAGTTGGTACTGGTCTTGAACATCAAATTGCCCGTGACTCTGGCTTAGCAGTGGTCGCCGTGGAAGATGGTACCGTCACTTATACCGATTCCCGCACCATTGAAGTGACAGAAAAAGGTAGCAATGAACCAAGAATCTACCAACTTCAAAAATTTGAAAGAAGTAACCAAGGCACATGCATTAACCAAACAAGCATTGTCAAGGTTGGTCAAAAAGTTAAGAAAGGTCAAATCATCGCTGATGGTCCTGCTATGCAAAACGGTGACTTAGCCTTAGGTCAAAACGTCACAATCGCCTTCATGACATGGAATGGTTATAACTATGAAGACGCTGTCATCATGTCAGAAAGATTAGTGAAAGATGACGTTTATACAAGTATCCATATTGAAAAATATGAACTCGAATGCAGAAGCATTCCAAAATTAGGTGATGAAGAAATCACCCGCGATATTCCAAACGTCAGCGAAGCTGCTAAAGCTAACTTAGACGAACGTGGTATTATCGTTCCAGGCGCAGAAGTGAAAGAAGGCGACATCTTAGTCGGTAAAGTCACTCCTCGCGGCCAAAGCGAACCAACTCCAGAAGGCAAATTATTAATGGCCATCTTTGGTGAAAAGACCAATGAAGGTAAAGATGCTTCCTTACGTGTTCCTCACGGTGGTGCTGGTATCGTTCTTGACGTTAAGATTTTCAAACGTGAAGGCAAATCCAAAGACGTTGAATTACCTCCAGGTGTCAACGAAGTCGTCCGTGTCTATATCGTCCAAAAGAGAAAAATCTCTGAAGGTGATAAGATGTCCGGTCGTCATGGTAACAAGGGTGTTATTTCCCGTATCTTACCAGAATGCGATATGCCATTCCTTCCAGATGGTACCCCAGTTGACATCATGCTCAACCCATTAGGCGTTCCATCTCGTATGAATATCGGTCAAATTCTTGAAGTCCACTTAGGCTATGCCTTAAAACAATTAGGCTATAAGATTGCCACTCCAGTTTTCGATGGTATTACCAATGAAGAAATCTTGGATATGATGCAAAAAGCCAAGATGGATCCATCCGGTAAAACAATTCTTTACGATGGTACAACCGGTGAAAGATTTGACGAAAGAATTACCGTTGGCTGTATGTACATGATTAAACTTGTCCACATGGTCGATGATAAATTACATGCTCGTGCAACTGGTCCATATAGCTTAGTTACACAACAACCACTCGGTGGTAAAGCACAAAATGGTGGTCAAAGATTTGGTGAAATGGAAGTCTGGGCTCTTGAAGCTTATGGCGCCGCCCATGTCTTACAAGAAATCATCACCATTAAGTCTGATGACCGCGTCGGTAGAAGAAAGACCTACGAAGCGATCATTAAAGATCAACCATTACCAAAACCAGGCATTCCAGAAGCCTTCAAGGTTTTAGTTAAAGAATTACAAGCCTTATCCATGAACGTCACTCTTCTTGACCAAGAAGGTAACGCCATCGATATGGACGCTCTTGCTAAAGAAGCCGAGAAGGAAGAAAGAAGAATCAACTCTAACATCCGTAACCTTATCGGTGATGGTAGTAGTGGTGATTCTGTGGTTGATGAAGAAGCCGTTGGTATGTCAAGCCGCTCAGCGGATGACGTGTTCGGAGAATAGGAGGATAAAAGATTATGTTTGATGTTAAAAGATTAGCAGCTATTAAAGTCGGTTTAGCCTCCCCAGACACCATCCGTAGCTGGAGTCATGGTGAAGTTTTAAAACCAGAAACCATCAACTATCGTAGCCAAAAACCTGAAATGCAAGGTTTATACTGCGAAAAGATCTTTGGACCTAGCAAAGACTATGAATGTCACTGTGGTAAATATAAGAAAATTAGATTTGCCGGTGTCGTTTGTGAAAAGTGTGGCGTTGAAGTCACTTCTAAGGAAGTTAGAAGAGAAAGAATGGGTCACATTGAACTTGCGAGCCCATGTTCACACATTTGGTATTTAAAAGGTATCCCAAGCCGTATTGGCTTAATCTTAGATGTTTCTCCAAAACACTTAGAAGAAGTCACATACTACGCCGCTCATATCTGTTTAAATCCAGGTAAATCCTCAGTCCTCACATACCGTGAATTCATCAATGAAAGAAACGGTCGTGAAGTCTTTATCCCAGTCGTGAAAGAAATTCAACAAAACGCTGCGGAATGGGGTTTACAAGAAGGTAGCGATGATTGGGCCAGAAGTGAAGAATTAATCGCCAGAATGGAAAACCATGGTGAAGTCTTCGACTTCCAAACCGTCGCTAGATTCATTAACAAATACACAGGTGCGGAATTCTCTGAAGGTGCCGCTGCGATTAAGAGACTTTTACAAGAAGTCGACTTAGATAAAGAAGCCGCGGAAATCAATAAGAAGATGAAGGAAACAAAATCCACATCTCGTCAAAAACTCACCAAAAGATTAGAAGTTATTGAAGCATTCCGTAACTCTGACAATAGACCTGAATGGATGATTTTGGATGTCATTCCAGTCATTCCACCAGATTTAAGACCAATGTTACAACTCGATGGTGGTAGATTTGCTACCTCCGACTTAAACGACTTATATCGTAGAGTTATCTCTCGTAATAACCGTTTAAAGAAGTTAATTGACATGAATTCTCCTCAAGTTATCTTGATGAACGAAAAACGTATGCTTCAAGAAGCTGTTGACGCTTTAATTGATAACGGCAGAAGAAATAAACCAGTCCAAGGTCCTGGTGGTCGTGCCCTTAAGTCCTTAAGTAGTGCGCTTAAAGGTAAACAAGGTCGTTTCAGACAAAACTTACTTGGTAAACGTGTCGACTACTCTGGTCGTTCCGTTATTGCCGTTGGTCCATTCTTAAAGATGTATCAATGTGGTTTGCCAAGAGAAATGGCTATCCAATTATTAAGACCATTTATCGCTTGTGAACTCTTAAAGAGAGGTGTCGCTAACGCGCATAAACAAGCCGATAAGATCATTGATAGATACGATGATGTCGTCTTCGATATCGTTGAAGAAATCATTTCTAAGCACCCAGTTTTATTAAACCGTGCTCCTACATTACATAGACTTGGTATCCAAGCCTTCCAACCAATCTTAGTTGATGGTCGTGCCATCCGTTTACACCCACTCGTTTGTACTGGCTTCAACGCCGACTTCGATGGTGACCAAATGGCCGTTCACGTCCCATTATCTAAAGCCGCTCAAGAAGAAGCTTTACACTTAATGTTAGCCTCTAATAACATCTTAGGTCCTAAAGATGGTAAACCAATCGTTACACCATCCCAAGACATGGTTATTGGTAACTACTATTTAACACTTGAAAGCACAAAAGAAGACTTCTTAAAAATCGCTAAAGAGTTACACGCTCGTAAAGATGATGAAGAAGCCGAAAGATATGAACTCTATGCTGCTAGTGAAGGTAAAGTCTTCAAAGACGTCGATGATGTCATTAGAGCATATCAAACAAAACAAGTCCACTTACATAACCGTATCGCCCTTTTAGGTAGTGCGATGATGAAGAAGGATTTCACCGAAGAACAAAATAAGAGCTACTTAATCACTTCTGTTGGTAAAGTAATCTTCAACCTTATCTTCCCAAGTGACTTCCCATATTTAAACGAAGTAAGTAGTGCTTCCTTAAGAGGCGACCAAGAAGTGGTCAAGACATATTTTGCCCCACGTGGTACAAATATTCCTGAATTCATTGCTTCTCGCCCAATCTTAAAACCATTCAAGAAGAAAGAATTAGGTCTTATCATTAACGAAATCTTCCAACGCTATGATCGTCAAGGTAATCCAAAGACATCCGCTGTGTTGGATAAGATTAAAGACCAAGGCTTCCATTATTCTACAGTCGCCGGCTTAACCGTCTCCTTAAGTGATATTCACGCCGTTAAAGGTAAAGAAGAAATCTTAAAAGAAGGTGATAACAAAGTCGCTAACTTAAAAGAATTATATGAAATGGGTATGTTAACCAACGAAGAAAGACATAAACAAGTCGTCAACGTTTGGGAAAATGTTAAAGACCAAGTTCAAAAGAAACTTGAAGTCCAATTCAAACAAGATACACGTAACCCAATCTTCATGATGTCTGATTCCGGTGCTCGTGGTAATATCTCCAATATTCTCCAATTAGCCGGTATGAGAGGCTTGATGGGTAGTACTTCTGGTTCTACTATCGAACTCCCAGTTAAATCATGTTTCCGTGAAGGTATGAACGTGTCTGAATTCTTTATCGCCACCCACGGTGCTCGTAAGGGTGGTGCCGATACCGCGTTAAAGACCGCTGACTCTGGTTACTTAACTAGAAGATTAGTCGACGTCTCTCAAGACGTTATCGTCCGTGAAGAAGACTGTGGCACTGACCACGGCTTCGAAGTCTTTGAAATCAGAGACTCCGCTAGAGATGCTGTCATCGTCAAACTCGAAGATCGTTTAGTTGGTCGTTTCGCTCTCAATGATGTCGTTAATCCACAAACTGGTGAAGTTATCGTTGCTGGTAACACCATGATTCACGAAGATGAAGCTAAAGCAATTGTCAACGCTGGTATTAAATCCGTTGTCATTCGTAACTTATTCGGTTGTGAAACAAAAGATGGTGTTTGCGTACACTGCTATGGTCGTAACTTAGCGACAGGTAGAAGAGTTCAAGTTGGTGAAGCAGTTGGTATTATGGCTGCTCAATCAATTGGTGAACCAGGTACCCAATTAACCATGAGAACATTCCACACCGGTGGTGTTGCGGGCTCTGATATTACTCAAGGTTTGCCTCGTGTTCAAGAATTATTCGAAGCACGTACTCCAAAGGGTGAAGCTTTAATTAGTGAAATCTCTGGTACAGTCACCAAGATTGAAGAAAAGAATGGTTGCTACTTAGTGACCGTTAAGAACGATCTTGATGAAAAAGAATACACCACAAACTTCGGTGCGAGATTAAGAGTCAAGAAAGGTGACTTTGTCAAAAATGGTGGCAAGATCACTGAAGGCGCTATCTCTCCTAAGAAGTTACTCGAAGTCGCTGATGTGACAGCGGTTGAAAACTACATCTTAAAAGAAGTCCAAAAGGTTTATAGTGCTCAATCCATCGGTATTTCCGATAAGCACATCGAAGTTATCGTCAGACAAATGTTAAGAAAAGTCTTAGTCATTGAAGCTGGTGATACCGATATGTTAAGTGGTACACGTGTGAACGTTAATACATTCACCGCGAAGAACACTGATGCCATCTTAAGTGGCAAACACCCAGCCGTTTTCTCACCATTAATTCTTGGTATTACAAAGTCCGCTTTGGAAACAGAATCATTCCTCTCCGCGGCTTCCTTCCAAGAAACAACCCGTGTCTTAACAGATGCCGCTATTAAAGGCAAAACTGACTACTTACACGGCTTAAAAGAAAACGTCATCACAGGTCACCTTATCCCAGCGGGTCGTGGCTTAGTGAACGATTCCGTCTCTGATGAAATCTCCAATAATTTCGACGTTTTAGAAACTATGAGAGAAGTCAGTGACAGATACGTTGAAGAACACGAAAGAAAAGTTAAAGAAATTAACGAAAAGATTCGTGTCTTAGACGAAGATAAGAAGTAGTTGAACTATTAAACAACAAGAGTCATCCATACGGGTGGCTCTTTTTTCTACGCTGTACTTATTGAAAATAAAAAATCTATTTGAGAAAATAACAAGTGGTTATCAACAAATTAGATAATCAATAATGAATAATTAGATAAAAAATAACAGTTTTTCTATTCTAATTCGTCTTAATTAGTGAGAGGTGCAAATGAGCATTTCATCAAAAACCATCCAAGGCTTCATCCTAGGTAATCAAGAAGCAATCGGTGAGGTTTATGACGAATACAAAAATCTGATGTACTTCGTTATCGCCTCCTATATCTCTCTTCCAGAAGATTGTGAAGATGTTTTAAGTGAGTCCTTCATTAAGGCCATTAATTCTAGAAGCAACATTAAAGATCCTAATAACTTAAAGACATATTTAACCGCAATCGCGAGAAACCAAGCCCTTGATTTCTTAAAGAAGAAAAAAGAAATCGCTAATAGTGAAGTCATTGATGAGATGTATGGTGAAACTGACCAATATAACGTCATGCTCAATATGTTAGAACCTCTCCTCACTAATAAGGAGACTATTGTCACTTATTATAAGGCAGTCTTCCAATATACCTGGCCCGAAATAGTGGAATTAACAGGTATTAAAGAAAGCACCGCTAGAAAGCTATACGCTGAGGCACTTGAGAAACTCAGAAAGGAGCTACGTTAAGATGAACGATATTGAAAAGAAACTGAGAAAACGTGGTATGCAAAAACTTGATAAGTATGCGCATAATCCATATCACGTTAATAAACCATCATTCTTCTCTAGAATACCTTTATGGGGCAAAATTATGGTCCCTGCCTCTTTAGTGACCGTAATCGCTGTCGTAGCTTTCGTTGGCCTTGTTAACGGTGTTGGTAAAGGTAACGCCGCTCCTACACCAGGTAAAAATGATGGTGCTTCCCATTATGCACCAGCAGAGCAGAATACCAGCAATGATAAGGACTATATTGGTGATTCAAGTGTACCTGCTACCGCTCAAAAGCAATCTATCCGTGTCAATGGTGTTGATTATGCCTTTATAGCAACTGGTAGTAAAGGTAGTGGCGAAGAGTGGTCAAGCAGCATGTACGCTACTGTTCAAGAAGAAAACCTTGGTAATTTAATTAGTGATACAACTGATACAAATACAGGCGCTAATGTTGCCATTTATGAAATCAAGAATTATTCTTCTGATGCCTTCATCGCCGCAAAATATTCTAATAATCCTAATATCTTTGCGTGCTTTAATGAAGATATCACATTCTCCACAATTGATGATTTCTTAAACAAGATTCCATTTATGAGTGATTCATCAATTGCAAATCAAAAGATTATGATATTTGATAATCAACCAAATAACAAATATTACACAGGCGCGGATACAGCGACTATTAATTCTTATTTGTTTACCGATACTGGCTCCGCTAGTGTTACAACATATACACAAGCAGAGGGTGAAAGCGCAATTACCATGCCTTTCAAATTAAACACATTTAATAGTGAGTGTGTGAGAATCATTCTCTATAGAAGTGGACATATGCGAATCACCATTGCTGACAATGAAAAAAATGTCTACAACGTTGGTGAAAATATATACAGCAATGTTCGTACTTATATTGAGACTTTAACCGCAGTAAACGGCTAATATTCCTTCATTTTTAACTAGTTAAACGTTAGATGTGCTATAATAACTTCCGCAAAAGGAAGTATATTATGGAACAATATAAAATAGTTATCGATTTATTAGGCTCCGATAAAGGTCCAGAAACAGTCCTTTTAGGCGCCTCTTTAGCGTTAAAAGAATTCCCTGACTTATTTATCACTCTTGTCGGTCCCGAGGCTCTCGTTAGCGAAAAGAAGGATGAATTAGGAATAGATATGAACCGTATTAAAGTTATTAATGCGGAAGAAACAATTACTAATTATGAAAATCCTTATACAGGTATCATGAATAAAGCCAATGCTTCTTTAGTCTTAGCGATGAAAGAAGTGGGTAAAGAAGAAGAAAACTACGCTGGTATGATTACCGCTGGTAATAGTGGTGCTATTCTCATGGGTAGTTTTAGATTCTTAAGTGATGAAAACAAAACCAGACCATGCATGGCTGCTGTTCTTCCTAATGGAAAAGGCGCTTATAGCGCTGTAGTGGACACAGGCGCGACAATTGACTGTTCCGCTGGACAATTACACTCATTCGCCCGTTTAGGCTCTGATTTGATGAAAAGAATGTATAAAATCGAAGCCCCAAGAGTTGCTTTGCTCTCCAATGGTGCGGAAGCCTCTAAAGGTAACCACTTAGTGAAAGAGACATATCCTCTTCTCGCAGAAGATAAATCTATTAACTTCATCGGTAACATTGAAGGTAACCAAACATTAACAGGTGACGCTGATGTCATCGTTTGTGATGGTTTCGCTGGTAACCAAGTCCTTAAGAACGTCGAAGGTGTTGCTAGACAATTAATTACTGATATTGTCAAACTCTCTAAAAAGAGAGAAAGACCAGAATTCATGGAAGTCGCGCAATACTTAATGAAGTCCTATGATATCTCCGCTTTAGGCGGTGGCTTAGTGTTAGGCGCGCGTAAACTTATTATTAAAGCGCGTGGTAATTCTGATGAAAGAGCAATCGTTAATATCTCTAGAATGATGCTTAATCACGCTAGTGGTGAAGCGGTCTTAACACAAGAGCAAAGAAACGATGCTCTACGTTGATAGAAGTTTACTAATTTGGTAAACTAGTGAAGTTGAGGTAAATAATCATGTTAGAAAGATTAAAAGAATTAATGAAAAACGTTGATCCAGATCTTAATTTAGATAACGTTACTTTAGATACTAAACTCGTGGATGATCTCCATTTTGATTCCTTAGGTATCATGATGTTCGCAATGGCCATCGAAGATGAATATGGTGTTTCTTTTGATGAACCAATGAACTTCGTCACCGTTAAAGACGTCGTTGATTATCTTGAAGCCAACAAGAAATAAGATAACCACAAAATTGAAAAAGAGTCGATGAAAACGGCTCTTTTTTCGTACTTCTTTAATTAAATCATATATTATGCTTGAAATACTAGCGCGCATGAGTGCATAATACGATTAACAAGAACATATCTTGATAATGAAAAGAAACTAAAGCGTCGGTCTTAGTTTCTTGAGAAAGGAATTTTTATGAAATTTAAGAAATGTTTAGGCGCCCTTGCAATTTTATTAGCGCTTACCACAGTTGCTTGTAACGGTGGTGGTCAACCATCTGAATCTGGCAATAAACCAACATCATCCGCTCAACAATCAACTTCTGCTCTTCCAGCAATCAAAGTTACTGCTGCTGATAATAAGAAAACATTAGAAGTTGATGAAACAGTCCAATTAACCGCTGATGTCGAAGGCGTTACATGGGAATCTTCCGCAGTTGCCGTCGCAACAGTCGATGACAAAGGTTTAGTCACAGCCGTTGGTGCGGGCTCAGCTAAAATCTCTGCTAAGAAAGATGGCTACAAAGCTGGTGAAATCTCCATTACAGTTAATAAGCCAGCAAATCCATTATGGACTCCATTACCACGTACCTACACTGATGGTGAACCAGCTCAAAACTCCGCTGGCAAAGAATACATTCCATTAAACGATGCTACTGCCAACAAAGTTGGTGTTAAGATTGCCATCCAAAATTACGAAGTCGCTGAAGGCGCTACTGCTACATCAAGCTTGTCTTCCGATGGTAAAATCGGTCCAGTTAACGATCATAAAGCCGCTCTTGCTTGGAAAATCAAAGCTCCAAAAGCCGGTAACTATCAATTAGTTATGGTTGGTAAATGTAAATCAGACGCTGCTGAATACACATTGGCCGAAAGAGCCTTTGGTGTTAAACTCAATGGTGCTGAAGTTAATGTCGATGCAGAAGAAAGAATCGCTGTTACAACAGAATCAGCTCCATTCGTCGCCGCTCCAACAATCGCTTTAAGCGGTCCGGAAACTGAAGATGTCATTGCTATTACATGTACAGACTATCGTATCCAATTCGATACATCTTCATTCTTGCTCTTCCAAGAAATCTAATCTATAGATTAAAGTGAATAAAAACCATCGGGTCAAACCGGTGGTTTTTATTATATTTTGAACATATGACACACCAGGACTAGTGTGTAGTTTTTTATATTTTTTATTGCGCGCATTTTATTCCTTATATATTATATATGAGCGTGTGCAAATCACACCCAGACCAATTTAGGTCGTTTTTAATGGGAAAGTACCGATACACCAGGTACTGTGGTGCGCACATTATGAAACAGTTATTGAAAGGAGCAATTATGCCAACAATTAACCAATTAGTGCGTCAAGGCAGACAAAATAAGACATTCAAGTCTAAAGCCCCTGCCCTTGGTCAAAGATGGAATTCTTTGAAGAAAAAAGAAACAGCACAACCTGCAGCGCAAAAACGTGGCGTTTGCACCCGTGTTGGTACAATGACACCAAAGAAACCTAACTCAGCTTTAAGAAAATACGCTCGTGTTAGATTAAGTAATGGTTATGAAGTCACTGCCTATATCGGTGGTGAAGGACACAATTTACAAGAACACAGTACAGTCATCATTAGAGGCGGCCGTGTTAAAGACCTCCCAGGTGTGCGTTATCACATCGTTAGAGGTACATTAGACTGCGCTGGTATCGAAGCTCGTCGTCAAGGTCGTAGCTTATACGGTACCAAGAAGCCAAAGAGTGAAGAATAGGAGGTAGTAAAACTATGCGTAAAGGAAATGCAACCAAACGTGATGTCTTACCAGATCCAATTTACAACTCAAAGTTAGTCACACGTTTAATCAACAAAATTATGCTCGATGGTAAGAAAGGCACCGCTCAAAATATTCTCTACAGTGCTTTCAAGAAAATCGAGGAAAAAACTGGCAAACCAGCAATGGACGTCTTTGCGACAGCTATTAACAATATCATGCCAGAAGTCGAACTTAAGATGAGAAGAGTCGGTGGTGCGAACTTCCCAGTTCCAACCGAAGTCTCCCCAGAAAGAAAAGTTACATTAGGTTTAAGATGGTTAGTCAACTATTCACGTTTAAGAAATGAAAAGACCATGCAAGACCGCTTAGCTAACGAAATCATTGATGCCGCTAATGGTACAGGTGCGTCAGTTAAGAAAAGAGAAGACACCCACAAAATGGCAGAAGCTAATAAAGCTTACTCACATTATCGTTGGTAATCAGTTAGGAGTATTAGAATATGGCACGCGAATATGATCTAGCACATACACGCAATATCGGTATCATGGCTCACATCGATGCTGGTAAAACCACAACAACCGAACGTATTCTCTACTTCACTGGTAAAATCCACAAAATTGGCGAAACCCACGAAGGTTCCGCGACAATGGACTGGATGGAACAAGAACAAGAAAGAGGTATTACCATTACATCTGCCGCTACAACCGCGACATGGAAAGGTAATCGTATCAACATTATCGACACTCCTGGACACGTCGACTTCACAGTCGAAGTTGAAAGATCTCTCCGTGTCTTAGATGGTGCTATCACCGTCTTAGATGGTAAGAATGGTGTCGAACCACAAACTGAAACAGTTTGGAGACAAGGTTCCAAATATGGTGTCCCACGTATCGTCTTCGTTAACAAACTCGACGCTATCGGTGCGGACTACGAAATGTCTGTTCGTTCCTTAAGAGAACGTTTAGGCGCTAATGCGGAAGCTGTCCAATACCCAATCGGCATTGAATCATCCTTAAAAGGATGGATTGATGTCATCACACAAAAAGCATATGTTTATGCTTCTGATGTGAACGAAGAACCACATGAAGTCCCAGTTCCAGAAGAATATCAAGAAAAACTCCTCGAACTCAGACAAAAATTATTCGAAGCTTTATCTAACTTCGATGAAGACATCCTCATGATGGTCTTAGAAGGCCAAGAACCAGACGAAGAAACAACAAAGAGTGTTATTCGTAAAGCCGTTTTAACCGGTGAATTCCACCCAGTCTTCTGTGGTTCCGCCTACAAGAATAAAAACGTTCAACCTTTATTAGATGGTGTTATTGATTACTTACCATCCCCATTAGATATCGCTCATGCGAAAGGTACAGATGATCGTGGCAATGAAATCACTTGCGAACCAGATGACAACGCTCCTCTTGCTTGCTTAGCTTTCAAGATTGCTACTGACCCATTCATTGGCCGTTTAGCCTATGTCCGTGTCTATAGTGGTACATTAAAATCAGGTAGCTATGTCTATAACTCCACCAAAGGTGTGAAAGAAAGAATTGGCCGTGTCGTCTTAATGCACAGTAATCACCGTCAAGAAGTTCCAGAACTTCACGCTGGTGACATCGGTGCGGTCGTCGGTTTAAAGAGCACAATCACTGGTGATACACTCTGTGATGTTGGCAACACCATCGTCTTAGAGAAGATGGAATTCCCAGCCCCAGTTATTGAAGAAGCTGTTGAACCAAAAACAAAGGCTGACCAAGAAAAGATGAACATCGCCTTACAAAAACTCGCTGAAGAAGATCCAACCTTCCGTGTGAGAACAAATCCTGAAACAGGCCAAACCTTAATCGCTGGTGTCGGTGAATTACACTTAGACATCATCGTCGATAGAATGAAGAGAGAATTCAACGTCCAAGTTAACGTTGGTGCTCCTCAAGTCGAATATCGTGAAACAATTAAGGGTATGGGCGAATGTGAAGGTAAATACGTCCGTCAAAGTGGTGGTCGTGGTCAATATGGTCACGTCTGGATCCGCTTCGAACCAAACGAAGGCAAAGGCTTCGAATTCGTCGATGCCATCGTTGGTGGCACTGTTCCAAAGGAATACATCAAACCAACTGAAGAAGGCTTAAAAGATGCCCTCAACAGAGGTATGATCGCAGGCTTCCCAGTCATCGATATCAAAGCTACTCTCTATGATGGTAGTTACCACGATGTAGACTCATCTGAAGCGGCTTACAAGATTGCTGCTTCTATGGCCTTAAAAGAAGCTGCTAAAAAATGTCAACCAGTTATCTTAGAACCAATCATGAAGATTGAAGTTACTGTCCCAGAACAATACTATGGTGATGTCTTAGGTGATATCTCTCGTAGAAGAGGACAAATGACTGGTGAAAGTCAAAGAGCTAACGCTAAGATTATCGAAGCGGAAGTACCATTGAGCGAAATGTTTGGTTACGTCACCGACTTACGTAGTATGACTCAAGGTAGAGGAAACTACGTCATGCAATTTGACCATTACGGTGAAACTCCAAGATACGTTCAAGAAGAAATTTTGAAAAAAGCGGGAAATATCACTCGCTAAAAATAATGTGTAATATCAAATGATATTGCACGAAACAAATTAATGCTATATTATGATTTCGTTGCAAACTTGTTATTAACGAAAGAAAGGAGATTTCAATTTTATGGCAAAACAACATTTTGACAGAAGTAAACAACACGTCAATATTGGTACCATCGGTCACGTTGACCACGGCAAAACAACATTAACAGCCGCTATTACATCTGTCTTAGCAAAACAAGGTGGCGCAGTCAAAACTGACTATGCTCAAATCGACTCCGCTCCTGAAGAAAAAGCTCGTGGTATTACAATCAACACCGCTCACATCGAATATCAAACAGCGACAAGACACTATGCCCACGTCGACTGCCCAGGACACGCTGACTACGTCAAGAGCATGATTACTGGTGCTGCTCAAATGGATGGTGCTATCCTCGTTGTCGCAGGTACTGATGGTGTTATGCCACAAACTCGTGAACACATCTTATTAGCCCGCCAAGTCGGTGTCCCATATATCGTTGTGTTCATCAATAAAACAGACTTAGTCGATGATCCAGAATTATTAGACTTAGTCGAAATGGACGTCCGTGACTTATTAAATTCTTACGGCTTCCCAGGCGATGAAGTTCCAGTTATCCGTGGTTCCGCTAGAAAAGCTCTTGATGGTGACCCAGAAGCTGAAAAAGCTATCATCGAATTAATGGCAGCTTGCGATTCCTATATCCCAGCTCCAGCTCGTGAAAACGACAAACCATTCTTATTAGCTATCGAAGACGTCATGACAATTTCTGGTCGTGGTACCGTCGTTACAGGCCGTGTCGAAAGAGGCCAAGCTAAATTAGGTGATGCCGTCGAAATCGTCGGTATCAAACCAACACAAAACTCTGTTATTACAGGTCTTGAATCCTTCCGTAAGATTCTTGATTACGCCGAAGCCGGTGACAACGTTGGTGTCTTATTAAGAGGTATCAACCGTGACCAAGTCGAACGTGGTCAAGTCCTTGCTAAACCAGGTACAGTTACCCCACACAGCAAGTTCAAAGGTCAAGTCTACGTCTTAACAAAAGAAGAAGGTGGCCGTCATACAGCTTTCTTAAGCAACTACCGTCCACAATTCTACTTCCGTACAACCGACGTCACAGGTGTTATCACACTTCCTGCTGGTGTCGACATGGTTATGCCTGGTGATAACGTCGAATTAACAGTCGAACTCATTCACCCAATCGCCATGGAAAAAGGTACCAAATTCTCCATCCGTGAAGGTGGCAGAACCGTTGGTGCTGGTACAGTT
>JAGAYY010000044.1 GCA_017940265.1 Bacilli bacterium | reverse complement strand
TGACCACATTAGAACAATTACTTTCGCTTTAGCGGATGGTGAATCTTTCTCTAATGAAGGTAGAGGCTACGTTTTACGTAGACTTCTTAGAAGAGCGGTCCGCTATGGCAAACTCTTAGGCATGGAAAAACCATTCATCTATCAACTCGTAGATGTCGTTGCTAATAATATGGAAGACTATTATCCATATTTACAAGGTAAGAAAGAATTCGTCGCTAAGATTGTTAAAGCGGAAGAAGAAAAATTCATTAAGACTTTAACAAATGGTGAAGCCTTATTAATGAAATTAATTAATGATAATAAAGCTGTTAGTGGTGCAGATGTCTTCAAACTCTATGATACATTTGGTTTCCCAAAAGAACTCACTTTAGAAATTTGTGAAGAACAAGGCATCAAAGTGGATCTCGAAGAATTCGAAAAGCTCATGAAAGAGCAAAGAGAAAGAGCGAGAACCGCGCGTGGTGACCAACAATCCATGAATAAACAAGCCATCGATTTAATGAAATGTACAGTGGCCTCTAAATTTAACTATGGTAGTGAACCAGTTAAAGCTAAAGTTGTTGCTTGTTTCAAAGATGGTAATAAAGTCGATTCATTAGATGATGAAGGTGAAATCATCCTTGATGTCACTAACTTCTACGCTGAAAGCGGTGGTCAAGTCGCTGATACTGGTGTCATTGAAAATGACAATGTCTCAATGAAAGTCACTAATGTCATCAAAGCGCCTAATAAACAACACTTACATTCTGTGAAAGTGATGTTTGGGGAAGTTAAAGTCGGTGATGAAGTCGTCGCTAAGATTGATGAATTTAGAAGAGCGTTAATTGCCCGTAACCATTCATCAGTCCACTTATTACAACAAGCTTTAACTGAAGTTTTAGGTGATCATATCGCTCAACACGGTAGTTATGTTAACGATGAATATTCTCACTTTGACTTCAATCACTTCCAAAAGATGTCTCCAGAACAAATCGCGGAAGTCGAAAGAAAAGTTAATCAATATATCGCTCAAGCCATCAAAGAAGAAACATTCGTCCTTCCAATCGAAGAAGCCAAAAAGATGGGCGCTAAAGCGTTATTTGATGATAAATATGGTGATACAGTAAGAGTGGTCACCTTTGGTGAAGTCAGCAAAGAATTCTGCGGTGGCACCCATGTCACTAACACCAGTGATATCGGTGTCTTCGTCATTGAATATGAAGAAAGTGTTGCCGCTGGCATTAGAAGAATTCAAGCAAGAACATCTTTCGGTGCTTATGAACTTCTTAAAAAGAGAGAAAACATCCTCAATCAAGCGCGTGATTTATTAGGTATTGGTTCCATCAATGATGTTCCAAATAAACTCAAAGCGTTGCAAAATGAAAAGGATGCTTATCGTAAAGAAGCTGATACCTTAAAGCAAAAATTAGCCAACGCCACAAGTGGTAACCTTGCTAATGAGTTTAAGGAACAAGATGGCTTATTAGTCTTATTCAAATACTTAAAAGACCAAAAGCGTGATTCCTTATTAAAGATTGTTGATAGCCTAAAGGCTAATAAAGACAATTACTTAATCGCTTTAGTCGGTGAAGAAAATGGTGGTTATCCAGTGGTGGTCGCTGCTGGTAAAACTGCTAACGATAAAGGCTATCTTGCTGGTAAGTTAGTGAAAGATATTGCTTCCTTACTCGGTGGCTCTGGTGGTGGTCGTCCAGACTTAGCCTCAGGTGCAGGCAAAGATATCGCTAAGATTGAAGAAGCTAAGAAGCTTATCATTAAATAAAAAACTAACGATAATCGTATAAAGGTTTTAATATATTAACGTGGTTAAAAAGTATCTTTCTTTAGATTTAGGAACAAAAACCCTTGGAGTGGCCTATAATGACGCTCTTGGTTTTGTCCATGGTTTAGAGACATTCCGCTTTGATAGAAACCAATATATCGTCGCGAGAAAGCACGTCATCGAATTAAGTGAAAAGATGATGATTAATGATATCGTGATTGGTATGCCTCTTCATTTATCAGGTGAACAAAGTGAAATGAGCCAAAACGTTTTACGTTTTATTGAAGATTTAAAGAAAGAAAAACCATCATTAAACATTGAAACAATGGATGAAAGATTATCAAGCGTGACGGCAAATAATTTCATCTCTGATAGAGGGATGAATCATCAACAAAGAAAAGACAATGTTGATAAAATTGCCGCTTGTGTCATCCTCGATACATATTTAAGAATGAAAGGAAACTAATTATGGAAATCAAAAACGAAAAGCAAATGGTCGTTACCGATAACGAAGGTAAAGAACACTTAATGCAAATCCTTTTCACCTATGATAACGAAGAAAGAGGCACTTCCTATGTCTTCTTCTATGATACCGAAGATAAAAATGAAGAAGTCGTCGTTATGCGCTACCTTGAAAGTGGCGAATTAGAGCCAATTGAAGATGACGAAGAATACGATGAAGTAGAAGAAGTTTTCAACGCTTGGCAAGACGATCCAAAGATTCAAGAACTCAAGCAAGATAACAAATAATATAAAATATTGGTAATATTAATGCGATATTGATATAATATCGCTTGCAGAAAAGAGGGAAAGTTATGGCAGACAAACAAAAACTTACCAAAGCTGGTTATAAAAAATTACAAGACGAATTAAAATATTTAGTCGATGTAGCACGTGAAGAAATCAAGGTTCAATTAGCCGAAGCTCGTGCACAAGGTGACTTATCTGAAAACGCTGACTACGACGCTGCTAGAGCAAAACAAGCGGAAGTTGAAGGTCGTATTAAAGAAATCGAAAACATTATCGCTAATGCTGAAATCATTGAAGAAGGCAAAGCAAATACAAAGAAAGTTGGCTTAGGTTCTACAGTCACAATCCGCTTCCTTGAAAATAACAAAGAAGTTTCATACATGATTGTTGGTACAGTCGAATCTGACCCAGTCAATGGCAAGATTTCTAACTCCTGTCCATTAGGTGAAGCCTTAGTCGGTAAGACCGTTGGTGACATCATTGAAGTCAAAGCAATCAAGACTTATAAGGTCGAAATCTTAAAAATTGAAATAAAATAACAAATTTTTTGGACGATTTTGAAAAAACCTCCCTATTTAATCTATAGAGGAGGTTTTTTATATGATGAAAGTACTCATAGGTGTTGTCATTGTCGCTTTTATCGTTATTGTGGGCTTCTTAGTCATTGATCCAGACTTAAATCCCGTCAATCCCGGAGGCGAAAATAACATCACCGAAGTCAGCACCCCACAAGGTAGTAAGTACACGATTGAAGGTGAAGTCTATAAGGCCGGAACGTACGTTCTAAGCGACGGAATCACTATGAATGACTTACTAGAAGCCGCAGGTGGAACAACCGCTAACGCAGACGATTTAGCCTATTTTACTAACGCCACATTAAAAGCGGGCACAACTTATTACATCGCTAGTAAGTTTGATGAAACAGATATTTGCTCTAAAAGTGAAATATCCAAAGTTAACATCAATCAAGATGACGCTGAAACTTTAATGTCCGTAAACGGCATAACTACATCCATTGCGAGTTCGATTGTTTCATATCGTAGTGAAAACGGTACATTCAATACTTTAGAAGATTTACTTAAAGTCTATGGTATAGGCAACGCGACTTATCACAAGATTCGTAATTACGTCATTTTACATCAGTGATCATTTTCTTATTTTTCTTATCTTTTTATTTAGGAAATGTACTCACTTATTCAATCTTCCTACTTATAGGAATAGCTTTAGTCTTTCTCTTCTTTGTTTATAAACGCTTTAAGCGTCCAATGGCCTTACTTTGCCTTGGAGGAATAGTTCTTGGATTAGGTTATTCATTCATAAAACCAACATATAGCAAGAAATCTTATTCTGGAATTGTTTATACCGTCAAAGAGAATTATTTCCTTTTTAACAGTGGAGGAGAAAGACTTTACGTTTATTCAAAAGGTCACTCATATGATTTGGGTGACTATCTAACAATAAGCGGCAAAAAAGAAGAACTGGATTTCACTGTCTTAGAATCAGGTTTTGATTTTAAAAGCTATCTTAATAAGAAAGGTGTCTTTAATTCGCTTAATCCTAAGCACATTGAAGTTAAATGGCATAACTTTATTAGAATTAATGAATCTAGAGAAAAAGCTTTAAGCCATTTTAATGACGAAGAAAGAAGTGTCGTGGGGGCAATCCTATTTTCAGATGGAGGAGAAAGTGCCACTAGTGAATCATTAACTAATTTACACTTGGCGAGATTTTTATCTGCGAGTGGCCTTTATATTAGTTTATTTGCCTTAGGCCTTAACTATTTATTAAAACTATTTTTGAAGGATAAACACGCGGAGATAATAACCATTTCTCTTTTAGCCATCTATCTTGTTTTTACTATACCCAAATTCAGTGTCTTCAGAGTGGTCTTTCTTCTTTTATTAAAGTGGATAAATAAGCATCAACTTAAAAAGAAATTCACTTATCTAGAAGTAGTGTCTTTTGGTGGGCTAATTTGTCTATTGTTTGATCACTTCTTAGCCTTGCAAGATAGCTTTATTTTAGGTTTCGCTATCCCAATTATTTCTTATTTAATTAGACATATCTATCCGAGTGAGAAGATTAAGTCATATTTATGGCGGTCTTTTACGATATATCTATTCTTTTTACCGTTTGAAATCATTTATTACCACAAAGTGGTAGTGTTATCTTTTCCTCTTCAGATAATTAGTACGCCTTTATTCTTACTTATTGGTATCGTTTCATTATTATGTTTCTTTAGAATACCAATGTATGTAGTGGATAAAGGTCTCGTCTTTTTACTAAAAGGATATACGGGAATAATTAAGCCATTATCATTCGGCTTATTAATGCCTGAATTTAATATTGGTCTATTGATTGTCTATTACGCCATCTATGTCATTTACTTATATTATTTAACAATTGGTGTTAGACCAATTCAAAGATGGTTATCTATTGGAATGGTGGCGATAACTTCCTTATACGCTATACCAATAGAAAATAGGTTAACAAGTGAAGTTAGTTTTGTTAACGTTGGTCAAGGCGATTGTACTCTTATTAGACACCATCAAAAGACCATCCTTATCGATACAGGCGGCTTAACTTATAATGACATCGCTAATGGTACACTTATTCCTTATTTAAGAAAGAAAAGGATTTATAAAATCGATGCCGTATTTATCACCCATTATGACTATGACCACTATGGAGCCTTAGAAAACTTGCAAAAAGAATATAAGGTCACTAATGTTTATGATTATTATTCCAGTTTCCCAATCAATGTGAACGGCTTAACTTTTAATAATTACAATATCTATGGCACGACAAGCAACGAAGAAAACGATCGTTCACTAGTGTTATCTTTTAATATCCTTAATAAGGATTTCCTTATTATGGGGGACGCTCCTAGCTGGATAGAAAATAAAATCATGGATGATTATGAAAGGATTCCGTGCGATATCTTAAAACTTGGTCATCATGGTTCAGATACATCTTCTTCTGATAAGTTTATTCAATATACAAGCCCTAAAATCGCGATTGTCTCGTGTGGTAAAAACAATAAATTCGGTCATCCTTCTAAGAGTGTTGTGAACACTTTGAACAAATATCACATTCCAATAAGAAGAACAGATTTAGAAGGAACAATTACATACAAACAGTTTGATTAATAATAGAAAGGGAAAAGCAAATGGCTTTTAAAATATATTTCAATAAGAAAACACGCCACCCATCTATTTCGTTAAGTGGCAAAGATAAAACAAGATGGGAGAACATGGAGATGACACATCATCCCACAAAAAGAAACTCATATATAGACATCGTATGTGTTTCGCCTAATGGCTATTCAAAATCGTATGTCAGAAAATATATCCGCAAAGATGGTTATGGGGCTAAAGGAAGAAAACTAAAACAAATAAAAATGAGTGACTCTTCTGAAGCATCAGTTAAAAACTATATAAAACAAAAGCGCAAAAAAAGATGATGGCAATCTGACTAATCAGTTTGATTCTCCATTTAAGGATCTCACATCATCTGCATATTTTATAACACAATTGAAATAGAAATTAAAGCATTTATAAGTTTTATCAACAATGTGTAGTTACAAAATATAAAATATTTTATAATAGTTTCATGATTTATCTTATAAATGGCAAACAAAACATTCGTTTAAAAAGCCAGATGAAAAGTATCATCAAAGATTCCATTAAGGAAATCGATGCGATGAATTTCGTCAAATTTGATGCTTCTTTAACACAAATCCAAGAGATTATGAGTGAAGCTAACTATATGCCTTTAGGCTATGACAAAAAGGTCGTGGTTATTGATTCGCCATATTTCTTAATGAAAGAAAGAACTAAATCAAAGATTGAAAGCGAACAAGACTATCAAACTTTATTAAACTATTTAAACCAACCAAACCCTGATGTTGATCTCATCTTTTTAGTGAATACCGCGGAAAAGGAAATTGATAAAAAGAACGAGTATTATCAGTTAATAGAAAAAAACGGTAAGGTTATTACCGTCGCGGAACCTAAACAAGAGCAGTGGAATGATGTCGTAAAACAATACTTCACCTCTAAATGGCCTAACACTGTCATAGACAGTGATGCGGTCGTGGAATTAGGAAGAAGAACTGAAGGAGATTACGCTTCATTATTTAATAATGGTAGTAAACTCGCTCTTTATACTGATCACATTACTTTTAACGATGTTACAAAGATGGTTACTAGACCACTAGAAGAAAATTCTTTCTTATTATTTAACTATCTCGTTGATGAAAAGAATATGGAAGCGGTTGCTTTATTTAGAGATTTAAAGACTAGCAATGTTGAACCAGTGACTTTAATCAGCATGGTTGCCAATCAGTTTAGATTATTAAATAGGGTCTCATATTTAGCGAGACACAACTACGCTCCAGATGATATCGCTAAAGAATTAAATATTAATCCAATTAGAGCAAAAATCTTAAGAAAGAATAGTTTTGTTGTTTCTGGCAAACGTGTTTTACAAACTTTAGAAGACTTATATCAACTAGATAAGCAAATTAAAAGCGGTCTTGTGGACCGCTATTACAGCTTTGAGCTGTTCCTAATTAATTTCAAAAGAAAATAATTATCTAATGGAATTCACTAAACGTGAAAGTTCGCCTTTTTGTCTAGCAGCAGTGTTCTTGTGTTGAATACCATCGCTGACGGATTTATCGATTAAACGGAAAGCCGCATTCATTAATTCTTCGGCCTTAGCTAAATCTTTTGCTTCAACGGCTAATCTGACTTTTTTGATGGCAGTACGGATAGCGCTTTTCGCGGAAGCGTTTCTTTGACGAGCTTTTTCGTTAGTTTTGATACGTTTGATTTGTGATTTTATGTTAGCCATAAAGTTACCTCTTTCTTAGTGCCGAGTGTTATATTACCAAAACTCGACAAATAATGCAATTATTTATTATACGCTTTTTTTATTTTTGTTTAAGCAAGCGCGCAATTTCTTCAACGAAGTCGTTGACGCAGGTGAGCTTACCGTATTGTTCTTCAGGCACTTCAATGTCGAAGTAACGGTCGACTTCTTGCACTAATTCAACATAGTTCATGGAGTCACCACCTAAGTCATTAATCCAGTGATCTTCATCATCAATCTTGAAGGTTGGTAAGACTAAGATCTTGGAGAAGAGTTCTCTGACAGGTGGAAGAATATTCTTAATCGCATCTTCAGATAATTTTCTTGTCTTAGAAGAAACTTTCTTAGAATTAATGAGAACATATTTGTTAGAACCGTTTTCGATTTCTTTCTTGATAACGAAACGTTTAACTTTCATATTGTTCGCCATAGGTAGACGATTCTTTGCTAAATAAATAGCGTCAATCTTTGTGTCATGTGGAAGCTTAATAGCTTTAATCGTGGCTTCTAATTCTTTCAAGGCTTCTTCACTTGTTTTATCATCGAGTTCTAAAACTAAGACAATGTCTTCGTGAAGGGCTTTATCTTTATTAACAACACCTAAAACTGATAAGTTTGTAACATTTGGTAAATCTTTGAAGTAGATTTCAAGTTCATCTGGGAAGATATTTTCACCATTCGCATTAATGATGACATCTTTCATTCTACCTTTCATGATGTAACCAGTTTCAAATTTATTAACGATATCACCTGTATGGAAATAACCATTATCTAAAACAGTATCTTTTTCCACACCAGCGATGATTTCTCTAATGTGAATTGTAGGTGATTTGATTAAGAGTTCGCTATCGGCTTCATTAACTTTGTATTCAACACCGTTAAGAGGTTTACCAATATAACCGTTTAATCTTTGTTTGACATCTGGAGAAAGTTCAACAGAAGTAACGCCAACTTCGGTCATACCATAACCGTTATATAAAGGATAGCCTAAGCCATTAATTGCTCTTAATGTTTCATTAGAGAGATAGCCGCCACCAGAGATACAGTATTTAACGTGTTTGCCTAAGATCATACCTTTAATCTTATCAGCGACAATCTTCTTAGAAGCAAAGCCTGCTTCTTCTGCGCTCATTTCACCTAAGTTATAAGCCATCATCTTTTCTAAAAGCTTTTGTTTGTCTTCATTTTGCATAGCAAACTTACGCTTAATAGATAAGGCTAAGGAATCCCAGAATAATGGGACACTATAGACGTGAGTAATACCAGTCTTTTGGCAAATTGATAATAAATCGGTTGGAGTATTGCTCTTTGAGAACACTAAGGTTGTGCCATAGAAGGTATACCATAAGAAGACAGCGACAAAGCCAAAGATGTGGTGGAATGGAATCATTGCTAAAATCTTGATTTGGCCAACTTTCTTTGGATACATAATGGTCATGCTTTCTTCAGTCATCTTTAAAGAACAGCAGATTTGATTAACAAAGTTTTCACCATTGAAAACCATGAGTTTAGCGTCACCAGTTGTGCCACTGGAAGAGAAGATAACTTCATCCGCCCAGGATGGATTTGACATTTCTTCTTTAGCGTTTTGTAGGATATTGTCTAATCTGATTTTGTTAAGGGTGTATTCATGGTTATCATCACTAATAATAGCGATGGCTTTAGCTTGATTAGCTAAGTTAATAACGTTTTCTCTTGGTAATTTAGCGTCCACTAAGACTGGGACAAAGCCAGCCATTAATAAGGCCCAGAAGATTTCGCCCCAACTTGGGCAGTTAGCGACTTTTAAAACGACACGATTTGTGCCTTCCTTTTTAATCTTATTAGATAGATATAATGCGTACTTTTTGACGTTTTCATCCATCTTAGAATATTTGTACTTTTTAATGCGGTTGTTAAGACCGGTAAATTCGGCATAGACGTTCTTCTTATTTTGGTGCATTAATTGTTGATAAATGTTCACAAAATGACGAGAAGTCTTAAGTAAATCTGCCGCACTCAAGATATATTGAGTGATCAATTGTTGTTTGTTTTTCATATGTTTTCCTTTTTATATTAACGTGTAGAACTTAATGTCTACTGTATTAGATTCAATATTGAGGATGGCGTAACTACCATCAAACTTATCCCTAGCGTAACTTAAAGCGCCCGGATTTACATATAATATATCATGTTTGATTTCATTTCTACGAATATGTGTATGCCCATGTATGACAATCTTTGCGTTGTGTTTATTCAATAACTCTTTACTAACATAGGGTGTATGTTGTACGAAAATATTCCCATATGGACTAGGAATAATTAGATATTCTGGGAAGTCATAATATCGGTCACAGTTACCTCTCACCGAAATAAATGGCTTAATCGACCATTCATCTTGCTCGCTATCTCCAGCGTGAAGATATAAATCCATATCTGGATAAAGGGCCACTAAACGGTCTAAAGAAGCATAATCTCCGTGGGAATCACTAACTAACAAAATTTTCATCTTTCATATAGTAGCAAAAAAACATCCGCTTTTGTATAATATTTCCGTATGGAAAAGAAAGAATTAAATCTCTTATTTATGGGCACTCCTGAAATCAGTGCTTATGTCTTCGAACAGATGATTCTTGATGGCTACCACTTTGTGGGTTTAGTCGCTCAACCTGATCATCCAGTGGGAAGAAAAGGTATTATTGAAAAAGTCCCTACTAAAGTAATCGCTGAGAAATATAACATTCCAGTTTTTCAACCTATCAAGATTCGTAAAGATTTCTCCTTTATGGATAATCTTAAAGTTGATTTAGTTATTACTCTTGCCTACGGGCAAATTGTCCCTCAAGGCTTTTTAGATATCCCGCGTTTTGGTTGCTTAAACCTTCATGGTTCATTGCTTCCAAAGTTAAGAGGAGCATCTCCTGTTCAAACCGCTTTAATCAATAACGAAAAAGTCACAGGTGTGACTCTTATGGAAATGGTCGCGGCGATGGACGCTGGTAGAATGTATGGCAAGAAAGAAGTCAACATTGAAGAAGATGATAACGCTACTTCTTTATTTAAGAAGATAAGCGAAGCCGCTAAAGATTTAGTTTTAGAATTATTACCAAAATATGTAAACGGTGAATTAGAGGGCATACCACAAAATGAAGAAGAAGTGACTTTCTGTTCACTTATCAAACCAGAACAAGAAAAATTAGATTTATCTAAAGATATATTAGAAGTTTATGGCTATATTAGAGGCTTAAGCGATGAACCAGGTGCTTATCTCTACTTAGATAACCAAAAACTAAAAATCTTCAAAGCTAAGATCGCTAATTATTTAGTGACTGCGGAAGTAGGCACAATTGTCCAAGCGGATAAACGTGGCTTATTGCTTCAATGTCAAAACGGTCAATTAGCCATCCTAGAGCTACAAAAAGAAGGCAAAAAGAGAATGGATTATAAAGCCTTTATTAACGGCAACCAGAATCTTTTAGGCACTAAATTAAACTAAAATGGAAAAGTATCTGACTTTGAGCGTGCACCAATTGGTGGACTTTCTTTTAAGAACAGGCGATATCGATAATCGCGTTTTTAATCGTTCATCAATGACTGAAGGTAGTCGCCTCCATAGTGTCTATCAATCAAAGCAGTCCTCAAATTACCTTGCTGAATTTCCTTTAAAGATGTCCTTTAATGTTGATGAAGTAAACATCGTTTTAGAAGGTAGGGCGGATGGTATCATCAAAAGAAGTGAAAGTGAATATGTCATTGATGAAATCAAGACCACTGTGGAAGATCTTAAAATATTCCATGATGATAATCTTGAATGGCATCTTGGTCAGGCGAAGTGCTATGCCTATATGTTCGCTAAACAAACTAACCTCGAATATATCGGTGTCAAGTTAACTTACATTCGCCAAGGAAAAGAAAAAGAACAACTCGTTGATTCTTATGCCTTTAACATCCTCGAATTAGAGCAATTTGTTGTTAAATTGCTTAATGAATATCTCTCTTTCTATAACATTATTTTTAATAAAATCTCCAAGAGAAATGAGAGCATAGAAGCGCTTAAATTTCCATTCTCCAAGTTCCGTCAAGGTCAAAGAGATTTAGCGAAATATACATATGCGATGGCGAAGAAACGCGGCCGCTTATTCGCAGAAGCGCCTACAGGTATTGGAAAGACCATATCAACCCTCTTCCCATTCATCAAAGCGCTTAAAGATGATGATAACAGTAAGATCTTTTATCTAACTGCGAAAACTAGTGGCAGAGAATCCGCCCATCAGGCAGTAAAACTCTTAAAAGAAAATGGTTTATCACTTAGTGATATTATGATAACTGCGAAAGACAAAATTTGTTTCTGCAAAGGACAAGCTTGTAATCCAGAAGAATGTCCATACGCTAAAGGATATTACAATAAGATTCAAACAGTTTTAAGATACGCTATTCTTAACTACGATGACTTTGATTTACAAACCATCACCCAACTCGCGTATGAGAATCAAATCTGCCCATTTGAATTTGAATTAGACTTATCTTTGTTCATGGATGTCATCATTTGTGACTATAACTACTTGTTTGATCCAATCTCTTATATGAAGCGTTACTTTGATGAGGATACATCTTCCTTCCTCGTTTTAGTGGACGAAGCCCATAACCTAGTGGATAGAAGTAGAGATATGTATAGTGCTTCATTATCCTACAAGCAGTTCTTAGAAGCGCGTAAGAGTGTGTGCCATAGTAAGCTCCATCAACTCAAATTAGCGATGTCAAAAATGAATAAGATGTTCAAAGAATATCTTGTTAATCCAAAAGATGGTAACTACATCCTTGATGAGTTCTATGACTATACATATAAAACAATCTCTTCATTTATTACATCGATGCAAGACATCAATAAGAATGAGAACAAAGAGATGAGTAAAGAACTATTAGAGTTCTATCTAGAAGTAAATCGTTTCTCGAGAATTCTAGAATTCTATAACGATCATTTTATCTGCTACTACGAAATCCATGATGATGACCTCATCTTACATGTCTCATGTTTGGATGCTTCATCATTCTTACATAGTTCCTTAAGACGTCTTAGAGGTAGTGTCCTTTTCTCTGCGACCCTTTCCCCAATTGAATATTACGTTGATATGCTAGGGGGTAAGAAAGAAGATGCACAGTTAATTCTTCCTTCTCCTTTCCCAGTGGATAATCTAAAAATTATCATCGCCCCTAAAGTCTCAATTAGATACAAAAATAGAGATGCATCTTATCAACAAGTCGCAGATTATATTAAAGCCTTTGTTAAAAACAAAGTGGGTAACTATTTTATCTTCTTACCAAGTTATGAATATTTAACAAACCTCATGCCATATATTGATATGGAAGATGTTGATGTCTATGAACAAGATAGAGGCATGAGCGATGAAGATAAAGATGCATTCTTAACTAACTTCAAGCCTCATCCAGAAAGAACAACCTTAGGCTTTGTCATCGTTGGTGGCGCTTTTGGGGAAGGCATTGACTTAGTGAGTGACCGTCTTATCGGTGCGGTCATTGTTGGCATTGGTATGCCAAAGATTAACTTTGTAAGTGACCAAATTATGAAATATTATGACGCTAAAGAGCAATCTGGCTATAACTATGCCTACTTAAATCCAGGTATGAATAAAGTCATGCAAGCCTTAGGTAGAGTCATTAGAAGTGAGACCGATAGAGGCGCTGTTTTACTCATTGATGAAAGATATCTCACCAATGATTATCGTGACTTATTTAAGAGTGAGTGGCGTAAATATGAAGTAGCCTTCTCCCCTAAAGAAGTAAGCGATATTTTACAAGACTTCTTTATTAAATAAATATTTAATGTTAAGATAGTGGGCATGAAAAAGAAATTAGATATGATGACCAAAGCGAAACTCATCTATAGTGGTGAGTTAATGCTATTTTTTATTATTTTTGTAGTTGTTGCCATTCTTAGAATCACTGGTGTGATGGGTGGCAATGATGTCCGTAGTAAAATCTTTAACTGGGTGACCATCTTTGGTGGTACTTGGTTAACGATAGATTTCTTTTGGGCTTTATTTTCTAAGAAAAGAAGACCAAAGATTGCCTTAATTGATAAATGCTTACATTTACCAGCGGGTTTATACTTAGTCAGTTTTGATATTTACTGCTTTGTCACTAACCCAGCGGGTACATCTGATGTTTATCGTTATGGTGTACCAATTGTGCTTTTTTACTTAAGCGCATGTTATTTATTTGAAAGCATTTATCATTTCTTCAAACCAGTTCCTGGTCTATTAGAAATCGAAGAAATGGAAAAAGCTGAACAAGAAGCAAAAGTAGTCAGTGAACAAGAAGCTGAAATAGTTGAGTCAGAAAAAGAGGGAGACAAAAATGACCAAAACTAGTAAAGTCATGCTCGTATTTGCATGCATCTTTGTCACATTAGCGTTCACATTATTCGCCTTCCAAGCCTATGTCGAATTATGCAGTATGGGCTTATTATTCGGTGGCGATAACACCTTCGGCGACGCGATAGGTGGCATTTTCATCTTTATTTACAGCATTATGCTTGGCATCGCTGCGATTGTCGCAGGCGTTGTCTCATTACCATTTGAAATTGTTTTATTAAAAGGTGTTGGCAAAAAGTGGTATTCATTAACACTTTTAATCGTTTCTATAGCAACGATTGTTTCTGCGGTAGTATTTTTCTTCTTATTACCAGCGGTCAGTGAAGCGATTAATAACGCCACATCATCCTCATCATCAATTCCATCCACATCAAGCTATTAATCTATGGATTTCTCTCAAAAGAAAACTAGAAATTTTTCTATCATCGCCCATATTGATCATGGTAAGTCCACTTTAGCGGACCGTATTTTAGAATTGACTGGCGCGGTGGAATTACGAGAAATGAAAGACCAAATTCTCGATTCTATGGATTTAGAAAGAGAAAGAGGTATCACAATTAAACTTAATGCTGTCACATTGTCCTATAAAGCCGATGATGGTGAAGAGTATATCTTCAATCTCATCGATACTCCTGGACATGTTGACTTCACATATGAAGTATCCCGCTCATTAGCCGCCTGTGAAGGCGCAATATTAGTCGTGGATGCGACACAAGGTGTAGAAGCGCAAACGCTCGCTAATGCCTATCTCGCGGTCGATAATGACTTAGAGATTCTACCTGTTATCAACAAAGTTGATTTACCTTCCGCTAATGTTGAAATGGCCAAGCAAGAAATTGAAAAGAAAATCGGCATTCCTTGCGATGAAGCCGTGGAAGTCAGCGCTAAAACAGGTTTACATGTTCACGAATTATTAGAAGCCATAGTGAAAGGCGTTCCTGCTCCTAATGGTGATTTAAAAGCGCCTTTAAAAGCCCTTATCTTTGATAGCTATTATGATCCTTATCGTGGTGTCATAGTATTAGTGAGAATCAAAGATGGTAGTGTTAAAGTTGGTGATAAGATTCGCCTTATGCAAGCGGGTAAAGAATATCAAGTCATTGAACTTGGTATTAGAACTCCTAAAGAAATTAAGACTGATATCTTAGAAGCTGGACAAGTCGGTTACATCGCTGCGCAGATTAAGGACATCAAAGATGTCCATCCTGGTGATACTGTCACTCTAGTGGATAATCCCGCTAAAGAGGCTCTACCAGGCTACCGCATTATGAACCCTATGGTTTACTGTGGCCTTTATCCAGTCGATAGTGATGATTATCAAGCCTTAAAAGACGCTTTAGAGAAATTAACACTTAATGATGCTTCCTTACAGTTTGTCGCTGAAACATCCCAAGCCTTAGGCTTTGGCTTTAGATGTGGTTTCTTAGGCTTATTACATATGGATGTCATCCAAGAGAGATTAGAAAGAGAATATAATCTTGATTTAATTTTGACCGCTCCATCAGTTATTTATAAAGTCCATATGACGGACGGAGAAGTTATCAATCTTGATAACCCGAGTAAGTTACCTGACGCTAGTAAGATCTCATTTATTGAAGAACCTTATATTAGGGCTAACATCATGACACCAAAAGAATATATTGGCCCAATCATGGAATTATGCCGTGAAAGAAGAGGGATCTATGAGAACTTAGATTACTTCGATGATACACGTATGGTCTTAACCTATGAACTACCATTAAGTGAAATCGTTTATAACTTCTTTGATAAGCTCAAAAGCTACACTAAAGGCTATGCCTCATTTGACTATGATTTCAGCGATTATAAGCGCGCGGATTTAGTGAAGCTTGATATTTTACTTAACGGTCAAGTAGTGGATGCTCTTAGTAGCATTATCTATCGTCCAGATGGCTATCATCGTGGCTTAGGTATTATTCGTAAGATTAAGACCGTTATTCCTCGTCAACAATTCGAGATTCCAATCCAAGCCGCAATCGGCGGTAAGGTCATTGCTAGATGTGATGTTAAAGCGGTTCGTAAAGACGTTTTAGCAAAGTGCTATGGTGGTGATATCTCACGTAAGAAGAAACTTCTCGAAAAGCAAAAAGAAGGCAAGAAGAGAATGAAGAAAGTTGGCTCCGTAGAGGTCCCACAAGAAGCCTTTATGAGCATTCTTTCCATTGATGAGGAAGAAGATAACTAGTTTAAAATTAGTAGTTTTTTAGAATAAATTATTGTAAATAAAAATTACTTATTGTATCATTATGGTATATAGAGGTATTTTTTATGGCAGGAAACGATTATGCAATGCGTTTCACTGAAGACAAATACGCGACCAAATTAGAGGTTGGTCGTGAATTAAAAGTCTCTTCAGTCGATCCGTTTTGGAGCAACATTTTATCTTATCGCTCACACTTTTATCATTATTTAACAATTAGAACTATTGAAAAGAACATGCTCTTATTCTGTGGCTGTCCAGCAATCAATAGTTTAGTCAATAACTTAGAAGTCAAACTCATTAGGGTGAACCGCGAATGCGCGATGCTCATACCTAATAGTAAAGAAGCTAAAAACGTTGATTATGCATTTAGAAAAGAGATTGTTAATCTTCTTAATGAATGTGAACAATTAGGTGTAGGTGAAGACTTTATCGCGAATGTTTTACGTGGTGAAGTAGTGTCCGCAATTCCTAATAACATGCTCTTAGTTAACTATCTCAATGCTTTAAACTACATTAAGCGTGCTTATGTCAACGCTATTGATGAAGATTTCCTCGCGGAACTCTACGCTAAGCTTCTTGGTACAGAAGAATTAACCACCTTCTATAGAAGCAGTGAAGATAGAAACCCTGAAAACCGTGTCTTAATTGACCGTGTTTATACTTCCGCTCCTGTCACTCTTATTGCCCCAATGATGAATGGTTTGTTCACATTCATTTCCTCTAGCACATTACCAACATCGTTAAAAGCGATGATCACGTTCTTCTATATTAACTATGTTAAACCATTTGCTAAATACTCCGAAGAAGTGGCCTTATTAATGGCGAAAGCTGTTTTAGCCCATGAAGCATTTGGGGATACCGTTGTTTCTCTTCCTTTAGAAAGATTATTAGTCCTTCCAAGAGAAGAAATTGCTCGTATTTATGTCGAAGTGCAAAAGACTGCGGATGTCACATATTTTGTTGATTATGTCTATAAATACTTAAATAAATACTGTGATTCTTTCTTAGATGATATGGCGAAAGCCAAAGTCAGTGAAATGAGAGAAGACTTCTATCAAGTGGATGAAGATAAAACTATTGAAGAAGTGGAAATTCCAGAAGAACAACCACGTATTCAAACCGTTGATTTATTTGCCGCTAATGAAGAAGAGGAAGAAGAACAACCTCATGTTGAACCTCAACCTCAACCAGCTCCTCAAGTAGAAGTTAGACAAGAATATAGACAAGCCTCGCAAGAAGAAGCTCGTCCAGTCGAAGTCGAAGCGCCTAAAAAGAAAACCGTTAAAGTGACTTATGTCCAAGAAGAATTAGCGGTTGCTTATATCCCAGTGGCCTTAGATGAAAAACAAGCTGTTCTTTTAGAACAAGACCTCTTAGAAAGAGATCCTGAACTCAAAAAAGGTGAAGCTAAGTTCTACGCTAGACACTGCACCAAAGGTAAAAAATATACCATTGCGCAATATAAGAAGAGCCTACGTTGCGCCTATGAAACTGCCCGTACATCTATGGACCATTTAGCAGAACTTCTTTACTATCGCAAAGAAAAGATTAAAAATAAATACGTCTACATTCCAGTTGAAAGAGAGTAGGAGGAAATATTAGATGAAACAATCGATTATTATTCTTATCGCGGTTATTGCTGCGGCAGGCCTTATTGCCTTAGTAGCGTTCATTATTTACCGCGTCTTACGTCCAAGATTAAAAGAAGAAAAACCATCTGATGAACAAATTCTTCAAGATGAAATGAATCGTGTCCTCCAAGATGTTGAGGATCCAGAAACCGCTAAACAAATTAGCGATTACAAACAAGATGAATAAACCTCGTTCTTTATACATCCATATTCCATTTTGTGAAAAGATTTGCGATTACTGCGACTTTACTAAGTTGCAGTATTTTCGTAAGTTCGCCATTCCTTATTTAGACACACTAGAAAAAGAGCTCAAAAGCTATGAAATAGAGGGATTAAAAACCATCTATATCGGTGGTGGCACTCCAACCGCGTTAGAGGATGACTTATTTGAAAAACTATTGAAAATAGTTTATGTGTATACTCAAGGCGTTATAGAATACACCATAGAGGCTAATCCTGAATCTTTATCGCTTACTAAAATAAAGATGCTTAAAAAATATGGTGTAAGCCGTATTTCTTTAGGTGTACAAACCACAAATGATAAGATTTTAAGCGCTATTAACCGTGACCATAGCTTTAGCCAAGTTAAAGAAGCTATTAGTAACCTTAAAGAAAACGGTCTTGATAATATCAACGTTGATTTAATCTTAGGCTTACCACATAGCAGTGCTAAAATCCTAAAAGAAGATATTAAAAACATCTTAGATTTAGGCGTTAAACATATTTCTTGCTATGGCTTAACCGTTAATCCACATACAGTTTTATACAATAAAGGCTTTAAAGAGCCAGAAGGCGACACTTTAAGAAAGTATTATGATAATGTGAATGAAATATTGATCAAGTTTGGTTTTATTCATTACGAAGTCTCTAACTGGGCAAAGCCAGGCTATGAATCAAAACATAATCTCGCCTATTGGAGAAATCATCATTATTATGGATGCGGTCTCGGTGCTTCTGGTTATATTGATAAAATTAGATATAAAAACACTGTTAATTTAGATAAATATCTAGAAGGTAACTTTGTTAGCAAACAAGAAAACGTCTATAAAAAAGATAAACTCATCTATCAAATCATGCTCAATTTACGCACTAACGAGGGCATTGATATTAAATATTTAAAAGATAAGGAAAAGGAAGTTAACTCCCTAATAGGGGAAGGTCTTCTTATTAAAAAGGAAGATAGAATCATTCCAACATATGAAGGAATGATGATTTTAGACCAAATTATTCTCAAATTACTCTAAAACTTCTACAATAGAAGTATGAATAAATATGACTTCTTGTTAGAAAGAAGATTAAAGGAAATAGATCCAGGTCTTCATCAACGCTTTTCTGATACTGTTTTTGCCTTGCAACAAATCCTATCTAACTATAAGTTAATCTTCCCTGATTTTACTGACCATACAGAATTACATAGTCTCAATATTATTGAATTCTGCAATAACTTAATAGGGGAGCAAATTGATAAGCTGAATGCTGATGAAATGTATGTCTTATTATTAGGCTGCTATTTCCATGATACTGGCATGGGTATTTCTCACGCTGATTTTGATGAGTTCTCCAAGCAAATCAATTTCGGTAATTATTTTGATACCCATTCACGTGATAACTATCCCGAAATAGTGCGCAATTTCCATCAAGAATTCAGTGGTCTTTTCTTAAGAAAATATGCGAAATTCTTTGAATTCCCAAGTGAAGAACATTTGTTCGCTATTATTCAAATATCTAGAGGCCATCGTAAGACTGATTTGAATGATGAAAAGGAATATCCAATAAACCTTAAAGTGCCTAATGGTAATACAATCTGTTTGCCATACCTATCCGCTTTAGTGAGACTTGCTGATGAAATCGATGTGACTGCCTCACGTAATTCCAAAGCTATCTATGATTTAAATAAAATAGTGAAAGAAATCGATTTAATCGAATTCATGAAACATGAAGCAGTGCGCTCTCTTGAAATTACTGATAAGGCCTTTATTATGGGCATTAAGAGTGATAATCTAAAGATTATCGAAGGTCTTAATATCCTAGCAGGAAAGATGAAAAAAACACTCGACTATTGTCGAAGCACAGTTAATAATCGTACCTCTTTTACAATCACACAAGAGGATGTAATTATTAAAAATCTTTAGTTTTCAATGCTTAAGACATCTAAAAAGCCAGTTAAGGAGAAGATCTCCATGACTTCATTATTAGGATGACGGACAACCATGCCGCCTTTTTTTATCATGATTTTCTGGGCCACGAGTAAGGCACGAAGACCAGCGGAAGATAAATAGCTTAACTTCGCTAAATCGATGATTAATGAATCGACATTATTTAATTCATTTCTAATGACTTCTTCAAATTCAGGAGCGGTCACACTGTTGAGTTCGCCTTCTAAAGAAAGGACTAGTTGTTTATTATTTAATTCTTTAACGATTTTCATATTGAAAAATTATAGCATAACCATCAATGGTGACAAATATTTTCAAAAAAATTATCGTTTGATTTTTACATTTGAAATATGGGTGTTATAATACTCACATAGATTTAGTTAGCCAAGACTAACTCTATAAGTTATTGCAAAGCAATATCCCCGATGAAAACGGTAATCGAAATACCAATTAATGCTTGACAGTGTGGTTGTCATCATTGAGTATTGCCCTCCTTAGCCTACCCTTTAATTGATTATCGTTTAGTTGTTCGTTAGTTTCTCCAACAACGGGAAATACCTCGTCTCAAAGCGGGGTATTTTTTGTTATAGATCCCTATAAATCCTTATTCTATATTTTATATAAATTAAAATTATTAGCAGATAATGCTTGACAGTGCTAATAAAACAATTAAAATGTAGTTAGCACAAAAAGAGATAGAGTGCTAAAAAGGAGGAGAAAACCATGGCTTTAACACGTAGCGATACGATCTTAAAATACATCGTTGAATACTTTATTAAAAATGCCCAGCCAGTTGGCTCTCATACCCTCATCGAAGAATATAAGCTTCCATATTCCTCAGCGACCATTAGAAATGAAATGTACGCTTTAGAAAAAATGGGACTTATCGAAAAGACTCATAGCAGCAGTGGCCGTGTGCCAAGTGCGAAGGGCTATCGTTATTATTGCGATAACTTAAGAGATGGTTCTGTTAACGAACAACTCAAGAACAGCATTCAAAACGTTCTTGATCAAAAAGTTAAGTCCATTGATGCGGTGATTAAAGAAAGCTGTGAGATTTTATCTCATATGACTAACTTAGTGACTGTGGTCATGGGTCCAGATGAAAACAAAGAAAAATTAGCGTCTATCCAAATGGTGCAGATCTCTGATAACACAATTACCGCGATCTTCGTGACTGATAAAGGCTATGTTGAAAACAAAACCTTCATCGTCCCAGAGAACTTAAAAGCGAGTGAGATTGTGAACTGTGTTTCCTTACTTAATGATAGATTAAAAGGTACACCAATCGTGGAACTCGTGGAAAAAACCGAAGCCCTTAAGCCAGTATTAAATGACTATATCGTTGGTCATGACCTAGTTTACCAAGCTTTGCTTGAAACATTCATGAGATTCGCTAGTGACCGTTTATCTTTATATGGTAGGGACGAATTATTCTCTCGTGAAGAATACAAAAATGATACAGAGAAATTAGAAAGAGTCTTCAAGTTATTGAACGACCAACAACTTCTTAAAGAAGTCAAAGAAGAGATTAAAAAGGATGACGAAGACCGAATCATTCGTATCGGTGATATCGAAGGTAATCCAGATGTCTCAATGGTGACAGCGAAAATTGACTTAGGAGACGAAGGTAATCGTGCGATTACATTACTCGGACCAACAAGAATCGATTATGACCAAGCCTTATCCGCTTTGGAATATATCGCTGAAACATTAACCGATTACTTCAAAGGATTGAACAACAAAGGAGGTAAAGGTGATGCCTAAAGAAAACAAAGAACAAGTGAAACAAGAAAAAGATAAAGACAAGAAAAAGATCCAAGAACTCGAAGAGCAACTTGAAAAAGCTAAAGCCGATGTCGAGCATTGGAAAAACGAATATTATCGCGCTTACGCCGATACAAAAAACTTGCGTAACAACTTAGAAAAAGAACAATCCGATATTAGAAAATATCGCGCAATGGGATTTATCGAAGAATTATTACCAGTTCTAGATAGCTTCCATGTCGTGCTTGAAAACGAACCACCAAGTGAAGAAATCAGAAACTACTTAGTGGGATTCCAATTCATCTACCGTAACTTAGTGAGCGCACTTGAAAACGAAGGCGTGAAAGAAATCGCTCCAAAAGTTGGAGATAAATTCTCCGATAAGAATATGGATGCGGTGGACATCACCGTGCAAGAAGGTGAAGAAAACCTTATCACTAAAGTGTACGCGAAGGGCTATGAATTACATGGCCGTCTCATTAGACCTGCAAGAGTCTCAGTGAGCAAAAACAAAAAAGAAGAAGAAAACAAAGCAAGCGTCAAAGCAGACGCTTAATAGGAGGACATAAATTATGGCAAAAGAAATTATCTTAGGTATCGACTTAGGTACCACAAACTCAGTCGTCAGTTACTTACAAGCTGATGGTACAGTCAAAGTTATCCCAAACCCAGAAGGCACAGTGACCACACCTTCCGTCGTAGCTTTTAAAGCTAACGGTGAAGAAATCGTTGGTAACGCGGCGAAACGTCAAGCCGTCACAAACCCAGATACAGTTAGTTCTATTAAGAGAATTATGGGTAGTGCGGAAAAGGTCAACATTAAATGTGTTAACAAACAATTCACTCCACAAGAAATCTCCGCTAAAATCTTAGCGTACATGAAGAAATATGCTGAAGCCCACTTAGGTCAAGCAGTGCAAAAAGCAGTTATTACTGTTCCTGCTTACTTCAACGACGCGCAAAGACAAGCGACAAAAGACGCTGGTCAAATCGCTGGCTTAGATGTCGTGCGTATTATTAACGAACCAACCGCTGCGGCTTTAGCCTATGGCTTAGAAAACGATAAATCTGAAAAGATCTTAGTCTTCGACTTAGGTGGTGGTACATTCGATGTCTCTATCCTTGATATCGGGGACGGCACATTCGAAGTTATTTCTACCGCTGGTGATAACCACCTCGGTGGTGATGACTGGGATCAAGTCGTCGCTGATTGGATTAAAGCCCAAATTAAGATTCAATCTAATGTTGATATCACAGATAAAGGTTCCTTACAAAGAATTAGAGAAGCTGCTGAAAAAGCAAAAATTGAACTCTCTGCTTCTATGGAAACAGTTATCTCCTTACCATTCATTAGTATGACAAGCGCTGGCCCAGTTAACTTCGAAGTTACCTTAAGCCGTGCTAAATTCCAAGATTTAACAAGACATCTATTGAATAGATGTGAAGAACCAGTGAGACGTGCTTTAGCCGATGCTCATATGAGTGCTTCTGAACTCAACCAAGTCTTATTAATCGGTGGTTCCATCCGTATGCCAGCCGTCCAAGAATTAGTCACTAAATTAACAGGTAAGAAACCAAACTTATCCGTTAACCCAGATGAAGCTGTTTCTATCGGTGCGGCTTACCAAGGTGGTGTTGTCTCTGGTGATGTTAAAGACGTAGTCTTATTAGACGTCACTCCATTAACCTTAGGTATTGAAACCTTAGGTGGCGTTATGACTCCATTAATCACAAGAAATACAACCATTCCAACCACTAAGAGTCAAATCTTCTCAACTGCTGCGGACAATCAACCAGCCGTTGACATCATGGTCTACCAAGGTGAAAGACCAATGGCTCACGATAACAAGTTATTAGGTCACTTCCAACTTAACGGCATTAAACCAGCCAGACGTGGTGAACCAAGAATTGAAGTCACATTCTCTATCGACGTTAATGGTATCGTTAAGGTCAACGCTAAAGACTTAGATACACAAAAAGAACAAAATATTACTATCTCTGGTAGTAATGGTCTTTCTAAAGAAGATATCGATAGAATGGTCAGAGAAGCTGAAGAACACGCTGAAGAAGATGCCAAACGTAAAGAAGACATCGAACTCAAAAATAAGGCTGAAAGCTTAATCAATGATATCGACCTTGCTATGCAAGAAAAAGGCGCTAGCATGGATCCAGCCCAAAAAGAACAAACACAAAAATTACGCGATGAATTAAAGACCGCTTTAGATAATAACGATATGGCGACTTTAAAACAACGTATTAGTGAACTTGAACAAGCCGCTGCTTATATGCAACAAGCACAAGCTAACGGTGGTGCTCAACCTAATGGTCAAGCTGATGCAGGACAAACCGCTGGTACAAACCCAGATGATGTCGTTGACGCTGACTTCACAAAGAAAAACTAATTATTAAACAACAATTTATAAGCTTAGTAGGGGCTTAATGCCCCTCTATGCGTGAATAGAAAGGATTATCATGGCAGAGAAAAGAGATTTTTACGAGGTACTAGGTGTTTCTAAGAGCGCCTCCAAAGACGAAATTAAAAGCGCTTATCGTAAACTCGCAAAGAAATATCACCCCGATAACCATGAAACTGGTGATGCGGAGAAATTCAAAGAAGTACAAGAAGCTTATGACATCCTTTTCGATGATCAAAAAAGAAGTGCTTATGACCAGTTTGGTCATGCGGCATTCGAACAAGGCGCTGGTGGCCCAGGCAGTAACCCATTTGAAGGTGGCTTTGGTGGATTCGGCGCTGATGGTGTAGACCTTGGCGATATCTTCTCATCCTTCTTTGGTGGAGGTCGTCGTCAACAAAGAGCCAGTACTGGTCCAAGAAGAGGTAACGATGCTATTGTGCGTGTTAAAGTCGACTTCATGGATACCATTCTTGGTCGTGATATAGAGATTCCACTTACCGTCGATGAACAATGTTCATCCTGTCATGGTACAGGGGCAAAAACTCCTAATGATGTCAAAACCTGTCCTAACTGTGGTGGGCATGGCTACGTCCGTGTACAAAGAAGAAGCTTATTTGGTGTGATTGAACAACAAGAAGTTTGTACACGTTGTAACGGCGCAGGTAAAATCATCTCCAATCCATGTCCAAACTGTGGTGGTAAAGGCTATAACAGAGTTAAAAAGAATATCAAAGTTCATATTATCGCTGGTATTAATAACGGCCAACAAATCCGTGTCCAAGGCATGGGTGAAAGAGGGGCCAATGGTGGTCCTAACGGTGACCTCTTCGTAGAAGTGAATGTCAAACCACATCAATATTTCAAAAGAGATGGTAACGATATCCATCTTACCGTCCCAGTCGACTTCATTGACGCTATCTTAGGTACAAGTGTTGATGTTCCAACAGTATACGGGGAAGCCACTCTTAACATTCCTGCGGGCACACAACCTGGACAAATCTTCAGAATGCGTGGTCAAGGCGTGAAAGATTTAAGAAGTGGTAAGCCTGGCGATCAATATGTCCATCTCGATATCAAGATGCCAACTTCCTTGAATAGAAAACAAAAAGATTTGTTAACGCAATATCGTAATGAAATCGGAAAAGATGATTCGTTACTTGCAAAATTCAAAAAAATCTTCAAAAAATAAACCGGATTTATCCGGTTTTTTCTTTTTCCTAAAATTTTTTGCACTTTTTTTGGACAAATTTGAAAAAACGCCCCTATTTCATCTATAGGAGGTGTTAAATGTACTATATTCCACAATTAAGTAATTCAAGCTGTGGTGTGGCATGTCTAAAAATGCTGCTCGCCATAGTGCAAAAAGATGAAAGGTATCTCTATCTGAGCGAAGAAGAGGAGCATGGGCAATACAACTATCAAGACTTAGTTTTGATTGCTGAGCGCTACGACGTCACCTTATTTGGCGCAAAAATAGATGATAAAGACGATTTAAGGCACTTTGATAAGTTTCCTGTGATTTTAACTGTCGTCGGACCAAACGAAACGACACACGCCGTTTTAGTGAGTCAAAGAAAAGGTAATAAAGTCAAAGTGCATGACCCTGCTACAGGCATCAAGTGGCAAAAGATTGATACGCTTATTAAAAATTGGGACGGCACCCTTTTAGCAGTCAATGGCTTTCAAAAGCATCCATACCCCTATAATGTCATTGACTCAAAGGACCCAAAAGGCACATTGGTTTCATCAATCTTACAAGTCCTTACCGCAGTATTTATCGCTGTCGCTACATTCTTTATTAAACCCGATGGCAACATTGTTCTACCCCTAGTGTTTGCGGGTTTAGGTATCGCAAGTGAAATCTTGTTAAGATTTAGTTTGCTTAAAAGAATGCAGCGCTTCGATAAATATCTCAGGCGGTTCTTGCCTTACGTACGCAGTCATGATTATTTCGAATTCTATAAGCGCGGACAAGAATACAAGAAGTGTTCTTTAAGTAGTGGCCTTAATCTTCTCTTCTCTTTGCTCATCGTTATTCTCATCATTACCATTTCGATTATCAACTCGCTTGATTATCTCATTTTGATCTTTGCTTCCTTATTAGCCGCTTATCTCGATGTCTTCTTTTTCTCCCCTTATAAAAACAGTCTCGGGAAAGAAATCTATGAAGAGGAATGTGAACTCAGAGGCACAAGTGATGTTGATGGTGTGGAAATGAAGGTTAAAACTATGGAAGTTAAGGCTTATCGCTTTGCCTATATGGAATTTGCCAAAAAAGGAGTAGTGGCGCTTTTCTTGCTTATCGCTAGTCTCGCTCTATGTGTTGCTGAAAAGTCTTTCTCCATACCTAACATCATTTTCTATACGTGCTTATCTATCTTGCTCTATCAATCCTTAACTCCATTATTTGGTTATGATCAGCGTTTAGAAGAGAACTTACTTTGTAAAGCGAGAGTGAATAATATCGTTCATCAAGATGAAATTGATAGAAAACATAAATAATTAATGTTATGATTTCATCATGGAACTCGATTTTAACTCTTTCGACGAATCATTAAACGATTATCAAGAAGTCTATGAATCATTAGTGGTGAAGACTCTTAACCATCTCGGTCTAGAGTTTGACCCTTATATCAGTGTCACATTCGTGGACAATGAATTTATTCATAACATCAATAGAGAATATCGTAAAATTGACCGTCCAACAGATGTCATCTCCTTTGCTTTCTTAGATGGAGATGAAAATAAAGATGAAATCTTTCACTCTAAACAAATGGTCGTCCTTGGTGAGATTTATATCTCGTTCGATAAAGCCAGAGAACAAGCTACTGCATATGGCCATAGTCTAGACCGTGAACTTAAGTTCCTATTCGTTCATGGATTATTACATCTTCTTGGCTATGACCATATGACAGAAGATGATGAAAAAATAATGTTTTCTTTACAAGAAGAAATCTTAGCGTGAGGTAACCTTATGAAAGATGAAGAATTAATGCAACAAGCCGTGGAGGCCAGAGAATTATCCTATAGCCCATATTCCAAGTTCAAAGTAGGCGCCGCTTTACTTTGTAAAGATGGTAAAGTCTTCTTAGGGGCTAATGTTGAAAACTCTTCCTATCCTTTATGTATGTGCGCTGAAAGAAACGCTCTATACAATGCGATGATGAATGGCTATAAGAAAGCTGACTTTGTGGCTTTAGCCATCGCCGCGGACACAGACGCTCCATGTTCACCATGTGGTGCATGTAGACAAGTGATTAGCGAATTATTCCCAAGAGATGGTGAGATCTTACTCACAAACCTTAAAGGTGATAGTTATAAAACTAACATTGATGAACTTCTTCCATTAGCGTTTTCAGGAGATGATTTGAAATAATGAAATCCGGATTTGTCGCTATTTTAGGTAGACCAAACGTTGGTAAATCTACGCTTTTGAATGGTTTAATAAACCATCATGTTTCAATTGTCACTGATAAATCACAAACCACAAGAAACAATATCATCGGTATCTATAACGATGAAGAAACACAAATCGTCTTTTTAGATACTCCTGGTATCCATAAGCCAATGCAACAACTTGGTAAAGAGATGAACAATATGGCCTATAGCGCCGCTCATGACGTTGATGTGGCCATCTTAGTGGTGGATGCTTCTAAACCATTCGGCACTGGTGATACTTTCGTTATCGACCATTTAGACATCCATAATGTTCCATTAATTATTGTCTTCAATAAAATTGATTTAGCCAGATTAGATAAGACCGAAGAACTTAAGAAAATCTATCGCGCTTATTTTGAAAAAGCCACATTTATCGACGCTGTCGCTAAAGAAGGCTTCAATATTGATGAAGTAATTAAAACGGTCAGAAATATGCTTCCTGAAGGGCCAGCTTACTATCCTCCAGAAATGATTACAGATAAAGATGAAATCTTCCAAATCAAAGAAATCATCCGTGAAAAGGTCTTAAAGACTCTTAGAGAAGAAGTTCCACATTCTGTGGCAATTTATATGGACCATATTGAATGGGAAAAGAAACCTATGCAAATCTTCGCTTCTATTATCGTGGAAAAAGATAGCCAAAAAGGCATTGTTATCGGTAAAAACGGTAGCCGCATTAAAGAGATTGGCACTAAGGCGAGAATGAGCATTGAAAAATTACTTAATCAGCATGTCTTCTTAGAACTCCAAGTGAAAGTGGATGAAGGCTGGAGAGAATCACCTTCTTCTTTGAAGGAATACGGATATAAGTACGAAAAATAATGAAAATAATCGTTCTTTCAATAACCCCATATAAAGAAAAAGATGGGATAGTGAACGCTATCTCAGAAAATGAATCTTTGACCTTCATTGCTAGAGGCATCAAAGATCCTAAAAGCAAAAACGCTGCTTTAAACAATGTTTTAACTGTTGCTGATATTGAATTAATGGATGGAAACTTCGCTCATCCTATCTTAAAAAGCTCAAAACCATTGTTCTCACCTTTAAAGGTGGGTATGGATGCTAAATACTTAGCAAGCTTAATGACAATTGATGAGATGATGCTTAATCTTTTCCCTGAAGAAGAAAAGCAAACCATGTTTCCATATCTAGAAAAAGCAGTGGGAAACCTTAAGACCACTAATGATTGGCTCATGACCTTATTACAGTTTATGGCCCATGCTGTAAGAATCGGTGGTTTCCAACTCGAAGTGAATCGTTGTGTTCTTTGTGGTAGAACAAATAATATTGTCACATTCTCTTTTAACGATGGTGGATTCATCTGTGAAGATTGCTATCAACCAGAGATGGAAAGAGATATGTCAAAAGAACAAATGATTCTTTTAAGAAAAATTGTAAATTGTCCCGATTTTCACTTAAAAAGTAGTGATTATAAAACTGAAGATCTCTTGCTTTTATTCGATAAATTCACACATTATATTGAAGAAGCTTTCGGCTATCACTTCAAGAATATGCGCTTGCTAATAGATAGCAAATAAGAGATAATAACACTCATAATAGGTTGACAACAATTCCCTAAAAATGTATTCTTTTCCCCGTGCGAATTATTTAGAGGGGTATACATAAATGAGTAAATTTGAATTCGATAAACTATGTAACCATTTCATTGTCTCTGGTTTTTATTTTCAAGGTTCAGAGATTTATGGTGGTTTAAGCAACACTTGGGACTACGGCCCAATTGGTAGCGAAATTAAACAAAACATCCGTAAGATGTGGTGGAAGAAGTTCGTCCAAGAAAGCACCACAAACGTGGGCATTGATGCCGCGATTTTAATGAACCCAAAAGTTTGGGAAGCAACCGGTCACGTTTCAACATTCAATGATCCCCTCATTGACTGTAAACACTGTAAACAACGTTTCAGAGCGGACCAACTCATTGAAAGTGAGTTTCCAGAAGCTGATGTCAACGGTATGACCAATGACCAAATGATGGATTTTATTAGAAATAATCACGTTAAATGTCCAAACTGTGGTAGTGAAAACTTCACTGACATTCGTCAATTTAACATGATGTTTAAGACACATGTTGGTGTCACTGAAGATAGTAAGTCCACCGTCTATTTAAGACCAGAAACCGCTCAAGGCATGTTCGTTAACTTTAAGAATGTCTTAAGAGCGACACGTCGTAAATTACCAATGGGTATTTGTAATGTTGGTCGTGCATTTAGAAATGAAATCACACCAGGACAAATGACCTTCCGTACACGTGAATTTGACCAAATGGAAATGGAATTCTTCTGCAAACCAGGTGACGATCTCAAGTGGTTTGATTACTGGAAGCAATATTGCTTAAACTTCGTTGATTCATTAGGAATCAAGAAAGAGAATCTCCGCTATAGAGACCATGAACCAGAAGAATTAGCCTTCTATAGTAAAGCCACAACTGATATTGAATACTTATTCCCATTCGGTTGGGGTGAAATCTGGGGTATCGCCGATAGAACTGACTATGACTTGAACCGTCATATCAAATATAGTGGTGAAGCTCTTGATTATTTAGATCCAGAAACAAACGAAAAATATGTTCCATATTGTATTGAGCCTTCAGTCGGCTTAGACCGTTTGGTTTTAATGACATTATGTGATGCTTATGATGAGGAACAAGTTGGTGAAAACGATACTCGTATCGTTATGCATCTTTCTCCAGCCGTTGCGCCATTTAAAGCGGCGGTCTTACCATTAAGCAAAAAGCTTGAAGCTAAGGCACGTGAAATCGAACAAAACTTAGCCAAGTATTTCAACGTCATCTATGATGATACCGGTTCCATCGGTAAACGTTATAGAAGACAAGATGCGATTGGTACACCTTTCTGTATCACCATTGACTTTGATACTGAAAATGATGGTGCAGTCACCATCCGTGAACGTGATTCCATGCAACAAATCCGTTTACCAATCGAGCAATTAAAGGCTTACTTGGAAGAAAAAGTCTTCTTCTAAGCAAGTAGGAAATTAGTAGAAAATTAGTGAAAGTATAATTTATTATATGGCATTTGATGATAGTTTAGTAAAAGACGTCCTTAAACACGCTGATATCGTAAAAGTGGTATCCGCGTATTTGCCTGTAGTTAGAAAAGGCAAGGATTATCTCGCTAAATGCCCATTCCACGATGATACTAACCCATCCATGCACATCTCACCTGAACTACAAATCTTCAAGTGTTTCGTGTGTGGCACCAGTGGTAACGCTATTGGCTTTGTTAGTAAATATGAGCATCTCTCTTTTAGAGAAGCTTTAAAGAAAGTCGCGGAAATCTGTGATTATCACGATCCAAGATTAAGCGATATTCGTGAAACTAAAGTCGTGGATCCAAAAAGAGTGCCACTCATTAAGTGTCTTCACGATTTAACTGTTTATTATCAATACGCTTTGAACTCACCAGAAGGAAAAGCGGGCTTAGACTACTTCAATGAACGTCATCTAGACGCTGATTTACGTAGCAAGTTCATGTTAGGCTATGCCTTTAAAGATGGCAAAGCCACTTGCCGCTTCCTTGAAGAAAAAGGCAATTCATTAAAGACAATCGAAGATACAGGTGTCGCTAATAACATTAATGGTGTCTATGCTGACCGTAACCAAGGTCGTGTTATCTTCCCAATCTTTGACGCCAATGGTGAAGTCGTGGGCTTCAGCGCTAGACGTATTGCGCCAGGCCCAGAAGCTAAATACGTGAACTCTCCTGAAACTTATTTGTTTCACAAATCAAACATTCTTTATAACTACCATAACGCTAAAGAAAAAGCGCGTATCGCTGGTTATATCTATGTTTTAGAAGGTTTCATGGATGTGTTCGCTTTATATCGCATTGGTATTGAATCATGTGTAGCCACAATGGGTACAGCCTTAACCGCTGAACACATTAGACTCTTAAGAGCACTTAATGTTGAGATAAGGCTTTGCCTTGATGGCGACCTTCCTGGTCAAAAAGCCACAATGGGCATCGCTAATGATTTAGCTAAAGCTGGCCTCAATGTCCGTATTGTTGATAATCAAAACAGCACTAAAGATCCAGATGAAATCTTAAATAGTGATGGTGCGATGGCGCTCAATGCTTATTTGAATAAGCTTGTCTCTAGAGTGGACTTCATCTTGAACTACTACATGAACACCAATCCACTTCAAACTACTGAACAGAAGACACAGTTGATTAATGAATTCATTCCAGTCTTACTTGCCATCCGTTCACAGCTTGAACTCGATACTTATATTAATAAACTCGCAAATATCACCGGTTTTGCACCTGATGCTATTAGGAATATTCTTAAAACTGCCCGCAAGAAACCAGCGGAAACAAACTTTAAGCAAGTCATTAATGAATATCATCCTGAGAAAAAGATACTTAGGAGGCTCGAATTTGCGGAGCGTGAACTTTTATACCAAATGCTCTCAAATCCGCAAGCAGTGGCCTTTTATGAGCAAAATATCGGTGGTTTCTATGATGAGACGTACCGCATCATCGCCAATTTCTTGATTGAGTACGCCCATGAACATGAGGACTTTGTGCCAGTGGACCTCATTTCTTCACTAGAAACATGCGACTTACCAGAAAAGGATCTCCTGATTAATCAGATTTCCACTCTCTATTTAGAGAGAAACCATCCAGACAAGTGTGATGAGAGCTTACTTGTGAACTTACAAGAAGTCATCAACCAAGAAAAAGAGAAAATCTTTGAAAACGACACACTTGAACAATCTCTTGAGGGCAAAGACCCTAAGGAGAAAGCGCGTATTCTTTCTGACTACAACCGTCGGAGGTTACGTAAGAAAAACATTTAATCTTTATTTTAAATAAAGCAATGAAAGGGGCATTGATTTATGGGTAGAAAAAAATTAGAAAAAAATGAAGCGGTCTTAGAAGATAAGCCAAAAAAGAGAGGCCGCCCAAAAGTCAGCGAAGGAGCACCAAGTTCTCCAAAGCTCGAAAAGAAAAAGAAAGTTAAAAGCATCTATGATGAAGATGGTGAAATCCTCTCGCTCGATGATATTAAGAACTCTCTTTTAAAGAAAGCCAAATCATCAGGCATTATTGACCAAAGTGATATTTATGATGCTTTAAATCAATTTGATTTAGATGATGATACAATTGCAGATTTAATCAATTTCTTCAAAGAAAATGGTGTTGAAGTGATCTCTGATGAAGAAGATGATGAAGACTTTGATGAAGATTTTGATGAAAGCAAGATGAATCTTGACGAAGAACCAGATGATGATTTCTTTGCCGAAGAAGATGGTGAAGAAGCGGAAGAAGACATTGATATCGATTATCTCGGTAGTGAAGTCCGCATCAACGACTCAGTCAAGATGTATCTTAAAGAAATCGGTAAATACGACCTTTTAAAAGCGGAAGATGAACCAATCTTAGCCAAGAAGATTTTAGAAGGTGATGAAGAAGCCAAACAAACATTAATCAACGCTAACTTACGTTTAGTCGTTAACATCGCTAAACACTATGTTGGTAGAGGTATGTTATTCTTGGATTTAATCCAAGAAGGTAACCTCGGTTTAATGAAGGCTGTCGATAAATTCGATTACACCAAAGGTTATAAGTTCTCAACCTATGCCACATGGTGGATTCGTCAAGCAATTACACGTGCGATTGCTGACCAAGCTAGAACCATTCGTATTCCTGTCCACATGGTTGAAACCATCAATAAGATGACTCGTATCCAAAGACAACTCATCCAAGATTATGGTCGTGAACCAACTGCGGAAGAAATCAGTGAAGCAATGAATGGTGAATTAAGTGCAAAGAGAATCCGTGAAATCCAAAGAATCGCTATGGAACCAGTCTCTTTAGAAACTCCAATTGGTGAAGAAGACGATTCCCACTTAGGTGACTTTATCGAAGATAAGGAAAGTGAATCACCAGTGGATTTTACCACCAGACAACTCTTAAAAGAAGAACTCTATTCCATCCTTAAAGATTTAAGTGATAGAGAAGAAAGAGTCATTAGACTCCGTTATGGTTTAGACGATAATAGACCAAGAACTCTTGAAGAAGTTGGCCGTGAATTTGGCGTTACTCGTGAAAGAATTCGTCAAATTGAAGCTAAGGCTATCAAGAAACTCAGACACCCAACTCGTTCAAAAAGATTAGGTGACTACGAGGAAAAACTTTAATGATTAGATTATCAAAACGTTTGAAAATCATTCATGATATGGTCCCAAATTCAGTGGTGGCCGATATCGGTAGCGATCATGGTAAACTCATGATTGCTTTAGTGCAATCTGGTAAGGTCCAAAAGGGCTATGCGGTCGAGAATAAAGAAGGCCCATTTGAAAGATTACGCGCTAATCTGATTAGATATCATATTAATGATAAAATCACACCTTTATTCAGTGATGGCATTAAAGATATCACTCGTGATGTCGGTACTATAGTCATTGCTGGAATGGGTGGTCAAACGATTGTGAAAATCTTAAAAGCGCATCCTGAAAAACTCATTAGCGTTCAAACAATTATCATCGATGCACATAGTGCGGTCCCTCTAGCAAGAAAAGAAATTTGCCAAATGGGCTTTGCTATTGCGGATGAACAAATTGTTAAAGAAGATGGCATTTTTTATGAAATCGTTAAATTCATCAAAGCTGATAGTGCAGTCATTGGTGATGAAGATTTAGAATTTGGACCAATCTTAAGACGTGAAAAGAGCGCGGTTTTCAAAGAAAAATACCAAAGCCGCATCAGTGAAATCGATAATATCATCGCAAGTGGAAACCTTCCACAAGCAAGAATCGATACTCTTAATGCGGAAAAGCATAAGTTGGAGAGATATCTATGAACACAAGAAAACTCCTTTTAAAACTTTCTAAACGTTTCCCCAAACGCTATGCGAAGTTTTATCATGACCACGTTGGTTTAATGACAGGTAAGTTACCTGAAGAAGTCCATAATATTTTGCTCTGCTTAGACTTTGACTATGAAGTCTTACCTTTAGTAAAAGAGAATAAACCAGACTTAATTATTACTCATCATCCATTTATCTATGGCACTAAAGCCAAGGTATTTAAATGGGACAAGTTAAAAGAGCAGCTCTCTAATGAGATAGACGCCTTAGGCGTACCTGTCTATAGCATGCATACAAACTTTGATTCCGGTAAAGATGGTATGAATGATGCTTTAGCGGAACTTCTTGGCTTACAAAACGTTTATTGCCCAGAAGAGAAAGACTATTGCATGCGCATTGGTGAACTTAAAGAAGCGATGCCAATTGATGAATTCGCCAAGTTTGCTAAAGCAAGTCTTAACGTTGACTATGCTTTATTAATTAAAGAAGGCAGCCAAAGCATTAAGAAAGTCGGCATTATCGGTGGTGGCGGTTCTCGAGACTGGTTTATCGCTAGAGATGGAGGCTGTGATATTTATATATCAGGTGACGCTCCTCATCATGTAAGAAGAGCAATCGTCTGTGAGAAGTTCAATTACTTAGATGTTCCTCATGAAGTTGAGCGTGTCTTCATGCCACAAATGAAGAAAATCCTCCTTGAGATTGACCCAACATTGAACGTTTTGATGGTCGATCACGAGGAAATGCCTGAAGTAATAAAGTAGTAATTTATTAGTAAAACTATATCGAAGATATATAGGAGATATTAAAAATATGAAAGCAATCATTGAAATTAACAAATATGGCGTTATTGAAGTCGAATTAGATAGAGACACTGCGCCTATCACCGTTGATAACTTTGTGAAGCTTTGTGACAAGGGATTCTATAAGGGATTAACCTTTCACCGTGTCATTAAAGGCTTCATGATTCAAGGTGGCTGCCCAAAGGGAAATGGCACAGGCGGTCCTGGTTATTGCATTAAAGGTGAATTTGCCGCGAACGGCGTTAATAACCCAATTAGCCATAAAAGAGGCGTTATCTCCATGGCTAGAGCTATGGATCCAAACTCCGCTGGTAGCCAATTCTTCATTATGCACAAAGACGGGGAATTCTTAGATGGTCAATATGCCGCATTTGGTCATGTTACCAAGGGTATTGAAATCGTTGATGCTATTGCATCAGTGAGAACAAGCCCAAACGATAGACCACTTGAAGCTGTCGTTATTAAAGATATTAGAATTGAGAAATAATTATGGCTAAGGATTTATTAATTGGTTCTCACGTCGGCATGAACGGCCCAGATTATTATCTAGGCAGCGTTAAAGAAGCCATTAGCTATGGCGCTACAACATTTATGTTTTATACAGGCGCGCCACAAAATACATTCCGTAAGCCTTTAAGCGACCTTAAGATTGAAGAAGGACGTGCTTTGCTCAAAGAGCAAGGTTTTGATGAAAATAAAATCGTGGTTCACGCGCCTTATATTATGAATCCTGCTAATAAGAGCCGTCCTGACCTTTTAGAATTAACTCTTAAAACATTGACTAGTGAACTTAGAAGAACTCACGCTTTTGGCGCAAAGATTCTTGTTCTTCATCCAGGTAACCATTTAGGTCTTGGTTCTGAAGAAGCTATTAAGAACTTAGTGGAAAACTTAGATACAGTTTTAGCCGTAGATGGCACTGATGTGAGAATCGCCATAGAGACTATGGCGGGCAAAGGTTCTGAAATCGGTACTTGCTTTGAAGATGTTAAAAAGATTCTTGATAACTGTAAGTATCCTGAACGTTTAGGTGTTTGCCTAGATACATGCCACGTACATGACGCTGGCTATGACGTAAATCAAGTTGACGACTTATTAGCCGAGTTTGATAGAATCATCGGTCTAAAGCACCTTTTAGTGGTCCATGTGAATGATTCTAAGAATATTAGAGGTGCGCATAAAGATCGTCATGAGAACTTAGGATACGGTGAAATTGGTTTTGATGCCCTCTGTAAACTCGCTAATCATCCATTATTAAGAGATATTCCTAAGATCTTAGAAACTCCTTATATTAATGAAAAAGCCCCTTATTCTGATGAAATCAGAATGTTAAGGGACGAGAAATTCATTGATGGTTGGAAGAATAAATATCTAGCGTAGGCTATCAATTTCTTTAATTAAAGCGTCATAAGCTTCGCCTTCTGACACTTTTTTTATGACTTGGCCTTTTTTGAAGATAACATATTGGCCTTTGCCACCCGCGATACCGATATCGGCGCTCTTGCCTTCACCTGGTCCATTGACGATACAACCCATGACTGCGACAGTAAGCTTGATACTATTGTCTTCAAGATACTTAAAGACTTTCGCGCCTAATGGTTTGACATCAACTTGGGTTCTACCGCATGTTGGACAAGAAATAAATGTAGGATAATTTTCGTATAATCCACAGTCATGGAGTAAACGTTTCGCGGCAATGACTTCAGATTGAGCGTCTCCAGTAATGGAAATTCTAATGGTATCCCCTATTCCTTCTAAAAGAAGAGGCGCTAAACCAGCGGTACTTCTAATAACTGATAAATCATATGGTCCCGCTTCGGTAATGCCAATATGTAATGGATATGGGAATAACTCGCTTGCGAGTTCATAGGCATTGATTGTTTCTCTAATATTGCTGGCCTTTAAAGAAATCACAATGTCATGGAAATCATATTTCTCCAGAATTTGAACTTGTTTCTTTGCGGATAAGAGAAGCTTATGGGCTAATGGAATATCAGCGTCAGCGAATTCTTGACTAACTGATCCCGAGTTAGCGCCCACTCTTATAGCAACGTGCTTTTTCTTGGCGAGTTCAACGATTTCTTTGATTTTAGCCTCATCAGAAATGTTTCCAGGATTGAGTCTAATCTTATCGACACCGTTTTTAATCGCCTGGATAGCGAAGTCACCATTGAAATGGATGTCGGCGATTAATGGAATCTTGATTTGCTTTTTAATTTCTTTAATCGCTTGAGCGTCTTCTTCATCGAGAATGGAGACACGCATCATATCTGCGCCTAATTTCGCGCATTCGTTAATTTCTTTAACGACTTCTTCAACATGAGAAGTCTTATGTTTGCACATCGATTGGATTAAAACTTTGTTCTGGCCACCAATGGTGATACGTCCAATCTTTGCTTGTCTAGTTTCTGTTCGTTTCATATGCCAGTATTATAACCTAGTTTATTCATAAAAAATATATTTGCATTATATTTTACCTGTGGTAAGATATTTAAGCGACTTTGAAGGAGAAAATCAAATGGCAAGCAAAGATGATAGAATCTCATTAACACTTAAATGCACAGAATGTGGCGAGGAAAATTACCTCACT
>JAGAYY010000043.1 GCA_017940265.1 Bacilli bacterium | reverse complement strand
TTGACGAAGCGTTATACCGCTTCCATCCTTATTAAAGATGCTACGTAATGTAATTGGTTCTCCATTTTTAGTTTGATAAATCAAAATGTTATCTAAGAAGTTGATTTTATCAATCCAAGAATTAACGAGTAAGTTGGTTTGAAAAATGCTGTCATTAAAGAGGAACATAATCCAACGATTGCAGTTAGGATCTTCTCTAGCTTCAGAATCCATACGGTTATGAATACCAGAGATATTGATATAGCCAAAGTTCACTAATTCGTTAGCGACTATGGAGAAGCTAAATGCTTCATATTTAGCGCTAGCCTTGCCATAGTCATTATTGACAAAGCGATACGCTCTTCCGACAGTAGCTTTGCTATTATTGATATAAATTTCACAGCCTTCTAAGACTTCAATCATATAAATGGTTGTGCCGTTATATGTTTCGTATTCTTGAGCGGTTAAGGCAAATAAGAAAGCAGAACTTGTCCATTTATTTTGTTCACCATTTCTTAAGCTAGTAACTTCACCAAGAGTTTTGCCTTCATCTTCTTCACTGAGATAGATTTTAATCTTGGAATAAGCGTTAATAGCGGTTAAATCATCATAGATGATATTATTAGTGCCATCGATAGATTCTGAAAGGATATCAACGAAATAACAGTCATTAAGACTATCCGCTCTTACTTGAGCACCAAATAAGGTAATTGGACCAGCAATTGGATCTGGAGTTGAATCTGGTAATAAGTTTGTTACTTGTTCTTTAGCAGCAGGATTTCCATAAGATGGATTAGTGAATGTATATTCACCATCTAATTCACAAATCTCATTTTGATAGATGAGTTCACATCCACCTAAAACCTTAATTTTGAAAATAGTGGTGCCATTATATAAATCAAATTCTTCTTTGCTGAGAGAGAACATGAAAGATTGGCTTTGCCATCTATTGATTACTGCTTCTCTTTTAGAAGTAATTTCTGCAAGAGACTTACCTTCATCATCTTCAGAAAGATAAACGATGACTTTTTCATAGGCATTAATGTGAGCACCTAAATTAACGTAATAAGTAACTTCTTCAGGTAAATATAGTTCACATCTTAAGTCGATATAGAAGGCATTATCACCTTCGTCTCCTCTAACTTCAGCGCCGAATAAAGAGAGTTGTTGTTCACTTCTTTGGTATCCGACATCTTCTGCCCATTCGAACGATTCATATTTAGCGTTTGTATCGCCATAATGAGTATTAATAAATCTTTTTGTAGTGGAGTTAACTACGGTTTGAGATTTGTTATTTGGATAAGTGCATCCTTCTAAGATTTCTATCATATAGATAGAACTACCATTATAGGTTTCATAATTGGTGTTATTAATTGGGAACATAACTCCCCCACATTCCCATCTATTGATGGTCCATGGACTATTATCAATAAAGGAAGATAAATAAACACCTTCTGAAGTGCTATCTAAATAGACTTTAATCTTTTCAGGAGCGTTATATATAGATGTATATCCAGTGCCTTCGGCAGGATAAGTTATGTCAATTTGAGAATCACGGATAACAAGATAGTTGCTATTAACATGGTCGCTTCTAATTTGAATACCATAGATATCAGATGCAACTTCTTCTTGAATGGCGTTAGCTTTGCTAGCTTTGGTGTTTAATGAGGAAAAAACTCCGCAAACCATCGCTAGAGAAACGGATAATAGAGAGATAATTCCTAAATTCTTTTTCATTGCCTTTTTCCTAGATTTTATGATTGAAAGGAATAACTA
>JAGAYY010000042.1 GCA_017940265.1 Bacilli bacterium | reverse complement strand
TAAATATCAAAATGAAAGAAAACATAGACAAATAGGTTTTCGAACAATCTAAGATTGTTCGTTAACTCACAACAAGAAATTACAATAAAAGGGGTGTCCCTTTTGCTCATTTTATTTCATGAGTTTTCGAACAGCCCCTTTTTATTAATCGTGTCTAGAAGTGATTTCAAATATAACAAAAAACGTAAACATTACGCTTATCTTTTTAAGGATTTAGGAACATTACGAAAAAACTTACTTCTTCATTCTGATCCGTTAAAAAAGAAGAACTGGTCCAAAGCTCAGCAATCAGATTTTTTAAAACGGCATACTAAATTATTCAAGCACCCAAATCCAAACAAAGGAGATTCAGGAATTTATTACGTTGAGAATCGCATTTACATTGATGAAGAAAAATGTTTTGATAAGCGTATTTATAAATGGTCTTGGAATGTCAATGATAAACGCAAAATTAAAAGATTAAAAAAAGGACGCAGAACTCGCTAATTAAAGCCGTAATATGCATCCTTGTTTACATTAAAACACATTGGGCAAGCGTTTAAAAGTATTTTTAAGACTTTTATATAGTAGAGAAATGTTCCATAATTATGGCATAATTATATTGTTAAGATGATGGTGCTAAATATGAAAAAAGAATACGATTTCACAAACGCAAAGAAAAATCCTTACTCAGGCAAAGCAAAAAAGCAAATTACAATTAATCTAAACGAAGAAGTTTTAACGTATTTTAAGAACATGTCCGAAGAAACAGGCATACCTTATCAATCTTTGATAAATCTTTATTTATTAGACTGTGTCAATAATAAAAGAACTCTTAAATTTCAATAAAGGAAAATAACAATTTGTGTCCTTGTAAACGCGCATACATGCTCGTATAATATTATCGGTATTTTAGGAGGGATTTTACATGTCCGAAATTAAAAAGACCATGCTATCTGTCGACGGTAATACCGCGGCGGCATTAGGCTCTTACAATTATATTGAAGTCGCAGGCATCTACCCAATTACTCCATCCTCACCAATGGCGGAGAATATTGATGTCTATGCTTCCCAAGGCCGTAAAAACTTCTTTGGCTCAGTTGTCAAAGTTAGTGAAATGCAATCCGAAGCCGGTGCTTCTGGTGCAGTCCACGGCGTCCTTCAAGCTGGTGGTTTAGCAGCTACATATACTGCTTCCCAAGGCTTATTATTAATGATTCCAAACATCTACAAATGGGTTGGTGAATTATTACCAGCAGTGTTACACGTTTCCGCTCGTAGCTTAGCGACACGTAGCTTATCCATCTTCGGTGATCACCAAGATATCTACGCGATTCGTCAAACTGGTATCGCAATGATTTGTTCCCACAGTGTTCAAGAAATCGCTGACTTAACAAACGTTGCTCACTTAACCGCTATCGATGCTGAATATCCAGTCTGTCACTTCTTCGATGGTTTCAGAACTTCTCACGAAATTCAAAACGTCGAATTCATCGATGACAATGAATGGAAGAAATTACTTCCAATGGATAAGGTTGAAAAGTTCAGAGCTAGAGCTTTAAACCCACATACTCACCCAGTCACACGTGGTGGTGCGGAAAACGACGATATCTACTTCCAAGGTAGAGAAGCCCAAAACAAGAAAGTGGAAGAAGTCATTGAAGTCGCTGAAAAGTACTTCAAAGAAGCCACAAGACTTACAGGCCGTCCATACGCTCCATTCACATACTATGGTGATAAGAACGCTGATAGAGTCATCATCGCTATGGGTTCTGTTACAGAAACCATCACTGAAGTTATCGATGACTTAAATGCTAAAGGCGAAAAACTTGGTCTTATCAAAGTCCATCTCTATCGCCCATTCTCTGCTAAACACTTATTAGCCGTCTTACCAAAGAGTGCTAAACACGTCGCAGTCTTAGATAGAACAAAAGAAGCTGGCTCCGCTGGTGAACCTTTATATGAAGATGTCGTTGCTGCTTTCAACGCTGCAGGCTTAAACGATGTCGAAGTCTTAGGCGGTCGTTATGGTTTATCTTCAAAAGATACACAACCAAAAGACATGAAAGCCGTCTTTGATTTCTTAAAGGCTGACAATCGTTGGAATGGTTTCACCGTTAGTATTAACGATGATGTCACCAACTTAAGCATCCCAGTTGATAATAACTATCATGTTAAAGGTGACTACACATCTTGCTTATTCTATGGTTTAGGCTCTGATGGTACAGTTTCCGCTAACAAATCTTCCATTAAGATTATCGGTGATGCTACTGGTCAATACGCCCAAGCTTACTTCGCTTATGATAGTAGAAAAGCCGGTGGCGTTACCCGTTCTCACTTAAGATTCGGTAAATCCCCAATTCATAGTACATACTATGTCCAAAACGCTGACTTTATTTCCTGTTCCTTAGATACATATCTCTTCAAATTCGATATGTTAAAGAACTTAAAGCAAGGCGGTACATTCTTATTAAATACCGACATGGATGACGCAACATTAGTCAAGATGATGCCAAACCGTGTCAAATATCAATTAGCCACAAAAGGCGCGAAATTCTATGTTATCGACGCCAATAAAATTGCTGGTGAAATCGGTATGGGTAGACATACCAATACCATTCTCCAAGCTTCCTTCTTCTATTTAAACCAAGACATCATGCCATATGATGATGCCAACCACTGGATGAAGAAATTCGCCGAAAAGTCCTACGCCAAGAAAGGTCAAGACGTCGTCGAAATGAACTGGAAAGCCATTGATGCTGGTACAGAAGGTTTAAGAGAAGTTAAAGTTGATCCAGCTTGGAAAGACTTAGAACCAAAGACCGAAAGACAATTAACCGGTGATGATTATTTCGATAATTATGTCGCTGTTATTGGTAACCTCGGTGGTGATGATCTTCCAGTCTCTAAATTCATGGAATATGAATTATTAGATGGCACAATGAGAAATGACATCACATTCAATGAAAGACGTTCCATTGCTGATAGAGTTCCATTATGGCACCCAGAAGCATGTATCCAATGTAACCAATGTGCATTCGTCTGTCCACACGCGACAATCCGTCCAATCTTAATGGATGAAAAAGAATACGAAGCCGCTACTGAACTCGCTAAAGAAGCTATCAATGCTATGGGTCCAGGCTTACAAGGTCTCAAATATCGTATCCAAGTTTCTCCACGTAACTGTGTCGGTTGTGGTCTCTGCGTTAGCGAATGTATGGCTAACAAGACTGGCAAGAACGCTCTTGAAATGGTCGAAGCTAAATCACAATTTGCTCAAGAAGATGCCGCTGCTTACTTATATAAGCACGTCACATATAAGGCTGATAGATTACCAGCCGCTATCCAAAATAGTGTTAAGGGCGTTGGTTTCTTAATGCCATACATGGAAATCTCTGGCGCTTGCGCTGGCTGTGGTGAAACCCCATATTACAGATTAGTTTCCCAATTATTTGGTAAAGATATGCTCGTTGCTAACGCAACTGGTTGTTCCTCCATTTATAGTGGTTCTACTCCATTAACTCCATTCTGCACCGATAAAGACGGTCAAGGTATTGCCTGGGCTAACTCCTTATTCGAAGATAACGCTGAATTCGGTTATGGTATGAGAGTCGCTACAAACGCTAAGATCAAAGCTATCATCGAAATCTTAGATGCTGCTAAAGAACGTGGTCTTGAACCAGAATTAGTCGCTAAGATTGATGAATACTATGCCAATATCAAGAATAGACAAGCAATGCGCACAATCGTTCCTGAATTAGTCGCTTTAGTTAAAGCTAGTAAAGACGAAGGCGTTAAAGATGTCTTAGCTTATGAAAGAGACTTAGCCGATAAGTCCGTTTGGATCGTCGGTGGTGATGGTTGGTCTTACGATATCGGTTATGGTGGCTTAGACCACGTTATCGCTAACGAAGAAGACGTCAATATCTTAGTCTTAGATACAGAAGTCTATTCCAATACTGGTGGTCAATCCTCCAAATCTTCTCAAACAGGTTCTATCGCTAAATTTACCGCTTCTGGTAAAACAACAGCCAAGAAGAACTTAGCGTTAATCGCTATGAGCTATGGTAACGTCTATGTTGCACAAATCAGCTTAGGCGCTAACCCAGTCGCCGCGATTAAGGCCTTAAAAGAAGCTGAAAGCTATGATGGTCCATCATTAGTCATCTGCTACGCACCATGCGCTAACCATGGTATCAAAGGCGGTCTTGCTAACTCCATGAGACAAGAAAGATTAGCCGTTGAATGTGGTTACTTCCCAATCTTCCGTTACGATCCACGTAATGAAGCTGAAGGAAAACCAGCATTAACACTTGATATGAAGGATCCAGACTTCAGCAAACTTAGAGACTTCGTTATGACTGAAACAAGATTCTCACAACTTCCACGTGTCAACCCAGCCCACGCTGAAGAACTCTTAACAAAGTGTGAAAATTACGCGAAAGCCAGATTAGAAAGAATCAAAAAATTCGGTCTCTAATCCTAAATAATAAACCAATAAAGACGATGCGAAAGTGTCGTCTTTTTTCTTTGTTTGCGTCGAAATTAAAAATAATTAAAGAATATTATTGAATATCTATGTATAAAAATGTATATTGTTGGTAAGGAGGTTCTTTATGATTAAATGGTTTAATGTTAAAGACCGTAACGGTGTCGCGTCATTTTACGCAAATAACATCACTTTAAACACGACTGCGATGTATCCACTAGATACAGCCTTTAAAGTGCAAGTTGGTATGGATGATAAAAATAATGTTGTCATTCAACCTCTTACCAAAGAAGTCGTGGAATCTGGTGCGTTAGATGAATGTTGCTTGCTTAAGATTGAATTCCATAAGAGTTTCGCCCGTATTTCATCCGTGCAATTACTCAAACAAATTAGTGAAGTCTTAAGAATCCCATTCACTAATAAGCCAACACAATTTGAAACCACTTGGGACAGTGTGGAAAACGTCCTAACCATAAAGACAGGAGAAAAGTAGTATGCCATTTGAGAATTGGATGTGGGCTATCTGGCTTGGCATTATGATTGTCATGGTGATAGTCGAATGCATGGGTCCAGCATTAGTATCGATTTGGTTTGCCGCTGGGGCATTAGTCTCATTAGTGCTCTCATTATTCTCACTCATCCCAGGAGTAACAATTCCATGGTGGGTGCAAGTAATAGTGTTCGTGGTTGTGAGTGCGATCACATTAATAGCGTTAAGACCGTTATCGTTAAAGTATTCAAAAAAGAACAACGTTATCAGCTCAAACGTTGATAGCTTAGTGGGTAAAAGAGGTTTATTAGAAGAAGAGATTAAGCCTTTTGAACCAGGCGTTTGTCGGCTAAATGATGTCCTTTGGACCGCTATTAGCACAAACGGAAAAGAAACAATCGCTGCTAAAAGCGTTGTGGAAGTCGTTGCCATTCAAGGTAACAAATTATTAGTTAAGAAAGTAGAGGAAAACTAAGATGCCACCAGTAGTAACTGCGTTAATCATCATTTTATCAGTATTATTATTCATCTTTATTTTGGTAATCATTTGTAACATCAAGATTGTCAAACAAACAGAAAAAGTCATCGTTGAAAGATTAGGTGCCTACCGCACAACATGGGGTGTTGGTATGCATATGTTAATGCCATTCTTTGATAGAATTGCTGTCAGAGTTTCCATGAAAGAACAAGTCAGAGACTTCGAACCACAATCAGTTATTACAAAAGATAACGTTACTATGCAAATTGATACCGTCGTCTTCTATGTTGTTACAGACGCTAAGTTATATGCGTATGGTGTTGAAAACCCAATGGCCGCGATCAATTACTTATCTGCGACCACATTAAGAAATATCATCGGTGAACTCTTACTCGATGAATGCTTAACTTCTAGAGAATTAATCAATGAAAAGATGAGAAAGATTCTTGATGAAGCTACAGACCCATGGGGCATTAAAGTTAATCGTGTGGAAGTGAAGAACATTCTTCCTCCAAAAGATATCCGTGAAGCCATGGAAAAACAAATGAGAGCGGAACGTGAAAAGAGAGAAAAAGTCCTTCTCGCTGAAGGTCAAAAACAATCCGCGATTCTCGTGGCCGAAGGTCAAAAACAATCACAAATCCTTACCGCTGAAGCGGAAAAACAAATGGCGATTTTACGTGCTGAAGGTGAAGCTGAATCCTTAAGAAAAGTTAAACAAGCGGAAGCTGATGGTATCCGTGCCGTTCGTGAAGCGGAAGCAGAAGGTCTCAAAATGCTCAATGCTTCTAAACCAACTGAACCAGTCGTGACCTTAAGATACTATGAATCTTTAGCCAAGATTGCGGATGGCAAAGCCACAAAAATCTTCCTTCCAAACAATTTGGAAAAGGCCGCTTCTCTTGCCTCAGTAGTAAAAGAAGTGATCAAGGACTAATTAAGGCTCATTTAAATCAAACAGTTTAAGAGGTGATGTTCACATCACCTTTTTTCTTGCTTTTAACCCATCAAAAGAAATGTTGACATCGACAAAATCTTTTTTATATAATTTTATCGTAGGTTAAGGAAATATTTGTTTATGAAAAAAGATCTAAGAGAAGTAGAAGCTCTTGTGCAAATCGTAGATGAATACGCGCAAGTGCAAAAGAACATTGCCAACTTACCATGCGGCTATATTTCCGTGAAACAAATTAGCGGTCATACATATTGTTATCGTCAATGGCGTGAAGGAAAGAAAATCATTTCCCAATACGTCCCAGATGCTCTTTTAAGCAGCGTTAAAAGAAAAATTGCTGTGAGAAAAGAAAACGAAGCATTATTAAAAGTCATTAAAAAAGACTTAAAGAAAGCCACACGCAAAGTCGTGAAGAGTGGTCTTCTCACTGAAGAAGATGTTATTGCTTTACTTGAAGTCGCTATGCAAGAGGGCGATGTAAACGCTGAAGTTGAAAAGCGTTTAGCAAAATAAAACAAATTAGAACAAGTGAATCCTAGTGTTCACTTTTTCTTTGCCTATTTTTAAGTATTATGAATTATTTAGTTGTTCTTTCTGGTGTTCCTGGTAGTGGTAAATCTTATTTTTCTAATGCCTTAAGGGAAGATAAAGAAAAACATGTTTATATCATTAGTAGTGATCAAATTAGAAAAGATATATGTGGTAATCAACAAGATTTAAGTCAGGACCCATTAGTGTGGAAAATCTTTTATTCATTAATCAAAACTTATAGTGAAGATAAAGATGGAATAGTGATATTGGACGCCACAAACGCAAAGAAAGAATATCGCTTAGACCTAATCAAACCATATAGAGAACTATATGATGAGATTGATTTAGTCGTGTTCCATATCGATAAAGATTTAACTTTAAAACAAAATAGAGAAAGAGAATATCCAATTCCTGAAGATGCATTATTAAAGTTAATTGATAATTTTGAAATGCCTGATAAAGAAGAAGAGGAATTCTTTGATCATATTGACCTTATTACCGACCACAATATTGATAAAGTTATTAAACGCTACTAATTGTGTGTATAATGACAATACGTCATCGGGACGTAGCGCAGCTTGGTAGCGCACTTCCTTGGGGTGGAAGGGGTCGTCAGTTCAAATCTGATCGTTCCGACCATGTTAAATACTCCTTATTAATAAGGAGTTTTTTGTTACCATATAAATTCTTTGCCTTATCTATGATAAGTGATAAAATAATATAAACGTTCGATTATTTGTAGGAGAACTCTATGAAAAATGTTAAAAAATTACTTTTATTAAGTGTTGGCTTTTTAGCCATGACCGCTACTGGATGTAATAATGGTGGTGGTAATACTTCTAAAGAACCAGAAAAAGATCCAAATGAAGTATCAGTCTTCCTTCTTTCTGGTCAATCCAATATGCAAGGCAACTCATCCTGCAGTGCCGCTAATTTATCAAAAGCATTTGAAGATTTAGGTCTTGAAGATTATGAAGAAGTCGTTTCTGGTATGAAGACAGTGCAATCCAGTGTCTATTGTGCGGGTTATGGTGAACTTGATCACACCAAATTAGAAAAGAATTCAAAGCTTCAATCATATACAAACACTGAAAACCAATTTGCTGGTAAATTCATTGATACTGTTCCAGGCTTTGGTAACTTCAATGGTACATCTGGCACAAATATGGGCCCAGAATTTGGTCTAGCCTATGCTTTAAAAGATCACGCTACTGAAGATAAACCAATCTTCTTAGTGAAGATGGCCTCCAATGGTTCAGGCTTTGCTCAAGGTGGTACACAATATAACTGGCCTTTAAAAGATGAAAATGGTAACTTCCCAGAAATTAACTTATACGATACATTTGCCAAACCATTCTTAGAAAACAATCTCCAACTCATCAAAGATATGGGCTTAACCCCAGTTATCAAAGGTTGGGTCTGGCACCAAGGTGAAAGTGATTGCGATGGTGGTGTTAAAACCGCGAATTACGCTAAGAGATTAGGCGACATGGTTGGTAAATTCAGAGAAGATTTCGCTGAATATGCTAAAGAAAGCAATGGTGAAAACATCGCCTTCATCGATGGCATGGTCTATCAAGGCACAAATCCAAGATCTGCTTGGACAAAACCAGAAGACATGAATGCTCAAAAGCAACAATTCGCTGATTCTGGCGATATGAACTTCATCGTTGATACCTATGCTAACGCAGAAGAAAAGACTGATGAAAATGAATTAAAACCAGGTCAACCAGGTGGTGACAGCATGCACTACAATACCAAGAGTTCCTTAAGGCTCGGCATGGCGTATGGCAAAGTCATCCTTGATAACAATTTGTTAGACTAATTGCATTAGAAAATAATAAAAACAAGCGCTTCAAACGTGCTTGTTTTTTGATGAGTAAATATCAGTCACATTTATTCCATATTTGAATTAATTCGTTTGGTGTAAAGACCGGAAGTTTTGACTTTTCAAAATCTTTTTTGTTGAACGTGACAATAGCATCACACATTGATTCTTCTGCTGCCACTGTTTGCATAGAATCTTCATAATCAGTTGATTCTGAATATAACGATTCTATAGCGGCATCTGCGCTTGTATTAATTACTTTAGATGTCATTTCATACACTTTTAATTGCAATTTCTTAGTTAAGTCGTTGTCGTGTAGAAACTTGTGCATAGTATAGCCGAAATCTCTAAGACTCATTGCAGAAACACAGGTTTGAGTATTGCGTCTTGCCGCATATTGAAAAAAAGCAAAAACTGAATCATAGTTCTCTCTTTTTAGAAAGAATTCAAGATATACATTTGTATCAATTAATAACCGCATTTCTCTTCTATCGCCTCTCCAATTAATTCTTTATAGTCTTTTTTCTTTGCTTCCTCTGGTATTTCTAAACCAGCAATCATCCTTTCTGCATCATAAAGCGCTTTTAATTGAGGACTGATTAAAACACAAACCACTTTATTGTTTTTGGTAACATATACATCTTCAACATCTGCTTTTTCTAAGTAAAAACTTAGATTATTTTTCAATTCTGTCGCAGTTACATAGCACATAATTATCACCTCAATTACATTGTAGAGAAAAATGTACAAAACGTAAATATAAAATGTACAAAATATATAAGAACAATGTACATTAATTCAAAATTACTTTCTTTGTGCATTTATATAGTTATCTTTTCGAATATTTGATAAAATATCGAAGACTAAAGATATGGAAAAGAAAATTATTATTAAAGGCGCTAGAGAGAATAACCTCAAGAACATTGATGTTTCTTTACCTAAAGATTCATTAGTGGTTTTTTCTGGTTTATCTGGTTCAGGTAAATCCACTTTAGCGTTCGATACAATCTTCGCTGAAGGCCAAAGAAGATATATGGAATCATTATCTAGCTATGCTAGACAGTTCCTTGGTAACTTCGATAAGCCAGATGTCGATGCGATTGAAGGCTTATCGCCAAGTATCGCTATTGATCAAAAGTCTGTTTCTCATAACCCAAGAAGTACTGTTGGCACAGTTACTGAAATCTATGACTATTTAAGACTTTTATTTGGTCGTATTGGTGTTCCATATTGTCCAAATCATAACGAACCTATTATTTCTTTCTCTGTCACCATGATGATTGATGTCATGATGGCTTATCCAGAAGGAAGCAAAATACAATTATTATCACCAATCGTTCATGCGGAAAAGGCACACAAAAAGACGTCTTAGATAAGATTAGAAAAGACGGCTTTAACCGTGTTCGTGTTGATGGGGATATATTGACACTAGAAGAAGTGCCGGCTTTAGAAAAGAATAAAAAGCACAGCATTGATATTGTCGTAGACCGTTTAATTATTAAACCTGATGTTAGAAGTCGTGTCTTTGAATCAATTGAAACATGTCTTAACTTCTCTAAAGGCTTACTTATTATCTTAAACGGCGATAACGAAAGATTATTATCTGATAAACATACATGTCCTAAATGTGGTTTCTCTGTTCCAAGAGTGGAACCACGTTTATTCTCATTTAATTCACCTTTAGGTTTCTGCCCGGACTGTCGTGGTTTGGGTATGAAAAGAGAATGTGATATTCGTAAACTCATTCCTAATCCAAAATTAAGCATTAACGAAGGCTGTATTAAATATTTAGCCCATATTGTTGGTAGTCAAAACCTTGAATGGACTGAATTTGTTTTACTTTGTAATTTATATAACGTTCCTATGGATAAACCTTGGAATGATTTAACAATGGAACAACAAAGAATCGTTTTATATGGTTCTCCTGTTGCCCATCAATACACACTTAAATCTAGCAGTGGCAACACCATGCATAGAAATCAAATCATTGAAGGTGTTAAAGCTAAGATTGAAAGATTATATAACGAGACTACATCCGATTGGATGAGAGACTACTATGAAACATTTATGAGTGATCATGAATGTACCACATGCCATGGTAGAAGATTAAATGACGCCGCCTTAAGTGTGAAAATTGATAAAAAGAACATTTGGGATGTTTCCTCTATGCAATTAAAAGACTTAAAAGCGTGGGTGGAAGCTTTACCAAATCAATTAAGCGAATCTGAAAATAAGATTGCGGACTTAGTCTTAAAAGAAGTTAGTAACCGTACATCTTTCTTATGTGATGTCGGTCTTGAATATTTAACATTATCCCGTTTAGCCATGACTTTAAGTGGTGGTGAATCTCAACGTATTAGATTAGCCACACAAATCGGCAGTAAATTAACTGGTGTTTTATATGTTATGGATGAGCCTTCTATTGGTTTACATTCTAGAGATAGCGAAAAACTCATCAAAACAATGAAAGAGATGAGAGATATTGGTAATACCTTAATCGTCGTCGAACACGATGAAGAAATGATTAGAAGCGCAGACTATGTTGTTGATATTGGTCCTGGCGCAGGTGTTCACGGCGGTGAAGTAGTGGCCGCTGGTACACCAGAAGAAATCGCTAAAAACGAAAGAAGCATTACTGGTGCTTATCTTTCCGAAAGAGAATATATCGCTATTCCTAAGAAAAGAAGAAAAGGTAACGGCTTATTTATCAAGATTAAAGGCGCATCATGCAATAACTTGAAGAAAGTCAATGTTGATATCCCATTAGGGGAATTTGTCGCTGTCACTGGTGTTTCTGGTAGTGGCAAGTCATCTTTAATCAATCAAACATTATTTAATCATTTAACAGAACACTTTTCTGGTGAACCTGCTTTCGCTGGTGAAGTTAAATCAATTGAAGGCTTTGAAAATATCGATAAGGTTATTGATATTACACAAGAACCAATTGGTAGAACTCCAAGAAGTAACCCTGCGACATATGTGAAGATCTTTGACGATATTAGAACCTTATTCGCTGAAACCGTTGAGGCTAAAGCTAGAGGCTATGATAAAGGCAGATTCTCCTTTAATGTTGAAGGTGGACGATGTGAAAAATGTGGTGGTGCGGGTGTTACTCGTATCCCTATGAACTTCTTACCAGATGTTTATGTTAAATGTGATGCATGTAACGGTAAACGCTATAACGAAGAAACATTACAAGTCACCTATAAAGGTAAGAGTATCTATGATGTTTTAGAAATGACTGTGGAAGACGCTCTTCATTTCTTCGCTAATAGGCCGTCCTTATCAAAACGTATCCAAACCTTATATGACGTCGGTTTAGGCTATATTAAGCTCGGTCAACCAGCGACTACATTAAGTGGTGGTGAAGCCCAACGTGTTAAACTCGCTAGTGAATTACAAAAACGTCCAACAGGTAAAACGTTATATATCTTAGATGAACCAACAACAGGTTTACATACAGATGACGTTAAACGTTTAATCAAGGTCTTGCAAAGAATCGTAGACCATGGTGATACAGTCTTAGTCATTGAACACAATCTTGATGTCATCAAGGTTGCCGACTATATTATTGATTTAGGACCAGATGGTGGTGATGCTGGTGGCAAAATTGTCGCTACTGGTACACCAGAAGAAGTGGCGAATAACAAAGCCTCTTATACTGGCCAATATTTAAAGAAAGTCTTAAAGAAGGAGCATTACGAATAGATTATGATATTAGCAATTATCTTCTTGGTACTCTTTGCTGTCGCAGCGGGTGTAAGCATTTACTTCACCGTTAGTGCAGTTAAGACCCCAATGATTGAATTCAACTATAAAAGATTATTTACCAAGGCTGGCATCGCTATCGGTGCGGCAGTAGCGTTCTTTATTGTTGCTTCTTTTGGTTTCTATATGTGGCTAGGTGCCACTCCTGATGCTTTACATGTTGTAGAGCTAGTAGTGGGCGCTATCTTATTCATTGGTTGTTTATTTATCGCTATCAATACATTTATTCTCCATTACTATGGTAAAAACATTCCTGAAAAGCTTAATAAGTGGCTTTTTAGAGTTATGTTCATTGGCTTTGCCGCTGCAATATTATCACTTTTCTTATACACGAACGGCTTAGCGCCTTATTTAACATATCCTTTAGTTAACGGTATTTCCTTTACCCAAGGATTTGTCACACCTGCGACAGGTAAACCAAATATTGCTTTCTATGCTTTATGTATTTTAGGTGGCGCAATTCTTGTCTATTTCTTAGCAGATCATCAAATGTATAAGGAATATGGCGAACATGGTACCTTAGAATCCACATTCTTCGTAGCGTTCCCTGCTGGTATTATCGGTGCACGTATCTTCTACGTCATGGGTGAATGGAGCAAAAGCTTTGATTATGGTCGCGCAATGACCACGATGAATCTATTCGGTAATGAAATTAAAGTTTGGGCTCCTTTAGCGATTTGGGAAGGCGGCCTAACCATTATTGGTGGCGCTCTTGTGGGTATTGTTGTCGGTGCTCTTTGGTATATGTGGCGTAATAAAGGTAAATCCATTTGGGTGATCTTTGATATCGCCTTACCAATGATTTTGATTGCTCAAGCTGTTGGTAGATGGGGTAACTTCTTTAACTGTGAAGTGCATGGCGTTGCTGATTCTATTGATCATTGGAAGTGGTTGCCAGAAATCATTTGGAGAAATGCCCAATATACAACCGCTAGTGGCGCTGAATCTTTAATCGGCACAGACAAATTATATATACCTTTATTCTTTATTGAAGCAATTGTAAACCTGACAGGTTTCTTTGTCTTAGCATATCTATTTGGCAAGAAACTTAGAAAATATGTTGAATTCGGTGATGTTGGTTTCGGCTACCTCATTTGGTATGGCTTAACTAGATTATTCATGGAGCCTCTTAGACATAGTGCCTTTAATATGGGCGAAAACCAAGATGGTGTTTCTGGCTATTGGTCATGGTTCTGGAGCATTGCCCTTGTTGTGGGTGGTGTCATCTTAATTGTTGGTAATCATATCGTTCGCAATATTCTTAGAAAGAAAAACAATACCTTTACTGTTAAACCATATGATAAGAAATTAGGCTTAATTAGTAGTCTTATCATCATAGCAATCAGTGCTCCGCTTCTTGTTTTTGGAATACTAAATTTAAATCAAGGCACATTTGAACCAGTGATGGGCTATAACCAATTCAATGTTGGCTTAATGCTCTTGGTGTTAGGCGTGTCTGCGTTATTGTGCTTAGGTATTTCAGTGCCTATCTTTATTAACTCTTTAAAAGGTCAAAGTAATGCACAAGTATAAAGTTCTTCTTTTTGATTTAGACGGCACACTTTGTGATACCGATGAAATGCTTATTCAGTCCTTTTTTGCGCTTTATAAGAAATATAGACCAGCGAAAATTAGAACTAGAGAAGAATTAATATATTTTTCTGGCCCTCCTATTAAGAAGACACTTGTGGATGAATTTCCTGATTATACTTTTGAAGAAATCTATAAAGCTTTCCAGGAAACATCAAGAGAACTATATCTTCCTTATGTGAAGGCTTTTGATAACGAAATTGAAACATTAAAGAAATTAAAAGAAGCAGGATATCTATTAGGGGTCGTTACTAATAAGGGTGCACCTTTAACTAAATATTCCTTAGAAATATGTCATATTGAAGACCTATTTGATGTGGTTATCTCCGCGGATGATGTTAACGCTCCTAAACCAAGTCCTTTAGGCATTGAAAAAGCTTTAGAAAGATTAGCAATTGCTAATAAAGAAGAAGTCCTTTATATTGGTGATAACGATATTGATTATGAAACCGCCTCTAATGCGGGTGTTGATGCTATGCTTGTAACTTGGGGTCCAAGAGAAATAAAATGCATCAAAGCCGCTAAATATGCAGTTTCATCATATAATGAATTAGGAGGTATCCTATTATGAAAACTTTTGACACACTTATCTTAGGCGCTGGCCCATGTGGTATTAGAACCGCGATTATCCTAAAAGAAGCAGGACTTGATGTCGCTGTTATTGAAGGCTCAACACCAGGTGGCAAGATTAACATCGCTCCACGTGTTGATAATTATCCAGGCTTTACTAAAATCCCTGGTCCAGATTTAGCCGTTGAATTTTTTAACTGGCTCATGAAAGCGGATGTCGAAATGATTCCAGAAATGGTTACATCCTTAACTAAAGAAAATAATTTGTTTGTGGTTAAAACCGAACAAAATGAATATACCGCGAAAACCGTTTTAGTAGCGACAGGCACTAAAGAAAGAGAACTAGGCTTACCAAAAGAAAAAGAATTATTTGGTCATGGGCTATCATACTGCGCTGTCTGTGATGGCCATTTCTTTAAAGGGCAAGATGTACTTATCATCGGTGGTGGTAATACTGCGCTTAAAGAAGCCATTTATATGGCGGATCTCGCTCATCACGTTTATTTAATTCATAGACGTAATGAATTTAGAGGTAATAAATATCTCGTTGATGAATTTGCTGCTTTACCAAATACCACAATTCTCACCCCATATGTCCCAGTGGCAATTTTAGGGGAAGATAAAGTAACTGGTATGGTTATTCAAAACCGTGAAACAGGTGAAGAAAAGACCCTTGAAGTCCAAGGTGTTTTCCCATTAGTGGGACAAATCCCAAATTCACAGTTTATTAATATCGATAATGTTAAAGATGAATGGGGTACAATCCCAGTTGATCCAAAGACCAAACAAACCAAAGTGGAGGGTCTTTACGCTGGTGGTGATATCCTTCCTAGAGATATTAGACAAATCTATCTATCTGAAGTGGATGGCAAAATGGCATCCAAAGCCATTATTGAATATTTAAAGAATAACTAATATTCCAATAAATCTTTAGGCGAACAAGAAAGAGCCTGGGCTAAAAGAAAAATGTAATTAGCCTGGGCTTTGTTTATATTCTTTTGTCTTTGCTCATATTGTTGAATAGTTCTAACAGGAATAGAAGTAATATCAGCAAGTTCTTTTTGACTTAATCCTCTATTTTTTCTTAATCTTTTTAGATTTGTTTCTTTTCTATGAGTTTTTATTAGTCTATCCATCTCATTGCAAAAATGCATAATATCGATTTCATGATATTTCTTATACATTAATAAAATGGTTTCTACATCAATATGGTTGGTAATGAAATGAAAAGGAATGTTTTTATACCACTGATAATACGCTAACGCCCAGCCAAGCCAATACTCTGGTGGTCTATCATAGATAAATGGCAAACTATCAATCCTTTTGCCACATAATTCAAATGCTACTTCACTTCCTGATTTTCCTAAGATAGTAAATGGATCTCCAGAGCCAAATGATAGAGAGTATTGAGAAAGGATAAAACGTTTCCAAACTTCTTTCAAATCAACATTTAAAACATAGATTGATGTTTCAAAAAATTCTCCTAACCAATCTTGAGCATCACTGATATAAAGGTCACTGTAAGCGTTCATCGTTTGCCTCCATATCTTCGTTAATTATCTGACTAATGTATAGATCATCTTTTTGGCGTTGCATTTTTGTGCTCTCAAAATATTCTTTTCTTGCTTCTTTTTCTCTATTGTTCTTTTTCAAATACCATTCATCGGAGAAAGCCTTTTCCGCTTCAATAAAACGAATATTATCGAAGGCCTTTTGACTTATTAAAACCACTTGCTTTCCAAGATTTCCTATTTTTAATGCAACTGATAATTGACGATATGATATTGATCCTTGTAAAAAATCCCTTGCAAAAGAAAAGTAACTATCATCAGCGCGGTAGCCAATAATCACATCATAATTTGAATAATTTATAGAGAACTTTTTAATAAGGTATTCTTTTGCGTCTCTCACCAAGAAAGATTTATCTTTGAATTGACGATTTTGAATTAATATGGTTAGCCAATGCAAAATGCTATATGGTTTTTCGTTAAGATTTAATACTTTGAGATTACTTAAATCAAGTTCATAACAGTTGGCATAACCATCTAGTTCATAATCAACCGCCCATTCCTTTGCGAGTTCTTTTTCTTCGGTACAATAAAAACCAAGCCCATAGTCATTGTATGGACTACCATAACCATAAATTGGTTTTCTAATAATGCTTATTGAACCATGATATATCTTCATACTATTAATATACTCCTGTGGGAGTAGTTAGTAAAATACTTTTGTGTGTATTTTATAAATGATAAAATAATAGTGATATGCGTAATAAAAACTCATTTACCAGCCAAGTTAAAGAAGAACTAGCTTCTAATAACTATCCATCAGAGGATCGTTTAAGAGCCCTTCTTTCTGCTTATATTAGAATTAATGGTTCTTTAGTATTTAGACATAAAAAGACTTTATTGCAGCTCAATACAGAAAACGCGAAGATTGGACGTTTTATCTATGAAACAATTAACGAGATATATCACGCTGATGCGGAATTAATTGTTAAAGAAAAAAGAAACCTTGATAAGAGTAAGTCTTACATGATTGAAATTAGCGATGCTTCTGAAGCTATCATGGATGATTTAGAAATCTCCTTCTTAGAAGGCAAGATTAGCAAGAATATCGTCAAAAACGATGATACAATCTCAGGTTACCTTGCAGGCGCATTTTTAGCCGCAGGTAGTGTTAATTCTCCAGTGACAAGTAATTATCATCTAGAAATAGCTTTAAATAGTGAAAACTACGCGAAATGGTTAGCTAAGTTATTCGCTAAATACAAAAACAGTAATATTGAACCAAAAATCACCCAAAGAAGAGATGAATATGTCATCTACTTTAAAAAGAGTGATCAAATATCTAACTTCCTCATCATGGTGGGAGCGGTTTCATCCTGTTTAGATTTTGAAGATGTACGCGCGAATAGAGACCTAATGAATAACGCGAACAGACTCACAAACATGGACACTGCGAACATGAAAAGAACGATTGAAACAGGCTCAAGACAAGCCGAAGAAATCGCCATGATTGACCAACTCTTAGGCATTGATAATATCACTAATCTAAAAGAGAGAGAACTCTGCAAATTAAGAGTGGCTAATGAGGCTGCTTCTTTGCAAGAACTTGCTGATTTAATGACTGAAAAATTTAAGAAACCCATTACTAAAAGTAATATCAATCATTTATTCCGTTCCATACATGAATTCTATTTGAGGCTTAATAAAGATTAATTGAATTGATAACCGACATATAGTTTAGCTTTGCTATTTGTTCTTTGTTTTGCCAATAAATATGATAAAATAAAGTTATACTTTAAGGAGAAATATAATTTATGCCAGAACTCGCATCTTTAACCATCGATCATTCACCTAATAAAACTACTTATTTCGTAGGTGATCGATTTGAAAGATATGGTATGGTCGTCAAAGCGCATTACGATGATGGTTCTTCTAGTACCATCGATTTTTATTTTAAATTTATTTGTTTCTCAGCCATTCAATGTTGTTGTTCTTTTATTTGATTTACTAACAAGTCTATGAAAAAGCCTTGGTATTTCTACGTAATTATAGCAATCCTTGTTTTTTTGGGCACAATTTCCGCTCTAGTTGTCCCAATTTTTGTTTTTTATCATGAAGATGAACAAAATAATGAATCAAAAATAAATGAAATATTTAATAGTTTTTCCAGTACCGATACTGCTTGTGGTGTATATTGTTCTTCTCAAAGAAATCACATTTCTTACAATCAAAAAGAGATTCAATTTGATTATTACTCTATAAGCCTAAAGGATGATATTATTCCCCCTATATATCGTTCTTGTGATGATGTTATCTTTTGCGATTATGTATATTCAACAAATGAGTTTGTCTACTTTACTTATTCATTCTTATATAATAAGAGTATTTCTTATTTGCTTTTTAAAACAAAATGGGAAAAATCTAATGATATAACTTTTGTTGCTTCTCTCGATGATATCCCTCGTTCAATTGGTTCAATTCCTAATCTATATGATTATGATAAAAATGGCTTTTCTTTTTATTACTATTACAACACAAAAAAGACAGTCTTGTACCATTATAGTATCGCTGAATCTGTATTTGATTTGATTGGTGAAGTTGAAGACCCTCCTTATAATAAAAATCGATTTTCTTTTAAAACTGGAAATGTAAATAATTATGACAATATAGAAATGATTTACAATGGGCTACACCATAAAACTACTTTTTCGTCTTCCTGTGCTGATGCTTATGATGCTATTGTTTCAAATGGTTTCAAGTGCGAAGGAATACATCAATTAAACAATTACTCACTTTGTATTTTTTCATGCGATACTGACTTTTGGAAAACAGCAACTGTTTTGGCAGTTTTTTCTTATGATTGGGACACTTATATAGAACAATTTCAAGGACTATATGTTGTAAGAAATAATAGCGCCTATTCATTTAGATTCGTTTACTAGTTTAGATATGATTAAAACTGGCATTTTTGAAAGCGCGAAAGATATCAATCTCGATCAACTACTAAAAGTAATATCAATCATTTATTCCGTTCCATCCATGAATTCTATTTGAGGTTTGAAAATGACAATCAATAAACAGTTAGGCGCTCGTATAAGATACCTTAGACAACAGAAAAACATGACGATTGAAGACCTAGCCTTAGAAGCCGAAATCAATCGTAATTATCTCTGTGATTTAGAAAGAGGAACACGTAATCCGACAGTTAATGTACTAAACAAAATCGCAAAATCTCTTGATATAACCTTATCAATATTGTTCGAAGGAATAATTTGAATAAGCTAAAGTGCTATGCTATAATTTGATTGCTAAAAAAACATATTATGCTGCAATTATCGATTCTTTTATCAATAGCTTCATCAATTAACTCACTTCCGTTAACTGCAAACGGTTTAAACTCTTTTGATATAGCAAGAAATGAAAGCAACGTTTGTTCATACTCAATGGAAAAAGAAGAAAATACTTCTTATGATTTTATGACTTATGATTTTAAAGGTCATAAAAACTACTATCATTACGACGATTTTTTGTTTGAAAGAGAAAACAAATCTTGTGGTTCTTCTTCCGAAAGAAATTTTAATATTGAAAAAACAAGCAGACAAAGTGGTGCTTCTGCTAACTTGCCATATAGTGCAATTTGTACTGTTTATACTTGCTATGATACTGATAGAAACGGATATGGTGATACGACATTTGTTGGAAGCGGTGCTTTAATCGGGCCAGATGAGATACTCACGGCAGAAGAAAATACGTATATTACTGAATATGGATATCCGTCATCGATTTTTGTTGCTTTTGGTGAGCACATTGAAAACGGCACTCTCGTGAAACCTTTCGGCATTCAATATGTGACCGCAGTTATGAGAGGTAATTATCATACAACTTTTAATCCTAACGACAATTGGGCACTTATGAGAATTGATTCTTCTATTGGATATACTACTGATTGGCTTTGCGTGTCTGATGTGGGTATTTCTAATAACTCAACTGTCAAAACAATCGGGTATAATAATACATCTTCTTACCAGTGTACTGTTTATAGTGGAAATGTCTCAAACTTGCACACTTACAGTTTCCGTCACTCTGCCCTCCCTACAACAATGGCAAACGGAGCGCCTATTTTTGATTCAAGTTTAAATACTATTGTTGGGATACAAACTGGTCAAAGAACAACGATTAATGGGATTTCCTATAGTGAGGCGTGCAAAGTATCAATTTATATTAAGAAATGGATTATGGAAGATTGTGGCGCTTTGAGAATAACCATATTTGCTCAGCCAACTGGACAAACTGGTAGCAGTTTTGGCGATTGGGGGCATGTTTGGATTTCTGTTCAGAACAATTCTCCTTCTTCGGTGATAATAGGAAAAATGGAAGTTGCATCCAATTATGCTGTTACACTTGGAACTTGGCAAACCAATGTGCACACTGGATTATTTTATAATCTTGAATATGTGGATACTCATAATGGCAATGATTTGTTTCCTGATAGGGTATCATACTCAAGAAACATCTTTTTGTCTGATTGGGAAGATGCTAATTCCTATGTAGAACTGCATGATTCTTGGTCATTCCCTAACAATATGTGCACTCATTTTGCTCTTGGCGTATGGAATAAAGCGTTGCCTGACTATAAGATTAGCTGCTCAGCCACACCTAATGCAATTTCAAATAAAATTAAAGCTTTTGATGAATATGAAGAGCATGCTCCTGTTCCTGGATCATCAAATTGTGGCTATTATAATAGTAATAATAATTTTATAAGTGTTAGCATATGAAAAAAACCATTAGACTCTTTTCTGTTGTATCCTTAATCTATGCAATTTTTTCCTTTATCTACTTTCTATTGCTACTGATTTCTGCGATTAGTTTAGGACTATCTGGCAATCAAAGAGCTAATTCTATTTCTCCAGTATCTTTTGTTTTTCCTTGCGTTGTGTTCTTTATTTTCTTCGTGTTGTTCTTGTTGATTTTTATCAGTCTGGAGAAAAACAAAAGCATAACCCTCGAAACTAACGTCTTGTCCTATATAATCGCTGGTTTATGTCTTACTTTTATCATTGCAGTTTTAATAGACTTTTTAACGACGAAACAGTTTTGTAATAATTCTGGTTCTCTAATGCTGCATTTAGGATGCATCCTTTTTGTGGGTCTTTTTCCTATCACTGTTCTTTCCATCAATGTTTTGAATAACAAATATAATTCAGTAGTAATGCCAATTGTCTTTCTGTTACCATCCATATTGTTTTTGACTGCCTCTATATTGTATTTATGCCTTGATTTTTCAAATGAGACAAAAAGGTTCTTTGCGATAATCTTCATAATTCTTTTCTCTTTAACAATTGCTTCTACTATTTTTGGCAATACCAGTCCAAAGTCATTCAAAAAAGTTTTTGCTGTTTTGAATTATGCGAAACTAACTATGATAGGTCTTTGTATAATGTTTATGTTAATTGATAGTTTGTTCATCAATTGGCTATTGTTTGGAATAACTGATTTTCTAATTTATTTTCCATTGATGGTGTTTTATTTTGCTGGAACATCGCTAAGTCTTATTAGTGTTTCCGATTAAAACAAACCAATCTTAGCAAGAAAAAGAAAATGCACACAAATGAGATTATGTGCTTTTTTCTTGCAACTTATATTCTATATATATAAAATATAACCGCAGTGACAAATAAAGGAGGCATAAATTACATGTCAAATGTCAGAGTTGCAATTAACGGATTCGGTCGTATTGGCCGTTTAGCGTTCAGACAAATGTTTGGTGCAGAAGGTTACGAAATCGTCGCTATTAACGACTTAACTTCCCCAAAGATGCTCGCTAACTTATTAAAATATGATACCGCTCAAGGCGGTTACGCTGGTCGTATCGGTGAAAACTTACACACCGTTTCCAGCAAAGAACCAGAATATGCTGAAGATGGCAAGACCATCGTCAAAGAAGGTTCAATTACAGTCGACGGCAAAGAAATTACCATCTATGCTCGTCCAAAAGCCCAAGACTTACCATGGGGCGAATTAAAAGTTGATGTCGTGCTCGAATGCACAGGCTTCTACTGCTCCAAAGAAAAATCCATGGCTCACATCCAAGCCGGTGCTCGTAAAGTCGTTATCTCCGCTCCAGCGGGTAAAGATTTACCAACAATCGTCTTCGGTGTTAACGAAAAGACTTTAACAAAAGAAGACAACGTTATCTCCGCTGCTTCTTGTACAACAAACTGCTTAGCCCCAATGGCTAAAGCCTTAAACGATTTTGCTCCAATCCAATCTGGTATCATGAGCACAATCCACGCCTATACAGGTGACCAAATGATTCTTGATGGTCCACACAGAAAAGGTGACTTACGTAGAGCCCGTGCCGGTGCTGCTAACATCGTTCCAAACAGCACAGGTGCTGCTAAAGCTATCGGCTTAGTTATCCCAGAACTCAATGGCAAACTCATTGGTTCCGCTCAACGTGTCCCAGTTGCTACTGGTTCCACAACAATCTTAACAGCCGTTGTTAAAGGTGAAGGTGTCACAGCTGAAGCTATAAACGCTGCTATGAAAGCCGCTGCTAACCAATCCTTCGGTTACAACGAAGATCAAATCGTTTCCTCCGATGTTATCGGTATGAGATTTGGTTCCTTATTCGATGCTACACAAACAATGGTTATCGATTTAGGCAATGGTTTATATGAAGTTCAAGTCGTCTCTTGGTATGACAACGAAAACTCCTATACATCACAAATGGTCCGCACCATCAAATACTTTGCGGAAAAGTGCTAATTAATTTAGTTTAATTAACCCATAGAAATATACGGCGCTCATTTACTATGGGTGCCGTTATTTATGAAGAAAGGAATCTTAACTATGTTAACAGTTAAAGAAATGACCAACTTAGAAGGTAAAAGAGTCATCGTTCGTGTTGACTTCAACGTCCCTTTAAAAGATGGTGCAATCCGTGACGATAATCGTATCGTTGCAGCCTTACCAACAATCAAAGAATTACTCGCTAAAGGTGCTAGAGTTGTCTTAATGTCACACTTAGGCAAAGTCAAACACAAATTAGCGCAAGAAGATCCAGAAAAATTCGCCAAACAAATTAAAGATGGTAACTTAGCCCCAGTGGCAGTTCGCTTAGGTGAATTATTAAATCAACCAGTCGTCTTCGTTAAAGAAACTCGTGGTGAAGAATTAACCAACACAGTCAATGCTTTAAAGAATGGCGAAGTCTTATTAATGCAAAATACCCGTTATGAAAAGGGTGAAGAAAAGAACGATCCAGAATTAGCCAAGATTTGGGCCGCCTTAGGTGATGCCTTCGTCATGGATGCATTCGGTTCCGCTCATAGAGCTCACGCCTCCACATATGGTATTCCAGAAATCTTAAAAGCCGAAGGTAAACCAGTTGCTGTTGGTTACCTCGTTGAAAAAGAAGTCGCTAACTTAACAAGATGTGTCGACGTCAAAGATGAAGACCGTCCATATGTTGCCATTTTAGGTGGTTTAAAAGTTTCCGATAAAATCAAAGTTATCGAATCTTTGTTAAAGAAATGCGACAAGATCTTAATCGGTGGTGCGATGGCTTTCACATTCTTAAGAGCCTTAGGCCACAAGACTGGTAATTCCCCAGTTGAAGAAGATCAATTAGAATACGCGAAAAATTGTTATGTTAAAGCTAACGGCAAAATCGTCTTACCAGTTGACTCTGTCATCGGTGATGCTTTTGACCCAGCTGAAAGAACAACAGTTGAAACAGTTGAAAAGGGTGAAATCCCAGATGGCTTCCAAGGCTTAGATATCGGTCCAAAGACCAGAGAACTCTTCGCCGCTGAAATCGCTAAAGCCAAAATGATCTTCTGGAACGGCCCAAGTGGTGTCTTCGAACAAGAAGAATTCCAAAAAGGTACATTAGCCGTTTGCGAAGCTATTGCTAAAAATAGCGCTGCCTTCACAGTCTGCGGTGGTGGTGACTCCGCTGCTGCTGTCAAGCAATTCGGTTATAAAGAAAAATTCAGTCACGTTTCTACCGGTGGCGGTGCTTCCTTAGAAATGATTGAAAACGATGGCCACTTACCAGGCATCGACGTGGTTAGATAGTTATGAGAAGAAAATTATTATTAGGTAACTGGAAGATGAACAAACTCGCTAGCGAAGCTAAAGAGTTTGCTATTGCTTCCCGTGACTTAGCCAAAAAGGCTGAAGCTAACAACATCGACTTAGGTGTTGCTCCTACATACTTATCTCTCGCTACAGTGAAAGAAAACGCCGCTAAAACAATGATCGTGGCCGCTCAAAACGTCCACTTCAATGATCATGGTGCTTTCACTGGTGAAGTCTCTATTCCTATGCTCAAAGAATTCGGCATTGACTGGGTTTTAATTGGTCATAGTGAAAGAAGAACTTACGACAATGAAACAAACGAAAAGTGCAACGCTAAAATCAAAGCCTTAATCGCTAACAATATGGTTCCAGTGTATTGCGTTGGTGAAACATTAGCGCAGTTCGAAGCTAACCAAACAAAAGCCGTTGTTGGTGAACAAGTTCGCGTTGGTTTAAAAGATTTAACCTCTGAAGATGTTAAAAACTTAGTCGTTGCTTATGAACCAGTTTGGTCCATTGGTACAGGTAAAAACGCTTCTACAGAAATCGCTGAAGACGTTTGCAAATTCATCCGTGATGTTTTAAGAGAAATGTTCGGTGATGTCGCTGACGAAATCAGAGTCTTATATGGTGGTTCCGTTAAACCAGAAAACATCAAAGCATATTTATCTTGCCCAGATGTTGACGGCGGTTTAGTCGGTGGCGCTTCCTTAAAGATTGATTCTTACGAAGCTTTACTCAATAACATTCTTTAAAGTTAAATATGTCAGCATATAATCAAAACGATTCACAAGTCATCTACGATTTTTCGAATAAACAAACCAAAGGTGCTTTCTTAACCAAAGTCTTTGGGATGATGTTTATTTGTTTACTCATCACCACAGTGGTGGCAGCGGGGTTTGGTTATGGATTCCAATATCTATTAATGAAAACCGCAGTTGTTGATGGCGATGTCCTCGTTTTAGATCAAAACCTCGTTACCGGCTTAGTGGTAACCCTTGGTGTTTCCATTATTGCCTTGCTTGTGATGTCGTTTGTCTTACCAATCACCTTCATGAGAGGAAGGCATAATATCTTAGTGCCATTAATGATCTACGTGGTCTTAATGGGCATCATGTTATCGACCTTCACTTTCATCTTTGATTGGGTCATCTTAGTGGAGTCATTCGGTATCACTTCCTTAATATTTGGTGTTATGGCCCTTTTAGGCTATATCAGCAAAGGAAGACTCGCTGGGATAGGCACTATATTAATTGGCTTACTAATCGGCGCTGCTGGTCTTTCCTTAGTGAACTGGCTAATGATTATGCTTGGTCAAGTTAGTGAGGCTAATGTCCGTTTATCTTGGATTGTATCCTTATTAATATTTGCCTTCTTAATGCTTGTGACATTATATGATGTCCACCGCATTAAAAGAATTGCCGAAGCCGGTGCCGGTAATAACAATAATTTAACTTATTACTGTGCTTATATCTTATATAGTGACTTTATCGCTATTCTTATTAGAGTTATCTACTATGTCGCGATGATCTCAGGTCGTAGAAGATAAAGCATTTATACTGATTAAAAGAGGGATGTTAATTCATCTCTCTTTTTTGTTTTCTAAAGGTGTATAATGAATTAAATTGATTTTTATTTTTCAAAACAAATTGAAAGGATATTTATGATGAAAAAAAGTCTCCTTTTTGTTTCAATGATTGCCGCTTTATGTATTACTGGCTGTAACACTAATCAAGGTGATAGCAAATCCGCTAGTAATCCAGCAAGTTCTCAACCATCTGAAGCAAGTAATTCAGATTCCAATTCTGAAGAATCTTCAAACCCTTCTTCTTCAAGTGAAGCCCCTAAAGAAGAAATTAAAAATGATAACTTCACACTTTTAAATCCAAACAACCTATCTTCAATGTCTCCTAACTGTAAGAAATATGTTGATGATATGAGAAATCAACAAAAGAAACTCTTACAAGAAAAAGGCGCTAATGCGGACTATTATTTAAATGATTTATATGGTACCGCTGGTGTTGACCTAACAAAAGGTGTTTTACCAAGTTCAGGAAACTATCAAGATAATACAGGTGGTTATCGCGATGGTAAGACACAAAATGATTATTTAGATCCTGTTGGTGCGGACTACACTAAGGGTGAAAAAAGTGATGAATCTAAAGGTATTGAAATTGAATTCACACCTGCTGATAGTTTAAAGAATAAAGAATACACAATTACCTTTGGTAAAAAAGCGGATTTAAGTGACGCTAAACAAATCAAAACAAATGACACAAAAGCTTACTTAAAGAACTTATTTGTTAACGAAACATACTATTACAAAGTAAGCGCTGATGGTAAAGACTCTCAAGTCGCATCATTTACCACAGGTGATTATCCACGTTGGATTGACGCTCGACCAATGTTTAATGTCCGTGATATGGGTGGTTATATGACTTCATCTGGCCAAAGAATTAAACAAGGCTTAGTCTATCGTGGTGGTGAAATCAATAGTAAGACTGGTTGGTATGGTAGCCAACGCTATACCGATGATACAGGCAATACTCAAGCAAGAGACGGACATATTGTTTCTCAAACTGATGCTTCTAAGAAAGCCTTCAGAGAAGATATGGGCATGATTAATGGTTTAGAAATCGACTTAAGAAGTGGCAGTGAGACCAATGGTTATCCATCATCTTCAGGCAAATGCAATTTTGCGGAGAATGGTGATATTTCTTATAAGATGTTAAGTATCAGTAGCTACGCTAATGGTATGAAGAACAATACTTCACAAATCAAATCATTATTTGAAGCTTTTGCTCAAGCGGACCAACATCCAGTTTATTATCACTGTTATGGTGGCGCCGATAGAACTGGTGTTGTGGGATTCATGCTTGGTGCAGTTCTTGGCATGTCTTATACAGATTTAGTTATCGACTTTGAATTAACAAGCTATAGCTCTAATCCATCTAGAAACTATCGTAGCCATTTACGTAATGGTCCATGGAATGAATGGCCAGGCATGGTGGACTACCTTAAAAATACTTTAGGTTGGGGCACAACAAAAACTATTAAGCAAGGCATGGAAGATTATTTAAAGAATAATTGTAAGATTAGTCAATCAACCATTGACACAATTAGAAATATCATGCTTGAACCTGCAAAATAGAATAAAAATAAATAAATATTACAAAAGGATAGGTCAGAATAGTCGGCCTATTCTTTTTATATATAATAGCGTACGCGCGCACGTTATGTAGGCACATATATACGTATTTTTGAAAAAAATATAAAAAAGTTCTTGCACACTATATTTACATGCGTATAATAGTAAAAGCGCGCCCCAAAAGGGAACGCTGAATATCACTGAAAAAAATGGTGAAAAAAAATTAAAAAAAGCCATTGACATTAATAAATGTTAAGTGATATTATATCAAAGCACGTGTCGGGGAGACCCAATGAGATTATTACTAAAGTAATAACGTGCAACTGATCTTTGAAAACTAAACAGATGTACAAACATCACAACGTCAATTTGTTTAAAAAACAAAAATACAAAACCAGATAATTATTTTGAACTAGAATAAAACTTTGAGAGTTTGATCCTGGCTCAGG
>JAGAYY010000041.1 GCA_017940265.1 Bacilli bacterium | reverse complement strand
CTACTTTCGTCATCATTTTTATGTGACATAATAAAAACTCCTTTCTATGACAAGGCAACTGAACATGTCTTATTATACCAAAGGAGTTTTTATTTGTTATTGAACGCTTCCGCTTATTCATTTCTCGCCCCTATAAGAGGCAGTTTTATTTACGTCCAACGCTTAAAACGTTGTCCGATAAAAGAAAAAGGGAACCGAAACCGATTCCCTGATTAGTTATGCTTTATTAATTACTCAGCATCAACATTGCGTGTGACACCTAAGCAGCCCCAGAAGCCAGCTTCGGAACCACCGTGACCATTCTTATCAGCGTAAACTTTGTATGTGTCTTCACCGATCACGAATGTGTGTTCTTCATCACCCCAGAATGTGGTTGTTTCGAATTGTAAGTTGGCACCAGAGTTACCGCTAACGCAGTCAAAGTGTGTTTGCCAACCTTCACCTGTAGCGATGAAACCGATTGAGCAATAGAAGTAGACATCTTCGCCTTCAATCTTCCAGAAACGTTCAGCATCAACATGGTTGTGTAATGTATAGCCACCACCGATAACACGTTGGAAGTTACCAGCAATCTTGCCAGCTTCGTGCCATTCAGCAATTGTTTCTAATGTTAGGTTAGCTTCGTTAACGCCACCGAACTTGAGATATGGACCAACTTCAGTAACTCCTTCTGGTAAATCAGTATCTGCTAAATTAACAACAGCTGCCTTTGAGAAGTTGATTGGTTGAATTGAGTCAAAGACGATGGAGTTGTCTTGGTCTGTTCTTAAATAGTAATTACGTGTCGCATCTCTTGCTGCTGTTGCAGTGTTTGTGAATGGGATGTTAGCGTAGGATTCTGGTGTACCACCATAGACTTGATAGAAAGCACCAGAAGTTAATTCAATATCAGTTAAGTTGTACTTGAGTGTGAACGCTTTACTTGTTGCATCAAATTCAGCGGCTTTGTAGTCTTCCGCGGCTGGTGTTTCTTTACCATCGATGAATGTACCATTTTCACCGTTTGTTCTTAAGCCCCATGCCCATTTGAATTCACTAGCTTCATAGTTACTAACTGTACCAGTAACTTTAACATAGACTTTACCGTCTTCATTCGCTAATGAGATTTCACCAATACTAACTGTCTTTCTTGGAGCAATTGATGTGGAAGTTGAAGGTTTCTTGCTAGTAGATTGTGTTTTACTGCCAGAAGTTGGTTTAGCAGTTGAACCGCCACCATTACCACCGCCACAAGCGGAGATGGCCAAAGAGCCCATGATGGCCACTAAACCGAGAAGTTTTTTGAGTTTCATAAAAATCCCTTTCTGTGAGGAGCATTAAAAAATGTCTCCATCAGTTATTCAAGAAATATGTATCTTGTCAATCGTATTATAAAGTGGATTTTTATCGCATAGCAAGAGATAAGCAACACTGCAATAAACTTTCTTAAATACCCATAAACAAATATATTCAATATTCAACTTTTTGTGTTTTGTTAAAAAAAGAGAACCACCGAGATTAGTGATTCTCATTTTTAGTTTTATTTTTGATTAAGCGGCAAAGACCACTGTGAAGTATTTAACGGCTAAGTTGTAGCTATCAATTCTGGTGAACTTGAATGTATTAGCACCAGCGACTAATGCGACAGCACCAACTTCGCAATCACCGATTTGTGAATATGTGACTGAGCCAACTGTTTCACCGGCTTCTTCTGGCAACATTTCGCCAAATGTCTTTGTAAGATTTGCACTTGGATCAACTTCTGCACCATTGACTTCAAGCTTGAAGTTGCATGTATTAGCACTATCTTTAACGCTGGAGAATGATTTTCCTTCATTGTTGTTGCTGCCATCATGCCAATAGTCCATTGCGCCTGTTAAATAGACTTTGCCTGATTTTGCTTCTGGGATGTTGATCTTAACTTCCATGTATTCGCCTTTGCTTGAAAGTTTGATACAGCCTGCTGGAGCACCACCTTTATCAGTGCCTTCGATGGTTGCTGATGATGTAGCAACTCTTAAGCCTTTAGCATGGCAAACTGAACATTCGATGTTTTCATAAGCAACACCTTCACCTGAAGCTGCAACTTCTGTTGCGGTCCATGTGTGTTGTTTAAGCTTTGGAATTTCTCTTTCTTGCTTATTGCCTAAATCACTTGTACGTTCTTCTTTACCTGGAGCATTACATGTGGCTGGAGTTACGACTTTCCATTCACCCCAAACTTCTTTAGAAGATGATGGTTTTTGTGATGTTGAGGCTGGTTTAGCGGTTGATTGATTTGCATTATTACCACCGTTACAAGCGGCTAATGATAATGCAGCAAAAATTGTCATTAAAGCGACTAATCTTTTTTTCATAAAAAATTTCCTCCGAAAAAATTATGTATTTAATCTAACACGGTTCGTGTTTAGTAAATCTTAATATATTATAGCAAGAAATTTTCAATTCTATTACAAATTAAATAACCTTCACGATTATGTACGTCTGTGCGGTTATACATAATGCGCTCTTTGTTTGGGGTTAAAAATACACCACCGGCTTGTTCAACGATGACTTGGCTAGCAGCGGTATCCCACTCTTTGGTGCCATCACTTAAGCGATAGGTAAGTTCGCCATAGCCTTGAGCGATTCTGCACGCTTTTAAAGCGGAGCCCCATTTTTCAATTTTAGTAATTTTATTTGGGTATTTAGCGATTACAGCATCTTCTTCTGGTTTGGAATGGAAGACACTCTTATAAACTGTTAAATTGTCAATTTTATCGTTGACGTGTATGCGTTTGGTCAGTCCATCCTTACGATAGAAGGCGCCCATTCCTTTAGCAGCGTAATAGATTTCACCGGTTAATGGAACAACGACAACACCAACCACTGCTTCATGCTTATAGGCAAGGGCGATGTTTGTGGTGAAGCCACCATCTTTAGCGACAAAGTCTTTTGTGCCATCGACTGGATCAACAATCCAAACGAAATCGTTATCTAATCTAGATAAATCATCGGTACTTTCTTCAGTTAAGAAAGCGTATGTTGGATATTTTTTATGAAGATATTCTCTAATTACTTTATCGGCGTTTTTATCCGCAAGAGTAACTGGAGAGTTATCATCTTTGATTTCCACGGAAAAGTCAGTGTGGTATATCTCTAATATACCTTTAATGGCTTTAACGCCCGCTTCAATCGCGGCTTCGAGTTGTTCTTCCCACATTCTATTCATTTCCTTTCTTCACCACTGCGGCAAATAAGTCTAAAAGTTCATTAATAACTTCTGGGCCAAACTTCTTATAAGTAAAGCCTGCGGCGAATGCATGACCACCACCACCAAAGTGCATGGCTATTTTTTGAATGTCAAAGGTGCTACTACGCATTTCTACTTGCATGCCACCATTATCAGTTTCAGAGGCAACAAACCAAACTGGATAACCTGTGACATAGCTTAATAATGAAGTATTACCACAGATTTGAGCGGATGTAACTCCGAGTTCTTCTCTTTCTTTTTTAGTGGCGACAGCGTAGATGATACCACGTTCATCTTTTATGACGTGGCTATAAATGAATGATTTAATTGTTATTGTAATTTCAGGAACTAAGTTGTTTGTCTTATTTAGTAAGATTGGATCAACACCGAGGTCACATAAATCACGGGCGATTTCAAACATCCTGACAAAGTTATTGGCGAATTGGAATCTCGCGGTATCAGTCATCATACCAAGATATAGAGCGCTACCAGCGATTAAATCAATTTTTAAATTGTTTTCTTTAGCGAAACGATAAATCAATTCACAAGTTGATGTGGCATTATCATCAATGACTTCTGGACCTTCATGGAAAGTATGAGTATCAATGTGATGATCGATTTTGGCAAAATCACGTGCTTTCCACGCTCTTTGATCTTCCAAACGATTGATGTCATTGCTATCAAGAACTATAGCTAAAGATTGGGCAATTATTTCATCAGAAACAACATCCATTGTTCCGAGAATATCAAAAAACTTTTTTAACCCACTGCCAACGCAGTAGACTTGTTTTTCTGGATATCTCGTTCTGAGAATGTTTCTTAGAGCAATTTGGCTTCCATAACAATCACCATCGGGATTAAGATGACCGAAAATCACTATCGAATCATATTGCTCAATCTTGGAGATGATCGCTTCAAACATTAGAATTCGTTATCCTCTTTTTCTTCTTCGGACTCTTCTTGTTCTTCGTCAGAATTGAAGTCTTCTTCCTTTTGTTCTTCTTCGTCTTCGAAGGCCTTATTGTACTCGGCTTCTTCTTCCTCTTCTTCACTATCATCATAGGAAGTTTCGACATCGGAATAAACTTCGCTCATATCGATGTGGACTTTCTCGAATTTGTGGCGAATTCTGAGGTCCCATTCGTTTTCGCCTAAAGTGACGAAACGGCCATCAAGCATTAAGTTTGTGTAGAAGCGAGAGACCTTTGCTGCTGCTTCTTCTTCACTTAAGCCAGCTTCTTTAACACAGTAAGCCCAAATATCTTGGAACTTGCTTTGTTGGCTTTGGGCGCTTACGTAATCGTAAGCATAGTCTAATAATGATTTTGACATACTAATGTCCTCCTACATATGTATTGGAGCGCTGACACCGATAAGGGCAAGCGCATTCTTTAACACTATTTTACTTGCTTTAACTAAAGCAAGACGTGAACCACTGAGTTCTAAATTGTTTTGATCGATGACACGACATTCGTTATAGAAAGCGTGAACGAGTTCCGCGAGGGTATGAATGTAATTTGTCACTTTGTATGGCGCTTTATCTTTAGCCGCATCATTCACTAAATTAGCAAAGTCAGCAAGGTGCTTTAATAAAGCCATTTCAGAAGGTTGGCTTAATAACTTAGCACTGTTATCAATAGCGATATCTTTACCTTGTTCTAAGATAGAACAGAGTCTAGCGTGAGCATATTGAGCATAATAAACTGGGTTATTAGAACTTTGTTCTTTTGCTAAGTCCATATCAAAGTCTAAGTGAGATGAAGGAGCGCGCATTGCAAAGAAATAACGCATCGCATCAACGCCAACTTCTTCACAGACATCTCTTAAAGTGATGGCATCTCCTCTTCTTTTACTAGCTTTATATTCTTGTCCGTCTTTAAGGAATCTCACCATTTGAATTAATTCAACATGGAGAATATCTTGTGGATAACCATGCATCATTAGAGCGGATTTCATTCTGTTAATATAACCATGATGGTCTGCGCCTAAGACATCAATAAGAGCGTCAAAGCCACGTGATAATTTATTAACGTGATAGCAGATATCAGGTAAGAAGTAAGTGTAATCACCATTACTCTTTTGAATAACACGGTCTTTATCGTCGATAAAATCAGATGTCTTTAAATACAAGGCATCATCTTGTCTATAGGTATATTTGCTTAAGAAGTCTAATTCTTTTTCGATAGCGTTGTCCGCTCTAATGGCTTTCTCTGAAGAGAAGACATCATGCTTAACTCTAAATAATTCTAAGTCTTTAACAATTCTATCAAGTTCGATTTTAACACCTTTTTCTTTGAAATATGGAATTGGGTCAGCCATCTTGAGCGCTTCATCACCAATTTCATTTTTAATTGTTTCAGCAATTTCAACGATGTCATGACCAGCATATCCATCTTCTGGGATTTCGGCTTGAATACCGAATAATTCTTTATATCTAGCTTGAATAGATAAGGCAAGGTTTGTGATTTGGCTACCGGCATCATTGATGTAATATTCCTTAGTCACATCATAACCAGCGAAATCTAAGATACGAGAAATACTATCACCAATTGCTGCACCTCTAGCGGTACCAACGTGAAGAATACCAGTTGGGTTAGCGGAAACGAATTCCACATTAATTTTGAAATTCTTTCTTGGTGAACGGCCATAATTTTCGTCTTCAGTAATAATCTTATTTACGAAGGCTTGAAGTGAATCGTGCTTCATAAAAAAGTTAATAAAACCAGGACCCGCAATTTCGATTTTATCAATACCGTCTCTATTAATTTTCTCAATTAACATGCTAGCGACGTCACGAGGAGCCTTACCGAATAATCTAGAAAGTTTCATCGCAACATTAGTGGCATAGTCACCATGAGCTTCATCTTTACTCTTTTCAATGACAATATCGTTAAGGGCGACTTCTTGACCAAGATCTAAAAGAGCTTTTTGGATTTTGAGTTTAATGTTTTCAATAATGTCCATTTTATTCTCCTTTCTTTCTAAGCATGACAATGGCGTCCGCTTTTACGGCCAAGCCTTTTCCGATATCATCGATACCTTCATTAGTTCCCGCTTTGACGGAAACATTCTCTAGGGAAGTATTTAATAATAAACCTAAGTTGTTTCGCATTTCCATAATAAATGGTGCAAGTTTTGGTTTTTCTAATGTAATTGAGACATCAACGTTGTTGATTTCATAGCCTTTTTCATCCATCATGGCCACCACTCTTTTAACGATAATTGATGAATCAATATCTTTATATTCTGGTGTACCTGGGAAATGTTTTCCTAAATCACCAAGAGCAAGAGCACCTAAAATAGCTTCGCTAACAGCGTGATAAACCACATCTCCATCACTATGTGCTTGTTCGCCCACGGGGCTAGGAACACATACGCCAGAGAGCATTAACTTGCGACCTTCAACTAGTCTATGAATATCAGTAGCAAATCCAATTCTCATATTACTTTTTCACATTAAAACGGAAGAACATAATGTCACCATCTTTTGGATAGTAACCTTTACCTTCTGTTCTAATCTTTCCCGCTTCTTTAACAGCGTGTTCGCTTCCGAGTTCATGAATGGCTTCATATGGATAGACTTCCGCACAAATGAAACCTTTTTGGAAATCGGTATGGATAACGCCAGCGCATTCAGGAGCTGACATATTGTTTTTGAATGTCCAGGCACGGCATTCATCCGCGCCAACAGTGAAGAATGTTGATAGATTTAGTAATTTATATGTGGCTTTAATGACTTTTTCTAAGCCAGATTCCTTAACGTTAAGTTCCGCTAAGTATTCTTTTCTTTCTTCTTCGCTTAATTCAGATAAGTCACTTTCAATTTGAGCGGAAACTGGAATGACTTGATTGTTTTCATTAGATGCATATTTCAAAACATCTTGATAGTACTTACAGTTATCTAAGTCCATCAAATCATTTTCGCCCACATTAGCGACGTAGATAATTGGTTTATCTGTTAAAAGGTGATAGTTAACTTTGCAATATGCAATTTGATCTTCAGTAAGTTTTGCTTTTCTAGCAGGTAAGCCTTGTTCAAGAACTTCTTTTAATGGCTTAAGAAGACCCATCTCATAAATGGCATCTTTATCTTTAGCGATTCTTGCTTTGGCTTCGCTCTTTTCAATACGCTTATCAACAGTATCTAAGTCCGCCATAACGAGTTCGAGATTAATAATCTCAATATCTCTAATTGGATCAATGGATTCTTCAACGTGAACAATATCAGCGTTATCAAAACAACGAACCACTTCTACAATAGCGTCGCATTCACGAATATTAGCTAAGAACTTATTGCCTAAACCTTCACCATTAGAAGCACCTTTGACTAAACCAGCAATATCAGTGAATTCCACAGTCGCTGGAATTTTTCTTTCAGGTTTAAAAATATTTGTTAAAAAATCTAATCTTTCATCAGGAACGTTAACAACACCTGTATTTGGATTGATAGTCGCAAACGGATAGTTCGCTGCTTCAACGTGTGAATTGGTAATCGCGTTAAATAGCGTCGACTTTCCAACATTTGGTAATCCAACAATGCCTGCTTTTAATCCCATAATAGTGTTTTCCTCTTTTAGTGCGCTACCTATTATAAGGGATAAATGTAAAATTAACAAAACAAAATAAAATTTGTTTTATTGTTTAAGAGCTTCGATGGGATTAATTTTATTAATTCTCCTGCTCATAAAGAAGCTAGAAATAATAGCGATAGAGAACGCTAGAGCAAACATTGGTAGAAAGGCTGCTGGGTTAAAAGAAAAGTGAGAACCGGTCGATAAAGCATTGCCTATTTCCATATTGGCTAGAAATGAGAACATAAATAGTTCCACACTAGCGACGACAAAGGAAATAAAACATTGGATTAAGGAATGATAATAAAGAAACTTTCGACTCTCCTTTTTGTTAACGCCGATACATCTAGCAAGAGCGATATCTTTCCTTCCTTCCAAGATATAGAGGTAATTACAAATCGTTAACAGAAGAATAGAGATTAGTGTTGCTACCGTGGAGAAGATGATGAGCACAATTGTGATATAAAAACACACTGTATCCACACTATCGTTTACATCGCAAAGAGGGTTAACAACATTATAGTCAGGAAAACCCTTTTTAAATAGACTTAAACTCTCATCAATCTTCTTCGGGTCTTTTAATGAAAACGAAATTGAATTTGTTTGTAATTGATAAGCACTGATACCAATTTTGCACTGGTAAAAAAGTGAAGTCCAATTCTTCGTGTGATATATACAATTCTTATTTGAATCTATAAGACCAGTGACTACGAGCGGCACAACTACATAGTCACTGATTACCCCTCCATTGTTTGTTAAAGCTTCCTTTCTAGCGGTCGTCACATAGATCGTTTCATTGATATCTTCTATATGACACTCCTTAGCGAAAGCCTTTGAAATAGCGATCTCGTTTAAGCTCTCTGGTTTAGCGCCTTTTTGCAGGGTTTTTCCTTCAATATCTTCAAATCTAACCCCGTTTTGCAGACTTTTTGCGTAATTACCACTTAAAACACCGTCTGGAAGGCTTTCCTCAAAAAAGCCATCTTTATTCTTAGATGTGAACTTATCCACTATTGCGGTTATCTGTTCCTCATCTTTTGAAAAATACATCGTTTTAGAAAAGCCCATCATCAGTGATTCTGGATAGATGAGGAATCCTGAACTATTTCCAAATATTGGTGAAGCAAGATTACTATCGTTATTCATAAAGTAATCAACATGCCAGTTAGGAATATGGGCTACTGTATTTGCAAAGACGTGGATGCGGTCACGATCTTCAATTTTCTTTCCATAATAAAGCCATGGATAAAACATCTCATCTGCGATTTCAAAAATATATTTATCCATTTCTTTACTATTTAGAAATAGGTTAAGCATCTTATCTCTATTTTCTTTTGCTTTTAGATAGTATATTTTCTTCATCACCCATGGTTCATTATCCTTAATTGATAAAGCATCATTAGTCGGAAATCTCATCATTTCTTCAAACATGTGTTCGTTCCATAGATGATTGCTGTGATAGATTTTTAGACTGTTTTCTAGGGTAAATCCTTTTACAGTTAATAACTGTTCATCAGTGTAATCCCAGTTATAATTTGCTAGATCAAAATAGACATCTAAAGTGTTGCCTAATAAATAGTTACTTAATGAATTAATATTCCTATCGATTTGTAATTCAAAACAAAGGTCTCTTAAGGTTGCATAATCTAACGAGAGAATTATTTCATCATCTTTTAATAACTGAATATCTTTTGGATATATTTTGGTATTAATATCTTCTAACCATTCAAATTCATTTATATGGCGAGCACTGAAACCTGGTATCACACTTCTACGATAGCCTTTGATGAACGCTAGTTCGTTTCTATCTTCAAAGAACTTTTCAAAATTACAGTAATAAGTAGCTCCTATATCACTGACATATTCTGGGTATGTTTCTTTAATGTCATTAACTTCATAAAAGTTAGCGGCATATTGTCCTTGAATAGAACTGTTTTTATCTTTAAGTGTAACTACGATTGAGTTTTCATCCACTATTTCGCGGTAAGCTTGTTTAATGTTATCTGCGATTGTGGACGATAAAGCAAATGCTAAGCCCACGCCAATTAGTCCCAAAGAAGTCATCGTATAGCAAAGTCCTGTTCTAAGTTTCTTTTGTTTCATCGTGTGGAACGTATGTCTAATAAGAAAGCTATCGCTGATTTTAGCCTTGTCATTGCTGACACCGTTATCTAAAACAGGGAGATGCGATTCAGAATTGGTGTTCTTTCTTTGCTGAATGATATTTGCTATTGAACCATTATCCATTTCAATAATGACATCAGCATATTGTTTGGTCAGACTTTGATCATGAGAAACCATAATCACAATCGCACGCTTAGAAATCTTCTTTAGGATATTCATGATTTCAGTTCCAGTATTTTCATCTAATGCCCCGGTTGGTTCATCACATAAAAGAACAGTTGGATCATTTATTAAAGAACGGGCAATAGCCACTCTTTGTTTTTCACCGCCACTTAGCTTATTAACGTTTTGTTTTTCTTTATCAGGTAAGCCAACAAGGGCTAGTAGGTCACGACATTTCCTTATCTTTTGACTCTTAGACATCGGATATAAAGTATCGAGCGGAAATAGCAAATTAGCCAACACGGTCTCTGTTTCAAACAGTTTAAAGTCCTGAAAAACAAAGCCGTAAGTGGTCAAGCGAAGACGGCTTAAGTCATCATCATTAAGTGTTTCAATGTTTTGATGATTAACTTGTATAGAACCAGTGAAATCAGTTAATCCGGCAATACAATTTAATAAAGTAGTCTTGCCTGAACCGGATGGCCCATATATCACATAGATGCCTTTTTCTTTAAAGCCAAAAGAAATATTAGTTAATACCTTTCTACTTCCATAACTTTTAGATAAATTATTAATCTTAATCATTAGCGTTTAATTCCTCCTTTAAAGAAATCTTTTTTGAAAAAGAGATTGGTAGATACGTCGCTAAGATACAAATAAGTAAAGCAGACATAACTATAAGAAGAGGAAATAGAAAAGCTCTTCCATGAAAACAGTTAAACGGAATATCTACGATATTGATTAAAGAAGTGAATCTTTCTATTAAATGATTAAGCGGATTTTGACTAACTAAAGCAATGATGAAAGATAATGCCAATCCTATAACACCTATTAAGCAGTTTTCAAAAACATATAGCGATGAGATATCTTCTCTTGTAGCGCCTATACAAAGTAATATTGCAGAATCTTTGATATCTTCAGCGTAGGACGCAAATGAAACAATGCCGATAATCATTGCGGTGCCCACTAAAGCGATAACTAAGAATATTTCCATACCTACACTTGCAGCGTCCACTAAGGAGAATAATGTTTCTTCAACTGTTAAAGCATTACTATTAAGGCTATATCCTTCTTTTAAATGCTTTTTCATCTCTTTTAATTGATACACATCTCCACTATTTTTAAGAAATACACGGTGTGAATAATTAGAGATATATTCATTATCAGAAGCAAACATAATACGATCTTTCCAACTGGTTTCTCCTAGATATTCAGAAAGATTATTTAATAGTGTCTCTCCCATATATTTATCTAAAGCCTTATATGAGTAATAAATCTTAGGAGTGTTTAAGAATGACAATTCTTTAACAACTCCAACAATTTCCACTAGTCTGTCATAGACAAAGTAGTCTGTAATATATGGCTTTTCTATATCATCAGTGTAATAAGTAAATGAAGCGCCATCTTTTAAACGAATATAAGTATTAAGTGGATCACTTTTTATTTCTTTCTTTAGATAGTCATAAGCAGTTTGATTAATAACCACCATATTAAGAGTGTCTATCATCGGTAATTTGCCTTTTATTAATAGACTTTTATTGATTGAAGAATCACAAAAAGAATAGACAGGTGTATATGTTAAGTTATTTATTTCTTTGTCGTTGATATATGTATCTAAGGCTGGTGTCACTAATGAATCATATGAATAACAATAATGTAAGAAATCATATTCATTACTTAATGTATCTATTTCTTCTTCATTAGCGCGTAATGTTTGGATAAGTGTAATTGGTGACTCATCACTAACGATTTTGTTTTCTTTGCTAATAGAAGCCACGCCATAATCAAATTGGCGTTCCGCTGAATTCATAATGGAGTCATGAGCACCATTAGTAAAACCAAATATCAACATACTAGCGGTAGCGCCAATCGTGACCGCTAGTATTGAGAAGATATTTCTTTTAAATCTTTTAGCGAAGTTTCTAGCGATAATCTTTGAGTACCAATTAGGATTACTTTTTCTTTCTTTGTCTATTTGATGATGTTTACCGTTTATGAGTTTTATCTTTTTGTCTTGTACTACTCTTCCATCTTTCATATGGATAATACGGTCACTATATCTTTTAGCTAGTTCTTCATTATGCGTAACCATAATTACTAAAGAAGTTTTACTAGCTTCTTTTAAAGATTCCATTACTAGTAATGCATTATCTTTATCTAAGGCCCCTGT
>JAGAYY010000040.1 GCA_017940265.1 Bacilli bacterium | reverse complement strand
TCTATGACAAGGCAACTGAACATGTCTTATTATACCAAAGGAGTTTTTATTTGTTATTGAACGCTTCCGCTTATTCATTTCTCGCCCCTATAAGAGGCGGTTTTATTTACGTCCAACGCTTGAAACGTTGTCCGATAAAATCAAAGGTGATATCCCTTGTAGGAATACCACCCTAGATTTCATTGAGACCAAATCTTTTAGCCCGGAAATAATCAGCAAACTAAAGGGAAAGTTTGCTAAATTATGCTTTTTTCTTTTTTAGAATTGGAATAATTAAGAATGCCAACATTGCTAATGTTCCAACTCCAAATACACCAATAAGTGAATAAATAACAATCATATACCAAGGGGTGACAAGTTGAATTGTTGCATTACCGATATTCATTGCACGTGAATGAGCAATTGAATATGCGATATGTTTCGTAGCTTGTTGACAACAATGGACAATTGCAGGATTATCGCCACGATTTGCTAATAAGCTTGTGCCGTTTCCATCCCATAAATCTTGTCCAGCGAGAACGCCCATTGCGTTATGCATGTATGTTGCGCTAACACTACAGTCAGTAATTGCAGCACCTTTCATGTCCCATTCATCTCTTAAAATTCCTGCTCAGGCAGGCAGCTCTATTTCTCGTTAATTTCTCACTCTTTAGGAGCTTTATCTTCCAAATTGTATTCTCTTCTCAAAATGAATTTGTTTTTACCATCTGGAAGCTCTTGAATAGCTAATTTAATAGTTAGTTTTTTGTTCTTTAATGTAACAATGTACTTATCTACATCATCTTCAATACCAACATTAAACTTACCATATTGATTTCAAAATGTTTTCATCTGTTCAAATGAATCGTCCAAGTCAGCTATGTATTCAATCTTATTATCATTAAAGTAATCAATATCTTTTAATATAACAACACCTCTACTTTAGCTCTTGGAAAGCCCACTCTTTAGTTTCAAATTGATGATCTTTAGATAGTCTTTTAACATGATACCCAAAGTTCTTATCAATTGTTTTAAATCCAAACCAAATAATTTCAAATGCACTTTCAATTTTAACTTCATATTCATCATCAATAATTTGTTTACTTACTATGTAAGAATCTAAACCTTCAATGTCTCACTCAGTAGCAAATGCATCAGCTAAGCTTGGATCGTCCAACCCCTCTGGACTAAAAGCTTCTTTACTAAATGTTTTAATTTTTCCCATATTTTTTGTCTCCTTAAACATCTATATAATTTAGCTTAATTTTCCTTACTTACTTTCTCAAAAAACTCATCAACTCTAGCTTTAATCACTTCAATGTGCACTCGTCACAGCACACGCCCTCATGCTTTAATGGTTCTGGATTGTTGCTATAACCTTTAAACCTTTTACCACAGATACAACAGATATGTTCTTCTTCCATATGGTCGCCCTCCTATAGTTTTATTATGTCGTTAATCCGAGCTAATGGGAGCGCTCCACAAACACTAAAAAAGGACCGCCCTATCTGAGCGATCCTATTTGCTTATAATTTTTGCAACAATTTTTGTCCAATTTTATTACATTGGATTTGTATCGTTACAACAGATGTCTTGGTGCGAGGCCGATTATCGCGGTTGGTACGATTCTGCCTATTCTTATTATGTCGTGGTCGGAGGCGTTTGCGAGCGGCGAATTTAAGCTTTTTTGGGCGTGTTGAAATCGTGGCACGTGGAGGCTGTTTTGCAGTGTGGCGGGGTTTGCTTGAGCTGGTCGATTCGGTGCGATGTGGAGCTTGTTTGGAGCTGTTATGCGAGCGTGGCTACAGTCAGCTTGATAGTAGCGGCGTGGGCGAGGCAGTGAGTGGCTATATATTATATATATATGCTTAGTCAGTGTGCTGTGGGCAGAAGCTATTAATTGCTGTTGGGCGGTGGCTGTAGGCGGTAGCTATTAGTGTTGGGTGCTGTAGGTAATGTATAGGCAGTATATTGGCGTTGGGTAAAGCTATGGTAAGAGAGTAATAAAAAAGATCTATGGGTTAGATAGATCTTGTTTTGTAATGTGTTGTGAGTAATTGTTGTGTAATGTATCTAAAGTTAATTATTTGAGAATAGAGTTATTTGTACTATTGAGAATAATTGAGTTTAGATTATTACAAAGACCGTAATTAGTCAGCAACGTATGGGAGAAGAGCCATGAATCTAGCGTTTTTGATAGCTTTGGCTAATTCTCTTTGGTGCTTGGCGCATGTGCCTGTAGCTCTTCTGGTGGAAATCTTACCGTTTGGGGTAATCATTGTCTTTAAGAGTTCAACATCTTTGTAGTCAATGAATTTAGATTTGTTCTTACAGAAGATACATACTTTTTTATGTGGTCTAACTTTTCTAAATGCCATAATTTTCCCTTTCTTTTAATTAAAATGGAAGATCGTCATCTGGCAAGTCATTTAAGTCAAGATTATTGCCGCTGGATTGAGCTGGAACATCATCGAATTTTGGTTCTTCCGCTGGTGCGTCTTTCTTAGGATCTAAGAATGTCACACTATCAACGATGACCTCAATTACTTTACCTTTTGTTCCGTCTTTGCGTTCAAAGTTTCTTTGATTGAGACTGCCATCAACTGCGATCCTACTACCTTTTCTGGTGTTCTTAACTAAGCTTTCAGCTTGTTCTCTGAAGACACGACAATCAATGAAGATTGTACCCCTTGTGCCATCAGATTCTCTCATGCGGTTATCCACAGCAAGAGTGAATGTAGCAAAGCTAACATCAGAATTGGTTTTTCTTAATTCTGGGTCCTTAACTAAGCGACCCATTAAGAGTACACGATTAACCATGTAATTGTCCTCCTTATTGTTGATCAACTGTAACTAGATGACGTAACACGGCTGGATTGATTTTGACTTTACGATTGAATTGATAAAGTGCAGCCTCATCAGCTTCCACTTTGAGGATGACATAGAAACCTTTGGTTTGATCCTTGATTTCGTACGCTAATTCGCGTAAGCCCATCTTGGTATCTGTGCTATTAACCTTGGCGCCGTTCTTTTCGAGGAGCTTTTGGATATTGCCCATTTCAGCTTCGCGAGCGGCTTCGTCTAAGTCGGCCTTCAAAATGTACATAATTTCATAATTGCGCATTTTATATACCTCCCTCTGGTCTAATGGCTACCATATTTACATTGGTAGCAGAGATTAATGCTACATTGTAGCGTGTCAATTATACTAGCCAAAAATCAATTTGTAAAGCGCGTATACGTATAAGTGAATAAAAGGGACCTTAGGCAGAAAAGTTAGACCTTGGCTTGAGCCATCAAAAAAGCCCCCTCAATAATTAAATAGGGGCGTTTTTTGTATTTTGTCCAAAATTTTTAATATTTTGTGAAAATTTGTCATCTATCTCTCATTGTTGGGAAGAGAATGACTTCACGAATTTGAGCCTGGTTAGTTAATAACATCACTAATCTATCAATACCCATGCCTACACCACCTGTTGGAGGCATACCATATTCTAAGGCTTCAACGAAGTCTTTATCCATTTCACTGGCTTCTTCATCGCCTAACTTCTTAGCTTCTAATTGAGCAAGGAATCTTTCTTCTTGATCTAATGGGTCATTAAGTTCGGTATAAGCATTAGCGAGTTCTTTACCATTCACAAATAATTCAAATCTTTGAACGAATCTTGGATCTTTTTCTTTCTTAGTTAATGGAGAAACTTCGATTGGATATTCATAAACAAAGGTAGGTTGAATTAAATCATCTTGGCAGAACTCTTCAAAGAATTCGTTCATAACATAACCAACAGTGTTTTTGAACTTGTCTAAATGTAAGTCACGTTCGTCAGCGAGTTTCTTAGCTTCTTCATATGTTTTGACTTCTTTGAAATCAATACCACATTTTTCTTTAATTAAGTCATTCATGGAGATCCACTTAAATGGGTCTTTAAAATTGATTTCACGGTCACCATATTTGACGATTGCAGAACCTGTCACTTCTTTAGCGGCATTTCTAATCATCTTTTCGGTTAAATCACCAATACCTCTTAAGTCACTATAGGCTTGATAGATTTCAATTGTGGTGAATTCTGGGTTATGGGAAGCATCCATACCTTCATTACGGAATAATCTACCAATTTCATACACTCTTTCCATACCACCAACGAGCAAACGTTTGAGGTTAAGTTCAGTAGCGATTCTTAAGTAGAAATCTTTATCTAATGTATTGTGATGTGTGATGAATGGACGAGCGGAAGCGCCACCTAAAATTGGGGAAAGAATTGATGTTTCAACTTCAGTGAAACCTTTGCCATCAAGGAAGCGTTGGATACTACGAATGATTTGAGGTCTCATAAAGGCAACTTTTCTTGCTTCTTCGTTCATGATTAAGTCTAAGTATCTTCTTCTAGAACGCTCTTCAACGTCAGTTAAGCCATGGAACTTTTCTGGTAATGGATGTAAGCACTTTGTTAAGTGAATGAACTTTTGAGCTTTGATTGTTAATTCACCAGTTCTTGTTAAGTTCATGATACCTTTAACACCGACGATGTCACCGATATCCGCCATTTTGAAAAGGTCATAGTTCTTTTTGCCTAAACCATCGAGTGATAAGTAAACTTGGATATTACCAGTTTTATCTTGGATATTCATAAAGGAGGCCTTACCCATTTTACGAATAGCTTTGATACGGCCTGCAACAGAGACTTTTAAAGCCATTTTAGCAAGGGCTTTTTCACTCTTCTTATTGCATAAGGCACGAATCTCCTTAATCGAATGGGAAACTTTATAAGCTTGACCAAATGGATCGATACCTAATTCTTGGTATTTTTTAATCTTTTCTAAACGGATTAGTTCTTGGTCATTTAATTCATTAATGTTCATATTTTCAACTTTCCTTTCAAATATCCACGCTCAAATATTATATACGAGAATTTGTCTAATTAAAGACAAACGTTAAAATTTAATATTTTCTTTCTTGAATTCATCAAGAATCCTCACTAACGAAGCATAGTCCGTTAATGAGGTAGCAAGTATTGTTCTAAGAGTTCTTGAATTAGTAAATCCTGAGAAGAATTTAGGGGCAATACCACGATATATTCTCATCGCTGTTAATTCACCTTTTTCTTCACACATTGATTTAGCAAGTTCTAAACAGTAATTACACTGTTCTTCAAATGATGGATTTGGTAATCTCTCGCCTGTTTCAAAATAGGTCTTAATTTGCTTAATGAGGAATGGGTTTCCCATGCCACCACGCGCTACCATCACAGCGTCCGCTCCAGTGATTTCGAGAGCGTTAATCGCGTCATCTAGAGTATAGATATTGCCAGATACAATAAGTGGTACTTTCATCTTGCTTCTTAAGTCTTTTAAGAGGTCAAAATGTGGTTCTCCCATATAGAGTTCTTTTCTTGTTCTAGCGTGTATTGCAATGGCATCAACACCACTATTTTCAAGCTCTTTTATGACGTCTAAGAAGTTAACCTCATTATAGCCTAATCTAATCTTCGCGGTGACTGGTTTATCAGTAACACTCTTAATAGCCTTAATGATCTCACCACATAAGCTAGGATTTAGCATCAAAGCAGAGCCCGCACCGGTCTTGGTAACCTTAGGAACAGGGCAACCCATGTTCACATCAAAAAAGTCGATATTGGGGTTTAACTTAAGCGATACGGCTGCAGCTTTTGCCAAGTTTTCAGGCTTAGCGCCAAATAATTGGACACCTGTGAGCGTTCCATCTTTTTCATAGGTCACATAAGACTCTGTTTCTTTGTTTTGATAGATAAGCCCCATATCAGAAACCATCTCAGAAACACAGACGTCCACACCAAAAGTATTGAGGTATTTTCGATAACCTGCACTTGTTATTCCTGCCATTGGGGCAAGAACGACTTTTCCTTCGATGTTAAATTGACCTAATTTCCACATAGTAAAAGGAAGGTTTTGCCCTTCCTAAAGTTAATTATTTGTTTTCACCTTCAGCAGTTTCAGCCTTTGGTTCTTCGGCTTCTGCTTTAGGTTCGTCTTCCTTAAGATGACGATGTTTCATCAAGTATTCGATTTCTTCAGCGGTGATTTGTTCACGTTCCACTAAGGTCTTAGCAAGGAGTTCAACGTCTTCTCTATTTTCCTTAATGACACGGAGAGCTTCAGCGTGAGCGAAGTCGATAATCTTACGGATTTCAGCATCGATCTTTGTTGCTGTTTCAGCAGAGAAGTTCTTTTGTGTATTTGTATAGTCTCTTCCTAAGAAGACACTACCAGTATCTCTTTCATATTGGATAGGACCTAAATCAGACATACCATATTCGCACACCATTGCACGTGCTCTGGCGGTAGCATTTTTAATGTCAGCGTAGGCGCCTGTATCAATATCGTCACAGAAGATTTCTTCAGCGGAACGACCACCCATATCGAGAACGATATCGGCAATCAATTCACCTTTGGTTAAATTGTATTTATCTTTTTCTGGAGTAGCTAAAACCCAACCACCATAATTGCCACGTGGGATGATGGTGATCTTTTGGACTTTGCCAGCGTGAGGATATTTTAAGCCAACGATAGCGTGACCACTTTCGTGATAAGCTGTTCTCCACTTTTCTTCTTCGGTTAGAGAACGAGATTTCTTAGCAGGACCCGCAAAGCGACGGTCGATAGCTTCATCAATATCAGAAACAGTAATTTCTTCTTTATTACCACGAACGGCTAAGATTGCGGCTTCGTTCATGATATTTTCAATATCAGCACCGGAGAAACCAACAGTTCTCTTTGAAAGATTTTCAAAGTTGACTTCAGAAGAAACTTTCTTATTTCTTGAGTGGACTTTGAAGATTGCTTCTCTACCTTTAACATCAGGTAAGGAAACTGTAATCTTTCTATCAAAACGACCTGCTCTTAAAAGAGCTGGATCTAATACATCGTCTCTATTTGTGGCGGCGATAACGATAATACCAGAGTTATCATTAAAGCCATCCATTTCAACGAGTAATTGGTTAAGTGTTTGTTCACGTTCATCGTTACCACCACCTAGACCAGCACCTCTTTGTCTGCCAACAGCATCGATTTCATCGATAAAGACTAAGCATGGAGCATTTTCTTTAGCGATTCTGAACATGTCTCTAACACGACCCGCACCGACACCAACGAACATTTCGACAAAGTCGGAGCCAGAGATGGAGAAGAATGGAACGCCAGCTTCACCCGCAACGGCTTTGGCTAATAATGTTTTACCACATCCTGGAGGGCCCACTAAGAGGACACCCTTTGGCAATTTAGCGCCATACTTTGTATATTTCTTTGGTTCTTTTAAGTAATACACTAATTCTTCCATTTCGACTTTTTCTTCATCAGCACCGGCAACATCATCAAATTTGATTTTGCTTGTGTTAACTCTTCTAGCACGAGAACGGTTGAAATCCATCGCTTGTCTGTTTGAGGAATTGACAGAAGAGGACATTCTTGAGAACAAGAATAATAAAAGTAATGTGGAACCCGCTAGGATAATAATTGTTGGGCCCCAACGATCAAACCATGTTGATTCGTAAGGATCTTTAACAGTGATAACAAACTTTGGTGTGACACCTGGTTTGTATTCATTGTTCTTAGCGGCATCAACAATCATTTGAGTGATTGATTTTTGAATAGTTTCTTTAGTACCATCGCCATCAATATCAACGTACCAATCTAATGTTGTGTTATACATTTCTTCTGGGATGCCTGTGGTAAATGTTGTTTTAACAACTTTACCATTGGAGTCTGTTTCAGAATAATGGCCATTGATTGTAATCTTTGTTTCACCTTGGACTAATTGGACATCAGTGATTTTGCCTTTGGCTAAGTAATCAACAAACAAGTCTGGTTGAATTTGCTTGACTGTGCTCATATTAGAGAAAATGAAATAAGCGATTAAGCCTAATATTGCAGCGACGAATAATATCGAAAAAATAAAGCTTCGAGAAATTCGACCTTGTGGTCTATTGTTTTCTTCATCCATATTTTTTACCTCCTCAATATTTACGCGATTGATTAATTATACCAATATTTCTTTTATTTAATAAAGAAAAATGCTATTAATGGTTTTCACTTCACGTAAAAATTGCAGTTATCTTCTCTTTTAAAATCTTTTTGATATCTAGGAACGTAGATAATAGTTCCGTTTTTATCAACGATGATTGGCCATCTTTTTCTAAGCGTCACAGGAACCTTCCAATCAATAAATAATCGTCTCAATTGTTTCTCATATCCTTTGATGAGATAGACATCATTTGGTTGAGCGTTTCTGATGGTAAGAGGATAGTCATCTTTACCCACGTTACGGTTACTCGTATCACCTGTAAAATCTAAATAAAAATATTCAGTATCAAGCACGCCTGGCTCATCAAGTTTATAAGAGAAATCTACCTCTTGTTCTTGATCTACAAATTGGAAAGAATCATAGCTTTTCACTAAGGTCAAACCATCACCATTAACGGAGATATTAGCCTTATCAGAAAGGAAGATTTTTCTAATTTCTAAACCTTGATTTCTACTCATTGTAAAGTTTGGTTTTAGTTCTCTTCCTTTATTAACAAGAGCGTATAAGAACTCTTCATCATTTAACCTATTATATTCTTCACATTTATTAGTGGTAATTCTAGAAATCTTTTCATTAATCGCTTCAAGTTTTTTATTTTCTTCATCGATTTCTTTGAGGATCATTTCACGATTTTCTTTGTTCATTTTTTCAACAACTTCATGTCTGATTTTGTTACGCAAAAAGACATCTTCTAAGTTAGTCTTATCGATGGAGTATTCGACTTTATTTAAGTCACAAAACATTAATAATTCTTGTTTAGAATAGCTAAGTAAAGGACGGATGATTTTTACGTCAAAAATGATAGGATTTTCTTTAATTCCGAAAAATTGAACCAAGTTTTGCCGCCTTTTTTGCATTAAGTAGGTTTCAATGAGGTCATCTTGATTGTGCGCAATTAAGACTGCATCAAAGCCATATTGATTCACTAAATCTTTGAAGAATGAGTAACGGATAATTCTGCACTTTTCTTCTAAGTTATTATTACCTAAATATTCATCAACATCTTTAACGAATAATTGGACGTTTCTTTTAGCGCAGTACGCTTCTAATTGTTGTTGTTCTAAATTGCTTTCTTCACGGAGATGATAGTTAACATGAGCGACTGCAAATTTATAACCTTCTTCTTTAAGCATGTAGAAAAGGGCCATTGAGTCTGGGCCATGCGAACACGCTAATAAATATTTTTGATTTTTATTAAGATTAAGCATCGCTATTTACCTTAGTTGTGAGGATCTCTTTATATGTTGGAAATTCCTTTTTAAATCTTTCGATGAAGTTAATTTCAACGATTAAAACACGGTTACCTAAATGTAGTTCTAAACGGTCTCCTTCACGGACTTCGCTTGATGGTTTTGCAACACGGTCATTAATCAAAATTCGACCACGTTCAGCGAGCTCTTTTGCGACCGTTCTTCTTTTAATTAAACCTGATAATTTTAGTACAACATCTAAACGCATAATTAACTAATTTCCTTCACTACGAAATGATTTTGAATTCCCATTAAACTCTTAAGGATATTTTCTAGGTCATAAACCCAGTTCTTACCTTTATTAAGGACGATTCTAAAGACATTATTAGCATAACTGATTTTAACAAACGCTAAAAATGGAATTAATGCTTCAAATAAAATATTGCCAATACCTTTGATATTAATATATTCATCACCTAAGTTGATTTCCACAAACTTTGCTTTATCTTGAAGTTTTAAAACATGAGCTTCTTTGGTTAATAGATCAATACTACGTTTGGCAAATAATGATTCAACTTCTTCAGGAAGTCGACCATAGACATCTCTGGTCTTTGTTTTAATTGTTTCTAATTCAAATAAAGTTGGCGCGTGTAAGATTTCTTGATAAAGTTCAATCTTATCGCCTTCTTTAGCGTAACTATTTGGAATATAGGCATCGATATCTAAGGTTGGATTGATTTCGACATCTTCTTCTTCAACTTTGCCTTCCATCTTCTCTTTAACCGCGTCATTTAATAACTTGATATACATATCAAGACCAATAGAATCAATAAATCCCGCTTGTTCTGGACCTAAAATGTCACCAGCACCTCTAATCATTAAGTCACGTTGGGCAATCTTATAACCACTACCGAGTTCAGTAAAGTCTTGGAGAGCTTTTAGTCTCTTTTGCGCTTTTTCATTTAAGACTTTATATTCACTATACATTAAATAAGCATAGGCAATTCTAGAAGAACGACCCACTCTTCCTTTGATTTGATATAGCTGCGATAAACCATAGTTTTCACTATCTTCAACGATAATCATATTAGCGTTAGGAACATCAATACCATTTTCGATAATGGATGTGGACACTAAAACATCAATTTCGCCTTCATAGAAGCGCATCATCACATCTTCGATATCTTCTCTATCCATCTTGCCATGCGCGACACCAATATGCACATTAGGTAAGAGCTTTTGTAACGTTGAGACTCTGTTATATAAAGTAGCAATATTGTTATGTAAGAAGAAGACTTGTCCATTTCTTCCTAATTCTCTTTCAATTAATTCTTTAACAACATCCAATCTAAACGGTGTTACATATGTTTGGATTGGCATTCTATCTTGTGGAGGAGTATCAATCTTAGACATACTGCGAACACCGATCAAACTAATTTGAAGTGTTCTAGGAATAGGAGTCGCGGATAATGTTAAGACATCAATATCCTTCTTAATTTCTTTAATTCTTTCCTTTTGTTCCACACCAAAACGTTGTTCTTCATCAATGATTAATAAACCAAGGTTATTGAAGTGGAGATTTTTAGAAAGCAAGCGATGCGTGCCTATAATAAGGTGGGCCCTTCCTTCTTCCACAAGCTTCATATATTTAGTTTGTTGAGAAGCTTTAACTAGTCTAGAGAAGACAGCGATATTAACATCAAAGTTAGCAAAACGTTTACACGCTAGTTCGTAGTGTTGCCTCGCTAATAATGTGGTTGGACATAAAATAGCAACTTGTTTACCAGATAAGATGGCTTTGAAAGCCGCTCTAAAGGCTACTTCAGTCTTACCAAAGCCTACATCGCCACATAATAAGCGATCCATAGGAGCGCTACTTTCCATGTCCTTTTTAATATCGTTTAAGGCTTTTTCTTGATCACGAGTTAATGGATATTCAAATTCGTTTTCAAATTCTTGTTGGAATTCATCATCGTGTTGGAAGGCAAAGCCTTGGGCTTTACTTCTTTCAACATATAGTTGCATAAGACGTTCCGCTAAATCGTTAACTCTTGCTTTAACTTTCTTTTTAGTGTTTTCCCAGTCTTTACTATGTAAATGACTTAATCTAGGAGCGGCACCTTCTTTACCTAAATATTTTCTAACTAATTGGAACTGCACGACTGGGACATATAAGAATTCATTGCCCCAATAAGCAATCTTTAAATAGTCCTTATGTGTGCCATTAACTTCTAAAGTTTGAAGAGCGATAAATTGACCAATGCCTTGATATTCATGAACGACATAGTCACCTGGTTCTAATTCTTCATAACTTCTAAGAATTGTGGCTTCTTTAAATCTATTATCAAATCTAGCGGTTCTAACTTTTTCATTAAATAGTTCTGCGCTTGTTAAATAGACAATCTTTTCTTCGCTTAAAACAAATCCACTTGATAAGTTAATTAAAGAAATACCAACTTTACCTTCTTTTGGTAATTCAAAATCATTTACCATTTGGTATTTAATGTGTTGGAAATCTAATACTTGCTGGGCTAAATGAATATGTTCTTTGTTATTTATGGCTAAAACGATTTGATAATCATCTTTTAAATAAGAAAAGATAATATTTATCGCATCCGCTTTTTTACTAGCCTGGAATGGTACTGCTTTAACAGGGAATGAAATAGAAGATGGAGAATCTAATAAAGATGAGGTTGTAATATGGTTATTCATATTTACTAGACGATTGATATCTTGATAGATTTCTAGTCTTGATAAGGCTTTACCGTTTTCATATAGCTCATCTAAATATGTATGCGAATCTCTTTGTAACATATCATTAGAATTCTTAATTGCATTCGCGTCGATAAAGACATTTTTAAAGTCCTTGCAGTAATCAAAAATTGAATAATGCTCTTTGGTTAAGAATCCATAGTATTTATAGATCTTTTCATCGACTTGTCCTTCACTCAAAATAAAGGCCAAATCATCAGCCGTGTCGCGTAATTTTTCAAAAAGTGTCAATCCGATGACTTCTCTATCCTTCTCAATATTTCCGTATAATTTATCACTACTTTTGGCTAAATCTTCATCATTAAATAAGATATCTGAGGCCGGTAAGATAGTAACTTCATCAAGCATGCCGATAGATGTCTGTTTAGCGAGATCAAAATATCTCATGCTTTCGATTTCATCATCAAAGAATTCAATACGAACAGGATTATCATTGTTAACAGAGAAAATATCCAAAACATCACCACGAATGGCAAACTGTAATGATTGGTCAACTTTATTAACTAAGGCATAACCATCTTTAATAAGTTTTCTTCTAATATCCTCTAGTTGATAATGTTTACCTTTCTTTAAAGTGAATGTTCTTTCTTTAAATAATTCTGGGGAAGGTAAATACCTAGTCGCACTCGCTAAGTTAGCAATCACAATTGGATTATCTCTATGAAGTATTTCATTTAAGACAAATAGGCGGTGGGCAGCCATTTCTTTAGATTGAGCAATTGTCTCCGCTCTAATTAGTTCATCACTTGGGAAGAGTAAAACATCATCTTTACCTAAGAAAGAGACTAACGCTGAATATACTTGTTGCGCTTTATATAAATTAGAAGTTATTAAAAGAATAGGTTCTTTTTTATTCTTATAGGAAGAGGCCACTAAAAGGGCAATTCCATTATTATCATCAACGACAAAATGCCCCGATTTCCTTTGGAAGAGGGGGGTAACACTATTAGATTTTAACTTGTTAAAAAGGTTCAATTTATACCTCCTTAATTAGTTATACTTGTTCATCGCCCGATCAAAATCAGACTTTAATGCCTCCTTTAATGCACCAACAGCGTTTTCAATCGCTTCATCGATTAAAGGTTGTTCGTCTTTAAGTGGTTTTGATAGCACATAGTCAACAGTGTCCCATTCACCTGGTTCACCAATGCCAATACGAATTCTTTTAATCTTGTCGGTTGATAAACAATCAATAATGTTTTGCATGCCTTTATGACCACCAGAAGAACCTTCTTTTCTGATTCTAATTCTGCCTGGTTCTAAAGCCATGTCATCAAAAACAACGATGATGTCATCAATTTCGATCTTGAAATAATGCACTACTTCTTGCACCGCTGTTCCAGAGAGATTCATAAATGTTTGAGGTTTAATGAGAATGCAATCTTCATCATAAATCTTGCCTCTACCCATCAAGGAATGGAAAACTTCTTTATCGATATCAATCTTTGCTTGATCCGCTAAAAGGTCGATAGCCATAAAGCCCATATTATGACGAGTCTTGTCATATTTTTTTCCTGGATTTCCTAAGCCTACAATAAGTTTCATATAAATCTCGTGGTGTTATTATATCACAATGATAGAAAAAGGCACTTTATTTACTTAACTAAATAAGTCTCGTATAATTGATTAGGTATGAAAATTAAAGAATGGTTTAGAAAACTTGTGGCTGGTTTAGCCATCGGTGCAGGAGCCGCGATTCCTGGAGTTAGTGGAGCCGCTATAGCGGTCATCTTCCATGTATATGAAGATATTATTGGAGCAGTAAATAACTTTAGAAAGAAGTTTGGCTGGGCTATTAAAGTATTAATTCCAATCCTTTTAGGTATTCTTATTGCGGTAGTTGCATGTATTATCATCTTCTCTTATGCCTTTGAATATTTAATGTTTGTTTTAATATGTGTATTCGCTGGTTTCTTAATTGGCTCTTTCCCTGGTATTACTGATGAAGTTAAAGGTGAAAAGATTACTAAGAAAAATGGCTTACTTATCGCAGTTGGTGCTCTATTTGTTATTGCATTAGGCGTTTTAAATATCATTGCGGGCCTTAATCATTTTTCCGTGAATGATTTATTCTTACCTCAACCTGCCTGGTGGTTATATTTATTACTTATTCCAGTAGGTGCGGTTGCCGCGGTTGCTTTAACTGTTCCTGGTTTATCTGGTTCTTTGATTCTTTTAATCTTAGGATTCTATAGACCACTTGTGGATAACGCTAAGGGCTGGGCTAGTGAAATGATTAAACAAGGTGATTTTTCACACACAGGTGCCCTATTTGGTGTTTTAGGATGCTTCGCTGTTGGTTGTTTAATCGGTGTGGTTTTAGTTTCTAAAATTATGAACATCTTATTAAAGAAATGCCGTAAAGAAACATTCTTTGTCATTATTGGTTTTATTGCGGGATCTATCTTAGTGCTATTCGCTAATTCTAATATCGTTGATTATTATCAAACATGGGCTAACCCAGAATACGGCAATAATCCAAATGTTAATATTCATCCAGTCTTACCAATGTGGTTAGAAATTATTATTGGTGTATTAGTATTAGCGCTTTGTGCTTTCTTAAGTTATAGATTAGTGGTTGCGCAAAGAAAAAGAGCCCAACTAGAGGTGAAAGAAAATGAAGAGCTACCTCAAGAATAAATTTTTAGAAACATATAAAGAAGAACCAGAACTATATTTAAGTTGTGGTGGTCGTTTTGAAGTATTAGGTAATCATACTGACCATAACCATGGTTTATGTATTGCTGCGACTTGTTCTTTATCAATATTCGCGGCGATTAAAGCGAGAAATGATTTATTAGTTAATGTATATAGTGAAGGCTTTGGTGGCTTTTCTATTGATTTAGCATCTTTAGAAAAGAACGAAGAAGAGATTGGTAAATCATCCGCGTTAATTAGGGGTATAATCGCTTATTTAAGTGAAATTTATAAATATGGTGGCTTTGATATTTATATGAAGAGCCAGATTCCTGGTGGCGCAGGTGTAAGTAGCAGCGCGGCATTTGAATTATTAGTGGCTCAAACCATCAATAAACTATTTAATGATGAACAAATTCCTTTAATGACCTTATGTAAAGCCAGCCAATTTGCGGAACGTAATTATTATGGCAAGATGTGTGGCTTATTAGATCAAATAGGTGTCGCTTATGGTGGTATAGTTTATATCGATTTCAAAGATATCAATAATCCAGTAGTTAAATCACTTAACGTTGAATTAAATGATTATTCTTTTGTCATTGTTAATTCAGGTGGTAGTCACGCTGGTCTTGACCATTTATATAAAGCAATTCCTGATGATATGTTTAAGGTTGCCCACTATTTTGGTGAGGAATATTTAAGAGATGTTGAAGAAGCCAAAGTTATCGAAAATAAGCAAGACGGCATATCAAATTATGGTGAAATTGCATATCAAAGAGCCTTACATTTCTATGGTGAAAATAGACGTGTTAGGGAAGCATATGAGGCAATTAGCAATAACGATATGCAAACACTGATTAGATTAATTAATGAATCAAGAGAATCATCCACTGATTTATTGCACAATATGTATGTTGATAAGATTGAAGGCTCACCATTAGAAGCTTGTGAATTAATTATGAAAGCCTCTAATAATGAAGCTGGTGTCAAGATCAATGGCGGAGGCTTTGCAGGTTCTGTTATCGCCCTTGTTCCAAATAAAGTTTTAAATAACGTTTTACTTGCCGTGAAAGAAAAGTATGGTGAAGGAAACGTTCATATAGTTAATGTTAGAAATCAAATACCTTCCGAAATCAAATAAGGAGGATTGGGTATGGAAAACAAAATAGGTCTAAGAAGATGGCTAATGTTTATATTAGCTGGTTTTGTTGGCCAATTAGCCTGGGCTATTGAGAATAACTATTTCAATGTCTATGTTTTTGACTGCACTAGTGAATATGGTTTTATTCCAGTGATGACCGCTTGTAGCGCCGCTGCAGCAACATTAACCACTCTATTAATGGGTGCGGTCAGTGATAGATTAGGTAAAAGAAAACTATTAATATCCACTGGTTATATATTATGGGGCATATCTATTATTGCTTTTGCCTTCTTAGATCCTCATTCTTCTATAACTTTAGTGGCACATAATGTCTTTTTAGCCGGTACTTTAATTGTCATTATGGACTGCGTAATGACATTCTTTGGCAGTACCGCGAATGACGCGGCATTTAATGCTTTTGTTACTGATAACACAACTGAAAAGAATAGAAGTAAAGTAGAAAGTGTCCTATCTGTTCTTCCTTTATTAGCGTTAATCGCTGTTATTGTGGTAGCAGGTATATTTGTTGACGTAGGAGATGGGGCCACTAAGAGATGGGATTTATTCTTCTATATCTTTGGTGGTATTACTTTAGTAATTGGTATAGTTTCTATCTTCTTAGCGCCTAAAGATATTACAAGCCCTAATAAAGAAGAACCTTATTTAAAAAATATTATTCATGGTTTTAGACCAAGCGTGATTAAAGCTAATCCAGTTTTATATATCACTCTTATTGCCTTTATGGTCTTTAATATTGGTTTACAAGTATTTATGCCTTACTTCATCTTATATGTCCAAAATGTCTTAGGCATTGTTGACACTAACTTCACTATTAGTTTAGGTATTGTTTTATTAACTGCGAGTGCGATTACCGTTATCTTTGGTTTATTTATGGATAAGATTGGTAAGAATAAGATTATGATTCCTGCTCTTATTGTGGGCGCTGTTGGAGGCATTACAGTATTTGCTATTCCAGCAGGTCAAGGAATGGGAACACAAATTGGTTTAATAATAGGTGGCATTATCTTAATGTCCGGTTATTTAATTAGTACTGCAGTATTAGGGGCAAAAGTTAGAGACTACACACCAGTTAAAGAAGTTGGTTTATTCCAAGGTGTCAGAATGATCTTTACTGTTTTAATCCCGATGATTATTGGTCCTATGGTTATAGCAGAGATTATTTGTCGTTTAGGCGGTAATCCATATCAAAACGAATATGGCGTAACGGTCTATCCTCCAAATAGATGGTTATTCTTCGCGACTGGTATTATCTTTGCCTTAGCGATTATTCCAGTAATCATAATGATTAGAAAGGAAAGGAAAATCAATGAACGAAACAATGATTCCACTAAGTGAATATCCTCGTCCTCAGTTTAAAAGAGATTCCTATATTTGCCTTAACGGATATTGGGAATATGCCATTAAAAAAGAAGATAAAATCCCTAATAAATTTGATGGTCAAATCTTAGTGCCTTTTTCTCCTGAAGTAGAGAAGAGCGGCGTTAATAAAACTGTCCTTCCTGATGACTATCTTTTCTATAAATTAAATGTTGAATTACCTAAGGAATTTATTAAAGATAAAGTTATACTACACTTTGGAGCGGTTGACCAAATCGCAGAAGTCTTTATCAATGACCAATTTGTGATAAAACATATTGGTGGTTTCCTACCTTTTGAAATGGATATCAAACCATATTTAGAGGACAATACCGCTACGATTATTGTACGAGTTCAGGACACTACGAATAACTCATATCACTCCTCAGGCAAGCAAGCCTTGAAGCCTGGTGGCATCTGGTATAAACCTCAATCTGGTATCTATATGCCAGTGTGGTTAGAGAGTGTTAAGATCGGTTATATTGAATCAATAAAGATTACTCCAGATATTGATGAAAAATTCGTTAAAATAAGCTTCAAAAGTTCCAATAAGTCTGCAAAACTCAATTTAAAAAATCAAATTTTCGAAATTGAAGCGAATAAAGAGAACATTATTTCTATTAAAGATATGAAACTTTGGTCACCTGAAGATCCATACCTTTATGAATTCGTTATTTCAAATGATGTTGATGAAGTTTCTTCTTATTTTGCGATGAGAAAAGTTTCGTTAATGAAAAATGAAAAAGGCAAAACAGTTATCGCCTTGAATAACCAACCTTATTTTATGAAAGGCGTTCTTGATCAAGGCTATTATGCTGATGGCTTACTAACGCCTAATAGCGATGAAGATTATATAAATGATATTAACCTCATTAAGTCACTTGGATTTAACGTTTCTAGAAAGCATATTAAGATCGAATCTATGAGGTGGTATTATCACTGCGATAGACTTGGTTTACTCGTGTGGCAAGACTTTGTAAATGGCTGCACAAAATATGATTTCTGGCTCAACCAAGTTCCACTATTTGTGAGATATAAAATTAATGACCATAGATATAAAAAATTCTTTAGAGAAAATGAAGAAGGTAGATTAGAAGCGCTTAACGAATTTAAGGAAACTATCGACTTACTTTATAACTGTCCATGCATTGTTTATTGGACTATCTTTAACGAAGGCTGGGGACAATTTGACGCTAAAGAAATCTATCAAGAACTTAAGCTTATTGATCCTACTAGAATCTATGACCATGCATCAGGATGGCATGACCAAGGAAGTAGCGATGTCAAATCAATGCATATCTATAAATGGAAAGTCAAAGTGCCTAATAGATTCAAACTAAAAGGAAGAGCTTATGTCTGTTCTGAATGTGGCGCTTATATCCTTGATAAACGTTTAAAAGAAGCAAAGAAAAAGGAAGGCTTCATTTACTTACTATTTAACAATAAAGAAGACTTCCAAAAAGAATATATAAGATTTATTAACGAAGAAATTAAACCTTGTAAGAACAAAGGTATGTCTGGCTTCATCTATACTCAACTAAGTGATGTTGAAGAAGAGATGAATGGCTTTGTCACTTATGATCGTAAAGAAATCAAAGTGGACATACCTGTTATTAAAGAGATTAATGACTCCATTTAGAAAAAAGAACCACTTACGTGGTTCTTTCTTTTTAGACTTTCAATTATTTCTTTTTCTTATTGGTTAATATCATTACTAAGTCTAAGACACCATAGATAGCGATAATGACACCGACGATAATCCAGAAGGCTGTTCTGAATCTCACAACGTTCATATAAACAATTGCTAAAGCGATAATCGCTAAACCAAGAATCATTTGAACAACGCCAAATGGTACTTGTTTAGCAACAGCAATTGTTAAGATGCCATATAGTGCTAATGCAATACCTAAGCCTAAGATAATCGCAACAATGAGATGTTCTAAGACACCAAATGATAAGTAGCCGGTTAATAAGAAGATACCAATAACAATCAATGCTACGCCTAAGAATAGGCCACTGAATGATATTGGTTTCTTTTTAGCGATGAAAACGATGTTAACGACCGCTAAAACGACACCGGCAACTAAACAGCCGATACCGACATAGATGTCTAAAGCACCAAAGCCAAAGATAGCGATAAGAATGCCTAAGGCAATTGTAATGATTGCAGAAACAATACTTGCAGTTTTTTCTTTCATTTTAATAACTCCCTTTAGATAACATATATTGTGAACTTACTCGGCAATTGAATTACCGAGCATCTTGGTCATGAATTGATTTATTAAGGTAGTCAATTCATTTCCTGTTGGGTAGTTCCTACCCGATATCCCTACATTACCAGCCCTACCATTCCAATTAACATAATCTTCATTCAAGAACTGGTCTGTGACAGGAATATATTTTCTTTTCGGGTTCGATAATCCGATTTTAGGTACTGGTAGATTGGTACCTTCTTTTTGCAAATAGATTCTCATAATATTATAAGCACCTACTGCATCAGCATTATAAATACTATTGTCTTCTTTATAAAGACCTCTTTTGACTCTGTTGGCTTTATTAGCATACTCTTTACTAACAATTGGACTATCAGGAGAACAAGAAGATGAATAAGCTTCATTAACTTTAATTAATTCAATGCCAACTAGTTTTAACTTGTAGTCTAACAACGAATAGAGTTTAGAAAAGTTAATTGCCCTGATATTTTGGTTATAACGATGCTTCTCTTTGTTATTAGCAAACTCCTTCTTCGCACTTAGTAACCCTGATAAATCACCGATTATAACTTTTGAGATATCATGAGATAAACAATAATTAACAATTGTTCTTGTGGCTCTATGTAGAGCAAGTTTAATTCTCTTGTTCTTCATATCATATAAATGCTTAATCCTCTTGGTTGCCTCTCCTTTCTTGTGATTTGGATAGCATTTATCAAAAAGTGATTGATAATAAGCAATCTTTTTTGAGAAATAATAATTGGTATTTAAAAGAGAATGACCTGAGACAATAAAAGAAGAACCGTTATTGTCATAAATTGAAAGCAGGTTTTTAACTCCAATATCAATGCTTATATAGTGCTTATTATCTTCGACTTGCTTTTTAGTATCTTTTTCATATATCACATAGATTCTGTATTTGTTTTTACTAAGATAACAAAATTCAATTTGTTTAATGTTTTCAAAGTGTTTTTTTAACTTGATATAGAAGAAGTTATCATCGATTTGATATTTATCATTAAGGTGTTTTTTGAGCTTTTTAGGAATAGAAAAACGAATCTTATCACCAATAACTTTGAAACCAGATTGAAGATATCGAATATTCATGTGATGAGCATCTTTTTTATAATAAGGCGATTGAGGTTCATTCTTTCTGTCATTATAAGGAATATCTTTATTTTTCTTCTCCCATTTATTGTGGAGCGTTAAGTATGATTTCCATGAACGATCTAAGATGGCTAAAATTTCTTGGCTAGTTTGGGAAGGTAGTGATTTATACCAAATATCATCTTTTAATCTTTTCTTTTGATCATACCAATCAGGCATCTTATCAAAGCCAAGGGATTTATATTCTTTTCTTTCATAATTACCAATGTTGAATAGCTTAGAAGCAGCGTTCGTTAAATGACCTAGGATAATCCCTAGTTTGTTATTAACTTTGATTTCAAATTGGTAAGTAAGTAGCATAGTATTTATTAAAAAAGACATGAAATGATTTAAACTAATTCCATATCCTTTATCCTATTTATATTATATCAATTTATTGATATAAACACAACAAAAACAT
>JAGAYY010000039.1 GCA_017940265.1 Bacilli bacterium | reverse complement strand
GATGTCGGCATTGTAACAATTAAAAAGAAAACGGATCGAAAAGATAAAAATGGTAATTGGATATATGCAGATGTGGACACCGAATGTGACTTTGTTGCCAATAAGGGAGATAAAACATACTACGTTCAAGTTGCTTTAACGATAGACACTCTAGAAAAGAAAGATCAAGAATATGAATCTCTTAGAAATATTCCGGATTCTTTTAAAAAAGTAATTATTGTAAAAAATGAAGGACTTCACTATCGAACTAATGAGGGCTTCTTGAGATTAAGTCTATTAGATTTTTTGACAAACATTGATTCATTAGATTGGTAATGGATATGTTTCCTATCACCTAAAAAGGCTCGTCATACTTTGTTTCTGGTAGCGAAAAAGGCATATCATTTATTGTTTCCACGAGTAAAAGGCTATACATATCTGATTTCGTTGCATGTTGAAACTGTAGTAGAACTATATCGTAAATAATACAATTGTGTTATTATAATAACGAACTGTCCGAGAGGGCTGCATTCAAAAGAAAGAGAAATAGGAAATACCTGTTCTCAACCCCTAGAAATAGGGATTTTTTATTATGTCTCTTACAAAGAGTCATAATAATTGGCCCTATTTATATAGAAATAGAAAGGAAAATAATTATGGAGCAAGTCAAAAAGTACGAATATCTCGACGAGACATTCTACACAAGTATCAAAGAATTATTGGAACAAGCTAGGAAAAGAATCTACCGCAATATTAACAGCGAAATGGTTCTTACTTATTGGCAAATAGGTAAAAAGAGTGTTGAAAAGCAAGGAGAATCAAGAGCTGATTATGGAGCTGGTCTTATCAAAGAATTAGCTATTAAGTTAAGTGAAGAATATGGTAGGAACTTTTCAAAAAGAAACCTATGGTTTATGAGACAGTTCTTTCTCACATTTCGAAAAGTGAACGCAGTGAGTTCACAATTGAGTTGGACTCATTATAAAATGCTTTTACGTGTTGAAAACAAAGAAGCACGTAACTTCTATATTAATGAAGCAATCAGCGGTAATTGGAGCGCTAGACAACTTGAAAGAGAAATTAATACATTCTCCTATCAAAGATACCTTGCTAGTCACGGCAACCACGATGTTGTGGATGATACCGCAAAAAGAGAGAAAAGTGACGATCCCAAAGACGTTATTAAGGATCCATATGTCTTAGACTTTTTGGGCTTAAAAGCAGATTCATCATTTTATGAAAAAGATTTAGAATCAGCATTAATTACTCATCTTAATGAATTTCTTTTGGAACTCGGTAATGGCTTTGCTTTTGTGGCTAGACAAAAACGTTTCGATATGGATGGAAGAAATTTCTATGTTGACCTAGTTCTATATAATTACAAACTCAAATGTTTTGTGCTTATAGATTTAAAAAGAGGTGATTTGACTCATCAAGATATTGGCCAAATGCAAATGTATGTCAATTATTACACTAGAGAATTAATGGAACCAGGAGATAATCCTCCAATTGGAATAGTTTTGTGTGCAGATAAAAGCGATACTTTAGTAAGATACACATTACCACTAGATAACAAACAGATTTATGCTTCGAAATATATGCTTTATCTTCCAAAAGAGGAAGAACTGCAAAACGAGGTAAATAAACAAAGAGAATTATTTATGAACAAAAGAAACGAAGATTAGAGGAAGCACTATGATTTATGTTACAGGCGATACACATGGAGATATTGATTATAAGAAACTTCTCACGTTAAAAGAGAAGAATCTTTCATATGACGATTATTTAATTATCTGTGGTGACGCAGGTATCTGTTGGTCACCTGAGTCATTCCCATACATGCTGGGATTGTATAGAGATATTGGTTGCACAATAATCTTTGTTGATGGTAATCATGAAAACTTTGATATGTTAGAACAAGCTCCTTTGGTGGAATACAAAGGCGCATTAATGCATCATATAGATGATCACATATTCCATATATTGCGTGGCGAAATAATGACGTTAGAAGGCAAAACATTCTTATGCCTAGGTGGAGCGTGCTCTATAGACAAGATGTATAGAACTCTACATACCTCATGGTGGCCACAAGAAGAAATAACACAACACGATATCGATAATGCCATGTGCAATTTAGAAAAAGTTAATAACAAAGTTGATTTTGTTATAACTCATTGTTGTGATACGAGCACTGTTTTGAAAGCGTTTGGTTTTAGAAGAGATATTTGCACTGATTACTTGATGTTTATGGATAAAGTAGTGGACTATAAGCACTGGTTCTTCGGACATTATCATTTCGATAGAAATATTTCAGATAAAAAAACATGTCTATACAACAGCATAATTGAACTTGCTTAATTTATCTTGATTAAATCTTGAATTAAGCGCTTATAAAACGCGCTTTTAATAATTCTCGCGCATATTACGTCAATGAATGTGTTATCATAATAACAACAGGTAAGTCGTTATTATCCCCACTAAAACAGTTGAGTGTTTTTTGCATTTTATCGTTATGAAGAGAATCTGGGTCGTTATTGTTAACATCATCATCATGATTTCAATGGTGACTTTCGTCGTGGTTTACTCTAACTTCGAAGCCAAAGAAAGTACACGTACACAAATTGAACATTTTGAAAACACAACGATCACAATGGAACACGTCACTGAGAACTATTTAGAAGGTGAACAACGCATCTGTGACGTTTGGGCTCATTACATTAATAGTGAAGATCTCACCATTGATGACGCGATATCTTTTATTCGTATTTCTCACGTCTTACCAAATGCCTCCGCGCATGTTGTATTTCGTGATACTTTAACCGGTTTATCCACAAGAGCGAGAAGTACCGACGCTAGCGACTTTAATGTTTCTTATAAAGCTTTAGATTTCTTAAATGACGTAAATTGGATTCATGAAATCGGTACATCTATTAATATCTCACGTGCGTACACTAATCCAGTTAATGGTGATCAATCAATCGCCTTTTGTAATTTCATTAGAGTTAAAGAAGATGCTGCTAGTGAATTAAAAGATGCCATCTTATTACGTGTTTTACCAATTACTGAATTAAAAGAAAAATGGGTCTTCCCACAAGAAGAATTTGAAAATGCCGAATTATCCATCATCGATGCTGATGGCGACTATATTATTAAAGGTAATTCTTATAAGAATTCCAGTTTCTTTGAATTCTATAAGTCATATAACAAAATAGATCCTACTAAGGCTACAGAGTTCTTTAATAACATTACTTCATCCACTGGCTCGTTTATGATGTCTAATTCCCGTGGTGAAGAATGTATCTTAGCGTTCACTCCTTTTGAGGCCACTGGTGACTGGACATTATTAAGTTTAATGCCATCTAAGTATTTAGAAGCTAAGACTGAAAACTGGTTATTAATTGGTATTGTTTCTACTGGTTTATTTGTCTTATTCGTTTTTGACTTAGTCATTATGCTTTACTTCAATAAGCAATTAAAAGTCACTGCTAAAGAAGCGAAATCTGCTTCTAAAGCTAAGACTGACTTCTTATCAACTATGTCCCATGATATTCGTACTCCAATGAATGCGATTATTGGTTTAACAACGATTACGGAAAAGAATCTAGATGATAAGAAATCAGTGGCAGAAAACTTACGTAAGATTACTCTCGCTAGTAATCACTTATTAACGTTAATCAATGACATATTGGATATTTCTAAAGTTGAAAGTGGTAAGGTCAATCTCGTACCACAGACTTTCTCTATCGTAGAAACAGTTGAAAACTTAATGAACTTATCACAACCAATGATTAAAGAAAAGAACATTGAGTTTTGCTTCCATATCAATCGTATGGAGAAGGAATATTTATATGCTGATCAATTAAGATTGAACCAAATCTATATCAATATTCTTTCTAATGCGATTAAATACACTGAACCGAATGGTCGTGTCACAGTCGATATGAAGGAAGAAGAAAGCGAAAAAGAAGGCTGTGTAAAACTCACTTATATCGTTAGTGACACTGGTATTGGCATGTCTAAGGAATTTATGGAAAATATGTATCAACCTTTCTCTAGACAAACTGATAGCCGTGTTAATAGCATCCAAGGTACTGGTTTAGGTCTTGCCATTACTAAACAAATGGTGGACCTAATGGGAGGCACAATTGAATGTGAAAGTGAACAAGGTGTTGGCACAACATTCACTGTTGTTTTAGATATCCCAGTCGCAGAACATCAACGCGCTGATATGAAACTTAATGAAATGGATGTCTTAATTGTCGATGACGATGAAATCTTATTAGAAACCGCTGTTGATACATTGCATTCTCTTGGCCTAAGAGCGGAGCCTGCTCATGGTGGTCTAGAAGCTTTAGGTATGATTAAACATCGAGAAGAATCTGGTAAGAATTACGATATCGTCATTCTTGATTTAAAGATGCCTGATATAGATGGCATTGAAACCATTAAACGTATTCGTTCGGAAGTTAAATCTAATGTCCCAATTTTATTAATCTCTGCTTATTCCTGGTCAGATGTTGAAGAACAGGCTAAAGAAGCAGGCGTTAATGGCTTCTTAAGTAAACCATTATTCCGTTCTACCTTGTTTAACAAGATTAATGAAGTATTAGGTACAGAAGTAGATTCTATGGAACCTGAAAATGATTATTCAGACCTACAAGGTCTTAATATCCTTGTTGCGGAAGATAACGATATTAACTGGGAAATTATTTCCACATTGTTATCAATGTATGGTATCACTTCCGAAAGAGCGGAAAATGGTCGCTTAGTCGTGGAGAAGATGAAAGCCGCTAAAGAAGGTAGTTTTACATTAATCTTCATGGATATTCAAATGCCTGAAATGAACGGCTTAGATGCCACAAGAACAATTCGTAAATTAGATGACCCATGGGCCTCATCTATTCCAATTATCGCTATGACTGCGGACGCGTTCGCGGAAAATATCGCTGAATGTCTGGCCAGTGGTATGAACGGACATATTGCAAAACCAATTGATATAAAACTTGTCATTAAAGAGATTCGAAGAATAAGGGAGAAATCGAAGAAATGAAAAAGTTAAATTGCCTTACTATCGGTATTCTATCGGTAGCATTATTAGCTTCATGCGGGGGTAATGAGGTTAAAGGATTTAAGCCAGCATTAGATGTTGAAACAAAATGCAACATCCGAGTAGTGGGTGATTATGGTAACTTTGAAGCTTTAGAAGCAGAATTTGATCGCTTCAATTTATACTATCCACATGTCACTCTTACTTATGAAAAACTCGATGACTATAATAATAGTCTAGGGACAGTATTAGAAAGTGATAATAAGCCAAATATCTTCTTCTCTTATACATGGATGATGGGTAATGAAAAATATAATAACGTTGTTTCACATATGGAAGAATTATCAGATGCTAAATTGAAATTAGATTTGAACTGCTTACGTCAAAGTTTAGTTAATAAGACCGTTGAAGGTAAGGTCTTAATGGTGCCAGTCTTCTCTAGAACATATGGTACTTTAGTGAATAACGATCTCTTTAAGAAAGAGAGCTTAAATATTCCAAACACTTGGAGTGAATTGTTAAATGTTTCCACTTCATTTAAAGAAAAGGGCTATAAGAGTCCAATGATGGGCTATAGCCTTAAATCATCTAGTTGCTTAATGTACACAATTGCTTATCCAGCATTTGTTGCTTCACTTGCAAAGAATCCAGAAGCTTTAGAAAAGGCTAATAACTTAGACCCATCTGCGGGTGAATATATGCGTGAAGCATTAACCAAAGTGAAACAGCTTGTTGATAACGGTGCTATTAATCTTGAAGAATGTGACAAGATTGAAGATAACTACACTAAAGTCATCTTACGTTTCTTTGAAGGTGATGTGCCTATGATGATCTGCGCTGGTGACACAGTAAGCGGCACTAAAAAACGTGAAAGTCAATCTGAAGCCTATACTAAAAATCCATTTAATTATACATATATCCCAATTCCTTTAACGGAAGAAGGCGGCTACTTTATGGATAGTCCATCCGTACAATTCTCTGTTAATAAGGACTGCAAAGATTTAGAAATGACTAATGAATTTATGCGTTTCTTAGTGAGTAAGCAAGAATTAAACAGTATGGCGTCTTTAAAGCGTTTAGTGACTCCTACTAATGAATTAACATTCGACCAAGTTTACGCTCCATTTGCAAAGATTCCTGCTTCCCGTACCTTCTCTCCAGAAGTATTAGGTATTAAGGATTCATTAACTGCGCAAATTAGAAATGCTTCATTCAAAGTTGCTAAGGGTCAAATGACTATCGATGAAGCCGTTAATAGTTACGGAAGTCTCGATAAATAATTAAGTTTAAATTAATTTATACGAGTATAATAATTAAGCATATGGCTTTAAGTAACAATACAGGCACATATTATCGTACGATTAGAAATACTTGCTTATTCGCAAATAGTGCGTATATTTTCTTACGCCTTATTTATTTAGTTATTTTTATCGTTAGTAAAGCCTACGCCCTTATTTGGATTGATGCGATATCAATTCTTATCTATTTATTCTGTTTCTTCCTTCTTAAGAAAAGAAAATATTATATATATGCCTTATTGTGTGGTAATGAATTCTTTGTCTTTGTCATCACCACGACAATAATGCTTGGCTTTAATAGTGGTTTCCATCTTTATTTAATTGGTCTATGTGTTGTTTCGTTCTTCACCACATATTTCTCAAAGAATAAGAACATTAAAGGTTCAATAGCGTGGGTAGTTTTATCGTTAATAATCTATTTAACTCTTTATTTCATTACACACTTTAATCAACCACTTTATCCAATTAACGAAATAGTGGAGATGGTCTTATTTGTTGGTCATGCAATTATTGTCTTTATTTATGTAGCTTTCTATCTAGTGGTATTTGTTAAATACACCTTATCTTTAGAAAAAAAGATTATGAATGAATCTAGAACCGATGAATTAACACAGATCGCTAATAGATATGGTTTATATGATTATTTCAATCAAGAAGAACATAAAGAATCCAAAGTCTTAGCGTTATTTGATATCGATGACTTTAAACTAATTAATGATAAATATGGTCACGCCGCTGGTGACTATATCCTTAAAAGAGTGGCAGAATTAAGCGCTGCTACATTACCAGGTTCATTTGTCTGCCGTTATGGTGGTGAAGAATTTGTGGCAGTTGTTAATAGTGATAATTATTTTGAAACACTAGAAAATTTAAGAAAGACTTTTGAAAACGAAGTCTTTGAATTTGAAGGTAAAGAACATAGAATCACCATCACCATAGGGGCTACTGTTTATGAAAAAGATATGACATTAGAGAAATGGGTCAGCTCCGCGGATGAAAGAATGTATCTAGGTAAAAACTCTGGTAAGAACAAAATTGTCATCTAATCAAATAATTACTTATAAAAACTAAAAAATGTAACGGAGAGCAATTTCTGTTATTTTTTATTTAAGCGACATGGGTATAGTATTTAAGTGAATGTAAGGTTATACCTGACAAAAATATTGTGAAAATTCCAGCACTATCTTGGTAGAAGTATGAACCTTACATATCTTAAAATTGTGCCGAAATGGAGGAGTAGTGGTATGAAACTATTCGACAAAATTAGAATCCTTAGGAAAGCGCGCGGTCTATCCCAAGAACAACTTGGTTATAGTTTATCTAGAGTTAATAAAGATGGTATTTCACGTCAAACAGTCTCTGATTGGGAAAATGGTAAGTTTGAACCTAAGTTAGAAAACATTAGAGATCTAGCAGAAGTGTTTAATGTTTCGTTTGACGCTTTACTTGATGAATCAGTGGATTTAGAAAATGAAAAAGTCTTAGAAGCGGTGCTTAATAAGAAACCATATGAAAAAGAAAAAGAATATGAAAATGAAGAACAAATTGTAGCGCCTAAGATAGAAAGAAAAAGAATTACATTTAAAGAACTAGCCGTCTTACTTATCAGTGGTTTCTTTACTTTTCAAGGCGTTTCGAATATGATCGCATATATTTTAAGCCTCATCGAGATTTCTTCATTTGAATACGCTACCGGGCTATTAATTGACATTGCTATTCAATTAGTGTTATTAGGTATATTTGGTGTTGCTTTTGCTTTCACTATCAATGCGATATTTAGAAATAAGAGTCTTAAAGCACCATTGATTTTGTTGATTATTGGTACTGGCCTTAATTTTGCACTTACTACTTATGTTGGAATATTCTCTTTAATAGCGCACCTTGATGGACATATGAAAGGGGCAAGCTCTTATACTGTAAACGGCTATCCTTCAACATATGAAAAAATGGTAGCTGGCGCAATAGTGCGTGTTGTTTATAGTGAATTAGTGAACACTGCCTTCTTAGTGGCCTCAATCTTGCTCTTTATTTTTAACAGAAAACAACAAAAAATAGAGACAGTGAAAACTACCGCTGCTGAAGTATATTAGTTTTGTTGCACAATCTCTAAGAAGATAGGTCCTAGTTCAGGATCGAACTGTGTGCCAATCCCTTCTCTTATAATTTGTATAGCCTTCTCTTTTGGGAAGGCTTCTTTATATGGTCTTTTAGAAATAAGAGCGTCATAAACATCAGCGAGAGACATAATTCTAGCTTCTAATGGTATATCTTCACCTTTTAAGCCTTCTGGATAACCAGTGCCATCATATCTTTCATGATGATATTTAGCGATGTTAATCGCGACATTAATATAATTCTCATCATCAACATTACGCATGCTGTTTTGGATGACCTTCGCCCCATATTCAGTATGTTTTTTCATAATGTCATATTCTTCAGGAGTTAACTTTCCTGGTTTATTTAATATGCTATCTGGAATCTTAATCTTACCTAAGTCATGGATTGGTGCCGCCATAACGACATTTCTAAAATATAGACGTGGGTATTTAGAATATTTTTCTTTCTTTCTAATCTTTTCTACAAGCATAGATACATAGCTTTCAGTTCTGACGATGTGACCACCTGTGGTCTCATCTCTTTCTTCAACCGCTGCGGCTAAACTTGTAATTAAGTTATTTTGAATTCTTTCAATACGAATACCGTGTGATATTTCTTTGACATTTCTATAACAAACAACAGAATAAATAATTAAACCAATAAGGGTGAAAGTGATGCAGTTGATGCAATCTAATTTAAAGGCATTTGGTTGTTTATAATAAGAAGAACAAATTAGATAACCAATGCATTCACTAATCATGAAGCCATACATTCTAATTGGTCGATCATCTATAGCGATTGGTAGTAATGAAATAAAAACGATAACACTAGTCGCGGGCATCTCTGCATTACTAGCTTGAGTGGACAATAATACTGCATAAATAATTGTTAATACCATCTGTCCATAACAAACAGCGAAAGAGAAGTAGGCGTTCTTAAATCTTCTCCCTAATGTCATGACAATCAAATAGATAGCGATACTACCCACTAAAAGCATGATATAAGGGGCAAGGGTATCAGTTTCGGTGAATAAATCCACGATTAAAAGAACAAGACTGAAGGCTGCGCTTAGTAATGAAGAAATCTTTAATACGCGTCTGTTTCTAGCCCAGACTATTGCTTTAATTTCGTTATAATCTTTACGTGGAATACCACAAAAGAATAGATAGTTAATAAGTCCGGTAAAAATTTTTTTCACGATAAAAATTATAAAGGAAAAAATAATAAGAAAAATAGACCAACTTTCAATTTGATAATGACACTTTCATTATTTTGCCCAAATCGAAAAAAATAGATAGAAATGAATACAAAAATATGACGACTATGCTATTTGATTCAAAAGTTCCGATATTTATCTAATTCTCAAAAAGACCCCTATTTTCTATAAGTAGGGGATGAATTTGAGCGAATTAATAATACATAGTGGCACCTGTCTTTTTAATTTATTAAACATAATTATTGATAAATAGTGAATTAAGTATTGTAGTTATATCAATAAATTGATATAATAATAGTAGGAAATAAGGATATAGG
>JAGAYY010000038.1 GCA_017940265.1 Bacilli bacterium | reverse complement strand
GCTTATCGTCCGTTAACTAGAATTCCGGCATACAGTGCCGCAAAAGCGGGAATCCTTAATTTTACTGAATGGTTAGCAGTTCATTTTGCGCCATGTGGTATTAGAGTTAACGCTATTGCCCCTGGCTTCTTTGCTGCTAAACAAAACCAAGCCCTCTTGTATAACGAAGATGGTTCACCAACCGCTAGGACAGGCAAAATATTAGCAGCAACACCAATGAAGAAATTTGGTCAACCAGAAGATTTGTATGGTGCTTTGCTTTTCTTAGCTAGTGATGAAGCGAGTGGCTTTGTAACCGGTGTTTGCATACCAGTTGATGGTGGCTTTAATGCCTATAGTGGAGTCTGATATGAAAAGTTTTTTCGCAGATGATGTTTTGTTAGATAGCGATTACGCTTATCAACTTTATAAAAGCGTCAAAGATTTACCAATCATCGATTATCATTGCCACTTAGATCAAGACGCAATTGCGCGTGATGGTAAATTTTCTAATATCGGTGAACTATGGCTGAAAGGTGACCACTATAAATGGCGGGCGATGCGTTTATGCGATGTTGATGAATATTACATCACGGGTGAAGCCTCCTATGAAGAAAAGTTTTATAAGTACGCTGAAATCATGCCAATGCTAATTGGTAACCCTTTATATTATTGGACGCATTTTGAACTTAAAGAAATCTTTGGTATTGAAGAAGCTTTAAATAAAGATACCGCTCATAGCATCTATTTAAGAGCGAATAAAAAACTTAAAAGTATGTCAGTGAGATCGCTTTTAAAAAGTTTTAATATCGAATTTATTGCGACCACTAATGACCCAGTTGAAGATTTAAAAAACCATCAAGTCTATGAGGGCATCAATGTTTCGCCAACATTTAGACCTGATAAATTATTATCTTTAGATAATACATATTCAAAAGAATTAGAAAAAGTATGTGGCTTTAAAATAGTCTCTTTAGATGATTTAAAAAAGGCTATTGTTTCTCGCTTAGACTACTTTGCTAAAAAAGGATGTCGTATTTCTGACCATGGCTTTTTAGAATTCCCTTCTTCAATTGCTGACGAGAAATTAGCCAAACAATTATTCGTTAAGAAAGATTCCTTAACTAAAGAAGAAAAAGACAGTTTATTTGGTCACTTATTACATTTCTTAATGAGTGAATATAAAAAGAGAGATATCGTTGTGCAACTACATTTTGCGGTCACTCGTAATATCAATACAAAGATGTTTAAGACTGTTGGCGTTGATGCTGGTTTTGATGTGATGAGTAAAGAAATTGATACTACTAACCTCATCAAATTCTTAGATAGTTTCAACGATGAAGATAGACCAACTATTATTCTCTATACCTTAAACCCAAATACCATTTCCTCTTTAGCGTGTATTTCGGGAGCTTACCGTCATGTTTATATAGGCGCGGCTTGGTGGTTTAACGATACATTAAATGGCATTAAGAGAAATTTAGATTTAGTTTCTGAATATGCTTTATTAGGTAATAACTTAGGAATGCTCACTGATTCGAGATCATTTTCTAGCTATGTGAGATTCGATTTCTTTAGAAGAATTTTGTGTAATTATGTCGCTAATAAAGTAATCTATGGCGAATATAGCGAAGTTGACGCTGAAAAATTAGTAAAAAACATCTGTTACTTTAATATAAAGTCGTTATTAAAACTTTAGAGGTTTTTGTTTATGAATATTTTTGAACAAATTAAAAAATATCAATTAGTGCCAGTCGTGGTTATTAATAATTTAGATGACGCACTTCCAACGATGGAAGCTCTTATTAGAGGTGGCCTTCCTGTGGCTGAGATTACTTTCCGTACTGCATGTGCGGAAGAAGCGCTCAAACTTTTAACAAAAACCTATCCAGAAGCCTTAATTGGCGCGGGAACAATAATTAATGCCAAACAATGCGAAACCGCCATTAAAAGCGGCGCTAAGTACATTGTGGGACCAGGATTATCTTCTTCAGTAGCCGAAGTTTGTAAGAAATACGATATTCCATATATTCCAGGTGTCGCTACTCCAACAGAAATCATGCAAGCTTTAGAACTTGATTTAAATATTGTGAAGTTCTTCCCTGCTAGTAATTTAGGCGGTGTTAAAACTTTAAAAGCGATCTGTTCTGCTTTCCCACAAATAGAGGTCATGGTGACAGGCGGCATCAGCGAAGATAACGTTTTAGAATATTTAGCTTTTGAAAAGATCATTGCCTGTGGTGGTAGTTGGATGATGAAAGGTACACCTTTAGAAATTGAAAACAAAACTAAAAGAGCAATAGAAATCATTGGAGGAAATAGATAATGAAAGTCGTTACATTTGGTGAATTAATGCTGAGATTAGCCCCAGCCGGCTATCTTAGATTTGTCCAATCTAATAAATTTGAAGCGACCTTTGGTGGAGCAGAGGCTAATGTTGCTGTTTCTTTAGCGAACTTTAATCAAGAAGTGAAGTTTGTTAGCAAATTACCAAGCCATGAAATTGGACAAATGGCGGTCAATAGTTTAAGACAATTTGGCGTCGATACTAGTGAAATTGTTAGAGGTGGCGATAGAGTGGGTATTTATTACTGTGAAAAAGGTGCCTCTCAAAGACCAAGCAAAGTCATTTATGATCGCGCTAATTCCTCTATTGCTTTAGCAAAAAAAGAAGAATTTGACTGGGATAAGATATTTAAAGATGTCGATTGGTTCCATTTTACTGGCATCACTCCCGCCTTATCTAAAGAAGTGGCTTTAATTTGTGAAGAAGCTTGCAAAAAAGCCAAAGAACGTCACATTAACATTTCTTGTGATTTAAACTTCCGTAAAAAGCTATGGTCAAATAAAGAAGCTAACGAAGTCATGAGTAAACTTTGTGAGTACATCGATATTTGCATCGCTAACGAAGAAGACGCAAAAGACGTCTTTGGTATTGAAGCTAGTGGTACTGATATTGAAAGTGGCAAATTAAATAAAGATGGTTATGTAGAAGTAGCCAAAAAACTAAGTGATAGATTCAACTTTAAATACATGGCTATCACTTTAAGAGAATCCATTTCTGCTAACGATAATAATTGGTCAGCCATGCTTTATAACGCCAAAGACGGACAAGCCTATTTCTCTAAAAAATACGCGATGCATATCGTTGATAGAGTGGGTGGTGGAGATTCCTTTGGTGCTGGTTTAATTTATGCCTTTAGAAACGAATATAAAGAACAAGACGCCATTGAATTTGCGGTCGCTGCAAGTTGCTTAAAGCATTCCATTGAAGGCGATTATAATATGGTTTCCGTTAACGAAGTTAAAGCCTTAGTTAATGGTGGATCTAGTGGCAGAGTACAAAGATAAATGGAAAGAAAGTATCTAGAGTTAAAGGAAAGAGTGCTCAAAGCAAACCTTAGACTAGCGGAATTAGGTCTTGTCACTTTAACTTGGGGCAATGTCAGTGAAATTGATAGAGTTCAAGGTGTCATCGCCATTAAACCATCTGGTGTGGCTTATGAAGATATGAAGGCCGATGATATTGTGATTGTTGATTTAAACGGACAAGTAGTGGAAGGACATTTAAAACCATCAAGTGACACTCCCACTCATTTAGAACTTTATAAAAACTTCCCTCATATTGGTGGCGTGGTTCATACGCACTCAACTTATGCGACCTCTTTTGCCCAAGCCAAAAAGGCTATTATGCCTTATGGTACAACTCACGCAGATTCCTTCTTTAAAGAAGTCCCTTGTTCAAGAGAATTAAATAAAGAAGAAATCCAAAATGATTATGAAATAAATACTGGTAAAGTCATCGTTGAAACATTTAAAAATCGCGATTATGAATTTACACCCGCTGTTTTGGTAGCCTCGCATGGCCCATTTGCGTGGGGTAAAAACGCCCAAGATGCTGTTAATAACGCCCTAGTTTTAGAAAAAATATGCCAAATGAATTTATTAACTGATATTCTTAATCCTGGAGATAACAAAATTAGTGAAGTTTTAGAAAAGAAACATCACGAAAGAAAACATGGCCCACATGCCTATTATGGACAAAAAGAGAATTGAAATCATAAATAATATTCCACAAGTGAAAGTTGGTATCGTCGCGGTTAGTAGAGACTGTTTCCCAATTGAATTATCAATTAAAAGAAGAAAACTCTCGTAGAAGCATATAAAAAAGCTTATTCCGCTGATGAAATATACGAATGTCCAATTTGTATTTTTGAAAGCGAAAGAGACATGGTTAATTCCTTAAGCGATATTAAGGAACATGACTGTAATGCCTTGTGTATCTATTTAGGTAATTTTGGTCCAGAAATTTCTGAAACATTATTAGCTAAACACTTTAATGGACCGAAGATGTTTATCGCCGCGGAAGAAGAAAATGTCGGTGTTCTTTCTAGCGATCGAGGCGATGTGTACTGTGGCATGCTCAACGCCTCTTATAATTTAAAGCTTAGAAACATTAATGCTTATATTCCTGAATCTCCAGTTGGTGACGGAAGTGATTGCGCTGAATGATAATTAACGTTTAATGATGATCTTTTCTTGACCTAATTCGCTATTAACTAAGAAGTTTATTTCTTTAGAATTTTCATCAAATTCAAAGATGGCCATGCCTCTTGCGTGATAGGTCTTTATTTTATTATTTAAATAACCAACTTTGTTATAAGAAGCACTGTTACCTAATCTGAGGAGTTTGCCACCTTTAACTTCGTTAATTTCAATATTCTTTTCTTCGTGGATGTTAGAGTTGCCTTCATTATCCGCGAATGAGAAATGAACATAAGCAAATCTATCAGCTTCAGGATATTCTTCTTTATAATATCTAAGTTTGATATCTTCACCAGCGGTCTTTAATGAAACCTCACTTAAAACGTTGCCATTTAAATCTTTAGCCACCGCTTTAATAGTGCCAGGGATGTATTTTCCATTAAACTTTACAAAGCACTTCTTTGGATCGATTTTTGCCTTTTTAATGCATTTATTATTTTGATAAAACTCAATCATTGGGGCATAGGAATAGACATAGAATGTGCACTTATTTTTTTCTTCGCCAGGAAATGAATAGCTGCGCACCGCATGATTGAATCTCCATGCCGCTTTTTTACATTTACATCTAATGTCATAAGGAGAAACAACACCGATATCGATAACTTTCTTTCTAAAGACAACCATAGTATAATCGCCTTCACTTGTGGTATCTCCACATATATCTTTTCTTCCGCCTTCATCGGTGAGCCAGCCAGAACGATCTTTTAAATATTCAAAATCTTTGTTGTTGATTTCACTAGCAAAACCAGCTTCACCTAAATAATCTAATCCCGTCCACACAAAATCACCAATGACACGAGGAATTTGATGCGCTATTTCATAGAAAAGTGCAGCATCAGAGACGAAAGTTTCTGTACCACATATAAATCTATTAGGATATTTTTTAGCGTCTTTTTTATAGCGGAGGATACCATAGTTATAACCAGCGACATCCATGTTAGCAAAGGCTCCTCTGGTATTCTTATCAACAATATGAAGAGTGGCCCCTCTTTTCATAAAGCCCGCACCTAACATATTGCCTAGTGTATTAAAGATATCGGAACTGCCTTCAACCTTTGGTTTGCTTTTAAATTCATCTTCAGCTTTTTTATTGGAATATGTGGCAATAGGGGTATGAGCAATGCCGTTAAAGAAAACATTAATGCCGCATGTTGTTAATCTGGAATTATCAAGCTTATGTAAAATCTCATTCATTTTACCTTGGAGTTCAATGCCTCTTTTTTCACTAGTTTCACTAACTTCGTTTCCGGTTGAATATAAAATAACAGAAGGATGGGAATAATCCTTTTCAACAATATCTAATAAGTCTTGTTCATAGTTATCTTCCATGAAATTGGAATAACCAAATTTTGTTTTATGGATGTACCAGCAGTCGCAGTATTCATCCATGACGTATAAACCAAGTTCATCACAAGCATCTAAAAAGTCTTTGCATACTGGGTTGTGCGCACTTCTAACAGCGTTATAACCAAGTTCTTTAAGTTGCCTGACTTTACGATATTCAACTTCGCGATAACTCTCTGCGCCTAATAAAGCATTATCACTATGGATACAAGCACCATAAAGGATGGTTCTATTACCATTAATTAATAGGCCTTTCTCTTTATCTAATTCAATACCTCTAATACCAAATCTCAAGGATTCTTCTTGATCTTCTATTTTGATTTTAGCGGTATATAAATATGGATTATCTACATCCCATAGTTTAGCGGCATCAATAATTAATTCATCATTGATATCAGATGCGTGATATTTCTTCTCTAACATTAAGACGTTATCTTTATCAAATATTTCTAAAAACAAATCAGCTTCTTTATTTAATTTAGTCTTAAATTCAATTTTTCCTAATTTGTAATCAAGGGTGTTGATTTTAAATGACTGAGGAATGATATGGACCTTTGGCAAAACATGCAAGTGAACATTACGGTAGATGCCTCCTCCAGAATACCATCTAGAGTTAGGCTGATCATCGTTTTTTGCAGTCACTTTAATGAGATTATCTCCATCTTTTAAATAATCAGTAATGTTAATGACAAAACCAATATAGCCATATTCTCTTTCATATATTTGTTTCCCGTTTATATAGATAATTGGATGGTGGTAGACACCTTCAAATTCCAAATAGAAAACATGATCTTTCTTTTCAATATTAATGATTTTTTCATAACCATAATTATCGCCTTTAAAAAATGAGACCTTGTCTCCCCCTAAATGAGAGATATCTCTTGGCTCTCTAAGCATGGCGTCATATGGCAAATCAACGTTTATCTTTTTTTCAGGTTCATTTAAACGATAAAACACCCAATTTTTATTAATGTTCATAATTTCTTCTCACCAACTATACTTTAAAGAACTGATAAGTAAATATCAAAATATATGTCACAGAATGACTTTTTTTCAGCGTAATTTGCAGCATTTTATTATTGGAATTCTAAGGATAATTATTCATAATTAACTTATGGATAAACTAACCAAATCTCCACGTCTTAACTATTTGCTCGGACAAATGGGCATCTTTACCCTATATGATGTCATCAATCATCTCCCTAGAAGATATGAAGATTTTTCTTATACAGAAGAGAAAGATTTAAAAGACAAACAAAAAGTGGTTCTTTTTGGTAAGGTCATTTCTATTCCTAAAATTATTAAAGCTAAAGGAGTGACAGTTTCCACTTTTGATTTCATGAGTCAAAACCGCCGCTACTACAAAGTCGTATTTTTTAATCAACCATACCTTAATAATATGGTCAAGATTGATGGAGAATATTCCATCATCGGCACATTCAATTTGAAAAGAAATGAAATCGATGGCCAAAAGATATTAAAAGGTGAAGTGCCTAACGAAGAGAGGTTAAAGCCTGTCTACTCGCTTCCTAAAGAGTTTCAAAACTATTTATTCGCTAAATTAGCACTTAAAGCATTAAATGAACTGCAAGGTAAAATCTACCCTCTAGTGCCTTATGATTATATTAATAAATATCACTTAGTTAATAAGGAAGTAGCCCTTAATTGGGCGCATCATCCTCATAGTTATCAAGAGATTCAACAAGCTCTCCGCCATTTAAAATATGAAGAAGCATTACTTTTCTCACTTAAAAACCAATTAATTAGAGAAAGTAATAAATCTTTATCTAAAATTAGAAAAGAACCAATTGATATAGACATATGTCAACCATTTTTAGATTCCCTCCCTTATAAATTAACCGAAGACCAATTGACCGCTTCAAAGGAAATCATTGAAGATATGAATCAAAATGGTCTCATGTATCGTTTGCTTCAAGGCGATGTTGGTACAGGTAAAACTTTAGTGTGCTTTGTGGCGATGTACGCCAATCACTTAAGAGGTGATCAAGCCGCTTTAATGGCGCCGACAGATGCTCTAGCGAGACAACATTACGCAAATGCATTAAAACTCTTTAAAGACACAAAATTAAAGATTGCTTTGTTATTAGGTTCAACTCCAGCCAGTGAGAAAAAACAAATCAAAGATGATTTAAGAGAAGGTTATATTGATATTATTATTGGTACGCATACATTATTCTCTAAAGACGTCCAATATTCGTCATTAGGATTAGTGGTTATTGATGAGCAACATCGCTTTGGCGTGAACCAAAGAATTGCTCTTGCTAATAAAGGCGAGCACGCTGATTTATTAATGATGTCCGCCACTCCAATTCCTCGTTCCTTAGCGTTAACGCTTTATGGTGATTTAGATATCTCTACTTTATATACGTTCCCATCCACTAAAAGAGATGTAAAAACAATGATCTTTAAGAGTGATAATGAACGCATCTTTAAAGCTGTGGATTACGCTTTGTCTAATGACAAACAAGTTTATGTCATCGCGCCACTTATTGATTTTAGTGAAGATGGAAGATTTTCTGTTGAACAGCTCTACGCTAAATACGCTTTTAGATATAGAGCGGCAGTGGGTCTATTACACGGCAAAATGAAACAAGAAGAAAAAGAACAAGTTTTAGATAAATTCTATAAAGGTGAAATCAAAATCTTAGTGTCCACTCAAGTCGTCGAAGTTGGTATTGATGTGAAAAACGCTAATACAATGATCATCTATGATGCAACACATTTTGGTTTAGCCTCTCTCCATCAATTAAGAGGCCGTATTGGCCGTGATGGTTCAAAGAGTTTCTGCATCTTAGTGACTAATGAAGAAGATGCGGATAAGTTAGACATCTTAACTAGAAGTGAAGATGGCTTTGCTATCGCTGAAGAAGATATGAAACAAAGAGGGCCAGGTGAATTAACTGGTTTAAAACAATCTGGTATCCCAGACTTTGCATTCTTAAATATTATTGATGACTACAAGATTTTTGTGGTGGCTAGAGATGACGCTAAAGAAATAATTAAGAATAAGGAAGATAAAAAATATCAATGGCTGATTAAATACGCTATATCATTAATCAATCAAGAAGATATCAAGAAGGCATAATAATGAAATTTATTGAACTTAAAAATGATAAAATTACTGTTACTTTATGCTCCTTAGGAGCGGCTATTTATCGTCTTATTTATGATAATAACGATATGATGCTATCTCCTATTAACGAACAAGACTTTGATAAAGAAGGAGTCTTTTATAACAAGACTATTGGTCGTGTTACTGGAAGAATAAAAAAAGATAATAAAATCATTCTTCATGGTGGTCCACATGGCTTATGCCATCAAGAATTTAACTGTGTTAAAGAAGATAACAAAGTCACATTTACTTATGTCTCTTTAGGAGACGAATCTTCTAATGAAGGAACATTAAAAATTAAAGTCATATATACTTTAATTGATAACGAACTTATTACCGAAACCGAAATCATTCCTGATCAAAAGATGGAAGCTTCTTTAACAAATCATTCTTTCTTCTGCTTAGGTGCTAAAGATATTAACGAATTATCATTAAAACTCAATAGTGATTCTTATGTCATTTATGATGAAAAATTACTAGCTAAAGGAAAAGAAGAAATCAAAGATAAATATAATTTCATTGAATTCACTAATGTGATGAAATATGGCGATATTGATAATTATTTCTCATTAAAAGAAAATGAAGTATTATTGCAGAGCAATAAATATCAATTAAAACTCATTACTGATTATCAAGGAGTGCATCTTTTTACAGATTACTTCCCTGATGGAGTTAAAACTAGATTAACTAATATCGATCATCACCGCGCTTTAGCGATTGAACCACAGGATGATAAAACTATTAATTTAGAATTAGTCACTAACAAAGTAGTTAAAAGAACAAGCAAATACATTTTCAGCAAAATTATTTAGCGATTGATAAAGGAATGGAACCTCGTGACATGGGACCATTCTATGAAGATGAGACATATAATTCTTATCAAGTAGATTTCGGTTTTAAAATCACTACTGATGAAAAGCTAGATATTTATAATGTCAATCTAGGCATATTCGAGCACTGCTGCTAATAAAAATGACTGTTCTTTACAGACAGTTATTTTTTCTTTAGGAGTATTCGCTTAATCATGCTAGAATATTAAATCGAGGATTTAATTATGAAAATAGCGATTGATGCGATGGGTGGAGATAACGGTAGTAAACCAGTTATCGAAGCTGTCAAAGAATTCTTAAATAAATATCCAGGCAATGAACTAGTGGTCTTTGGTAAAGAAGAAGAGCTACAAGAACTAAATGGTTTATGCCGTATCGCTAACGCTCCTGATGTCGTTCCAATGGAAGCGGGAGCCTTAGAAGTTTTAAGAATGAAAAATTCTTCTATGTGCAAAGCTATCAGCACAATGAAAGAAGAAGGATTTGATGCGGTTATTTCCGCTGGTTCAACTGGTGGCTTCTTAAGCGCTGCTACTTTAATTCTTAAAACAATTCCTGGAGTAAAACGTTCTGCTTTAGTCACAGCTTTCCCAACCAAGATTAAAGGTAAGAAAGTCGTCGTTCTAGATGTTGGCGCTAATAATGAAAATAACGCTGAAGAATTATTACAATTTGGCTATATGGGTAAAGCCTATGATCAAGCCTTATTTAGCGTTAAAGAACCTAAAGTTTATTTATTAAGTAATGGTAGTGAAGCCCACAAAGGTTCACCTCTAGTGAAAGAAGCACATAAATTGTTCTTAGAAGATAAATTTGATGGTTTCCAAGGCAATATGGAAGCTAGAGATGTTTTAAATGGTGACTGTGATGTCATTGTGTGTGATGGCTTCTCTGGTAATGTCTTATTAAAAGGTATGGAAGGCATCGCTAAGATGATGTCTGGAATGATTAAAGCTAACTTTAAAAAGAACCTATGGACAAAGTTAGGCTATCTGCATGTTCGTAAAGGCTTTAAAGATATGTCTGAAACAATGGACTATAAGTCAGTTGGTGGTGCGATGCTTTTAGGTATCAATGGTGTTGTTGTTAAAGCGCATGGTAATAGTGATGCTTATTCATTCTTCAGTGCCTTAAAAGTCGCAAAACAAATGGTGGACT